>DASUIG010000044.1:0-54076 GCA_036273155.1 Gaiellaceae bacterium | reverse complement strand
CCACTACCGACAGATCGCCCGACCATTCGAATGGACATTCACCCGAGACGACCTCGACCACGTCCTCACCAGCATCACCGCACACGAGCGCGACCTTCAGCTCGCGGCATGACCACCGAACTTCCGGACACGTGTACTAGCTAGGACTTCTTACCGGCGAGAAGCCGGGCAGCCTGCGCCTTGCGGCGGGAGGCGGTGTTGCGGTGCAGCGCACCGTGGGCGGCCGCCTTGTCGAGCCAGCTGACGAGCTCGCGGTGGCGCTCGCCGACCGCGGTCGCATCGCCGCCGTCCGAGGCCTCCTTCAGGCGCCGCATGAGCGTCTTCGCGGTCGACTTCCAGCGCAGGTTCTCGAGCCGCTGCCGTGAGGCCTGGCCGACGCGCTTCTTCTGTTGCTGAATGTTGGGCATCGCGTTAAAAGGCCCGCAATCGCGGGCGCCAAGATGGTAGCAACAGGCCGGGAAAGCCGCCGCGCTCCCTATGCTCACCTCGTGAGCGACGCCGACCGCGAGCGCGATCTCCGCCGGCTGGAGCGCGACCGCCGTCGGCGCGAGGAGGGCCGCTCCGCGTACTTCGACCGCCCCGAGTCCCTCGACCGTTGGCCGCTCCTGGCCGACATGTCCGAGCAGCCGACGATGGCGCTGCCGGTCCCCCCGCCACGGCGCGAAGGCGAGCGGGCGCCCGTGGAGCCCGTCCGCCCGCGGCTCGCCGTCTCGACCGCGATCTTCGCTGCCGCCACCGGCCTCTCGCGCGTGCTCGGGCTCGTCCGCGAGGTCGTGTCCTCGTACTACTTCGGCGCCTCCGGCAAGGTCAACGCGTTCACGGTTGCCTTCCAGCTGCCGAATCTCGTCCGCGCGCTCGTCGCCGACGCGGCGCTCTCGTCCGCCTTCGTCCCCGTCTTCAGCGAGCTGCTCGAGAAAGGCGAGCGCAAGCGCGCGTGGCGGGTCGCGTCGACGCTCTTCTGGCTGATGCTGCTCGGGCTCAGCGCGCTGACGGCGGTCTTCATCCTCATCGCGCCATGGGTGATCGGCGTCTTCGGCAATCCGGGACACGACCGAGCGCTCGCGATCGGCCTGTCGCGCGTGCTGTTCCCGATCGTGACGCTGCTGGGGGTCTCGGGGATCGTCGTCGGGATCCTGAACAGCTACGACCACTTCACCGTGCCGGCCATCTCCCCGGTGTTCTGGAACCTCGCCATCGTCGCCGGGCTCGCGATCGGCGTCCCGCAGGCGCACTCGATGAACACGAAGCTCTACGTGTACGCGGTTTCGATCCTCGTCGCGACGTTCATCCAGGTGTTCCTACCGATGCCGTGGCTGCGCGGCCGAGACGGCCGCCTGCAGCTCGTGCTCGACTGGCGCGACCCGGCGGTGAAGCGCGTCCTCGTCCTCATGGTCCCGGTCACGCTTGGCCTCGGCCTGATCAACGTCAACGCCGTCATCGACACCTTCTTCGCGTCGCGACTCATCGACGCGAACTACGCGCCGACGGCGATCCAGAAAGCGTTCCTCGTCTACATGCTCCCGCAGGGGATGTTCTCCGTGGCGATCGCCACCGTGCTCTTCCCGTCGCTCTCGCGCTTCGCGACGCGCGGCGACATGGACGGGTTCCGCACGACTGTCAGCACGGGGCTGCGCCAGATCGGGTTCCTGCTCATCCCGGCCGCCGCAGTGAGCGCGGTGCTCGCGGAGCCGATCGTCCGCCTCCTCTTCCAGCGCGGGCACTTCACGCCGGCGCAGACGCCGGGCGTCGCGCACTCGCTCGCGGCGTTCAGCGCCGGCCTCATCTTCAACGGGGCGATGCTCATGCTCAACCGCGCGTTCTTCAGCCTGCAGTCGAACTGGATCCCGACCGCGGTCGCGCTCGGCAACCTGTTCCTGAACGGCGTCCTCGACTACGCCTTCTACCGCTTCGGCGTCTGGGGCATCCCGCTCGCCACCGCGGTGTGCAACCTCGCCGGCACATGGGCGCTGCTCGTGCTCCTGCGCCGGAGGCTCGGCCGCATCCATGGGGGCGAAATCGCGCAGACGGTCGCCCGCGTCGCGCTCGTGTCGGCGGGGGTTGCCGGGATCGCGTGGATCGTATGGAAGCCGCTCGACTCCGGCCTCGGCCACTCGTTCGGAGCGCAGGTGGTGTCGCTCGGGCTCGCGCTCGCTGCGTCACTCGTCACGTTCCTCGTCGGCTGCCGGACGTTGCGCGTGCGCGAGCTCGACACCCTCACCTCGGTGTGGGCGCGTTTCCGGCGCGCATGATCGAGTTCCGGCCGCTCGCGGAGGGCGACCTGCCGCTGCTGCGCACCTGGCCCGAGTGCGAGCACGTGCGCCTCTGGTGGCGCGATCCGATCGACGAGGAGATGGCGAAGCGGCTGCAACGTGACCGCACCGACGAGTACGTGATCGTGGTCGATGGCAGATCGGCGGGAATGATCCCAGACCTACCTCGTCGACGACTATCCCGAATGGGGCGCGATCGTCAGCGCGGAACCGGGACTCGCCGGCGTCGACCTGCTCATCGGCGAGGAGGAGCTGACCGGGCGGGGACTCGGCCCGCAGGTGCTCTCCCGCTTCGTGCACGAGGTCGTGTTCGCGCGGCCCGAGACGAACGCCTGCGTCGCCACGGTCGAGGAGGCGAACCGCCGTTCATGGCGCGCGTTCGAGAAAGCCGGCTTCCGGCACGTCCGCGACGTCGAGGAGGAAGGGCTGCCCCACCGCCTGATGCGCCTCGACCGCGGTTAGCCTTGGGCATGGAGATCTTCAACCTCTTCACCGGCTCGACCGACGAGGGGCCGGAGGGAAACGAGCCGGAGGGTTACCTCTGCCGTGCGGTCCGCGTCGGCAAGAAGATCGGCGCGAAACAAATCGGCATGAGCCTCTACGAGCTCGGCGCCGGTCAGGCGATCTGCCCGTACCACTTCGAGTGGACCGACGAGGAGTGGCTGATCGTGCTGAACGGCACGCCCACGCTCCGCTCGCCCGAAGGCGAGCGCGTGCTCGAACCGGGCGACACCGTCTACTTCCCGGCCGGCCCGGACGGCGCCCATCTCGTGCGCAACACAGGTGACGGCGTCGTCCGCGTCGCCGTCCTCTCGACGAAGAACGAGTTCGGCATCGCCGAGTATCCGGACAGCGACAAGGTCGGCGTCTGGGCCGGCGACAAGCACTACATGCTGCGCCGCTCGGCGCATCTCGACTACTGGGACGGCGAATCGTGAGCAGCGACGAGCGCGTCCACGTCGTCGAGTGTTCGGATCGACCGCACCGGTGACCCGAAGATGATGAGGCCGGCGAGCGAGCGGCCCGCCGCGCCGATGAAGACCGTCGTGCGCAGCCCGAGGTAGGTGCCGAGCACGCCGCCGAGCAGCATCGCGAGCGGGACCGTCGCGTACGACACCAGGCGCCGCGACGCGTTCATGCGCGCCATCAACCGATCCGGTGTCATCGCCTGAGCGATGGTGATGCTCGTCGTGTTGTAGATCACCGCGCCGGTGCCCCAGACGAGGAGCGCGGCGGCGAGCACCACGACGCCGGTCGAGCCGGAGGCGAACGGGATGAGCAGCAGCGACCAGCCGCTGAAGGCGGTCACGAGCATCACGCGGCCGAGCCCGAACCACCGCTGCAGGCGGGTGACGAGGAACGCTCCGGACAACGAGCCGAGGTTGGCGAGCACGAAAACGACGCCGATCTCGCGCGCCGACATGCCGAGAAGCCGCACGGCGAACAGCAGGAAGACGGCGAAGAGGATGGCGTTGAAGAGGTTCGCCGAGAACGTGAACGCGAGGTTGGGTCGCAGGATCGGGTGCCGGAGCACGTACCCGAGCCCCTCGCGGATGTCCGCGCGCATCGAGCGGCGCTCCGTCGCGACGACACGTTCCTCCACGTGGGTGACGCGCGAGATGAGCGCCGCGGACGCCACGAAGCTGATCGCGTCCGTGAGGACGGCATAGGGAGCGCCGAGCGCGCCGATGAGCGCACCCGCGATTCCCGGCCCCGTCACCTGCGCCGTCTGCGAGGAGACCTGGAGGCCCGCGTTGCCGTCCGCGAGGAGCTCGCGCTCCAGGATCGACGGGAGAAACGACATCGACGCCACGTCGAAGAACACGGTCAAGGTGCCTGTGATGAAGCCGACGGCGAAGAGCTGCCAGATCGTGAGGACACCGCCCGCGTAGGCAGCGGGGATCGACGCCAACGCGGCCGCCCGGCCGAGGTCGCCGGCGATCATGACCGGCCGCCGCCGCGGCACTCGGTCGATCCACACGCCTGCGGGGAGTGCGACGAGGATCAGCGGAACGGAGTCTGCGACACCGAGCGCTGCCACCTCGAGCGTCGTCGCGTGCAGCGTCGCGATGGCGACGAAAGGGAGCGCAAGCAGGCTGACCTGGCTCCCGAGCTGGCTGACCGTCGCGGCCGACAGAAGGCGGACGTAATCGGGGCGCTTCCACAGAGGCCCACGCGGTCGGAGCGCCCGCAGCCGCCCGGCTACCATCGTCCGACCTTCATGGACCAGGCCAGAATCCGCAACTTCTCGATCATCGCGCACATCGACCACGGCAAGTCGACGCTCGCCGACCGCATTCTCGAGCTGACGGACGCGGTCTCGGCGCGGGACATGCGCGCGCAGGTGCTCGACACGATGGAGCTCGAGCGCGAGCGCGGGATCACGATCAAGGCGCAGGCGGTCCGCGTGACGTGGAAGGGGCATGAGCTCAACCTCATCGATACGCCCGGTCACGTGGACTTCACCTACGAGGTCTCGCGCTCGCTTCAGGCATGCGAGGGGGCCCTGCTCGTCGTCGACGCAGCGCAGGGGATCGAGGCCCAGACGCTTGCCAACGCGTATCTCGCGATCGAGAACGGGCTGGAGATCGTCCCCGTGGTGAACAAGATCGACCTGCCCCAGGCCGACCCCGACGGCACGGCCGTCGAGGTTGCCGACCTGCTCGGCGACGACCCGACGCACGTCGTGCGCATATCCGCGAAGACCGGCATGAACGTCGCCGACGTCCTGGACGCGATCGTCGAGCGCGTGCCGGCGCCGGTGGGAGAGCCGGATGCTCCGCCTCGGGCGCTCGTCTTCGACTCGTCGTACGACCAGTACCGCGGCGTCGTCGCGTTCGTGCGCGTCGTCGACGGCTCGTTCTCGAGCAGCGAGGCGCTGCAGACGATGGCCACGGGCACGCGCTTCGACGCGGAGGAGCTCGGCTTCTTCTCGCCGACGATGACGCCGGTTCCTTCTCTCTCCGCCGGCGAGGTCGGTTACGTCGTCACCGGGCTGAAGGACGTCTCGCGCCTGCGCGTGGGTGACACGATCACCTCGGTCGCGCGGCGCGCGCAGGAGCCGCTGCCGGGCTACAAGGACGTCAAGCCGATGGTGTTCGCCGGGCTGTTCCCCACCGACTCGGACGCGTACCCAGAGCTGCGCGACGCGCTCGAGCGGCTGAAGCTCAACGACGCAGCGCTCTTCTACGAGCCGGAGACGTCGCAGGCGCTCGGTTTCGGGTTCCGCTGCGGGTTCCTCGGCCTCCTGCACATGGAGATCGTGCGCGAGCGGCTCGAGCGCGAGTTCGACCTCGACCTCCTGGTGACCGCGCCGAACGTCGCCTATCGCGTGCGGGAGAAGAACACCGACGAGTGGCGGGAGGTGCACAACCCGGCCGAGTTCCCGCGCGAGCTCGAAGAGGTGGAGGAGCCCTACGTGAAGGCGTCGATCATCGTTCCGAAGGAGTTCGTCGGCACGGTGATGGAGTTGAACAACGACCGTCGCGGCACGTTCGACCATCTCGAGTACCTCTCGCCCGAGCGCGTGCACCTGACATATGCGCTGCCGCTCGCGGAGATCGTGCTCGACTACTACGACCAGCTGAAGTCCCGCACGCGCGGGTACGCGTCGTTCGACTACGACCTCATCGGCTTCAAGCCCGGGGAGCTCGTGCGCGTGGACGTTCTCGTCGGCGGCGAGACCGTCGACGCGCTCTCGCTGATCATCCACCGCGACTTCGCGTACGACCGCGGGCGGCTGCTCGTCGACAAGCTGCGCGAGGAGATCCCGCGGCAGATGTTCGACGTGCCCATCCAGGCTGCGATCGGCGCGCGCGTGATCGCGCGCGAGACCGTGAAGGCACGGCGGAAAGACGTGCTCGCGAAGTGCTACGGCGGCGACATCTCGCGCAAGCGCAAGCTGCTCGAGAAGCAGAAGGCCGGCAAGAAGCGGATGAAGCAGGTCGGCGCGGTGGAGGTGCCGCAGGAGGCGTTCCTCGCCGTGCTCAGCATCGGCCAGGGGAGCAAGCAGTCGTCGTGAACGGCGTCAGGCACCTGTACGTCCACCTCCCGTTCTGCGCGCACCGGTGCGGCTACTGCGACTTCGTCACCGCCGTCGGCCGGCCCGAGCAGCACGCGATGTACGTCGGCGCGCTCCTGCGCGAGCTCGAGCACGAGCGCCACGTGCTCGCAGACGACGTGGAGACCGTGTTCCTCGGCGGCGGGACGCCGACGTTCACGGCGCTCCCGGAGCTCCTTCGCCTGCTCGAGGCGATGCCCGCGGCGGAAGAGGTCACGGTCGAGGCGAACCCGGAGACGGTGACGCTCGAGCTCGCGCATGCGCTGCGCGTCGCGGGCGTGACGCGTGTCTCCCTCGGCGCGCAGAGCTTCCGCCCGCATCTCCTCGACGTGCTGGAGCGCGGCGCGCAGCCCGAGGATGTGCGCCGCGCGTTCGCGCACCTGCGCGACGCCGGCTTCGACAACCTCTCCCTCGACCTCATCTACGGCATTCCCGGCCAGACCGTCGCCGATCTCGAGGCCGATCTCGCCGATGCGATCGCGCTCGAGCCCGAGCACCTCTCCTGTTACGAGCTGGAGGCGAAGCCGGGCACCCGCTTCACGCACGCATGGGGCGACGAGCTCGCACGTCAGGCCGAGGCAATGGAGGACTACTTCGAGCGGGTCGTCTCCACGCTCACCGGCGCGGGCTATCGCTGGTACGAGACCGCAAACTTCTGCCGCGGCGACCGCCGGGCGCGGCACAACCTCGGCTACTGGCTCGGGCACGACTACCTCGGCATCGGCATGGGCGCCGTCTCGACCGTCGGCGGCGAGCGTCGCCGGAACACGCCGAAGCTCGCGCGCTACCTCGCCGGGGACTTCGGCCGCGAGCTCGAGCCGCTCGACGACGCCGTGCGCGCCCGTGAGCGGCTGATGCTCGGCCTGCGCCTCGACGATCCGCTCCCGCTCGCCGGATTGGAGCACGCGCTCGACCCCGCCGGCCTCGCGCGCGTCGAGCAGCTCGGCCTCGTCGAGCGCAGCGAGGACACGCTCGCGTTGACCGAGCGCGGCCGCTTTCTCGGCGGCGCGGTCACCGCAGAGCTCGTGGCGGGCTAAAATTCCTGCAAATGCTGCTAACTGACCGGCAGAAGGAGATTCTGCGGCGCGTCGTCGAGGAGTACGTCGCGACGAGCGAGCCGGTGGGCTCGAAGACGCTCGTCGACCGCGCGGGCCTTCCCATCGCGCCGTCGACGGCGCGCGCCGAGCTCGCCGAGCTCGAATCGCTCGGCCTCCTCACGCACCCGCACACCTCTGCCGGCCGCGTGCCCACCGAGGCGGGGTACCAGTACTACGCCGCCGAGCTGCTCGGCCGCGTGGAAGGGCAGCCGGCGGAGTTCCCGCTCGACCTGCACACGACGCGGACCGAGGTGGAGTCGGCGCTACAGGCGACGACGGAGATGCTCTCGCAGGTGACGCGCCTTCTCGCGCTCGTGTCGGCGCCGCCGCTCGAGGCGACGACGATCGTCCGTGTCGAGGTCCTGCTGCTGCAGCCGGAGCTCGTGATGGTGGTCGTCATCACCTCGGCCGGCGGCGTCACGAAGCGGCTCTTCCACTTCGAAGAGGCGGTCGACCCCGGTCTCGCGCAGTGGGCGAACGAGTACCTGAACGAGACCGTCTCCGGGCTCCAGCTCGGGACGACCCTGCTGCGCCGTCGCTTCGACGATCCCGGATTGAGCGTTCGCGAGGGCGCGTTCCTCGCTGCGCTGCGCCCGGCGTTCACGGAGCTCGTCTCGGCCGCGCAGCGGCTCTACGTCGGCGGTGCCGCAGATCTGCTCGGCGACGTGCGAAGCGACGAGCTGGAGGCCTACCGCAGCCTGTTCGAGCTCGTGGAGAAGCGTGCCGCGCTTCTCGACGTGCTCGGCGACGCGAGCCTCGACGCGCGCGGGCCGTTCGTCCGCGTCGGCCGCGAGCTCGCGCACCCGGGCTTGCAGGAGATCGCGCTCGTCGGCGCTGCGTACGGCGTCATGCATCGCGTCCTCGGCGCAGTCAGCCTGATCGGCCCCGTGCGCATGGACTACGAGAAGGCGGTGGGCGCCGTCCGCTCCGCCGCCACCGAGCTCTCCCGCTTCGCCGAGTCCGTGTACTCGGATCGCTAGCCTGGATTCGTGGCCACGACGGAGCGGGACTACTACGAGCTCCTCGGCATCTCGCGCGGCGCGGACGAGGGGGACATCAAGAAGGCGTTCCGCCGGCTCGCGCGCGAGCTGCACCCGGACGTCTCTTCCGCCCCCGACGCGGAGGAGCGCTTCCGCGAAGTGGTCGAGGCGTACGAGGTGCTCTCGAAGCCGGAGACACGTGAGCTGTACGACCGGTACGGCCACGCCGGCCTGCGCAGCGGCGGCTTCCAGCCCGGCCACTTCGACTTCGGCAGCCTTTCAGACCTCTTCGCCGCGTTCTTCGGCGACGACCTCGTCGGAGCACGCGCCCGCTCGCGCGGGCCGGATCTCGCCGCCGAGGTCGAGATCGAGCTCGTCGACGCCGCGCGCGGCACGAAGCGTGAGGTTCCGTTCCGCGTCGCGGTGGCCTGCGCACATTGCGGCGGGGACGGTGCCGAGCCGGGATCGGAGATCACGACGTGCCCGGCCTGCGGCGGCGCGGGTCGTCTGCAACAGGTCTCGCGCAGCGTCTTCGGCGAGTTCGTGCGGACGCAGGCGTGCCCGACGTGCGGAGGCACCGGCCGGAAGATCGAAACGCCGTGCACGGTCTGCGAGGGTGCCGGCCGCGTCGTCGAGGAGCGTCGGCTGGACGTCGACATCCCGCCGGGCATCCACGACGGTCAGCAGATCCGGCTCAGCGGCGAAGGCCATGCAGGCACGCTCGGCGCGCGCGCCGGGGACGCGTACGTGCGCGTCCGCGTGCGGCCCGACCCGCGCTTCGTGCGCGACGGCAACGACGTCTTCTCCACCGTCGACCTGACGATGACGCAGGCGGCGCTCGGCGTGACCGTCGTCGTTCCCACGCTCGACGGGGACGAGGAGCTCGAGCTCGCGGCGGGCACGCAGCCGGGCGCCGTCGTCGTGCTCCGCGGCAAGGGCATGCCGGTGCTCCAGGGCTTCGGGCGCGGCGACCAGCGCGTGCTCGTGAACGTCGTCGTGCCGCGGCATCTCAGCGACGATCAGCGCCGGCTGCTCGAGGAGTTCGACGTGCACGCAGACGAGCGGACGTACAAGCCCGACGAGGGCTTCTTCGACAAGCTCAAGAGCGCCTTCCGCTGAAGCGCTACGTGATCGTCGGCGGCGAGCCGGAGCTCGCCCTGCTGCTGCATCTGTTTCCCGAGGGCGTGGAAGAGCTCGACGGCGCGTTCGCCGTGTACGCGGACGATCCGCCGATCGGCTTCGACGTGATCGAGGCCGACGACGTGGACGAGGGGTGGGAGGACGCGTGGAAGGACTTCCACCACGGCGTCGCCATCGGGCGGCTCTGGGTCGGGCCGCCGTGGGAGACGGCGCCCGCAGACCTCGTCCCCGTCGTCATCGATCCCGGCCGCGCGTTCGGCACCGGCGCGCATCCGACGACGCGCCTCTGCCTCGAGTTGCTGCAGGAAGAAGAGCCGACGAGCCTGCTCGACGTCGGTTCGGGCTCGGGCGTGCTCTCCATCGCCGCGGCGAAGCTCGGCTACACCCCCGTCGGCGCGTTCGACCTCGACGAGGTCGCACTGGAGACGACCGCCGCGAACGCCGCGGCGAACGGCGTCGGCGTGGACGTCCTCGAGGAGCTGCGGCCGGCCGCGCTCGCGGTGATGAACATCGCCCTCGACGTGGTCGAGGGCCTGCTGCCCAAGCTGCCGGTCGAGCGGGCGATCGTCTCGGGCTATCTCGAGCGGGACGACCCGCGCGCGGCCGGATGGCAACGCGTCGACCGGCGTGTGCTGGACGGCTGGGCCGCGGACCTGCTCGAATTCCGGCCGTGACGAGCTTCTCCGTGCAGTTCCTGGGCTGCAAGGTCTCCCACGTCGATGCCCACGAGGTGCGCGAGGCGCTGCTCGCCGGCGGCCATGCCGAGAGCGAGTCGGCCGAGATCGCCGTCGTGAACACCTGCTGCGTCACGAACGAGGCGGTGGCGAAGTCGCGCAAGGCGGCCGCCCGCGCCGCCCGGACGCACCGGCGCGTATACGTGACCGGCTGCGGCGCCAACCTCGCCGGCCCGGCGTTCGCCGGGCTCCCCGAGAACGTCGTCGTCGTCGCGCGGCGCAGCGAGGAGACCCCGGCGTTCGTCGCCGGCGACGTCGGCGCCATCGGCTGCGTGCAGGCCGACGCGCGGCTCGACCGCGTGCGCGCGTTCGTCAAGGTGCAGGACGGCTGCAGCTTCTCGTGCAACTTCTGCGTCATCCCGCTCGTGCGCGGCGCATCGCGCAGCCGGCGGGCGCCGGCGGTGCTCGACGAGATCGCGCGCCGCGTCGCGCAGGGACACCGGGAGGTCGTGCTCACCGGGATCAACCTCGGCTGCTATCGCGATCGTGACGCCGGCTACGACTTGCCGCGTCTCGTCCGCGCGGCCGGAGAGATTCCCGGCCTCGAGCGCCTGCGACTCTCGTCCATCGAGATCAACCACGTGAACGACGCGCTCGTGGACGCGCTGCGCGAGACGCCGAACGTGAGCAGGCATCTACATGTGCCGCTCCAGTCCGGCGACGACGGCGTGCTGCGCGCGATGGGGCGCCGCTATTCCGCGACAACGTTCTTGCGTCGCCTGGAGCCGCTGCGGCACGACTTCAACCTGACGGGCGACGTGATCGTCGGCTTTCCGGCGGAGGACGAGCGTGCGTTCGCGAATACGCTTCGCGTCGCGCGCGACGCCGGACTGACGAAGCTGCACGTCTTCCCCTACTCGCCGCGGCCGGGGACGGTGACCGAGCACGACGATCCGGTCCCTTCGGCGGTCAAGCGGGAACGGGGCATCCGCCTGCGCGAGCTCTCCGACCAGGCCTGCCGCGCCCGCTGGCAGACGAAGATCGGTCGCGACGACTGCGTCCTCGTCGATCGCCCCGGCCGCGGCTACGGCGACGACTACTCGCCGTGGCTCGTCGACGCGCCCGTCGGCGAGCTCGTCCGTGTCCGCGGCGCGGCGGTCACGGAGGAGGGGATCCTCGCTGCCTGACGGCTGCCTCTTCTGCAAGCTCTATCGCGAAGGCGACCACGTCGCCGCCGCCGACGGCTTCGTCGCCATCCGCGACATCAACCCGCAGGCTCCGACGCACCTGCTCGTCATTCCCGAGCGGCACATCGAAAGCTTCCACGACATCGCCGAGCTTCCCGCCGACGAGGCGAAGCGAATGCTCGACTTCATCGCCGGCGTGGCGGCAGGAGCGGGGCTGAGCGACTACCGTGTCGTCGTCAACGCCGGTGCGGGAGCCGGCCAGACGGTGTTCCATCTCCATTGGCACGTGCTGGGCGGCGGCCTGACCGGAAGGATGACGTGAGTCGGATCGAGACGATCGAGGGGGAGCTGCGCGAGGCCATGAAGGCCCGCGACGCCGAGCGCCGCGACGCGCTGCGGCTCATCCTCAACGCGCTCAAGGGCTCCGAGAAGGAGCTGCAGCGGCCGCTGTCCGAGGACGAGGAGCTCCAGGTCCTGCAGCGGGAGCGCAAGCGTCGCGTCGAGGCCGCGGAGGCGTTCCGCGCCGGTGGCCGCGAGGAGCAAGCCGCGTCCGAGGAGCGCGAGCTCGCCGTGCTGGAGGAGTTCATGCCCTCGCCGCTCTCCGAGGACGAGATCGAGGAGATCGTCGACGACGCCATCGCCGAGGTGGGCGCGACGAGCATGGCCGACCTCGGCCGCGTGATGGCCGACGTGATGCCGCAGGTCGCCGGGCGCGCCGACGGCTCCGTCGTCAGCCAGATCGTCAGAGAGAAACTGGCCTAGCGGCGCGGCCGTTCCGGCGGGAGCTCGCAAACCGGGAGCCCGCCTACACTGGACGTGTGCAGGACGTTCTCGAGGTTCCGAACGAGGTGGCGGCCGAGCTCGCCGGCATCGGCGACGGTGTCCTGGGCGTCCTTCGGGACCGGCTCGGCTGCAAGATCAACCTGCGCGGCAACCGGCTGACGCTCGACGGTGACGATGTGAAGGTCTCGGAGGCGCGCGCGGTCGTCGAGGAGCTCGTCGAGCTCGTCGAGAGCGGCCAGGAAGTCGGGGCCGGCACGATCGACACGATCCTGAACGCGATCGACCAGGCCGAGGACGTGCGCGACATCTTCGAGGACGTGGTCTGGTCGCACCGCGGCAAGCGGATCACCCCGAAGACGGTCACGCAGAAGCGTTACGTGGACGCCATCCGCGACGGCACCATCACCTTCGGCATCGGCCCCGCCGGCACGGGCAAGACGTACCTCGCCATCGCGCTCGCCGTCGCGGCGCTCTCGGAGCGCCAGGTCGGACGGCTCATCCTGACCCGCCCGGCGGTGGAGGCGGGGGAGCGGCTCGGATTCCTGCCTGGCGACGTCCTCGCGAAGGTCGACCCGTACATGCGTCCGCTCTTCGACGCGCTGTACGACACGATGGATCCGGAGCGGCTCAACACGTACATGGAGCGCGGCACGATCGAAGTCGCGCCGCTCGCATTCATGCGGGGTCGCGCGCAGCCGCTGTCGACCGGTGTGGTGACGCCGGACGGGCTCCGGCCGATCGGAAGCCTTCGCGTCGGCGACCTCGTCACCGGATCCGACGGGCTTCCGACCCCCGTGCTCGGCGTCTACCCGCAGGGCCGCAAGGACGTTTTCCGCGTGAGCACGCAGGACGGTGCCTCGACGCTCTGCTGTGGCGAGCACCTCTGGCACGTCTTCACGCCCGAAGACAGCCGGCGTGGAAAGCCCGGCCGTGTGCTCGAGACGCGTGCGATGGTCGGTCGGCTGCGGCGAGCGCATCAGCACCGCTACCAGCTGCCGTTGCTGTCGGGACCGGCAGAGTTCGAGCCGAGGGACGTTCCTCTCGATCCGTACGCGCTCGGACTTCTGCTCGGCGACGGGTGTCTGACGGGCAAGACGACTCCGACCTTCACAACCTCGGATCCGGAACTGGCAGCTGCGCTCGAGGGCGCGCTGGACGGCATCGAGCTCAGGCAGAAGAGCGAATACGACTACGTCCTCCGTCATGTGCACGGTCACCGCGGCGGGGTGATCGTCGCCAACCCGGTGACGGTCGTGCTGCGGGAGCTCGAGCTCGAGGGAACGTACTCGCACACGAAGTTCATCCCGGACGCCTATTTGCACAACTCGTCCGACGTGCGCGTAGCGCTTCTTCAGGGACTCCTCGACAGCGACGGTGGACCGGTCACGCAGCTCGGGCGCACCTGCCGTATTCAGTACACGACATGCTCCGAGCGGCTGCGCGCCGACGTGATGTACCTCGTCCGCTCGCTTGGCGGCGTCGCGTACTGCCGGCAGCGGGAGGCAGCCGGGCGGACGCCGGGTCGCGCGCGCGGGCGTTCCATCGAGTATCGCCACGACTCATTCGTGCTGGACCTGCGGTTACCGCCCGCGATCGAGCCGTTCCGCCTCCGGCGGAAGCTCGAGGCCTATCGCCGGCACGGCGGTGGCCGACCGATGCGGTTCATCGAAGCGATCGTTCCTGCCGGGGAGGCAGAGACGGTCTGCATCCAGGTCGCGGCGGCGGACTCGCTCTATGTGACCGAGGACTTCCTTGTCACCCACAACACCCTCAATGACAGCTTCATCATCCTCGACGAGGCGCAGAACACCTCGCCGGAGCAGATGCAGATGTTCCTCACTCGTCTCGGCTTCGGGTCGAAGGTGGTCGTCACCGGCGACGTGACTCAGGTCGACCTTCCGCGCGAGCAGGCATCCGGCCTCATCCAGGTGCAGGACATCCTCGGCGACGTCGACGGGATCTCGTTCGTGCACTTCGGCCACGAGGACGTCGTGCGGCACAAGCTCGTGCAGCGCATCGTCGAGGCGTACAAACGGCACTCAGAGCAGACCGGAACGCAGCGGCGGCGGTGATCGAGGTCGAGGTCGAGAACCGCTCGGGCGCCGACGTCGACGAGGCCGGCGCCGTCGAGCTGGTGCGTCGAGTGCTGGCCGCGGAGGGAGTCGACTCCGGCGAGATGGGCCTCGCATTCGTCTCGCCGGAAGAGAGCCGCAGGCTCAAGCGTGAACACCTCGGCGTGGACGAGGCGACAGACGCGCTCGCGTTCCCCGTCGACGGGCTGGAAGAGCTGCCCGCGGGGCTTCCGCGCCAGCTCGGCGACGTCGTCGTCTGCCCCGAGGTCGTCGGCGTGGAGTGGCGGGCGCCGATCGTCCACGCGGTGCTCCACCTCGTCGGGTACGACCACGGCGAGGCCATGGAGGCGAGGGAGGCGTTGCACCGGTGACCGTGACCACGCCGCCGCCGCGCGAGCGCGCACGCGAGACGACGCCCCCGGCGCCGGGACGCGCCCCGACGCTGCTCGACAGCTTCAACTACGCGTTCGAAGGGATCATCCACGTCCTCCGCACCCAGCGGAACCTGCGCATCCACTTCCTCATCGCCATCGTCGTCATCGGCGCGGCGGCGGCGCTCGGCGTCGGCCGCGACGATCTCATCCTGCTCCTGATCGCGATCGCGTTCGTGCTCGTCGCCGAGATGGTCAACTCCGCCATCGAGGGCGCGATCGACGTCTCCACGACGTCGTTCGACCCGAACGCGAAGCTCGCGAAGGACATCGCCGCCGGGGCGGTTCTCATCGCCGCGGTGACGGCGATCGCCGTGGGCTACCTCGTCTTCGCCCACGCGGCTGCGCATCGCACGGCACGCGTGCTCGACCGCGTCCGCGACGCACCGGCCGAGATCACGCTCACCGCCCTCGTGCTCGTCTTCTTCGTCGTCATCGCGACGAAGGCGCTGACGCGGAGCGGCACGCCGCTGCGCGGCGGCCTCCCGTCCGGCCATGCCGGCATCGCATTTGCGGGCTGGATGGCGGCCACCTACGTGTCGGACGACCACCACCGCTTCCTCATCTCGTCGCTCACCTTCGTCATGGCGCTCCTCGTCGCGCAGACGCGGGTCGAGGCCGGCGTCCATTCGAGGCTCGAGGTGCTGTACGGCGGCGCGCTCGGCGCGCTCGTGACGCTCGTCGTCTTCCAGGTGCTGACGTGACCGGCGAAGCGCTCGTCGAACGCGCAGAGGCGGCGGCGTCGAACGCATACGCGCCGTACTCGGAGTACCTCGTGGGGGCGTCCGTGCTCACGACCGACGGTCGCGTCTTCGACGGCGTGAACGTCGAGAGCGCCGCGTACCCGCTCGGCGTCTGCGCGGAGAAGTCGGCGATCGTCGCCGCGGCGAGCGCCGGGGTGCGGCCGGGCGAGATCGAGGCGATCGGCATCACGGCCTCGCCCTGTGGCGGCTGCCGCCAGTGGCTGCACGAGTGGCGCATCGGACGCGTGTGGTTCCGGCGCGCCGACGGGACGCTTGCCGACTACGCGGCGGACGAGCTGCTCCCGGATACCTGGGACCTACCGTCGTGAAGTCGGGCTTCGTCGCCGTCGCCGGCCGGCCGAACGTCGGCAAGTCGACGCTCGTGAACGCGCTCTGTGGCGGCAAGGTCGCGATCGTCTCCGACAAGCCGCAGACGACCCGGCGGAGGATCTTCGGGATCGCGAACGCCGACGACTACCAGCTCGTCCTCGCCGACCTGCCGGGCTTCCAGCGACCGCGCGATGCGCTCACCGAGCGGATGCAGCACACCGTCGACATGTCGTTCGAAGAGGTCGACGCGGTCGTGTTCGTGCTCTCGGCGCGCGAGCGGATCGGGGCCGGCGACCGCTTCATCGCCTCCCGGGTCTTCGCGCTCGAGGTTCCGGTCGTGATCGCGCTCAACAAGGTCGACCGCCTGAAGGCGGGTCACATCGCCGAGCAGATGAACGCGGCCGCGCGGCTGGGGAACTTCCACGCGCTCCACCCGGTGAGCGCGAAGACGGGCGACGGAATCGCGCAGCTACGCGAGGAGCTCGTCGGCCTTCTGCCGGAAGGGCCGCTGTACTTCCCGCGCGAGCAGCGCACCGATCTCTCGGTCGAGGCGCAGATCGCCGAGCTCATCCGTGAGAAGGCGCTCTGGCTCACCCGCGACGAGATCCCGCACGCGATCTCCGTCGAGATCGAGGAGATGAACGAGAAGGCGATCCGCGCGTTCCTCCTCGTCGAGACCGAGTCGCAGAAGCAGATCGTCGTCGGCAAGGGCGGCTCGATCGTCAAGGACATCGGAACACGTGCGCGCCCGGAGATCGAGGCGCTCGTCGGGCATCAGGTCTTCCTCGAGCTCGTCGTCAAGGTGCGGCCACGCTGGCGTCGCGACGAGGCGACGCTCGACCGCCTCGGCGTGTGAAAGTCGTGACGCTTTCAGGCCGGTAACTGTTACCGGCCTTCGGCTGCGGAAGCCGCGGGGCTCAGACCGGTAGCAGCTACCCCGACGTAGGTGTCACGACTTGCACACGGGGCCGCCGTGCGTGGCGAGCCATGTCTTGAGGGCGTTCACCCGCTGAACGGCGGTCGCGAGGTCGGCTCGCACGGTCGCGCTCGCGGCCGCGTCGTGGACGAGGCTCGCGTACCCCGCTTCGCTCGCGGCTGTCCGGCTGTAGAGCATGAGGTCGACGCCGGCCGCGAGGGCGCGTGCGGGCGCATGCGGAACGCGAGCTACCGCGCCCGCGTCGAGCGCATCGGTGACGACGACGCCGTCGAAACCGAGCGTGTTGCGCAGGAGGTCCGTGACGATCGCGTGTGAGAAGACCGCCTCCACGCCGCTCGGGTCGAGCGCCGGATACGACGCGTTCGAGATCATGACCAGCCTCGTTCCCGCCTTGATCGCGGCCTGGAACGGTGCGAGTCGTGCGGTGAGGAACGCAGCGCTGCGGCCGATCGTCACCGCTCGGTCGTCGGTGCTCGTCACAGCACTGCCGAGCCCCGGGAAGTGCTTCGCCGTGGCAGCCACGCCGCCGGCCTGGACGCCGGACACGAACGCGCTCGCGAGTGCGGAAACGGTCGTGGGGTCGCTGCCGAACGCGCGCGTGCCGAGAAAGCTGCGCGGGGTCGAGATGGTGTCTGCGACGGGCGCGAGGTCGATGCGGATGTCTGCCGCCCGGAGGAACACCCCCGCTCCTGCCCCTTGTGCTCGAGCTTCCTTTGCAGTCTTCATCGCCGCGGCGCTCTCCGTCGGCATCGCCCACGGGAGCCGCCGCACGGTGCCACCTTCCTGGTCGACCGCGACGAGCAGCGGCGAGCCCCGCCGGCATGCGACCGCTTGCAGTCGGCGAACCGCCGCCGCTGTGACCTGCTGGCTCGTCCACGCGTCCCCGAGCAGGAGCACGCCGCCGACCTGGCCGGCGGCCACGCGTGCGAGCAGCGACGGGGTCGGAGCGCCGCGCAGCGGCGCGATCGTCACGGTGCCGCTGGGCGACGCGGCCGCAGGCCCGGCCCAGACCGCTGCGAGCCCGAGGCTAAGCCCGAGCCAGCGTCGGAGTCGCGGTGCCGGCGAAGCGGGCTCCGGTCTCGGGATCGAAGTAGTGGAACCGAGAAGGATCGACGGCGAGGCGGAGCGACGCGTCGGGCCGCGCTGCGGTCTGCGCGGCGACGCGCGCGGTGAAGAGCGTCCGTTCCTCTCCGATCATCGCCTCTTCCTCGTCTGCCTCCCGCACGCCGCTCACGTCCACGGGGACGGCGTCGACGGAGAAGATGACGTGCGTCTCGGCGCCGAGCTCCTCGACCACCTCGACGTCGACGTCGAGCTGTGGCAGGGAGGGATCGGCGAACGCGACGTCTTCGAACGCCTCCGGGCGGATCCCGACGACGATCCTCCCGTGCGCGCCCTCCGGCACCGTGTGCGGCGCAACGGGCAGCGTGAAGCCCGCGAAGCTCAGCCGGCCGTCCGAGAGCTCGGCCTCGGCGAGGTTCATGGCCGGCGAGCCGATGAAGGCGGCGACGAACAGGTTGGTCGGCCGGGCGTAGAGAGCCTGCGGCGTGTCCACCTGCTGGACGCGGCCGTCGCGGAGCACGGCGACGCGCTGCCCGAGCGTCATGGCCTCGACCTGGTCGTGCGTCACATAGATCGTCGTCGTACGCAGGCGGGAATGCAGGCTCGCGAGAGAGGCGCGCATGCTCACGCGCAGCTTCGCGTCGAGGTTGGAGAGCGGCTCGTCCATCAGGAATGCCTTGGGCTCGCGCACGATCGCGCGCCCCATGGCGACGCGCTGGCGCTGGCCGCCCGAGAGCGCCCCGGGCTTGCGGTCGAGCATCTCCTCGAGGCCGAGGAGCTTGGCGGCCCGCGCGACGCGCTCCGCCGCCTCCTTCTTCGGCGTCTTGCGTACCTTCAGGCCGTAGCCGAGGTTCTCGCGCACGCTCATGTGCGGATAGAGGGCGTAGCTCTGGAACACCATCGCCACGTCGCGTGAGCGAGGAGGGAGCTCGGTCACGTCGCGGCCGTCGATGCTGATCGTCCCGCCCGTGGCGTCCTCCAGACCCGCGATCATTCGCAGGAGCGTGGACTTGCCGCAGCCCGAAGGGCCTACCAGGACGAGGAACTCGCCGCTCTGGATCTCGAGCGAGACGTCGTCGACTGCGACGACGCCGCCGCCGAAGACCTTGCTGACGCGTTCGAGCACGATCCCGGCCACGAGGTTTCAATCTATACCGGTCTTCGACGGAAAACGCAATGGCATTGACCAATTTCGGAGCACTGGTCTATAGTGCGCCGGGCCATGAGCGTGCAGAAGGTGACCAAGCAGAGCCACACGCGCCAGCAGGTCTTCGACCTCATCCAGCAGCTCGGGGTCGGCACTGCGATCCCCTCGGAGCGCCAGCTCAGCGCCGACCTCGGCGTCTCGCGGCTCACCGTCCGCGCCGCGCTCGACGACCTCGCGCGCGAGGGCTATCTCATCCGGCGCCGCGGCAGCGGGACGTACGTCCAGCACCCGAAGATCTCCCAGGAGCTGACCATCACCTCCTTCAGCGACGACATGCGCCGGCGCGGGATGGAGCCCGGCAGCCGGACGCTGTCGATGACGACGATCCTCGCCGGCGCCCGCCTGGGACGGTTCCTGCAGGTGTCTCCGTCGGAGCCGATCCTCGTGATCAAGCGGCTTCGCATGGCCGACGGGGAGACGATGGCGATCGAGACGCTCCACCTTCCGCAGGGCCTGGTGCCCGGCCTCACGGCCAAGGATCTGACCGGCTCGTTCTACGACCTGCTCCGAGCCCGGTACGGCATCCACATCGTCCACGGCACACAGGCGATCGAGCCGACGGTGACGAACGAGGAGGAGTCGGCGGCGCTCGGAGTCCCGCTCCACTCGCCCGCATTCCTCTTCGAGCGGACGAGCCGCGACGAGCGGGACCGCACCGTCGAGTTCGTCCACTCGGTCTACCGCGGCGACCGCTACCGCATCGTGACCGAGCTCCGCACGCCCCAGGGCTGACCGTCCGAGAGGACCGGTGCAAGCCGGGGTTGACACGGTTGGTCCGGTGTGCCAATGTCCGCCCGTGGCCAACTGGTATAGACCAATCGACGCGCCGACCACCTTGCCACCGGGCGTCGACGGCTCGAGGAGACTTGCATGAGACTACGGGTTGTCGTGGCGGCCGCTCTCGCCGTCGCGCTCGGCGTCATGGCGGCTACCGCCGGCGCGTCGACCGGGCGGCAGCAGGCCAACAAGTTGACGGTCTGGCTTCAGGTCGACGCACAGTCGGGTTGGCCGGACATCGTCGCTGCAGCGAATCAGCAGTTCCAGTCCGACCATCCCGGGTGGACGGTCGACGTGCAGTACCAGAACTGGGGCGACCATCTCCAGAAGTTCGATGCGACCCTCGCCGGCGGCAACACGCCGGACGTGATCGAGATGGGCAACACCGAGATGACGAAGTACATGGCGGCAGGCGCGTTCGCCGACATCTCGTCGTTCAAGTCGAGCTTCGCGAACTCGGCCAACTGGCTCGCGGGCCTCGCGAAGTCCGGCATGTACGGCGGCAAGCTGTACGGCGTCCCGTACTACGCGGGCTCCCGCGTCGTGACCTACCGGACCGACGCGTTCGGCAAGGCAGGCATCAAGACGCTCCCGACGAGCCTGTCGCAGTTCACGGCCGACCTGTCCAAGCTCGCGTCCGCGAACAAGAAGGTGCAGGGCTTCTCGCCCGTCTACATCGCCGGCACCGACTGGTACTACGCGATGAGCTTCGTCTACGACTACGGCGGAAGCATCGCCTACACGCACGCGCACAAGTGGGTCGGGAACCTCGACTCGAAGGCTTCCATCGCCGGCCTCACCGCGTGGAAGAACTTCTGGCTCGCGGCCTCGAAGGCGAGCAAGACGTCGAACGAGGGCAACCCCGCCCCGTACGACATCTTCTCGCAGGGCGGCGCCGGCGCGATCATCGGGCCGGGCTGGTTCAGCTGCTGCACCGGCACGAAGTACAAGTCCGTGACGGCGCAGTTCGTCATGCCGAGCCACACTCCGGGCAAGGCGATGCCGGGCTTCCTCGGCGGCTCCGACCTGGCGGTCCCCGCTCCGAGCCCGAACAAGGCGCTCGCAGCCGACTGGATCAAGGACTTCACCAGCACGAGCTCCGAGCGCGGCTTCCAGTCGAAGGGCAACATCCCGAACGCGACCAACCTGCTCGGCACGAGCGTGAACGAGCGGGCCGCCGCCCGCAGCTGGTTCGTTCCGGCCGCCAAGCACTGGGTGGACGTCGAGAACGGGAATATCCTCCGCACCATGCTCTCCGAGATCCTCGGCGGGAAGTTCACGGTCAAGCAGGCCGCGACTCTCGCGAGCGACAACATCACCGCGACGCTGAATCAGCCCTAGCCGCACGGCCGGGCTGACGACGTAGATGGCAAGCGCCGCCGAGACCACACCAAGGTCTCGGCGGCGTTCGCTTTCGTGGCGCCGCGTCGGGACCGGCGCCGTGCCCTACGGGCTGATCCTCCCGGTGGTCGTCGTCCTCGGCGCGATCCTCGGCTATCCGATCTACAGCCTCGTCCGGCTCTCGCTCCAGCAGTACGGGCTGTTCGAGCTCATCCGGCACCAGGGCCGGTACATCGGCCTGCACAACTTCGGGCTCGTCCTCCACGATCCGGTGTTCTGGCACACGGTCGTGCGCACGGTCGTCTTCACGATCGCGAACGTCGGCCTGACGATGGTGCTCGGCACCCTGATCGCGCTCCTGCTCGTGCGCGTCAGCGCCTGGGTGCGCATCCTCCTCACGGCCGGCCTCGTGCTCGTGTGGGCGATGCCGCCGGTGGTCGCCGTCCAAGTGTGGAACTGGATGACGAACTACCAGAACGGCGTCCTCAACTACGTCCTCACCGAGCTGCACGTCGGGAACTACTTCCACCACGACTGGTACGCGACGACGTTCTCGCAGCTCGGCACCGTCACCGTGCTCATCGTGTGGGGCGCGCTTCCGTTCGTGGTCATCACCGTGTACGCCGCGCTCTCGCAGGTTCCCGGCGAGCTCGTCGAGGCGGCAGAGATCGACGGCGCGCGCCCGTGGCAGGTGTTCCTGGACGTGACGATGCCCGTCATCCGGCCCGTGCTGCTGATCCTCACGAGCCTTTCGATCCTGTGGGACTTCGGGGTCTTCACGCAGCCGTACCTGCTCATCGGCCAGCCGGCGATCCATCCGGGCAACTACCTGATGGCGATCTACCTCTTCGAGGAGGGCTACTTCAAGAACGACTACGGGCGAGGCGCCGCGATCTCGCTGCTCATGCTCGTGATCGTGGCCGCGATGAGCGTCGTCTACGTCCGCAAGATGGTGAGGATCGGAGAGGTGCAATGACGCGTCGGCATTCCAGTCGCGCGCTCTGGAACACGGTCGGCGTCGCGCTCTTCGTCGTCATCGTCTTTCCGATCTTCTGGATGATCTCGACCGCGTTCAAGCCGGACGACGAGATCAACAGCCGCACGCCCACGTGGTTCTCGATGCACCCGACGCTGTCGCACTTCGCGACCGCGATCCACAAGCCGTTCTTCTGGGTCGACGTGAAGAACAGCCTCATCGTCGTCCTCGTCACCGTGGCGGTCGCGATGGTGCTGTCGCTACTCGCGGCGGTGGCGCTCGCCAAGTACCGCTTCACGGGGCGAAAGCTCTTCATCGTCCTGATGATCGGCATCCAGATGCTGCCGGGCGTCGGGCTGATCATCCCGCTCTACGTCGTGCTCGCGCGCTACCACCAGGTGAACACGCTGACCGGCGTGATCATCACCTACCTCACCTTCGCGCTCCCCTTCTCGGTGTGGACGTTGCGCGGCTTCGTCCTCGGCATCCCGAAAGAGCTGGAGGAGGCGGCGATGGTGGACGGCAGCAGCCGGCTGGGCGCGTTCCTCCGGATTCTGCTCCCACTCGTCGCGCCGGGGCTCGTGGCGACGTCGGTCTTCGCCTTCATCACGAGCTGGAACGAGTACATCTTCGCCCGCATCCTCCTGAACGACCAGGGCAAGCAGACGGCGACGGTCTGGCTGTCCTACTTCCTGGGCACGAGCCGCAACACGGACTGGGGCGGGCTCATGGCCGGCTCGACCCTCGTCGCCATCCCGGTCGTCGTCTTCTTCCTCCTCATCCAGCGCCGCATCGCCTTCGGGCTGACCGCAGGCGCGATCCGAGGCTAAGTGGTATTGACCACTGAGCCGGGATGCGAAAGGATGCACGCGTGACCCTCCAACCGCGCGCGGCGAGCAGCGGCTGCTCGTACTTCGGAGTACGCGTTGTCCGCCACGTTCGGCGCGACATGGCCGATCTCGCCGCGCGCGGCTATACCGGGGTGCTGCACACGTTCTCCGAGAACGACCTCGCCTACTACCGCGGGACGTTCGCCGAGATGGTCGCCGCCTCGCACGACGTGGGGCTGACCGTGCAGGTGAGCCCGTGGGGGCTCGGCCGGACGTTCGGCGGCGAGGCGGAGAGCCGGTGGGTCGCGTTCCATCCCGAGGAGTGCCAGGTGATGGACGACGGGCGCCGGGTCGCCGCTGCATGCCTGAACAGTCCGGCGTACCGCGCGTTCTGCAGGGAGTGGGCGTCGGCTGCGCTCGAGGCAGGCGTCGACTCGGTGTTCTGGGACGAGCCGGCCTGGGTCGTGCCGATCCACGTCGGCGTCGAGGACGACGCGCGCTGGACCTGTCGCTGCGACCACTGCCGCGAGCGGTTCGGCGGCGACGTGCCGCGCGAGCTGTCGCCGGAGGCGCGCGCGTTTCGCGAGGCGTCGGTGGTCGACTTCCTCCGCGAGATGGTCGCCGACGTCGCCGCGCGCGGGGGCGCGAACACGATCTGCCTCTTGCCGGCGACCGAGGGCGCGCAGGGCATATCCGACTGGGACGCGGTCGCGTCGCTGCCGGGGCTGACCACCTTCGCCACCGATCCGTACTGGAAGCACTGGGGCGAGCCGGCCGGGCCGTTCGTGCGCCGCTTCGCGCGACTGCTCGGAGAGACCTGCGCCAGGCACGGCGTCGGCGGCCAGCTCTGGGTCCCGAGCTTCGGCCTCACGCGGGAGGAGATTCCGGAGCTCGAGGCGGCGATCGCCGGCGCACGAGACGAAGGGATCGACGATCTGTGGACGTGGGGGTACGAGGCGTGCGGGCACATGACGCACCTCGCGACGCCCGATGCACCACTCGTGTGGGAGGCGGTCACCGCCGCGCTCACGGGCGCGCCGGCGCTCGAGGAACGACCGACGCGAGCGATCGTCGGTCTCATGAATGCAGCCGACGATGCGGTCGCCGACGCGGTCGCCGCATCGGGCGACGCGCTCGCGGCCGCGATCGACGCCGCTGCCGACCGGCTCGCACGCGGCGGACGCCTCGTGTACGTCGGCGCCGGAACCTCGGGGAGGCTCGGCGAGCTCGAGGCGCTCGAGTGCGGCCCGACCTTCGGATCGCCGCCGGGCGAGGTCGTTGCGCTCGTCGTCGACGACATCGACGCCGAGGACGACGCGGAGCTTGGCCGCAAGCTCGTCCGCGAGGCCGGCATCGGAGCGGACGACGTCGTTGTCGCCGTCAGCGCCAGCGGATCGACGCCGTTCACGGTCGCCGCGCTCGGCGAAGCGCTCGCGCGCGACGCGCTCGGGATCGCCGTCGTCTGCGCGCCGGACAGCCCGCTCGCAGCGACGGCGGATCACGCGGTCGTCGCCGACGTCGGCCCCGAGATCGTCAGCGGCTCGACGCGACTGAAGGCCGGGACGGCGCAGAAGATGATCCTCAACGCGATCTCGACGGTGACGATGATTCGCCTCGGCCGTACGTACGCGGGGCTCATGGTCGGGGTCGTGCAGCACAACGCGAAGCTGCGGGAGCGCGCGCGACGAAACGTGGTGCTCGCGAGCGGCGCGCCGGAGGAGACCGTCGACGCCGCACTTGCGGCAGCGGGCGGCGACGCGCGGGTCGCACTCGTCGCGCTTCTCGCCGGCGTGGACGCGGAGGACGCGCGGCGCCGGCTCGAAGGAGCTCGCGGGTCGGTCAGCGTCGCGCTCGGAGGCAGGCAATGAGACTCGGTGTCGAAGCCGCACTCGTGCGCGGCGAGCTCGTCGCCGGAGACGTCGAGGTCGAGGACGGCGTCGTCGTGGACGTGGGCCTGGCCGGCGGCACGCGCGGGCGCATCGCAGTCCCCGGGTTCGTCGACCTCCAGGTGAACGGATTCGGCGGCGTCGACTTCCTCGCCGCCGGGACCGAGGACTACGTGCGGGCCGGCGAGGCGCTGCTGCTCACGGGCGTGACCGCCTATCAGCCGACGTTCATCACCGCCGCGGAGAGCACGATCGTCGACGCGCTGCATGCATTGCCGGTGAACGGCGCGCGTCCGCGGATCCTGGGCGCGCACCTCGAAGGGCCGTTCCTGTCGCCCGATCGTCTCGGCACGCATCCGACGGCGCAGCGGCGCGATCCCGACCTCGACCTGCTCGAGCGGCTCCTCGAGCCCGGCGGCGTGACCGAGATGACCCTCGCGCCCGAGCTGCCCGGCGCGGCCGCGGTCATCAGCAGGCTCCTCGAGCTCGGCGTCGTCGTGTCCGCCGGGCACACGAACGCGACGGCCGAAGAGGCGCGCGCAGCGTTCGACCTGGGCGTGTCGACCACCACGCATCTCTTCAACGCGATGCGGCCGTTTCGCTCGCGCGACCCGGGAATCATCGGCGTCGCTCTCACCCGGCCCGACGTGTTCGTGCAGATGATCGTCGACGGGCACCATCTGGCGGACGAGACCGTCCGCCTCGTGTGGGCCGCGGCGGGTGGGCGCCTCGCGCTCGTCACCGACGCCACCGCGGGCGCCTCGAACGGCGGCGGCATCTATCAGCTCGGCGAGGTCGAGATCGAGGTCGCCGACGGCCCCCCGACGCGGGAGGACGGCGTCCTGGCCGGCACGGTGCTGACGATGATCGACGCGGTCCGCAACGTGCACGCCCTTGGCGTCCCGTTCGAGGATGCGATCGGGGCGGCGACGACCGTGCCGGCGCGCATCCTCGGACGCACCGATGTGGGCGTGCTCCAGCCCGGCGGCCCCGCCGACGTCGTCGTCATCGACGACCGCCTCGACATCGTGAACGTCCTCTGCGCCGGAGAAGAGCATGTCGTGGCTCGAGACTGAGCTGCGCGAGCAGCCGGTAGCGCTCGCGCGGCTGCTCGACCAGCAAGGACCCCACGCAGCGGAGCTCGCCGCGGCGTTCCGCCGCGACGACGTTCGCTATGTGCTGATCGCCTCCCGCGGGAGCTCGTCCAACGCAGCTCGGTACGCGCAGTACGTGCTCGGCCGCGCGAATCGCGTCCCGGTGATGTTCGCGACGCCGTCGCTGTACACGATCTACGAACAGCCGCCGCGGCTCGACGGTGCGATCGTCCTCGGGATCTCGCAATCCGGCGCCTCGCCCGACGTGCGCGCAGTGCTGTCGGAGGCGAGGCGTCAGGGGCGTCCGACGCTTGCGCTCACCAATGATCCGGGCTCGCCGCTCGCGGCGGAGGCGGACCATGTGCTGCCGCTCGAGGCCGGCGAGGAGAAGTCGGTCGCCGCGACCAAGACGTATCTCAACTCGCTCGGTGCGATCGCGCTGCTCTTCACCGCGATCGCCGACGACGGTGTCGCGCGCGCCCAGCTCGAACGCCTGCCAGAGGCTCTGGAGGAGCAGATCGACCTCTCGTTCGCGACGGCGCCGGCACTCTCCGCCTACGCCGAGGTCGTCGGCGCGACCGTCGTCGCGCGCGGAGTCAACTACGGGACCGCGTTCGAGATTGCGCTCAAGATTCGCGAGCTGTCCGGGCTCATGGTCGAGGCGTACTCGCCGGCCGATCTCATGCACGGCCCGATCGCGGCCATCCAGCCCGGCTGGCCGGTGGTCGCCGTGGCGCCGACCGGCCCGGCGCATGCGAGCGTCGCCGAGCTCGTCCCCGCGCTCGCGGCGCGGCAGGCGCGCCTCCTCGCCGTCTCGGACGTACCGGAGCTGTTACTGAAGTCGAACACGCCGCTCCCGCTCGTCACGGGCGTGCCCGAGTGGTTGAGCCCGCTCGTCGCGGTCGTCCCGGGTCAGGTGACGGCGATGCGCCTCGCGCAGCTTCGCGGCCTGGACGTCGACAACCCCGCCGGCCTGCGCAAGGTGACGCTCACGCGCTGAGTGTGCGGCGCAGGACGATCAGGTCCTGCGTCGGGTTGCCTCGTGCTCCCTCCGGCTCGATCTGCACCACGTCGAAGCCGCGCGCGAACGTCTCGCGCAGGTACGGCTCGGGGTGGTACGCGCTGCAGAGATTGCTGCCGGGGAGGTCGCCCCACCGGACGACGAGCTCGCCGCGGTCGAACCGCTCGCGCTCTTCGCGCTCGAGCCGCGGGAGATACGAACGGCCGTGCGTGGTGAGGAGCAAGCGGCCACCAGGACGCAGCACCCGGCGCAGCTCGTCGCGCCACGCGGTCTGCAGCTCGTCGGTGAGGTGCGTGAAGACGGAGAGCGCGTAGACGAGGTCGAAGCTCTCGTCTGCGTGCGCGAGGGGCGGGGCGAGGCCGTTCCGGCTCACGCGCGCGAAGGGAAGATGCTCGCGGCACCAGTCCACCGCGCCTGTGTCACGGTCGCTGCCCGCGGCTGTCCCGGGATGGCCTTGCCAGTACCGCAGCACGCGCCCGCAGCCGCAACCGAAGTCGAGCACGGCTTCGATCTCTTCCAGGGGGACGTGGGCTGAGATCGCGTCGTACGCGGCGCGGCCGCTGCGCAGGAACCAGTCGGCGTCCGCTGTGCCGGCAACCCGGACCATCAACCGCCGCGGCGGGAGCGGCGGGCCGTCGACCTGTTGCACGCGTGTGGGGCGGACCGCGACCGCCAGCTCGTACGCGCGGAACGCAGGGCCGAGCAGGCCCCAGCGCTGCGCAAGTCGGAGCAGTCGCCGCTTCACGGCGGCTGACGGTACAGCGTCGAGCCTCGAGCCACGGGCTGGCCCTACACTGGGGCGCGTGGCGCAGGCGCCAGCACTCCCGGCCGGCTTCGAGCTGCCGCTCGAGCCGCGGCTGCCGCGGATCGGCTCGGTCGACGCGGTCGCGCTCGAGGAGCGCGCGGCCTCGCTCGCGAAACGGTCGATCAAGAAGGACGCGAAGGTCTTCGCGCTCGAGCTCGCGATCCGGACCACCGACCTGACGACGCTCGAGGGGGCGGACACGCCGGGCAAGGTCGCCGCGCTCTGCTCGAAGGCGATGCGACCGGATCCCAGCGACCCGTCGATTCCATCGTGCGCCGCGATCTGCGTCTACCCGAATCTCGTGCCGACCGCGCGCGAGCGCTTGGAAGGCAGCGGCGTGCACGTCGCAGCCGTCGCGACCGGCTTCCCGTCCGGCCAATATCCGACGCCGATCAAGGTTGCGGACGTGCGCAGCGCGGTGGAGCTCGGAGCCGACGAAATCGACATGGTCATCGACCGCGGCGCGTTCCTGTCGGGCCGCTACTCGAAGGTCTACGACGAGGTCGTGCGCGTGAAGGAGGCGTGCGGCGACGCGCACTTGAAGGTCATCCTCGAGACGGGCGAGCTCGGTACCTACGACAACGTTCGCCGCGCAACGCTGCTGGCGATCGCCGGCGGCGCCGACTTCGTGAAGACGTCCACCGGCAAGATCGCGCCGGCGGCGACGCTGCCCGTCGCGCTCTGCATGCTCGAGGCCGTGCGCGACGTGTACGCGGAGACCGGCCGGCGCGTCGGGTTCAAGGCCGCGGGCGGTATCCGCCAGGCGAAGCAGGCGGTGCAGCATCTCGTCCTCGTGCACGAGACGCTCGGCCCGGAGTGGCTCACGCCCGACCTGTATCGCCTCGGTGCGTCGTCGCTGCTGAACGACATCCTCATGCAGCTGCGCAAGGAGAAGACCGGCGCGTACCAGAGCCCCGACTACTTCACGGTCGACTGAGATGGGGATGAAGACTTCGCCTTTCTGCAGGCAGCTGCGACACCGCCGTGACGTCTCCCGTCCTACCGTTCTCCCCACCCAAGAGGGTGGGGGGATGGAGGTGGGAGCACTTCGTGCCTCCGAGGCTCCCGGTGGCTGAGCTCGATCGCCCCGGCGGGAGCCCGGCCGTCCCGGACCAGTGGACGTATGCGCCCGCGCCCGAATCGCGCGACATCGTGCGCCTGCGCGAGCGCTACGGCCTCTTCGTCGGCGGCGAATGGATCGAGGCGAAGGAGACGTACGAGACGATCTCGCCCGCGAGCGAGGAGACCCTCGCCGTCATCGGCCAGGCGAGCGCCGCCGACGTCGACAGCGCCGTGACCGCCGCGCGCGCCGCTTTCGCGAACGGGTGGTCGTCGCTGCCCGGCTCCGAGCGGGCGAAGTACCTCTTCCGGATCGCGCGCATCCTCCAGGAACGCGCGCGCGAGTTCGCGGTGCTCGAGTCGTTGAACGGCGGCAAGCCGATCAAGGAATCGCGTGACGTCGACCTTCCGCTCGCGGCGGCGCACTTCTTCTACTACGCGGGCTGGGCGGACAAGCTCGAGTACGCATTCCCGAATCGCCGCCCGCGCCCGGTCGGCGTCGCGGGACAGATCATTCCGTGGAACTTCCCGCTGCTCATGCTCGCGTGGAAGATCGCGCCTGCGCTCGCCTGCGGCAACACCGTCGTGCTGAAGCCGGCGGAGACCACGCCGCTGACGGCGCTTCTCTTCTGCGACGTGCTGCGCCAGGCGGAGCTGCCGGCAGGCGTCGTCAACATCGTCACCGGCGACGGCCGGACGGGAGCGGCGCTCGTCGAGCACGACGGCGTGGACAAGATCGCCTTCACCGGCTCGACGGAGGTCGGCAAGGCGATCCAGCGCCGCCTCGCAGGCTCGGGGAAGAAGCTCACGCTCGAGCTCGGCGGCAAGGCGGCGAACATCGTCTTCGACGACTGCGCGCTCGACCAGGCGGTCGAGGGGATCGTCAACGGCATCTATTTCAACCAGGGCCACGTGTGCTGCGCCGGCTCGCGGCTGTTCGCGCAGGAGTCGATCTACGAGCCGCTCGTCGACAAGCTGAAGCGCCGCCTCGAGACGCTGCGCGTAGGCGACCCGCTCGACAAGAACACCGACGTCGGCGCCATCAACTCAGCGATGCAGCTCGAGAAGATCCGCGAGCTCGTCGAGTCGGGCCGCGAGGAGGGGGCGGAGATCTATCAGCCGCCGTGTCGCCTACCGGAGAAGGGCTACTGGTTCGTGCCGACGGTGTTCACGAACGTTGCGCAGAGCTACCGCATCGCGCAGGAGGAGATCTTCGGCCCGGTGCTGTCCGTGCTCACGTTCCGAACGCCCGAAGAAGCGATCGAGAAGGCGAACAACACCCCGTACGGCCTGAGCGCGGGCGTCTGGACGGAGAAGGGATCGCGCATCCTCTGGATGGCTCAACGGCTGCGCGCCGGCGTCGTCTGGGCGAACACGTTCAACCGCTTCGACCCGAGCTCTCCGTTCGGCGGGTACAAGGAGTCCGGCTTTGGCCGCGAAGGCGGTCTGCACGGGCTCGAGCCCTATCTGAGGTTCGACGAGTGACGCGCCTGCCGGTCAGGAAGACGTACAAGCTGTTCGTCGGCGGCGCTTTCCCGCGCAGCGAATCCGGGCGCACGTACGAGGCCGAGGACGCGAACGTCGCGCGCGCCTCGCGCAAGGACGCCCGCGACGCAGTCCGCGCCGCGCGTGCGGCGCAACCCGGCTGGGCGGCGGCGACCGCGTACAACCGCGGGCAGGTGCTCTACCGCCTCGCGGAGATGGTCGAGGCCCGGGTCCCCGAGTTCGCCGACCTGTGCACCGGCCGCGACGAGGTGGAGCGCTCGATCGATCGCATCGTCTGGTACGCCGGCTGGGCGGACAAGCTCCCACAGGTCCTCGGAGGCGCGAATCCCGTCGCAGGCCCCTACTTCAACTTCACCGTGCCGGAGCCGACCGGGGTCGTCGCCGTGCTCGCCCCGGACGAGCCGCCCCTGCTCGGTCTCGTGACGCGCCTGCTGCCCCCACTCGTGGGCGGGAATGCCGTCGTCGCCGTCGCCTCGGAGCAGCGGCCGGTGGCCGCCATCGAGCTCGCAGAGGCGATCGCGACCAGCGACCTGCCCGGCGGCGTCGTCAACGTCCTCACCGGCTTCCGCTCCGAGCTGGCACCCGTCCTCGCAGCCCACATGGACGTGAACGCGCTCGATCTCGGCGCCGCGAAGGGTGCCGCCGCTGAGCTCGAGCAGCTCGCCGCCGAGAACGTGAAGCGCATCGTCCACGGCGGCGCCGACGCGCAGAGCCCGTGGGAGATCGCGAGCTTCCTCGAGCTCAAAACCGTGTGGCACCCGATCGGCCAATGACGGCTCGATACGCTACGGACGCAGGAATGGCGCAACGCCGCTTCAGTCACGCCATCGCCGAAGGCGACGGCATCTCCGTCATCGCCGCCGTCGAGGACCCGGACTCTGCGCGCGCCGCCGAGGAGCAGCTGGCCGAAGCGCTCGTCGTGCGCGGCGACCCGAGCGCGGTGCGGGAGGCGAGCTCGCTCCCGATCCTCTGGCGCGCCGACGTCTCGCTCGAACGCGCCTCGGCGTCTGCGGACGCCTACCTGCTCGTCTTCGACGGGCTGGACGAGGACGACGGGCGACTCGAAGAGCTTCATGCCCAGGCGGTCGAGCTCGGGCTCGACTGCGCAGTCGAGGTCCGCGACGAGGAAGAGCTCGAGCAGGCGCTCGAACGCGTCGACCCGGAGATCTTCCTTCTCTCCCCGGTCGAGCGCGAGGACGACGAGACGCCGCTCGAGGTCGTGCTGGAGATGCTCGCCGCCGTGCCCGCGGGCAAGCTCGCCATCGCGGATCTGCAGCTGACGAACCGCGAAGAGGTGCAGGAGCTCGAGCGCGCCGGCTGCGATGCAGTCATCGTTCACGGCACCGAGATCTCGCCGCTCGTCGGCGGGCCCCCGCCCGACGTCTAAGGCGGTCGCTTGCGACGCCGACCCAGGAGGAGGCGCCGATTTACTCGGCGCCTCCGTTTTTAGGGCGCTACCCTGTCCCACATGAGGGTGACCGCGGCCGCGGGTCTCGTCGCACTGACGCTCGGCGTGCTCGCGCAGGGCGCCATGAGCGCGCCGAAGGCAGCGTGCCCGGCGGGCTGGGCGAAGGGCTGGCAAAAGCTCGCCGACAAGGTCGCGGCGCCGGTCTACTGCCCGACCTGGATGCCCAATCCACTCGACGCCCACATCGGCGGGCAGTACCAGGACATCTATTCGATCGGCCGGGACCGGAGCTACCTCGTCAGCTTCCTCGAGCACGGCGACCTCGGCAGCGGCGACGTGCACGTGAATTTCCGCGGCTATCCGGGGCGATCGACGATCCCCGCGTGCCCCGGACCGGTCGGAGAGACGAAAGTCCCGTGCTTCGCGGACCCGGTCGGCCACATGACGGCGAACGGCATCCGCGCGACCGTGTACCAGGTGAATCAGGGCGCCGACCAGTGGCACGTCCTGCTTCTGTGGCATCACCGCGGATCGCTGTACACCGTCAGCCAGCACGTGATCGTTCCGTATGACAGCGCGACGCGGGTCAAGCAGAACCTTCAGCGCCTGTTGAAGAGCCTCGTGCTCGTTCAACCCGCCCGCTGATGCGGCTCACTCGGCGGAGGTTCCTCGGCGGTGCTGCGGCCGCGGCAATCGGCGGCGGTGGAATCTACGAGCTCGTCGACCGGCTCGGATCCGCACCGGCCCGGCCGCCGGTCGAGCCCGCGGGAATGCCCGCCGAGCAACATCTGCTCGACCTCGCGACGACCCACAGCGAGGGCGTCGAGGTGGTCGTCCCGCCGCTGCACAGCACGGTCGTGACTGCGAAGCTCCACGACGTCTCCGACCTGCGCGGCGCGCGACAGCAGCTCGAAGACGTCCTGCGGCGCATCGATTCGCGCTACGCGTTGACGCCGGCCGGGCTCGGCGTCACGGTCGCCTGGAGCCAGGCGTACTTCGACCGGTACGTCTCCGCGCAGGCAAAAGCCCATCTCCCGTACGACCGCCGCGCGCAGAAGTCCGTGCTGCCTCCGACGCGGCGGTTCCCGAGCGATCCCAAGAGCACCATCCTCGAGACCAACGACGTCGCGGTCCTCTTGCGCAGCGACCGGGTCGAGCACATCGACGCCGCGCGGAAGGAGATCTTCGACCTGCCGTTCTTCACGGTGACGAGCATCCGGCGCGGCTTCGCCGGCGGCGGCTTCGACGGAGGGCAGAGCCTGCCCAAGAAGATGGCGGTCGCGGCGGGCGTCCCGGGCGCAGACCTCATCCCCGACGGCGCCGAGCTCTTCCTCGGTTTCACCTCGACGCAGAAGGCGGGTCTCGGCCCGGGAACGATCGCGAACCACGAGACCCTCGGCTACGTCGACCTGCGCTCCGGCTATTTCCGCAACGGCACGCACATGCACCTCTCGCACATCAGCGAGGACCTCGAAGCGTGGTATCTCAACTTCGACTTCGACGAGCGCGTGCTGACGGCGTTCCGTCCGGGCATGACGAACGTGCGCCAGGGCACGCAGACGGTTGCGCAAGGCCCGCCGCAGGTCTCGCCCGAAGCAGAGCTCGTGCGACAGTTCCACAAGACGGGCCGCTTCGGGCACAGCGCCTCCATCCAGGCGACCTCGCGTCTCCTGCAGGACACCGTCGGAGAAGACGGCACGCACTATCCGAAGGGGACGGCGATCCCTCAGCGCGCCGACTTCAACACCCTCGACAACCCCTTCGCCTTCTCGATCGACCCGAAGCGCGACGGCGTGAGCAAGGAGCCGGCCGCGGGCGTGCATTTCGTCGTCTTCAACCCCTCCGGCGACGATTTCGAGCGCAACCGGCTCGCCATGGACGGCGTCTTTCCCGGGGGGAAGAAGCTTGCGGTTCCGCCGCGCAACCGCGCGGCAGGCTTCAACTCGGTGCTCACGACCACGCACCGTCAGAACTTCCTCGTGCCACCCAGGCGGCACCGGTCGTTCCCGCTCGCCGAGCTGTGACCGGCGGCGGCTCGTCGATTCCCGCGGTGCAGGCGCTCCTTCGGACGCTCGCCGCCGGCCGCGACGTCGCCGAGCTCGGCACGGCATACGGCGAGGGCGCGGCCGCGATGGCGGAGACGGCGCGTCACCGTCGAGCGCGACGCGGAACGCGCCGCCTCGGCACGCGAGCGCCTCGCCGGGCTCGGCAACGTCGAGCTGCTCGAGGGCGACTGCTACGCGCTGCTGCGCGGACGCGGGCCGTTCGGGCTCGTGTTCGCCGACGGCGGGCGGCCGTACGACTGGAACGCGATCGTCGCGCTCCTCGCGCCGGGCGGCATCCTCGTGAAGGACGACCTGACGCCGGGGCGTCCCGTCGACGGCGATCCCGTCCGCGAGTTCCTGCTGGGCGATTCCCGGCTCGCGGCGGTGGAGATCCTGACGACTCCGGCAACCGCCGCGATCGTCGCCGTGCGGCGCTAGAAGCGCGTCGCCGCGAGCAGCGCGAGCGTGAGCGACAGCGGAACGAGCGCGAGGCCGAGCAGGCTGTAGCGCACGACGGACGGCTTCGCCTGTGCTGCGCGTGCGACCTGGAGCCAGAGCACCGCCGAGAGCGAACCGGACACTGCGAGGTTCGGCCCGAGGTTCAGCCCGAGGAGGAGTGCGCGCGGATGGGCGGGGGGCTGCGCCGAGAGGACCGAGGCCGCCGGCAGGTTGTTGACGAGCACGGCCGCGCCCACGCCGAGCCATGCCGTCGTCCAGCGCCCCGTATGCGTCGTGAGGTGGCCGAGACCGTGCACCGCGCGGGCGAGCGTCCCGAGCACGACGGCGACGCCGAGCACTCCGCCGAGCAGCAGCGGGTTCGCCGCGCGGACTGCGGCTCGCAGCGGCACTCGCTCGAGGAACGCGGCCGCGGCGCCGACCGCGAGCACCGGAAGCGCCGGCCGCGCCAGCACGAGCACGAGGACGGTTGCGACGGCGACCGCGGACGAGCCGGCGCGCGGCCGGAACGGCGGGCGCTCGATCGCAGGCGGCGACGACGGGTGTAGCCGGCCGCGGAAGACGACCGCGAGGAACGCGATCGTCACCGCCACCGCTACGACCCAGGCCGCCCACAACCGCGCTGCGAACGTCGACCCCGATACGTGATCGTGCGCGAGCACGATGAGGTTCGTGAGATTGGAGCCGGGGAGGAGGAGCGACGCGGAGTTCGCCATGAACACCGCTCCATAGAGGAACGGCTCCTCGCCGAGGCCGCGATGCCTGGCCGCGTGCAAGAGCACCGGCGTAAGGAAGACGACCGCAGTGTCGAGGTTGAGAACGGCCGTGACCGCGGCTGTGACGAGCAACAACGAGGCGAGGAGCGCGGTGCCTCCGCCCGGTGCGCGAGCCGCGAACGCCCCGAGCTCGGCGAACAGCCCCTCGCGTGCGGCGGTCGCGCCGACGAGCAGCAGGCCGGCGACGAGCGCGAACGCAGGCCAGGCTTGCGAGAACGCCTGATGAGCGTGGGTCCAGGTCACACGGGGAATTGCTACCCGAAGAAGGCCTGCGCGACGGCGTACCACTCGGGTGGCACGGTCTTCAGCTCCGCCGTCGCCTCGGCGAGCGGGACGGCGGCGATGTCGTCGCCGCGCAGCGCGGCCATCTGCCCGAAGCTGCCGGCGAACGCGAGCTCGGCGGCCTTCAGGCCGAACCGCGTCGCGAGCACACGGTCGCGGGGGGTGGGGCTGCCGCCGCGCTGCACGTGCCCGAGCACCGTGACGCGCGTCTCGAAGCCGGTGCGCCCCTCGATCTCGCGCCCGAGCACCTCGCCGACGCCGCGGTTGCCCAGGATCACGTGACCGAACTGGTCGAGCTCACCGCTGTCCTGCACGCCGGGCAGCTCGCATCCTTCGGAGATGACGACGATGGAGAAGTTCTTCCCGCGCGCGTGGCGCTTGCGAATCGACTCGGCGACCTCGTCGAAGTCCACGGGCTGCTCGGGGATGAGGATCACGTCGGCACCGCCGGCGATGCCGCTCATCACTGCGATCCAGCCGGCATGGCGGCCCATGACCTCGACGACCATGACGCGGTTGTGCGACTCGGCCGTCGTGTGCAGCCGGTCGATCGCCTCGGTCGCGATCGTCACCGCGGTGTCGAAGCCGAACGTGTAGTCGGTCCCGGACAGGTCGTTGTCGATCGTCTTGGGGACGCCGACGATGGGGAGGCCGAAGTCGGCATAGAGCTTCGAGGCGACCCCGAGCGTGTCCTCGCCGCCGATCGCCACCAGGGCGTCGAGGCCCCGGTCGCGGAAGCTCTGGCGCACCTTGTCGACGCCGCCGTCGAGCTTGTACGGGTTCGTGCGGCTCGTCCCGATGATGGTGCCGCCGCGCGGGAGGATCCCGGAGACCTCCTGCACGCCGAGATCCTGAAAGCGGCCCTCGACCATGCCGCGCCAGCCCTCGAGGACGGCGACCGAGTCCCAGCCCTCGGCGTCGGCGCTGCGCACGACGGCGCGGATGACCGCGTTCAGGCCGGGGCAATCGCCCCCGCCGGTGAGCATGCCGACCGTCTTCGCCACCGGGCCTAGTCATAGCCGCTGCGAGGGGGCCGCGCGGCAGAAATCCACGGTTTGATGCGGCGGGTGGGACTCGAACCCACACGTCCCGAAGGACAATGGCTTTTGAGGCCATCGCGTCGACCAGTTGCGCCACCGCCGCGGGCGTCCAGCATTGTAGGCGGCCCCGGGATGGCGCCCGGGGCCTGTCCTGAAAACATGACGACCCATCTTGAAACCGGGTCCAGGGCGCGAAATACTCCCTCAACGCAAGTCCGAGGGCAGATAAGGCTCTTCCCGCGGCAAGACACATCGGGTCGGACAATGGAGGAGGGAGCGTTGAATAAGAAGTTCTCGCTATTGGCGCTCGGCGTTGCGGCAGCCGTTGCCGCCGCCGTCGCCGGAACGACGGGCACCGCCCGCAGCGCGACGGCCAGCGTGACACCGCTGCCGTCGTCGTCGTGCGGCCCCATCGTCTACAAGGGCTCCGGCACGCCGGACTACATCGTCGCGTCTGACCTGCCGCTGCAGGGTGCGATCCGGCACCAGACGGTGCAGGTCTCGCGTGCGGAGATCTGGGCGCTGGCAAACGCGGGCTGGAAGGCCGGGTCGTTCAAGATCGGCTACCAGTCCTGCGACGACTCGACCGCTCAGACGGGCGGCTGGGACACCGCGAAGTGCGCCACCAATGCGCACCTCTACGCCAACAACAGGTCGGTCATCGCCGTCCTCGGGACGTTCAACTCCGGCTGCGCCAAGATCGAGGTGCCGATCGGCAACCGCGCCTCGCTTCTCTGGATCAGCCCGGCGAACACGAACCCCGGTCTCACGAAGAAGTGGGATGTCGGCGAGCCCCAGAAGTACTACCCGACCGGCGTTCGCAACTACGCCCGTGTCGTCGCGACCGACGACATCCAGGGCCCGGCGGACGCGATGTGGTCGAAGGCGCTCGGCTTCAAGAAGGTGTACGTCCTGAACGACAAGCAGACGTACGGCTTCGGCGTCGCCTCCACGTACCGCACGGCGGCGAAGAAGCTCGGCATCAAGGTGGCGGGCTTCGAGGGCTGGGACGCGAAGGCGTCGAGCTACGAGGCACTGGCGACCCGGATCAAGGCGTCGGGCGCACAGGCCGTCTTCCTCGGCGGCATCGTCTGCAACAACGGCGCGAAGCTCATGCAGGACATCAAGGCCGTGGATCCCAAGATCCAGCTGCAGATGCCTGACGGCTTCAGCGATCCGAATGCAAACGGCCAGGTCGGCAACGGCGCGTTCATCAGCGTCGCCGGCGAGCCGCCGAAGGCTCTGACGGGCGTGGGCGCCACGTTCGTGAAGAGCTTCGGCAAGCAGATCGGCACCACCCCGAACCCGTACGCCGCATACGGCGCGCAGGCCATGGACGTCGCCCTCCAGGCGATTGCCAAGGGCGGCGGCCAGCGGGCTGCGGTCACGAAGTCCGTGTTCGGCCTCACGGTCTCCAACGGGATCCTCGGGACGTTCACGATCAACGCGAGCGGCGACACGAACCTGACGCCGATCACGATCTACAAGGAAGCGGGCAAGAACCTCAACCCGGTCAAGACGCTCGTGCCTGGCGCGAGCCTCATCGGCGGGTAACGCAAGAGGACAGTTCGGTGGCACCCGGGGGAGGCTCGGCCGAGTCTCCCCCGGTCTCATCGTGAGACGAACTCCCATGGCAACCCACGCTCACACGGAGGTGTCCCTGCGGCGGAGGCGCTCGTACAGCTCGTACGTGATGCCCGCCGTCGCGACGCTGCTCGTCGCGCTCCTGCTCGCGTGGCTCGTCGTCAACTTCGAGAAGGGGCCGGCGTACTTCGTCAACATCGCGTTCATCGGCCTCACGAACGGCGCGCTCTATGCGCTCGTCGCTCTCGGCTACACGCTCGTGTACGGGATCCTCGAGCTGATCAACTTCGCGCACGGCGACGTCTTCATGCTCGGGGGGCTCTTCTCGGCGACGATGCTCCTCTCGGTCTTCCATCTGCACGCGCACGCGTCCACGCTCTCGCTCGTGGCCGCGATCGTCGGGTCGCTGCTCGTCGCGATGGCTGCCTGCGGCATCCTCAATGCCGCCATCGAACGGGTGGCCTACCGCCCGCTGCGCGGCGCGCCTCGCGTGGCGCCGCTGATCACGGCGATCGGGATGTCGTTCATCCTCGAGGACGTCGCGATCGGCTGGAGGGGGCCCGGCTACACAGCGGTGCCGAGCCTGCTTCCAGCCGGCCACGTTTTCTCGGTCGCGGGAATCACGTACACCTGGGAGAAGCTGATCGTCGCCGCGATCACCGCTCCGGTGCTCTTGCTCCTCGTCTGGTTCGTCAGGCAGACACGCCAGGGCAAGGCGATGCGCGCGACCGCACAGGACCGCGACGCGGCGGCGATGATGGGGATCGACGTCAACCGGACGATCTCGTTCACGTTCCTCATCGCCGGCGCGCTCGCCGGCACCGGCGGCCTCGTCTACGCGCTCTACTACGGCCAGATCCGGTACGACACCGGCTACCAGATCGGACTGATCGCGTTCACCGCCGCCGTGCTCGGCGGAATCGGGAACCTGCCCGGCGCGGTGCTGGGTGCGCTCCTCATCGGCTTCATCCAGGCGTTCAACGAGGGGCTGCTCTGGCACGCCCCCGGCAGCGACTGGACGGAGTCGATCGTGTTCTCGATCCTCATCCTCATCCTCGTCTTCCGGCCCGAGGGGCTCCTCGGGGAACGCACGCCGGAAGGAGCCTGACGTGCGCCGCCGGCTTCGCGCTGCCGTCTCCGCCCTCTGGTGGCAGGCGCTCGCACTGCTCGGCCTGAAGCGCGAGCGCTGGACCGCGCTGCCGAAGACGGCCAGACGAGGAGTGAAGGCGACGATCTGGATGGGCATCGGCCTGCTGCTCGTCGCCTTCCTCGGCGTCTGGCAATGGTCGGCGCTCGTGATCGCCGGTGTCATCCTCGTTCTCGTCGTGCCGCGCTACGACCGTGTCACGATCGCCGGTCGACGCGTTGGTCGTTTCTTCGTCCCCGCGGGCGTTCTCGCGATCGCGATCACGTACCCGTTCTACGCGTACTCGTCGACCGGCGTGAACCCGGGACTGCCACAGCTCCCGGTCTTCGGGACGTTCCCGCTCATGAGCACGATGGTGAACATGGGGATCTTCTCGATGATGGCGCTCGGGCTGAACTTCGTCGTCGGCTACGCGGGCCTGCTCGACCTCGGTTACGTCGCGTTCTTCGCGATCGGCTCGTACATGGCAGGCTGGCTCGCCTCGTCGCAGTTCTCCCAGGTCAACATCCGATTCGGCGGAATCGGCGTCATCCAGGGACTGACGGGGATCCACATCTCGGTCTGGCTCGTGCTGCTCGCGGCCGGGATCGTCACGGCGTTGGCGGGCGTCATCATCGGACTGCCGACGCTGCGCCTGCGCGGCGACTACCTCGCGATCGTCACCCTCGGGTTCGGCGAGATCCTCCCGATCGTCGCCCGAAACGGCGACAGCCTGGGCGGGTTCAACCTGACGAACGGGACGGGCGGGATCACACCGATCGACCCTCCCGGATTCGGCGGCTGGCTGCACCAGCACGTCGGCCTGCCGGCGAACTACGGCGCGCTCGGAACGACGTTCGACCGAGACTATTTCTGGACCATCCTCTTCTTCGTCCTCGTCACGATCTTCTGCAGCGCGCGCCTCCGTGAGTCGCGCCTCGGCCGCGCGTGGATCGCGATTCGCGAGGACGAGGTCGCGGCGGCCGCGATGGGCATCCCGCTGATGCGAACGAAGACCTGGGCCTATGCGACCGGCGCATTCTTCGGCGGCGTCGCGGGCGCGTACTACGCGAGCTACAACGGCAGCTCGAACCCCGACGAGTTCTACTTCCAGATCTCGGTCTTCATCCTCGTCATGGTCATCCTCGGCGGGATGGGGAACATCTGGGGCGTCATCCTCGGAGCGTGCTTCCTCACCTATCTGAACTCCGAGGGGCTCAACAACATCGGAGCCTGGCTCAACGGCCATTTCGGGCCCGGCGGATCCGACTTCCAGGTCTGGCACAAGCCGCTCGACGTTCCGCTGTACAACTTCGGGATCTACGGCGTGATCCTCGTGGTCGTCATGTTGCTGCGGCCCGAGGGCCTGATCCCCAGCCGTCGCCGCGCAGCCGAGTTCCACGAAGGCGTGCACGACCAACCGCTGTACGACGCAGCCGCCTGATGGCCGAAGCGCTTCTTCAGACCCATTCGTTGCGCAAGGAGTTCGGCGGGCTGGTCGCCGTCGACAGCGTCGACTTCATCGTGCCGGAGGCGACGATCGTCAGCCTGATCGGGCCCAACGGGGCGGGCAAGACGACCTTCTTCAACATGCTCACGGGTGTGTACAAGCCGACGGCGGGGGCGGTCGTCTTCGCGGGCGAGGACATGACCGGGAAGCCGCCCCACGCATTCACCGAGCGGGGCATCGGCCGCACGTTCCAGAACATCCGCCTCTTCCAGAACATGACGGCGCTCGAGAACGTTCTCGTCGGCATGCACACGCGCCTGAAGGGATCGCTCATCGAGGCCATCCTCAGGACGCCGCGCGTCAAGCACGAGGAAGTCGGCGCGCGCGCCCGCGCGCGTGAGCTTCTCGAGTTCAGCGGGCTCAAGCGGAAGGACGACGAGATCGGCCGAAACCTCTCGTACGGGGACCAGCGCCGGCTCGAGGTCGCGCGCGCCCTTGCGACCCAGCCGAAGCTGTTGCTGCTCGACGAGCCGACCGCCGGCATGAACCCGCAGGAGACCGCGGAGTTCACCGACTTCGTCGCGCGGCTTCGCTCGGAGCGTGGCCTGACCGTGCTTCTCATCGAGCATGACATGCGTGTGGTGATGGGCGTGTCCGAGCGCGTCACCGTGCTCGACTACGGTGAGAAGATCGCCGAGGGAACGCCGTCCGAGATCCAGAAGAACGAGCGCGTCATCGAGGCCTATCTCGGCAGCGCGGCGGTGAGCTCCGCATGAGCGCGCAGCCGCAGACCTTGCTCGAGCTGGACGGCGTCGAGACGTACTACGGAGCGATCCAGGCCCTCAAGGGAATCTCCATCACGGTGCGCGAGGGGGAGATCGTCACGTTGATCGGCGCGAACGGAGCCGGGAAGTCGACGACGCTGCGCTCGATCAACGGCCTCAACCATCCGCGCAAGGGAACGATCGTCTTCAAGGGCCGCGACATCACACATGACGCGGCGCATTCGATCGTGAAGAGAGGCATTGCCCAGTCCCCGGAGGGCCGCAAGCTCTTCCCGCGCATGAGCGTGACCGAGAACCTCGAGATGGGCGCGTTCCAGCGTTCCGACCGAGGTGCGATCCGCGAGGACATGGATCGCGTCTTCACGCTCTTCCCGCGCCTCGCCGAACGGCGGACGCAGAAGGCGGGGACGATGTCGGGCGGCGAGCAGCAGATGTGCGCGATCGGTCGCGCGCTCATGGCGAGGCCGACGCTGCTGATGCTCGACGAGCCGTCGATGGGGCTCGCGCCGATCTTCGTCGAGCGCATCTTCGAGACCATCGTCGAGGTGAACAAGCAGGGAACGTCGATCCTGCTCGTCGAGCAGAACGCGCTCATGGCGCTGCACGTCGCGAACCGCGGCTACGTGCTCGAGACGGGGACGGTCGCGCTCTCCGACGACGCGAAGGCACTCGCCCAGAACCCGCAGGTCCGCAAGACGTATCTCGGCGAGACGTAAAACGGACTACGCGCCGCGCCCGACCCGTAACGGGAAGTACGGCGGGCTGAGAAGGAAGCCGATGCGGGGCGTGCCGCTCGTGCGCCCGCGGGCGAGCTCGAGCGCGGCGCCGATTCCGTGCACGGGCACGAAGCCGAGCTGACGGACCGCGGTCGCGTCCGCGGCGCCGGCGACGAGCACCGCGCCCAGCCGCCCGAGCGCCGGCTGGCACGCGTTCCAATCCCGGAACGGCAGCAATGGGTGGACGCTGCGGCCGTTGCGATAGTCCGCGATGCCGCGCGGGCTGGTGGCGGCGGCGCGCTCGGCGTCCGCCAGCATCTCCGGGTCCCGGCCGATGCGTGCCGCGTGGAAGAACGGCCGGTACGGCGTCTGTGTCGGATGGGCGAAGGTGCGGCCGAAACGGTGCGCGAGGATGGCCGTCCCACCGTCGACCACCGGAAAAGCGTCGCGCCACAGGCGCAGCGCATGGCCGAGGCCGAGGTACGCCGCAAGTAGCGGGTTCGGGCCTTCGCGCGGCAGGTACGGCGTCGTCCCCGGCACGCCGATGACGATTGCGTCGAGCGGCCCGTCGAGCTCGGCCCGGCGGAGCTCGACCGCGCGCAGGAGCGCCTCCGCATGCGCGACGGACGGCGGCCCTGCGAACGCGGCGGCCGCGGTCAGATCGGTCTGGAGCCCGTGCAGGATCTCGCGTCGCGCCCGGTCGGGCAGCGCAGCGAAGACGTGACGCAGCGGCGATCCCGCGACACGCTCGACCGCCTCCGGGTCGTACGGGTAGCCGCGCAGCGCGCCGGAGGTGCGCGGGTGGTTGAGCACGAGCGAGACGCCGACCACCGGTAGCCGGCGCGTGAGCGCGCGCTCGAGCGCGACGCCGAGATGCCAGCCCTGCGACGCGCTCGTCTCGAGCAGCGAGTATGCGCCGGCTGCGCGCTGCGCGTCGGCGCCGGCCGCTCCGAGCAGCGCGGCCGGCCCGCCGTGCAAGACGGTCTCGGCGGCGCTGACGACGACGACGAGCTCGGTGTCCACGAGCGCACGGTTGACGCGAAGGGCAGGCTGCGCTGCGTCGTCGAGCGCTACGAGCTCGGGATCCTCCACGTCGTGGATGACGACGTGACCGTGAAAGCGGCGCGCGAGGTCGCGCGTGACGAACCCCTCCAGCTCGCGCTGCGTCGTGCGGCGCGCGAGCCCGCACGCGACGAGGATCGTCTGGTAGCCGCTCGGGATCCCGAGCCGCTCCAGCTCGTCGATCACGGCGCCGATCGCGAGCTGTCGCGGATCGGCGACCGAGCCCGGGATCGGCAGCACGGGCGGCTCGACGACGATCGTCGCCCGCGCGCGCCGGCGCACGAGCGCCTCGAGCGGCTCTCCTTCGAGCGGGAACCGGAGGGCGTCGCGAACCGCTGCGCCGACGTCCGCCACCGACGGCCCGGGCGCCGGCGGGCGAAGCACGATCGCGTCGTCCGGCGCGGACGCGATGACGAGCTTGGTCCCTGCGAGTAGCGGAATCCGGGGCACCTGCGGACCTTAGACTCGCTGCATGTCGCCGAAGACGCTCACGGGCCTCGAGCTGGAGCTGGACGACGGCCCTGCGCGCGAGTCCGAGCTCTTCCTCGTCGACGGCAACAACCTCGCATATCGCGCGTACTTCGCCCTGCCCGAAGAGCTCGCCACCACCGAGGGCTTTCCGACGAATGCGCTGCTCGGGTTCACGAACATGCTGTTCAAGCTCCTGAGCGACTACAAGCCGAAGGGCGTCGCCGTCGCCTGGGACACGCGCCCGGTCCACCGCGCGGCCGTCGCGGAGGCCGCGGACGTCGTCTACAAGGAGGGCCGGCGGCCGATGGCTGACCTGCTGCGGGAGCAGTTCCCCTTCTTCCGGCCCATCGTCGAGGCGTTCGGCTACCGGAATCTCGAATTCGAAGGGTGGGAGGCCGACGACGTGATCGCCACCCTTGCAACGCGTGCGGACGAGGCCGGCGTGCGCACGTGCGTCGTCTCGACGGATCGCGACGCGTTCCAGCTCGTGTCCGAGAACGTCTGCCTGATGATGACGCCGCGCGGCGTCAGCGACGTTCAGGTGTACACGCCCGAGCGCGTCGAGGCCCGGTACGGCATCCGGCCGGAGCAGATCCCCGACTTCATCGGGCTCAAGGGCGATACCTCGGACAACATTCCGGGCGTCCCCGGCATCGGCGACAAGACCGCGGGGCAGCTCGTCGCGCAGTACGGCTCGCTCGACGGCGTATACGAGCATCTCGACGAGCTCTCGCCCGGGCGGCGGAAGAACCTGACCGAGCACGAGGACGATGCGCGCACGTCGAAGGAGCTCGCAACGATGCGCCGCGACCTCGAGCTCGACTGCGACCCCGCCGAGCTCGTTCTTGCGCCGCCGGACCGCTCGCAGCTACGCGAGATGTTCCGGCGCTTCGAGTTTCGGGGGCTGCTCAACCGCATCGACACGCTCGACGAGGCGGTTCCGGCTGCGGCGCGGATCGTCGCCGGCACCGGTGTCTCATGGGAGGCCGTCGAGGCGTTGCCGAACTTGACGGGGTCGGTAGCCGTTGCGGTAGGAGGCGACCGCGTTGCGGTCGCCCGTGGTGGCGAGCCCGTGCTCGTTGCGCCGCTCCCTGCCGACCTCGCGGCCGTGCTGCGCGACGCCGACGTGACGGCGCACGACTTCAAGGAGCTTCCTCGCGTGACGCAGCTGCCCGCCGAGGACACGCTCATCGCGGCGTATCTCATCGAGCCGGGGCGGCCGGGCTACGAGCTCGACGACCTCGCAGCCGAGTACGGCGTGGAGGCGATCGCCGAGCCCGCAGCCGAGGAGGAGACGGCCGCGCTCGTCCGCGCCGCGGAAGTTCCGCGCAGGCTCGCGCCGCTGCTCCGGGCGCGACTGCGCGAGCGCGGCAGCGAAGAGCTGTACGACCGGATCGAGCTGCCGCTCACCGCGGTGCTCGCGGCGATGGAGGACGCGGGCGTCAAGATCGACACGTATCGCATGGGCGAGATCACCGCGAGGCTCTCCGACCGCGTCGAAGAGCTCGAGTCGCGTGCGTTCGAGCTCGCCGGCGGGGAGTTCATGCTCGGCTCGACGCAGCAGGTCGCGCGCGTGCTCTTCGACGAGCTGAAGCTGACGCCCGGGCGCAAGGGCAAGACGGGCTACTCGACCGACACGCGCGTGCTGCGGACGATCCGGCACGAACACGCCATCGTCGAGGTGATCGAGGACTGGCGCGAGCTGACGAAGCTCGTCAACACGTACCTCGGCCCTCTGCCCACGCTGATCGGCGACGACGGCCGGCTGCACACGCACTTCAACCAGGCGGTGGCCGCGACCGGCCGGCTCTCGACGTCGAACCCGAACCTGCAGGCGATCCCGATCCGCACGGAGCTCGGCCGCGAGATTCGCAGCGCGTTCGTCGCCGAGTCCGGGCACCGGCTCGTGTCCGCGGACTACTCGCAGGTCGAGCTGCGGATCCTCGCGCACGTGTCGGGCGAGCCGAAGCTGCGCGAGGCGTTCGAGCGCGGCGAGGACATCCACTCGGCGACCGCCGCCGAGGTGCTCGGCAAGGAGCGGGCGACGCTGACGAAGGACGAGCGCAACATCGCGAAGATGGTCAACTTCGGGATCATCTACGGCATCTCCGCGTTCGGGCTCTCGGAGAACCTCGAGATCCCGCGCGACGAGGCGCAGACGTACATCGACACGTACCTCGCGCGCTTCCCGCTCGTGCAGGACTTCATCCAGCGGACGATCGAGCAGGCGGAGCGCGACGGCTACGTCACGACGCTGCTCGGACGGCGACGCCCGGTCCCGGAGATTCGCGCGTCCAACCGGCAGACGCGAGGGCTGGGCGAGCGCCTCGCCGTCAACTCGGTGATGCAGGGAACCGCAGCGGACATCATCAAGATCGCGATGGTGAACATCCACCGCCGGCTGCGAGACGAAGGGCGAAGCTCCAGGCTCGTGCTACAGGTGCACGACGAGCTGCTCGTCGAGGCGCCGGACGCAGAGGTGTCGACCGTGAAGGAGCTCGTCCGCAAGGAGATGTGCGACGCCTATCCGCTCGACCCGCCGCTCGCAGTCGACGTGGGAGCCGGCGACAACTGGCGCGAAGCGAAGGACTAGCGAGCCTCTCGTAAGAGGGCCGTCAGAAGACATCAGGTACCGAGTCGGGCACGAGCCCGAGGCCCTGGCGAAGCTCCTCGATCAACTGCTGAGCCCTGTCCAGCAGCCCCGCCAGAGGAGCGAGCTCGTCGCGCGGCAGCTCCACGGTGACGCGCACCGGCGAGCGGGCGCTCGACGACAACGCGAGCGACTCCAGCCCCTCGCGCGCGAGCGCGGTGAGGTCCAGGTACTCGTCTCGCCCGAGGCGCGCGCCCGGCGCGAACCGGACGTCGGCGGCGCGGAGGCGTCCGGCGAGGACGGCGGGGTAGTGGCCTGGCACGTGCACGGTCGCCTCGCCGCCGCGCAGGCCGACCGCCGCGGACCAGCCGAGATAGCCGTCGGCGCCGTCGTGCCGCAAGACCGCGACGGAGACTGATTCCGTGTCGCCGATGGGGTAGCGCTCGTCCACTTCGCATCAGCGTATCCCCGCCGCGTGACCTAACAATGCGGGCCTGAAGGCGTCTAGAAGCCTGGGGCTATACTGCCCGCCTCACATGGCTAACGACACGATCAACGACCCCCGGCTCGAAGAAGGCGTCTGGATAACCGGCCCCGACGGCGAGCTGATTCCCGACTACGAATCGACCTTCCCGACCATCAACGAGGGCGAGGTCGTCAACGGCACCGTCGTCCGCGTGGACAAGGACGAGGTCCTCGTCGATATCGGTTACAAGTCGGAAGGCGTCATCCCGGTCAGCGAGCTCTCGATCCGGCGGTCGGTGAACCCGGCCGACGAGGTCTCCGTGGGCGACGAGATCGCCGCGCTCGTCATGACGAAGGAGGACGCGGAGGGTCGTCTCATCCTGTCGAAGAAGCGCGCCCGGTTCGAGATCGCCTGGAAGGCGATCGAGGCAGCGTACGAGCAGGGCGAGCCGGTCAACGGCCGTGTCATCGAGGTCGTCAAGGGCGGCCTCATCCTCGATCTCGGCGTGCGCGGGTTCCTGCCGGCGTCGCTCGTGGACATCCGCCGCGTGCAGGATCTCGACGAGTTTCTCGGGCAAGAGCTGCGCTGCAAGGTGATCGAGCTCAATCGTTCTCGCAACAACGTCGTGCTCTCGCGCCGCGCCGTCCTCGAGGACGAGCGCAAGGAGATGCGCCAGGCGATCCTCGACCGGCTCAATCCGGGCGACGTCGTCGAAGGGACGATCTCGAACATCGTCGACTTCGGTGCATTTGTCGACCTGGAGGGGATGGACGGCCTCATTCACATCTCCGAGCTGTCGTGGAGTCACGTCAACCATCCGTCCGAGGTGCTCGAGATCGGCCAGAAGGTCGAGGTCAAGGTCCTCGACATCGACCGTGACCGCCAGCGGATCTCCCTCGGGCTCAAGCAGACGCAGACCGATCCGTGGCAGCAGGTTCTCGAGAGCTACCAGGAGGGCGACGTCGTCGAGGGCAAGGTGACGAAGGTGGTCACGTTCGGCGCGTTCGTCGAGATCCTCCCGGGAGTCGAGGGTCTCGTGCACATCTCGGAGCTCGCGCAGCATCACGTCGAGAATCCGCGCGAGGTCGTGTCGCAGGGCGACACGGTGAACGTCCGCATCCTCGAGGTCGACGCGGAGCGAAGGCGGCTGTCGCTGTCGCTCAAGCGCGTCGAGGACGGGATGCCGATCCAGCCCAAGCCCGGCGACGAAGCTGCTCCGCCGGCGATCGACCTCTCCGAGGACGTCTTCACGGACGAGACGTCCGCCCCGGAGGCATCCGAAGAGACGGCTGCCCCCGAGGCATCGGAAGAGGCGGCTGCCCCCGAGGCATCGGAAGAGGCGGCTGCTCCGGAAGCCGCGGAAGAGGCGGCTGCCCCCGAGGTATCGGCAGAGCCGGCCGCGGCCGACTCGGAAGCCGAGCCCTCCGCCGAATAGTGGCTCGGCGGCCGCTCGCGGTCGCGATCACCGGAGGCATCGCGGCGGGAAAGAGCGAGGCGCTTGCGGCCTTCGCGCGTCGCGGGGTCGCAACGCTGTCTGCGGATGCGATCGTGCACGACCTGCTCGCGCACGACGCGGAGGTGCGGGCCGCGATCGGGGAACGGTGGGGCGGAGACGCGGTCGGCGACCGTGCGCGCATCGGGGAGATCGTCTTCCGCGACCGCAGCGAGCTCGACTGGCTCGAGCAGCTGCTCCATCCGAAGACGCGGGCGGCGGCCGACGCCTGGCTCGCGTCCGTCGACGCGCCGCTCGCAGTGGTCGAGATCCCGCTGCTGTACGAAACGGGCGGCGAGAGCCGCTTCGACGCCGTCGTGGTCGTCACCGCGCCGTCCGAGGTGCGCGCCGCGCGGCGGGAAGGTCTCGCCGGCCGCGAGGCGCGGCTTCTCCCTGACGAGGAGAAGATGCGGCTCGCGGATTACGCGTTCGTGAACGACGGGTCGCTCGAGGATCTCGATGCGTTCGTCGGCGAGGTGGTCGAGGCGCTGTGCGGACCCTGAAGCGGTTGACGCTCGCCGGCGCCGTCATCGCAGCCGCGCTCGGCGCGTTCCTCTACCTCCAGCGGACCGAGCCGCCGTGGTGGGCAAGGCTCTGGTTCCCGCTCCGGTACGCGTCCATCGTCCGCGGCCATGCGGCGAACTACCGCCTCAATCCGGCGCTGCTCGCGGCCGTGATCGAAGAGGAGAGCAAGTTCAACGCCCACGCGCGCTCTCGCACCGGCGCGATCGGGCTGATGCAGCTTCAGCCCACGACGGCGCAGGGAATCGCGATCCGCACCGGCGGAGCCCGCTTCGTCGTCTCCGACCTGTACAAGCCGGAGATCAATGTCCGCTACGGCGCCTGGTACCTCCGGCACCTGCTCGACAAGTACGGCAACGAGCGGACGGCGCTGGCCGCGTACAACGCGGGGCAGCAGAACGTCGACCGCTGGCGTGCGAAGCGGGAGCCGGTGCAGTTCCCGGAGACGCGCGCGTACGTCTCGCGTGTCGAGCGGCTGAAGGACATCTACCGCCGGACGTACGCGGGCCAGCTCGGCCTGAAGCGCTAGTCGCCGGCGCGCTGCCCGAGCCCGTTGCTCTTGTTCGCGAGCGCGGAGAACGCCGCCTGGAGGAAGTCGTTCGCGCCGGCGGCGGCCAGCGTCCACGTGAGGAGGCGTCCGACGCGAGGCGCGAGGATCTGCGTCGTCGCCAATCCGGCCGCGGCCCACGTGCCGATGCAGCGACTGCAGGTCACGAGCTCGCCGATGGCCTGCTGGAGGTCGCCGGTCTCCTTCGGCTCCTCGTCGTCCCCGCTGTGCGCCTCACCCTCCACGAACGGCGCGCGGAGGAAGCTCGTCACCTCGTCGTCCGCGATCGTCCGCGCCGCCTTGAAGGTCGCGCCCGCAAGCACGACGAGGTCGAGCGCGCTGCCCTCGCGCGGGTCGCGGCCGAGCACGCGCGCGAGCCCGCCGGCCGCTGCGAGCCCGCCGACGAACACCGCCATGATCGCCGCGTAGGCGGGGTACGGCGGGGCCCCGCGCGTCTCCTCGGTCCGAAGCATGCGGATACCCTGTGTCTCCGGTGACCACGCTGAAAACATCCGACATGTACCGCCCGACGGGCGACCAGCCGCGGGCGATCGGCGAGCTCTCCGCCGGGCTCCGGGCAGGCGAGCGATTCCAGACGCTCGTCGGCGCGACCGGGACCGGCAAGACCGCGACGATGGCCTGGACGATCGAGGAGGTGGGGAAACCGGCGCTCATCATCGCCCACAACAAGACGCTGGCCGCGCAGCTCTGCAACGAGTTCCGGGAGTTCTTCCCGACGAGCTCGGTCGAGTACTTCGTCTCCTACTACGACTACTACCAGCCGGAGGCGTACGTCCCTCAGGCCGACCTCTACATCGAGAAGGACTCGTCGCGGAACGACGACATCGACCGTCTGCGCCATTCCGCCACGTCGAACCTCCTCTCCCGTCGCGACGTGATCATCGTCGCCTCGGTGTCGTGCATCTACGGCCTCGGGTCGCCCGAGGAGTACAAGGAGCGCGTCGTCTTCGTGAACGTCGGCGAGGAGCAGGACCGCGACCTCATGCTGCGGAAGCTCATCGACATCCAGTACGTCCGCAACGACACGCTGCTCGGCCGCGGAAAGTTCCGCGTCAAGGGTGACGTCGTCGAGATCCAGCCGGCGTACTCGGAGACCGCCTACCGGGTGTCGTTCTTCGGCGACGAGGTGGAGCAGATCACGCACTTCGACCCGCTCACGGGCGAGGTGCTCTCGCGCTACGACACGATCACGATCTTCCCGGCGACGCAGTACGTCACGTCGAAGCCGACGATCGAGCGCGCGCTCGGCGAGATCCGGCACGAGCTCGAGGAACAGGTCCGCACCTTCGAGTCGGAAGGGAAGATGCTCGAGGCTCACCGGATCCGGCAGCGCACCGAGTACGACCTGGAGATGATGCAGGAGCTCGGTTTCTGCAACGGGATCGAGAACTACTCGCGCATCCTCGACGGGCGCCCGCCCGGGTCCGCGCCGCACACGCTCCTCGACTACTTCCCGTCCGACTTCGTCGTCTTCATCGACGAGTCGCACCAGACGGTCCCGCAGATCGGCGGGATGTACGAGGGCGACCGGTCTCGCAAGCAGACGCTGGTCGACTTCGGGTTCCGCCTCCCGTCCGCGCTCGACAACCGGCCGCTGCGCTTCGACGAGTTCCTGGCCAAGGTCCCCCAGATCGTGTTCGTGTCCGCGACCCCCGGGCCGTACGAGCAGCGTCACTCGACGCGGATCGCGGAGCAGCTGATCCGGCCGACCGGCGTCGTCGATCCCGACATCGAGCTGCGTCCGACGCGCAATCAGATCGACGACCTGCTCGGCGAGATCCGGCAGCGCGAGGCGGTGGGCGAACGGACGCTCGTCACGACGCTGACGAAGAAGATGGCGGAAGACCTCACCGACTACCTGCTCGAGTCGGGCGTGAAGGCGCGCTACCTCCACTCGGAGATCGACACGCTCGAGCGCATCCAGATCGTGCGCGAGCTGCGCCTGGGCGAGTACGACGTGCTGGTCGGCGTCAACCTCCTGCGCGAGGGTCTCGACCTCCCGGAGGTGTCGCTCGTCGCGATCCTCGACGCGGACAAGGAGGGATTCCTGCGCGGCCGGACGTCCTTGATCCAGACGATCGGGCGCGCGGCGCGCAACATCCACGGCAAGGTCCTCATGTACGCCGACAAGCAGACCGAGGCGATCAAGGATTCCATCGATGAGACGAACCGGCGGCGCTCGATCCAGCTCGCGTACAACGAGGAGCACGGGATCACGCCCGCGTCGATCACGAAGGGCGTCTCCGACATCGCCGAGTTCCTCTCGCTCGAGGCGCCGCACGTCCCGCGGCGACGCCGGCGCGGAGCCTCGAAGATCGAAGGCATGGATCGCGAAGAGCTCGAGAAGCTCGTGATCACGCTCGAAGAGGAGATGCTGGTCGCCGCCGAGGAGCTGCGCTTCGAGTACGCCGCGAAGCTGCGAGACGAGATCAAGGATCTGCGTCGCGAGCTGCAGGCGGTCGAGGCGACGGCGTGATGCTCGGCGCCGTCACCGGGGGCACCGTCGTCGGAGTTCTCATCTCGGCATTCGTCACCGGTGCGCTGGCGCGCCTCGCGGTGCCCGGTCCCGATCCGATGCCCATCTGGCTGACGATCCTCGTCGGCCTCGGCGGCTCGCTCGGCGGCGGGGGGATCGCCTACGCCGCAGGCTCGCGCAACCCCTACGTCATCAGCACGGTCGGATTCGCGGTCGCCATCGCCTTGGTCATGCTGTACAGGAGGTTCGTCCAGCGGCGGCCGGTTCTCGGCCGTGAGGCGTACCGCTTCCCGGAGCGCGGCGTCGGCGTGGACACGTACCGCGAACGCCTCCATCGCGCAGGCATCGACCCCGACCGCATCGGGACTGCGGGGCCGCCGTTCGGAACCGCGCCGCAGCAGCCGCCGGCCCCGGCCGCTGCCGGCGAGACGCCGACCGAGAACCCGGCCCATTTCATCCGCCTGCTCGACGAGCTGCACGACGCGGGCGTGCTCGACGACGAGGAGTACGGCGCCGCGCGCACGCGGCTACTCGAAAGCTTGAGAAACTAGGAGAGGCCATGGTTCTCTGGTTCATCATCGTGCTCGTCATCGAAGCCCTGGTCGTCGGCGCGCTCGCGCGGCTTGCGCTCCCGGGCCCGGACCCGATGAGCATCCCGATGACGATCGGTCTCGGTCTCGCCGGGACCTTCATCGGCGGCATCGTGGCGTACGTATTCCTCGGCCACGCGGGCGGCCTGATCTTCGCCGTGCTCGGCTCGACGCTCCTGCTCTACCTGCACCGTCGCTTCGTCCAGCACCGGCCGATCACCGGGCCGGGCGCGAGGCGTCTTCCGCCCTCTTAGCCTCCGAAGGACCGCCGGGCCGTGAGGGCCCAGTCGTCTCCGCGCCAGATGTGCGTCTCGACCGCGAGCCTGCCGGCTTCGATCTCGTACACATGCAGGCCGCGCGCCTCCCCGAGCCGACGCGGCCGCGGCTGGCCGAGGCCGGGGGCGATGGAGACGACGACCGCGCGCGCGTCTCCGCTGACGATCTCGAACTCGTGCCGCTCGCTCACAGCCGCCTGGTGGATGTGACCGGCGACGATGAGGTCCGCGCCGGCGGTCACGAGCTCGCGCAGCACGTGATTCCGGCGCGCGACCGGCCGCTTCCGGGCGGCGCGCCACGGCGCCCCGATCATGTGGTGATGGAGCGCGACGACGCGATACGCGCCCGGCGCCGCCTGGCCCAGCCGCGTCGCGGCACCGCGGAGCTGGGCTTCGCGGATGCCGCCGCTCTGGTGTCGGTACGGCCGCGCCGAGTTGAGCCCGACGACATGGAGTGACGGCGACGCGAACGTCGGCTCCGTCGTCTCCCAGGTCCGCTCGAACTCGCGCCACGGCGCGGTGAACCGGGCCGGGAAGGTGTATGGGAGGTCGTGGTTTCCGGGGACGGCGACCACCGGCGCGCCGAGCGACAGCAGCAGACTGCGGGCCCGCTCGTGCTCGCTGCGGCGGCCGCGGTTGGTCAGGTCGCCGGACGCGACGACCACTTCGGGCCGCACCTCCCCGGCGAGCCGGACGAGCGCCGCCTCGACCTGCGCGTCCTCACGTGTACCCACGTGAAGATCGGAGACATGCAGGATGCGTGCGACCACGAGCGAATGAGGGTATGTCAGACCGGTGGCAGACACCAGATGTGTCTGACACCGGCGACCATTACCATTCAGGTATGAGCGACGAGTCGGCCGAGATCTTCGACGACCTCTACCTCGGCCTCCGGGCCGGCGGTGCGCTCCGCAAACAGCGGCGCGGCGAGCCGCTGACCACCGAGGAGCAGGAGGCGCTCGGCCGCTGGCAGCGCCTCTCGAAATGGCGCAAGGCCATCGCCATCGGCGGCTTCGCGGTCGGAACGTTCGGACTCGGCTTCACCCTCGGCGGCCTCGTGTTCGGCCGCTGGCGCAAGGCGTAGCTCTAGCTGTAGTTCCTGAGCACGTTGGTTCATCCGGGCCGCCTTGGAGGCTGAGCGCTGTCAAAGGCAGCTCAGTCCAAGGAGGCACCGGATGAAGCTTCACGGTAACGCGGCTCTCAGCTGGAGTGGTCGGCGTGTTTTGGCGCGGCGGGTCGTTGTTGAAGGGTGGACGCTGACGGCGGCGGCTGAGGCCGCCGGTGTCAGCGTGCGCTGTGCGCGCAAGTGGGTGGGCCGGTACCGACTCGAGGGCGAGCTCGGTCTGTTGGATCGGTCTTCGGCGCCGCGGCTGGTGGCGAATCGAACCGCGCCTGAGCGGGTGGAGGCGATCGCGAAGCTACGCCGGCTGCGCTTCACCGCTGCGGAGATCGCCGAGACGCTGGGGATGGCGCTCTCGACCGTCTCCGGGATCCTGGCCCGTATCGGGATGGGCCGGCTCGGCCGGCTCGGGCTCGAGGCTGCGGTCCGGTACGAGCGGTCGCGGCCGGGCGAGCTGTTGCACATTGACGTGAAGAAGCTCGGCCGGATCCAGGGCGGCGCCGGACAC
>DASUIG010000043.1:0-24757 GCA_036273155.1 Gaiellaceae bacterium | reverse complement strand
CTGGGAGCACTGATCCACGAAGTCGCCGCAAATTTGGCCAAACGGCCATGTCCCGGACGGACAGTGGTCGAACCGCGCCGGATGCGCCACGATGGACCCGATGCCTCGGATCAGCGCCTTTTACGGGATCGTGATCACGATGTACTACCGCGACCATGAGCCGCCGCACTTCCACGCCGTCTACGGCGAGTACCAGGCACAGATCGTGATCGCCACACTCAATCCGCTCTTCGGCGAGTTACCGCCAAGGGCCCTCAGGCTTGTCCGTGAGTGGGCCGAACTACACCGTGCGGAGTTGCAAACGAACTGGGAGAAGGCTCGCGCACGGGAGTCCCTCGATACGATTCCGCCCTTGCCATGAGCCCCAAGACGGCCCGCATTCGTTCAGTCGAACCGCTTGAGGGGTTCGTTCTGCGGCTTTCCTTCGACGACGGCAAGCAACGCGACGTCGACCTCGAGAGCGAGCTCTGGGGTCCGGTGTTCGCGCCGCTCCGCGCAAACCCCGACGTCTTCCGTCAGGTGCGCGTCGACGAGGAACTGGGCACGATCGTGTGGCCAAACGGGGCTGACATGGACCCGGACGTCCTCCACGGCGACTTCGATCCGGCTGACACAGCGACTACCCCGTCCGTCCCGCGCGCGGAACGCTGAGCATCACCCTCGTCCCGGCCATAGTCGCGTGGTTCGGATTGTGACCGGCTGGGAGCATCCATGCCGGATCGGGCAGATCGTCTACCTCTCGCTCGTCGCAGACGACTCGACGATGGGCTGCGGCTTCCCGAAGGAGTTCCGGGAGGCGGCGGTCGAGGCGGAGCCCGAGAAGTTCTCGCTGCCGCGCGAGTCCGACCTGCGCTTCAACTGGATCCGCGTGAACCTCGACGCGATCGACCAGGACGAGATGCGCGACCTCGTCGAGAGCGCGTGGGCGAGCTGCGTGCCGAAGTACGTGGCGCGCGAGTACGCGGAAGCGCAGGGGTATCTCTAGATCGTGGTCGAGATCTCCTTGCCGATGGAGGACCTGTCCATCGGCGGCTTTTACGTGGGCCTCTGCCCGGGTTACACTGGACGCATGACAAGGCAGGCAACAGGAGACCCCCTCAGTACCGATGCCGAGCCTGCCTCGCATTCGCACGCGCCGCGGCCACTCGGTCGTCGTCGCTGACGCCGCTCCGCGGCCCCGGCTCGCCGAGCTCCATCACGCCGGCCTGACCTGGATCAACCTCGAGCGCCCGACCCAGGAAGAGGCGCTCCAGCTCGCGCACCGCTTCGGCTGGCATCCCCTCGACGTCGAGGACGTCATGTCCCGCCGCCAGCGGCCCAAGGTCGACGCCTACACGGAGGAGGCGGGCGAGGGCTACCTCTTCGCCGTCCTCCACTTCCCGGTGTACGACAACACGATCGGCCGCCTCAATGCCGGCGAGCTCGACGTGTTCCTCGGTCAGAGCTACCTCGTCACGCTGCCGACCGTCGAGCTCCGACCGGTGTCGGCGCTCTTCCGGCGCGCGTACGAGAACGAGGAGTTCCGCGAGTCGCTGTTCGCCCGCGGCTCCGGTCGTCTCTTCTACGAGGTGCTCGACGACCTGTACGACTACTGCTTCCCGATCCTCGACAAGATCGGGTTCAAGCTGGAGCAGATCGACGAGGACATCGACGACGTCGGCGTTCGCGCGAAGGACCTCGTGCGCGACATCCACAAGGTCAAGCAGGAGATCATCTCCTACCGCAAGATCATCAAGCCGCAGCGGCCGACGCTACGGCAGCTCGAGCGCGGCGTCGAGCGCTTCCTTCCCGAGGAGCTCGAGCTCTACTTCGACGACATCGTCGACGCGAGTGAGCGCATCTGGGACCTGCTGGACAACTACAAGGAAGTGGTCGAGGCGCTCGAGGACACGAACGAGTCCCTCATCTCGCACCAGCAGAACGACATCCTGTACGTGCTCACGATCTTCAGCGTCGTCATGCTCCCGCTGACGTTCGTGACGGGGCTCTTCGGCATGAACGTGCACTTCCCCGGCTACGGCAGCGCCGTCACGTTCTGGGCGATCCTCGGGTCGTTCGCCGCGGTCATCGTCTCGATGATCGGCTTCTTCCGGTACAAGCGCTGGCTCTAGCGGGACCGACCATGGAGTCGAGCAGTGATCTCACCCCGCCTGTAACCCGGAGCCGTCGGCTTTGGGCGCCATGGCGCTTGGAGTACGTCCAGGGCGTGGACGAGACCGAGGGCTGCGTCTTCTGCCGTGCCGCTGACGGCGACGACGAGGAACAGCTCGTCGTCCAGCGCGGCGAGCGCGCCTTCGTCCTGCTGAACAAGTTCCCGTACGCGTCCGGACATCTCCTCGTCGCGCCGTACCGGCACGGCGCCGACTTCGGCGAGCTCGAGCCCGCCGAGGCGCTGGAGGTGCACCGGCTCGCCGCGGACGGGCTCCAGGCGCTCCGGACCGCGTACGCACCCGAGGGCTTCAACCTCGGCTGGAACATCGGGCGCGTCGCCGGCGCGGGCATCGTCGACCACAGCCACCTGCACGTCGTGCCGCGCTGGGGTGGGGACACCAACTTCATGCCGGTGCTCGCCGACATTCGCGTCATTCCGGAGCACCTGGTCGAGACACGCCGCCAGCTGGCCGAGGCCTGGCCGGCCTGAAGCGGACGACGGGATTCGAACCCGCGACACCTGGCTTGGGAAGCCAGTGCTCTACCAACTGAGCTACGTCCGCGCTGGGGCCGGATTCTAGCCCCGCAAGTATTCGGCCCTTCCGGCATCTCATACGCCATGGCCGCAGACGTCGAGTGATGTGGATGGCCCATCCGGGACCGGTAGCCGCCGAGGGGTCGGACGGCTACCGTCCCGGCCGGTCTCTCCCGGTCCCGTGAAAACACGGATTCGCGCCCGGCGGACTGGCGATACCGTTGGGGACGGAATCCGAACGGGAGAGAGACGGCAATGGCCAACAACGAGCTGCACGAGACCGCCAAGGCGCTGGTCGCCGAGGGCAAGGGCATCCTCGCCGCGGACGAGAGCACCGGGACGATCAAGAAGCGCTTCGACTCGATCGGCCTCGAGTCGACCGAGGACAGCCGGCGCGCCTACCGGGACATGCTCTTCACGACGCCCGGCGTCGAGGAGTACATCAGCGGCGTCATCCTGTACGACGAGACGATCCGGCAGAGCGCCCACGACGGGACGCCGTTCCCGCAGCTGCTCGAGTCGAGGGGCGTCATCCCCGGCATCAAGGTGGACGAGGGCGCGAAGCCCCTCGCGGGCGCCGAGGGCGAGACGGTGACCGAAGGCCTCGACGGCCTGCGCGAGCGGCTCGCGGAGTACCGCGAGCTGGGCGCGCGCTTCGCCAAGTGGCGCGGCGTCTACTCGATCTCGGACACGAAGCCGAGCGAGTACTGCATCTGGACGAACGCGCACGCGCTCGCCCGGTACGCGGCGCTCTGCCAGGAGGCGGGCATCGTCCCGATCGTCGAGCCCGAGGTGCTGCAGGACGGGACGCACTCGATCGAGCGCAGCGAGTTCGTCACGTCGCGCGTGCTCGCCGCGCTGTACACGGAGCTGTTCGACCAGAAGGTCGACGTGGCCGGGACGCTGCTCAAGCCGAACATGGTGCTCTCCGGCTACGAGGCGTCGAAGCGCGCGGGCGTCGACGAGGTCGCCGAGCAGAGCCTGCATGCGTACTACAAGCACGTGCCCGCCGCCGTGCCCGGGATCGTGTTCCTCTCCGGCGGGCAGTCGGACGAGGACGCGACCGCGCACCTGAACGCGATGAACGCCCGCGGCCCGCACCCGTGGCAGCTGTCGTTCTCGTACGGGCGCGCGCTGCAGGCTCCCTCGCTGAAAGCGTGGGGCGGCAAGCCGGAGAACGTCGAGGCCGGCCAGCGAGCGTATTACCACCGCGCGAAGATGAACTCGGCCGCGCGCAGCGGGTTGTATGCGCCCGAGATGGAACGCGAGGCGGTCGCCGTCTAGGCCGAGTCTGGAACCGTCTTTGGGGCGCGGGCACACGCTCACGCCCCAAAGGCCGGTAACAGTTACCCGCACGAAAGTGTCACGAGAGGAGGCGCATCAGTGCTCGACGCGTCATCTATCCATGACAGTTCGATGACCGTAACTGTTACCGGTCGTTCGGCGGACCTAGGTGTACTCGAACCCCGTCAGGGCTGAGAGCTTCGCGAGCGACTGCTGCGCGACGACTCTCCGGACCGTGCCGGACCGCGAGCGCATGACGATCGAGTCGGTGGTCGCGCCGCCCGGCGTGTACTGCACGCCGCGGAGCAGCGCGCCGGTGGTGACCCCCGTGGCGGCGACGAAGACGTCCTCGCCCGAGACGAGGTCGTCGGTGTGCAGCACGCGCTCCGGGTCGAGCCCGGCCTCGACGAGCTGACGGCGCTCGTCGTCGTTGCGCGGCCACAGCCGACCCTGGATCCCGCCGCCGACGCACTTGAGGGCGGCGGCCGAGATGACGCCTTCCGGAGTGCCGCCGATGCCGTACAGCATGTCGACGCCCGTTCCCGGCTGCGCGGCCGCGATGGACGGGGCCACGTCGCCGTCCCGGATGAGACGCACGCGCGCACCGGCCTCGCGCAGCTCCACGATGAGCGCGTCGTGTCGCTCGCGCTCCAGCACGACGACGTCCACCGCGCGCGGCGTCTTGCCGAGTGCCTCCGCGACGGCGCGCACGTTCTCGGTCGGGCTGCGCGTGATGTCGATCGCGTCGAGCGCAGCCGGCCCGACCGCGATCTTCTCCATGTACACCGCCGCGCCGGGGAAGAGCATCGTCCCGCGCTCGGCGACGGCGATGACCGTGATCGCGTTCGGCTGGCCGAGCGCCGTCAGCCGCGTCCCCTCCAGCGGGTCGACCGCGACGTCGACCTCCGGGCCTTCGCCGCTGCCGACCTCCTCGCCGTTGTAGAGCATCGGCGCCTCGTCCTTCTCTCCTTCGCCGATGACGACGACGCCGCGCATCGCGACGCTGTCCAGGACGTAGCGCATCGCGTCGACCGCAGCCTTGTCGGCCGACTCCTTCTCTCCACGCCCGATCCACCGGGCCGCGGCCATCGCGCCCGCCTCGGTCACCCGGACGAGCTCCAGGGCGATGTTCCGGTCGGGGGCCTGCCGCGCACTCACGGCGCTACATCCTGTCAGGTGCTTCGACGCCGACGAGCTGCAGGCACCGCGCGATCACGGTCTGCGTCGCGCGGCAGAGGCCGAGCCGGAACGTCTCCTGCTCGCTCTCGAGCACGCGGTGCTCGTGGTAGAAGCGGTGGAAGTCGTCCGCCACACGGATCGCGTACGCCGGAATCCCCTGCGGCCCGCGGCGCTCGGCCGCCTCGCGCGCAACGGCCGGGAACTCTGCCAGCCGCTTCACCAGCTCGCGCTCCTCCGCCGCCAACGGCTGCGCAAGCGACAAGGTGTTCCGTGCTTCTCCGGCATTGCGGAGGATGCCGGCGATGCGCGCGTGCGCGTACTGCACGTAGTACACCGGGTTCTTCTGCGAACGCTCGGCCGCGAGGTCGACGTCGATCTCGATCGTCTGGTCGGGGCCGCGGTTGACGAGGAACCACCGGGCCGCGTCGACGCCGATCTCGTCGAGGAACTCGTCGAGGAACACGATGTCGCCGCGCCGGCGAGACATGCGCGCCTGCTCGCCGCCTTTCGTCAGGTGCACGAGCTGATAGAGCAGCACCTCGACCCGGCCGGGGTCGTACCCGAGCATGCGCGCGACCGCCGCGTACCAGTTGCGCGTCCCGTGGTGGTCGGCGCCGAGAACGTAGATCGCGCGGTCGAAGCCGCGCTCGAGCTTGTCGACGAGATACGGGACGTCCGCCGCGCGATACGTGGGGCTGCGGTCCTCCGAGCGGAGCAACACGCGATCCTCGTCGTCCCCGTACGCGGACGAACGCGCCCACAACGCACCGTCCTTCTCGTAGGTGTCGAGCTTCGGCAGCAGCTCGGCCAACCGCAGCTCGAGGACGCTCTGCCGCTCCCACGAGTCGAAGTGGATGCGAAAGCGCTCGAGCGACGCCTCGATCTTGTGCAGCATCTCGGGGACGGGATCGCCGGACGTCGCCGCGAGCTCGCGGATGTAGTCGCCGCGGTATCCGTCCGCCGGCGGCTCCTCCCCGCGCCGGACCGCGTCGACGGAGGCGCGGAACTTGTCCATCTGGCCGCCGGAGTCGTTGTAGTAGTACTCGCGGCTCACCTCGTTCCCGGCGAACTCGAGCAGGCGTGCGACGGAGTCGCCGTACGCGCCGTTACGGCCATGCGCTACATGCAGCGGCCCCGTCGGGTTCGCGGACACCATCTCCACCTGGTAGCGCAACGTCGGATCTGCACTGCTCGCGCCGAAGCCGTCTCCCGCGGCGAGCACAGCGGCGAGCGCGTCGACGAACCACGAATCCGCGAGGAACAGGTTGACGAAGCCCGGGCCCGCCACTTCGGCGCGCTCGACCTCGGGAAGCGACTCCGCCAGCTCCACGATCTCGGCCGCGAGCTGGCGCGGAGGCAGGCGCCGCGCGCCGGCGAGCTTGAGCGCCGCGTTCGTCGCGTAGTCGCCGTGGGCGGCCTCACCCGGCCGCTCGAGGTCGACGTCCGGCCCCAGCGCCTCCGCGAGCTTGCTGACGGGATCAGGTGCCAACGGCGAAGAGATCCTCGAGCCGCTGCAGCTCGTCCGTGGTTCCGACGCCGACGATGACGTCGCCCGGATCGATGGTGACGTCCGGCTCCGGCGTCGTGTCGAAGCTGCCGTCGCGCTTCCGCAGCGCGACGATGATCGCGCCCGTCTCGTGCCGGACGCGGATGTCGCGGATCGTCTTGCCGGCCTGCAGGCACGTCCGGTGCACGATGATCTCGGCCATGTGCAGGTCCGGGCCCGTCGCCGTCGTCACAGCGTCGAGGAACGCGGTCACCTGCGGCTTGAGCACGAGGTTCGCCATCGTGCGGCCGGCGGTCGCGTAGGGCAGCACGACGCGATCGGCGCCGGCGAGCTGGAGCTTCTTCGCCGCGTCCTCGTCGGAGCCGCGCGCGACGATCTGCAGATCGGGGCATGCCGAGCGCGCGGACAGGACGATGTACAGGTTGTCGGCATCCGAATCGGAGGCGGCCACCAGCCCTTTCGCGCGATCGAGGCCCGCGTGCTGCAGGTCCTCGTCCTTCGTCGCGTTCCCCTCGATGAAAAGGTCGCCGTGCTCCTGCGCCGCCGCGATCGACTCCTCTCTGAAGTCGATCACGACGTACGGGACACCTGCCGCCCGGAACTCTTCGGCGACCCGGCGGCCGACGCGTCCGTAGCCGCAGATGATGAAGTGATCGATCAGCCTCTCGATGGTGCGCTCCCTCCGCCGTTCCGCCACCGCGCCCGTGAGGAGGCCGCCGGCGATCGCCTCGACGATAACCGCGCCGGCGTAGGCGATGATCGTCAAGCCGGCGACGATCATCCCGATCGAGAGCAGGCGCGCGCCGTTCGACGACGGCACCGTGTCGAGGCCGGTGAGCGTGGCGGTGATCACTGCGCGGTAGAAGGACTGGAGCCAGGGCTCGTGCAGGATGAGCCGGAATCCGACCGTCCCTGCGCCCAGCGCGACGCCCACTGCAAGCAGCAGCCATTGGATTTGACGGAGGCGGCGGACGGCGTCCACGAGGCCTCTAGTATCGTGGCCCCGTGGACGAGGAAGAGCCCGAGGAGTTCGGCGCACAGTTCGGACAAGACCAGGGCGAGCGCCGCCTCAACATCCATCTCGATCCCGCGGACATCGCGGGCGCGTACGCGAACTTCGCGAACATCAGCTTCTCGCGGTACGAGTTCACGCTCACGTTCGCGCGCATCGAGCACGAGGTCGAGGAAGGCGACGTCCCCGGCGCCGTCGTGGCCCGCGTGAATGCGTCACCCCGCTTCATCGAGGAGCTGATGGCCGCGCTGCAGGACTCCTGGTCGAAGTGGCAGACGACCGAGGGGATCCGCAACCTGCCCGAAGCGCCCGACCGCTAGCGACCGCTGAGTCTCGCTCCGTCGTACGCCGTCCTCTGCGCCGTTCAGGCCGCGATCGTGCTCGGCGCCCGTCCGCCGCACGGACGCGCAGGTACCACGTCGTTACTCGTCGGGTTCCTGGTGCCCGCCGCTCTGCTCGGAGCCGGGGTCGCCGTCCTGCGGCTCGCGGCGGGCGGACCGCACGCGCTCGCCTACGCGGGCGCGGTCGGAACGCCGCTGCTCGCGGCGGCCGGCCGCTGGCGGCTGCCGGTCGCGGCCGCGCTCTGGGTCGTCGCCTGGCGGACGGACGGGCTCGTCGCACAGGCTGCGTCGATTGCGCTCATCGCGCTCGCCGCGATCACGGTCGCGCGGCTCGTCGCGCGCGCCGCGCCGGCCTGGTCGATCGCAGCCGGCCTCGTCGTCGTCGCCGTCGTCGACGTCGTCCTCGTCTGGGGCACGCGGCAGGTCCAGCCCGCGACCACCGCGTTGCACGAGGCGGCGCTCCCGGGGATCCCGCGACTCCAGGATGCGACGTTCGGCTCGGCGACGATGGGCTGGCTCGACCTCCTCGCCCCTGCGCTCCTCGGCGTGGCCGTACGCGCGCGACTGCGCGCCGCAGCCGCCACAGGGCTCGCAGCAGGCGCCTGGGGACTGCTGCTGGCGATCACGTCGACCGTGCCCGCGACGGTTCCGGTCCTCGCCGGACTAGCTTTGGGCGGTGCGGATCGCGGTCGTCTCCGACGTGCACTCGAATCTCGCCGCGCTCGAGGCGGTCCTGTCGGCGATCGACGCCGCCCCGCCTGACGAGATCTGGTGCCTCGGCGACGTCGTCGGCTACGGCCCGCGGCCGAACGAATGCTGCGAGATCGTGGAGTCGCGTGCAGATATCTGCCTGGGCGGGAACCACGACCTGGCCGTGCGCGGGACCATCGACCTGGACGAGTTCCGCGGCGACGCCGCCGTCGCCGCACGCTGGACGCGCGACGTCCTCTCCGATTCGGCCCGCGCCTTCCTCGACGGGCTCGAGCCGCAGGACGAACGGGACGGCGTGGCGCTGTACCACGGAAGCGCACGCGACCCCGTATGGGAATACGTGCTCTCGGACGAATCCGCGGCCGCGACGCTCGCGATCAGCCCGCGTCCACTCGTGCTCGTCGGCCACAGCCACGTCGCGCTCGAGGTCGAGTGGCGGGACGACATGCTGACGGGCGGGCTCGCACCGGATGGAACGCAAGTCGACGTGCGGGGACGCGTGCTGCTGAATCCGGGCTCGGTCGGGCAGCCGCGCGACGGCGAGCCGCGTGCGGCGTATCTCGTGCTCGACCGTGGAACAGAGACGGCGACGTTCCACCGGGTCGAGTACGACATCGAGCGCACGCAGGCGGAGATGCGTGCGGCAGGCCTACCCGAGACGCTTGCGGCGCGGCTCACACGCGGCGAATGAGACGCGGGGCTGGTGTGCTCCTCGTCGCCCTCGCACTCGCGGGCTGCGGCGGATCCACGAAGCAGCCGCCGAAGGTGGCGAAGCCGCCGCACCTTCCACGCGCCCTCGCGCACACGTTGGCCGCGGAGGCGAACGCGGTCGCGCAGGCGCTCGAGCAGACGGACGGCTGCACCGCGCTCAGGCACGCGAACGATCTTCGGAACGCCGTGACGGAGGCGGTTGCGGCCCGCGAAGTTCCGGCACGGCTCCAACCCACTCTCACCGCCGCCGTCGACGCCCTGCCGGGACGCATCACCTGTAACCCCGCCCCGCCGGAGAAGACCAAGCCCCCGAAGCCCCCGAAGCACGACCACGGCCACGGACACGGCCACGGACACGGCCCCGGAGGGGGCGACGGTTGACCACGCTCCTCGCGGGCAGGTACGAGATCGAGCGTCCGCTCGGGCACGGAGCCATGGCGGTCGTCGACCTCGCGCACGACCGCGAGCTCGGTCGTCACGTCGCTCTCAAGCGGCTCGCGGAGAACCTCGCGCGCGACACGGACCTGCGCGAGCGCTTCGTGCGCGAAGGGCGGCTCGCCGCGCGCCTCGGGCATCCCAACATCGTGCGCGTGTACGACGTCGGCGAAGCCGACGGCCGCCCTTACATCGCGATGGAGCATGTCGACGGCGAGACACTCGCCGATCTGCTCGCCCGCCGCGGGAAGGTCTCGGCCGCCGAGGCGGAAGACCTGGGCGCGCAAGCCGCGCGTGCGCTCGCAGTCGCGCACGCGGCCGGGCTCGTGCACCGCGACGTGAAGCCGCACAACCTCCTGCTCCGCCGCGACGGCGTGCTGAAGCTCGGCGACTTCGGCATCGCCTTCGGGCTCGAGGGCACGCGGCTGACGATGGCGGGCACGGTTCTCGGCACTGCCGCGTACCTCGCGCCCGAGCAGGCGCGCGGCGAGCACGTGACCGCGGCCGCCGACGTGTACGCGCTCGGCCTCGTCCTCGTCGAGATGCTCACCGGGCAGCCGGATCGCTCGTCGCGGCTCGACCGCGTCACGCCCGAGTTGGCCGCGATCGTCCGGCGCTGTCTCGCAACCGATCCTGCGGAGCGTCCCGGTGCAGCCGAGCTGGAGCGCGCGCTGCGCGGCGACCGTTCCGCGGCGCCGACCGCGATCCTCAGACCGGTTCGGCGCAGGCGCATGCCGCTCGTGCTCGCCGGCGCCGCGACCGCGGCGATCGTCGGCGGCATCGTCGCCGCGGTGGTGACGTCGGGAAGCCCGTCGCGTCCGGCTCCCCCGCGCCCGGCCCGCATCGCCTCCATTCCCCAGGAAGGGACCGCGCAGGAACAGGCGCAGCGGATCGCCGCCTGGCTGTTGCGGTATTCGCGCTAGAGCAGCGGCGCGGGCTGGGCGGCCGGCTCGGCCTCGCTCGCGGCGTAGAAGTAGATGCCTTCGCGCGCGAGGGCGAGCTGCACGTCCTCGCGCGCTTTGTAGATCCGCCACTTGACGGTGGCGAGGGTGATCTCCAGTGCATCGGCGATCTCGGTGTACGAGAGCCCGACCACATCCCGCAGCAGGAGTGCCGACTTCAGATCGACGTTGAGGTTCTCGACGGCGCGCCACACGGCGTCGATCGCCTCGAGCCGCTCGAACGGCGCGTCCAGCACTTCGAGTGCCGGCACGTCGTCGAGGTCGACGGTCGCACGCGGTCTGCGTTCGACCGCACGGAGCTCGTCGAGCACGCGGTTCTTCGCCACCTGGAAGAGCCACGTCGTGAACTTCGACCGCAGTGAGAAGCGCGGCAGCCCTTGGTAGACGCGGAGGAAGATCTCTTGCGTGAGGTCCTCCGCGAGGGCCCGGTCGCCGACGAGCCTGAGCACGTAGTTGAACACCGGCACCTGATAGGCGCGCACGATGATCGTGAAGGCGCGTTCATCGCCCCGCTGCGCCTTCCGCAGGACGCCAGAGTCAGGCTGGGGCAGCGACAAGGAGCCTCATGATAGCCCCCTTATTGTTCTTTTGCGACCACATTTCGGCCGGTCATCTGCTTGGGCGGCTCGTAGCCCAGCAGGGCGAGGATCGTCGGGGCGAGGTCGGAGAGCTCGCCCTCCTGCAGGGAAGGGCCCGCGGCCGTGAGGATCAGGGGCACGAGGCTCGTCGTATGGGCGGTATGAGGGCTCACGCCGTCGTCCTCCAGGAGCTTCTCGGCATTGCCGTGGTCGGCGGTGACGAGGCAGACGCCGCCCAGCCCCTCGACTGCCTCCACCACGCGCCCGAGGCAGGCGTCCACCGTCTCCACGGCCTCGACGACCGCCGGGATGACGCCCGTGTGCCCGACCATGTCCGCGTTGGCGAAGTTGATGACCGCGAACCCGTAGCCGTCGCCGATCTCTGCGACGAAGCGGTCGGCGAGCTCCGACGCGGACATCTCCGGCTTCTTGTCGTAGCTGGGGACGTCGCGCGGTGACGGGACGAGCAGACGCGTCTCGCCGGAGAACTCCTCCTCGCGGCCGCCGTCGAAGAAGTACGTCACGTGCGCGTACTTCTCCGTCTCGGCTGCGTGCAGCTGACGGACGCCGTGCTCCGCGAGCACGTCCGCGAGCACCATCTCGACCGGCTGCTCGGCGAAGACGACCGGGAAGTCGAAGTCGTCCCGGTAGCGCGTCATCGTCGTCAGGTCGACGCCGAGCTCCCCGAGCTTCTCGGACAGCTGCCGTGTGCGGTCGGGCCTGAAGTTGAAGAAGACGGCCGCGTCCCTGCCGGGACGCAGCCTGGGGCGACCCCGAATGACCACGGGCTCGATGAATTCGTCCGTGACGTCCCGGTCATAGCTGTCTTGGACCGCCTGAATGGGATCGTCCGCCTCGATGCCTTCGCCGTCCACGATCGCGCGCAAAGCGCGATCCGTGCGATCCCAGCGCTTGTCGCGGTCCATCGCGTAGTAGCGCCCCGCCACCGTCGCAATGCGGTCGAGCGGGAGCTCCGCGAGGTCGCGGACGGCCGAGTGCGGCGATACGTCGCGGCCGTCGGTGAACGCGTGGATCCACGTCTTCTCCGGGGCGAACTCGAGCAGCGCCTTCACGTGGTCGATGTGCGAGTGCACGCCGCCGTGCGAGACGAGACCGAGCAGGTGCACGTTCTCGGCGCGCTCGAAGGCCGAGCGCAGGACCTCGTTCTCGAAGAGCTCTCCCGTCTCGATCGCCTTGTTCACGCGCATGAGATCCTGGACGAGGATCCGGCCCGAGCCGATGGTGAGATGCCCGACCTCGGAGTTGCCCATCTGGCCGGGCGGCAGGCCGACCGCCTCGCCGGACGCCTTCAGGGTCGTGTGCGGGTACTTCGCCCACAAACCGTCGAAGACCGGTGTGCGCGCGAGGGAAACGGCGTTTCCCGGACCGGGCGGCGCGCATCCCCAGCCGTCGAGGATGACGAGGACTACGAGGGGATACGTGCGGCCGTCGCGCATATCGCCTTGAAGGAGTCGACGTCGAGCGAGGCGCCGCCCACGAGCGCGCCGTCGACGTCGCGCTGGGACAGCAGCCTCTCCGCGTTGTCGGGCTTGACGGAGCCGCCGTACAGGACGGGCGCGTCGAGCAGCGACTTGATGAAGGCGTGCGCCTCCTGCACGATCTCCGGCGTCGCCGTGTGGCCGGTGCCGATCGCCCACACAGGCTCGTATGCGAGCACGAGCTGCGGATGCGGTTCGAGCACGGAGAGCTGCCTCCGCAGGACTGCTTCGGTCTTTCCCCTCCGCCGCTCCTCGATCGTCTCGCCGACACAGGCGACCACGCGGAGACCGGCCGCGAGCGCGCCACGCGTCCGAAGCCCGACCGTCTCGTCGCTCTCGCCGAAGTACTGGCGTCGTTCGGAGTGGCCGACGAGCGAGCCCTTGACGCCGAGCTCGAGCAGCATCGGCGACGAGATCTCGCCCGTGTAGGCCCCCTCCGCGTCCCAGTGGACGTTCTGCGCGAACGTCGTCAGTCCCGCTTCGACGCACTCGTGCAGCCGCGTGAAGGGCGGCGCCACGATCGCATCGAGGCTGACGAGCGCGTGCGGGTCCGGCCCGTGGAACATCTTCCAGTTGCCGACGACGATCACGACGGGATCACCGCGACGCCGGGAAGCTCCTTGCCCTCCAGCAGCTCGAGGCTCGCGCCGCCGCCGGTCGAGACCCAGGAGATCCGGTCGGCGAGCCCGAGCTCGTTGAGCGCGCGGACCGAGTCCGCGCCGCCGACGACGGTGAAGGCTGCCGCGTTGCCGGCGACGGCTTCGGCCACCGCCTTCGTCCCCTCGGCGAAGCACGGCCACTCGAACACGCCCATGGGGCCGTTCCAGAAGATCGTCCGCGCCTCGGCGAGCCGGGCCGCGAACGCCTTCCGCGTCTCCGGCCCGATGTCGAGGCCGAGCCAGCCGTCGGGAATCTCGTCGACGGCGAACGTCGCCGATTCGGCGCCGGCCTCGAAGGCGGCCGCGCCGACGACGTCGGTCGGCAGCTCGACCTCGAAGTCCAGTGGGTTCTCCACGCGCAACTGCTCCGCCATCTTGCCTCCGATGAGCACCGTGTCCGCCCGGCCGCCGAGATGCTGGAGCACGCCGAGCTTGTCGTCCACCTTCGCGCCGCCGGAGACGAGCACGAACGGGCGCACGACGTCGCCGAGCAGCCGGCCGAGGTTGCGCAGCTCCTCCTCGAGCAGGAGACCCGCGTAGGCGGGCAAGAGGCGCGCGACCGCCTCCGTGGACGAGTGCGCGCGATGCGCCGAGCCGAAGGCGTCGTTCACGTACAGGTCGCAGCCGTTCGCGAGCTCGCGCGCGAAACCCTCGTCGTTCTTCGTCTCGCCCGGATCGAAGCGCGTGTTCTCGAGCACGCGGATGCGCTCGGCCGGCAGGAGCTCGTGCAGCCGCGCCGCGACGGGCGCGATCCGAAATGCCTCGTCGACGCCCTTCGGCCGGCCGAGGTGCGAGCAGACGCGGATCTCGGAGGCGTCGTGCTCGAGCAGCAGCTCGAGCGTCGGCACCGAAGCGCGGATGCGCGTGTCGTCGGCGACGCCGCCGTTCTCGAGCGGCACATTCAGGTCCGCGCGGACCAAGACCGTCTTGCCCGCGACATCGACGTCGCGGACCGAGCGAGGCATGCGCATTACGCGGCGACGGCCGCCGGCATCGTCTGCGCGATCTTCGCGACGAGGTCGACGAGACGGCAGCTGTAGCCCCACTCGTTGTCGTACCAGCCGAAGACCTTGACGAGGTTCCCATTCACCATGGTCAGGTCGCTGTCGAAGATCGACGAGTACGACGAGTGCACGATGTCGGTGGAGACGAGCGGCTCGTCCGAGTACTGGAGGATGCCCTCGAAGTCGCCGGTGTCCGCCTTCGAGCCGAAGAGCTCGTTGACCGCGTCGGCGCTCGTCTCGCGACTGACCTGGACGACGAGGTCGACGATCGAGCCCGTCGGCACCGGCGCGCGCATGGACATGCCGTCCACCTTGCCCTTCAGGTCGGGCAGGACGAGGCCGATCGCCTTGGCCGCGCCGGTCGAGGTCGGGATGAGGTTGATCGCGGCCGCGCGTGCCCGTCGCAGATCCTTGTGTGGCAGGTCGAGGACGTTCTGGTCGTTCGTGTACGCGTGGATCGTGGTCATGAAGCCGTGCTCGATCGTGTACGCCTCATGCAAGATCTTCGCGAGCGGCGCGACGCAGTTCGTCGTGCAAGACGCGTTGGAGATGATGTTGTGCTGCTCGGCGTCGTACTCGCGGTCGTTGACGCCGATGACGACGGTGAGGTCGGGATCCGTCGCCGGCGCCGAGATGACGACCTTCTTCGCGCCGGCCTCGAGATGCTTCGCCGCGTCGTCGCGCTTCGTGAAGAGACCGGTGGACTCGATGGCGACGTCGACGCCCAGCTCGCCCCACGGGAGCTGCGCGGGATCCCTTTCGGTCGTGAACCTGATCTCGTTGCCGCCGACGCGGATGAAGCCGTCGCCCGCCTCGACCGGGACCTCGAGGGCGCCGAGCACCGAGTCGTGCTTGAGCAGGTGCGCCATCGTCTTCGTGTCGCCGATGTCGTTGGCGGCCACGATCTCGAAGTCGCCGCCCCGCTCGAGCTGAGCCCGAAGGAAGTTGCGGCCGATCCTGCCGAATCCGTTGATCCCGACCCTGATCTTCGCCATGGGTTCCGCTGCCCTTTCGTCTCTTGGTGTCTGACACCGAGTCTAACCACGCGCAACTGCGGGGCCCTCGATAGAACCCCGCAGTTGCGCGGATTACGACGTGCTACGAGAGCTGGAAGTTCGCCTGCAGCGCCTGACCGCTGTCGAGCGTGACCGAGACGACGTAGCACCCCGCCGTCTTCGGCGTCGCCCACGTGTAGACGAAGGTCTGCGCAGTGCTGTCGTAGCGGAGGCCGGAACCGCCCGTCGCCTCGGCATCCACCTGCCCGGCGTCACTCTGGAACGCCGAGCACGACACCGCCTGGTAGCGGATCGAGACGACCGCCGAGAGCGCGCTGACGTATCCGCCGGCAGCGTCGGTGAGCTGCCACTTCAGGGGATAGGCCCGGCCGCCGTGGCCGCCATTCACGGCCGGCGCGCCCTGCAGCGGCCCGAGGAACGCGCCTCCGCCGTAGACGACGCGGTACGACTTCGTCGCGGTCGCGGTGTTCCCGGCGCCGTCCGTGGCGGTGCAGGTGTACGTGACGGTGCCGACGCCGTTCGCGGTGAGGACGGCGTCCTCCGTCGGACCGGTCGTCGCCGCGATCCCGGAGCCGGAATCGCTGCTCGAGCACGTGACGGTGGGAGCGGACTCGCCGACGAGGAACTGCTGCCCGTCTGCGAACCCGTCGACCGAGACGGTCGGCGGAGTCGTATCCGAGGCGATCGGCGGCAGCGTGAATCGCTCCCCGTACACGTTGTAGTCCGCCTCAGCGGCGGTCCAGACAACGGTGACGTCGCGTCCGGAGACCCAGACGTCGTTGAGCGTCTCGTCCTGGGGCGAGGCCGTAAGCCTGTATTCAGTGTTCGTCGCGATGTCGTACGCGTAGAGGTCGTAGTTCGGCACCGTCGTGGTCGAGTCGAGCTGCTCGAAGACGATGACGCCGTTCGAGACATTCGGGTTCGTCTGCTGACCGGAGAGCGCCAGCTCGTGCGCGGCGCCGCCGCCGGCCGGCTGCCAGTAGACGTCCTCGTCGCCGTTGCGGATCTCGCTGTAGACGACGACGTGCCCGTCGGTGTCCGGCAGCGCCGCGTCGCCGTCGGCTGCGCTCGTGAGCGCGGTGGAGGCCCACCCGGACGAGCTCCGCTGCGCCTCCCAGATGGTGCAGCCGGTCGAGTCCTGCTGGCACTTCGTCCAGACGATCGTGTTGCCGTCCGGGCTGACGGCCGGATCCTTGTCCAGCAGCGCGTCGTCCGTCAGGCGCGTCGTCGAGCCGTCGGCGAGGTCGTCCACCGTGATCTCCGGTGTGCGAACGTCGCCCGTGTAGTCGAAGTCCTGCCAGACGAGGGTCGTCCCACCGATGCGCGACTCGCGCCGGTTGGACGGCGTGACCGGGGCGACTTCGCTCGTCGTCCCCATGGCGGGGTCGTACCGCCAGATCGCCGACTGGGTCGTCAGATGGGTGTAGACGACTCCGCCGTCGCCCACGTCGGAAAGGAAGTCCATGCCGCCGTTCGTCGGCACGCCGATGCTCGTCCCGGCGGCGATGTCGTACAGGCGGACGGCCGAGCCGCCGTTCACCTGGCTCGTGTAGGACACCTCGCCGCCGTACACGTGCGGGTCGGTTTGGTCACCTGGGCCCGCGTCGACCGCGAACGGCGAGGCTGACGCGATCGTCCCTGTCATCGGCATCACCGCGGTGGTCGCGTCGGAAGCCTGTGCGGAAGCGGCGGACGCGAGCGCGGCAAGGGCGATCGCGGCGAGCGCCAACAGTCGTTTGTCCATGCGTCTCTCTCCTCTCGAGTCGTGCACCTATGCGCATGGACGGTCGCTCCGCCGGCTTGCAACGGGCTTGTAAGCGGCTTAAGGGCCGGGAAGGCTGCGGCGTCGCCTGCGCTGCCGCGGGCCCGAAGGCACGTCCGCGTGAAGGCGGTGAAGGCGGGTAGGACCGGGAAGCTCCGAGGACGACCCTCCCGGCCCTACAAGCCACACCCGAGACCGTGGTGACGGACGGGGTCTGAATCCATCACCGGACGAGCGCGGACCCGCCGTTGCCGAGTATGACGACTTATGTGCGAAACGCGCTAGGCCATTTCTAAGTCGTACTACGGCCTGAGCGACCTCGTGTGCCGGGAGCGGGCGGCGACGATCATCCCGCGAGCTCCTGCAGCCGCCGGAGCCGCCGGTACGCGGAGGCCTTCGTCAGCGGCGGCCGGCACCGGCGCGCGAGGTCGGTGATCGACGCAGTCGGATGACGGATACGGAGGACGGCGAGCTCGCGCAAATCGTCCGGAAGCGCATCGACGTTCAGCTTGCGCACGGCTTGGAGCTGCGCATGTGCTGCACGACCGGTGCGCACGAGGTTGGCGTGATCTGCGTTCGCGAGACGATTCGCGTCCGCCTTGGTCGCGGCTACGACCGAGCGCTCCTCGAGGACGAGGACGACGTCCGTCGCGCCGGCGGCGACGAGCACGTCCGCGATCGGCTCTGTTCCCTTGGCGTACGCGATCGCGTGCCGGGACCGCTGGAGGACGTGCAGCTCCGCTCCTTCGCGCGCGGCGACGCTCGCGAGAAACTGCGCACCCTCGATCTCGGCCGTCCGCATCTCGAGATGCGGGTCGCGCGGCCCGCTGAGCGAACCGGCGCCGAGCAGCGCCCCGCGGAGGTACGCCCGGCGGCAGCAACGCCGCGCGACGACGCGCGCAGGCGGATGGTCGAGCGGCCGGTGCGCCGCGTCGAGCACGCCCGCGCGATGCAACGTCTCGTATGCATGCTGCGTTCCCTCGACGTGCAGCTGGTACCGCGTCGAGCGGTCGAACGCCGGGCGCTGATACGTGCGGATCTCCGACTCGACGGCGAAGGCGCGCAGGAGCGCGAACGAACGCCGGGCGATCGCAGAGCTGACGAGGTCGAGGTGGACCGCGACCTCGCCGCGCCCGCGGAGGTGCACGCTGCCTGCGACGTGGAAGAGCCCCGACAATTCCGCCAGGCGGTCGCAGTCCGACTCGGGCGCGATCGCGGCAAGCTCGTTGCGGAGGTCCTCAGAGAGCACCTTCGAGCTCCAGCAGCCGGCGCTTGTACGCGATGCCGTACGAACCGTACGAGCCCAGGTCGCCGGCGGCGACCACTCGATGGCACGGGACGAACAGGCCGAGGCGGTTGCGTGCGCAGAAGCTTCCGGCCGCGCGCGCCGCGCCCGGCGCCCCCGCGAGCGCGGCCAGCTCGCCGTACGTGACCACTTCGCCGCGCGGGATAGCGCGCAACGCCTCCGCGCAGCGGGAGAAGAACGGGCTGTCGTACTCGAGGTCGACGGGAACCTCGCCCAGCGGGACGTCGTCGCCGGCGAAGTAAGCCTGGACGAGCTCTACCACCGGATGACTGCCGACCCGGGAAGCGGTTTCCGCCGCCTTCGGCAGCTCGTGCCACACAACTCGGCCGTCGGCGACAACGAGCTCCCCCACGCCCCAGCCGTCCACCTCATACGCCACTTGCGTCGTGACCACTCCCACAATCCTAGAATCGCCTTATGAGCACACATGCGATCTTCCGAGCGCCCGAGCCGTACAACGAGCCGGTCCGCGATTACGCGCCGGGCAGCCCGGAGCGCGAGGCGGTGCGCCTGCGGCTCCAGGAGATGGAGGCGCAGCAGCTCGACATCCCGCTCGTCATCGGCGGCGAGGAGGTGCGCACCGGAAACACGTTCGAGGCAGTCGAACCGCACAAGCGCTCGCACGTCCTCGCCACGGTGCACAAGGGCGGTGCCGCCGAGGTGGAGCGTGCAGTCGCTGCGGCCGCCGAGGCCTGGAACGATTGGTCGCGCACGCCGTGGGAGGACCGGGCGGCGATCTTCCTCCGCGCGGCCGAGCTCCTCGCCGGGCCGTGGCGCCCGACGTTGAACGCAGCGACGATGCTCGGCCAGTCGAAGACCGCGCACCAGGCCGAGATCGACTCCGCCTGCGAGGTCATCGACTTCTGGCGCTTCAACGTCAGCTTCATGACGCGCATCTACGAGGAGCAGCCCATCTCCTCGCCCGGCGTCTGGAACCGGTTGGAGTACCGGCCGCTCGAAGGCTTCGTCTTCGCGGTGACGCCCTTCAACTTCACCGCCATCGGCGCGAACCTGCCGACGTCCGTCGCGCTGATGGGGAACACGGTCGTCTGGAAGCCGGCGTCGACGGCGGCGTACTCGGCCTGGTGGCTGATGAAGCTGTACGAGGAGGCCGGCCTGCCGCCCGGCGTCATCAACCTCGTGTACGGCAACGGCGCCGAGGTCGGCGACCCGGCGCTCGCGAGCCGCGACCTCGCCGGCGTCCATTTCACCGGATCGACCGGCGTCTTCAACGGCATGTGGAAGACGGTCGGCGAGAACCTCGCGGCCGGCGCGTACCGCAACTACCCGCGCATCGTCGGCGAGACCGGCGGCAAGGACTTCATCGTCGCGCACCCGTCCGCGGACGTCGACTCGCTCGCCACCGCGATCGTGCGCGGCTCCTTCGAGTACCAGGGCCAGAAATGCTCCGCCGCGTCGCGCGTGTTCGCGCCGTCCAACCTCTGGCCCGAGCTGAGAGAGCGGCTCGTCGAAGAGGTGCGCACGCTGCGCATGGGCGACGTCGGCGACTTCTCGAACTTCATGGGCGCCGTCATCGACAAGAACTCGTTCGCCACGCAGAAGCAGGCGATCGACGAAGCCAACGCTTCGAACGGCAAAGCGTCCGTGCTCGTCGGCGGCGGCTACGACGACTCCGAAGGCTGGTTCGTCGAGCCGACGGTGATCGAGACGAGCGACCCGGACTTCCGCACGATGAGGGAGGAGCTCTTCGGCCCGGTCGTCACCGCGTTCGTGTACGACGAGAAGCGCTACGAGGACACGCTCGACCTCATCGACGCCGGCGCGCCGTACGGCCTCACCGGTGCGGTCTTCTCGCGCGACCGCGCGGCGGTCGACATGGCAAGGGACCGGCTGCGCTACGCGGCCGGGAACTTCTACGTCAACGACAAGCCCACCGGAGCGGTCGTCGGCCAGCAACCGTTCGGCGGAGCGCGAGCGTCGGGCACGAACGACAAGGCGGGCTCGATGTGGAACCTCATCCGCTGGGTATCGCCGCGCACGATCAAGGAGACGTTCGTCCCCCCGACGGACTACCGCTACCCGTTCCTGCGGTCGAGCTAGGTCGTGATGCGGTGAGACCGGGGCTTCGGCTTCGGCTTCGGCTTCGCCTTCGCCTTCGCCTTCGCGTGCGGCTGTGTGACCTGCATCGCGGTGAACGCGACGACGAAGTCCGAGCCGTCGATCGAGAGCGCCGCCGGCGTCGCGGACCCGGCGCCGCCACCGAGATCGATCGGCGTGGCGCTCCAGCTCGCATCGGAGATCGTCCCGACGTGACCGTTTGCGGTCGTGGACGAGCCGCTGAACTCGACCGTCCCGAAGTTCGCCAGCGGCAGCTGCGCGCAGTGGTTTGCACTGAAGCACTGTGACGGCGCCTCGGCGATCCATTCGGCGGAGGAGATGTCGAGGGTCGAGGGCGTCGCCTGCGTCGTGAACGTCTGACCGGTGGTGACGTCGGTGAGCGTCAGCGTCGCGACGGCACCGTCGACACTCACCTCGGCAGAGATGGTGTCGCCCGCCGAGATCGTGAGCGGCACGCTCACCGAGCCGTCCGGCAGCAGCTCGTACCAGGCGGCGTATGCAGCGTGGCCGTTGTGGCAGTCCGACTCGGTGCCCGTCTGCTCGAGGCCGCCGCCACCGCCGGCGAAGCCCCCGAGCCCGACCCAGAATGCGGAGTAGCTGGACATCTCGCTCGTCGTGCAGGTCGCGGCCGGCTGCACCCAGGTGCCCTTGACGTCGGTGAAGGTGGATCCGCTGACCGCGTAGCCGGCCCAGTTCGTGCTCGAGGCGGCGTCACGGACGATCCCGGCCTGCGCGGCGCCGGCCAGGACGAGCCCGGTGACGACGGTCGCGAGGACGGCCAGCGTCTTCACTACCGCCACATCGAAGCGCAAAGGGCTGTGAGGTGCCTAAGAATCGTGTACGGGGCCGGTAAGGCGCTCGTCCGCGGCCGGCTCGAGCAACTCGACGGCGGCCTCGAAGGCCGCCCAGCGGCCGACGTATGCCTCGACGTCGGCGATCGTGCCCACGAAGAGCTGCTCGTACCACGAGTGGTCGCGCAGGTCGTCCTCGATCCGGTGCAGCAGCGTCACGCCCAGGAGGCTAGATGCGCTCCGTTAGGGATCGGTCAAGCGCCTGTAAGAATGCAGGCACGGCCGCTCATGCTCGCCCCGCCTTGTGCAGCTGGGCGTAGATCCGCCGTGCGGTCTTCCCCGGCACCCCCGGCACGCCCTCCAGCTCTTCCTGGGTGGCCGCGACCATCCGCTCCACCGAGCCGAAGTGCTGGAGGAGGGCACGGCGGCGGGCCGGGCCGACGCCCTCGAGCTCGTCGAAGAGCGACGCGAACCCGCGTGACTCGCGCCGCTGGCGGTGGAAGCCGAGCGCGAAGCGGTGCGCCTCGTCGCGGAGCCGCTGCAGGAGCTGCAGGCCCGGGTTGTGCCGCGAGAGGACGATCGCGTCCGGGCGGCCGGGGACGAAGACTTCCTCGATTCGCTTCGCCAGCGCGATCACGGCGACGCGCGGCAGGTCGTACGCCTGCATCGCCTCGAGCGCGGCCGAGAGCTGGCCCTTGCCGCCGTCGATCACGACGAGGTTCGGCACGGTCGTCCACGCGGGCTCTCCGACGGGATCCGCGACGCGCGCGAAGCGGCGCGAGATCACCTCCGCCATGGCGGCGAAGTCGTCCGGGTCCTCCCCCGCCGTCTTGATGCCGAACTTGCGGTAGTCGCTCTTGCGCGGCATCGCGTCCTGGAACACGACCATGGAGCCGACCGGGTCTTGCCCCATCGCGTGCGAGATGTCGAAGCACTCGATGCGAATCGGCAGCGACTCGAGGTTGAGCGCCTCGCGCAGCTCCTCGAGCGCCTCGACGCGCCGGGCGCGCCGCTGCTCCGACTGCGCCTGCTCGTTCACGAGCGCGTGGCGCGCGTTCTCGTCCGCGAGCTGCTGCAGCCGGCGTTTCTCGCCCCGCTCGGCGGTGCGCACCTCCACCCGTGCACCGCGACGCTCGGACAAGAGCTCGGCCAGCGCCGAGAGATCGCCCGCGTCGCGCGGCACGACGATTTGCGGCGGCACGCTCGGCGCGCTGCCGTAGTACTCGAGCCCGAACGACTCGAGGATGGTCGTCACGTCCTGGCCGCCGACGTTCTCGAGGTGGAACGAGTGGCGGTCGATCATCTTGCCGCCGCGGAGCGGGAAGATCTGCACGACCGCGCGGTCGTCCTCGGCGGCGAAGCCGATGACGTCGGCAGTGCCCCCGGAGTGCCGCTCGACCGCCTGCCGCTCGACGAGGTGCTGGACCGCGTACAGCCGGTTGCGGTAGCGCGCCGCGTCCTCGAAGCGCTCCTCGCGCGCGGCCGCCTGCATCTTCTCTTCCAGCTCGCGCTGGATCGGCTTCGTGTTGCCGGAGAGGAACTCGATGACGCCGTCGATGATCGCGCGGTAGTCCTCCTGCGAGATGTATCCGACGCACGGCGCGAGGCAGCGCTCGATGTGGAAGTCGAGGCACGGAATGCCGGAGTGGCGGCCCGGCTTCGGGCCCTCGCACGGCCGGTACGGGAAGACGCGGTTGAGCACGTCGAGCGTCTCGCGCACCTTCTTCGCGTTCGCGTACGGCCCGAAGTACCAGACGCCGGGCCGATGGCGCTCGCGCGTGAACATCACCCTCGGGTAGTCGTCCTCGACCGTGACGGCGATGTACGGGAACGACTTGTCGTCGCGCAGCCGGACGTTGAACGGCGGCCGGTGCCGCTTGACGAGGTTCTGCTCGAGGTGGAGCGCCTCGACCTCGCTGCCGGTCACGATCACCTCGACGTCCGCGACCCGCCCCGGAAGGCTGCGGATCTGCGCGCGCCCGTCGGTCGTCTTCTGGAAGTACGAGCGGACACGCGGCCGCAGCGACTTCGCCTTGCCGACGTAGAGAACGTCGCCGTCCGCGTCGCGGAACAGGTAGACGCCCGGCCTCGCCGGCACCGATTTCAGCTGGTTTTCGAGCCTGGCGGCCATCACGGCCACCGTAACCGAGGCCTAGACCGTTACGGCCACCTGCTCGGACGCGGGCTCCACCACGAGCAAACCGTCCTGGTACACGCGCTCGATCCGCGAGGCGAGGTCGCCGAAGTCGAACGGATCGCCCGAGACGACGACGAGGTCGGCGCGCTTCCCCGGCTCGATCGTCCCGAGCTCACTCTCGAACCCCATCAGCTCCGCGGCAGTCCGCGTCGTCGCGACGAGCACGTCCTCGGGACTCATCCCGCCTTCGGCCATCAGCCGGAGCTCGTCGAGGTTCGTGCCGTGCGGGACGACGCCGGCGTCGGTGCCCATCGCCACCTTGACGCCTGCCGCGGCAGCGCGCCGGAACGAGTCCTGGTGCGCCTCGACGACCTCCTCGGCCTTCAGGAGGATGTTCTCCGGAATCGGCGCACCTGCCTCCGCGGCACGCCGCACGCCGTGCGGCGCGACGAGCGTCGGAACGAGGTACGCGCCGTGCTCGAGCATGAGCTCGATCGCCTCGTCGTCGATGTAGATGCCGTGCTCGATCGAGCGGACGCCCGCGCGCACGGCGTTCTTGATGCCCACCGTCGACTGCGCGTGGGACATCACCCAGAGCTCGGCCGCACGCGCCTCGGTGACCATGACCTCGATCTCCTCGAGCGAGAACCCCGGCTGGTCGGGTGAGTCGCGCGGCGACAGGACGCCGCCCGACGTCGCGATCTTGATCACGTCGGCGCCGTTGCGCACGAGCTCGCGGACCTTGCGTCGCGCCTCGTCGACGCCGTCGACGATCTGGGACGGCATGCCCGGGTACTTGGGGAAGAGCTCGCCCGTTCCGCCCGACGGCATCCAGCCGTCGCCGTGGCCGCCGGTCTGGCTGAGCATCGTGAGGGAGATCTGCAGCCGCGGGCCGCGGACGATCCCTTCCTCGACCGCCTGCTTCACGCCGAGATCGGCGCCGCCCGCGTCGCGCACCGTCGTGATGCCGACGCGGATCGTCGCGTCGAGGTTGAGGATCGCCTCGTAGAAGCGATACGAGAACGGCGTCTGCAGGTGCTTCCACATGTCCACGTGGCCGAACATCACGTGCACGTGTGTGTCGAAGAGCCCCGGGAG
>DASUIG010000042.1:0-42524 GCA_036273155.1 Gaiellaceae bacterium | reverse complement strand
CACGGCGCTCGAGCTCGGCCCGCTCCTCGCCGCTCAACTCGATCACGAACCCGCTCCGCCGCGCCACGCCGACAGTATTCGACGCCCAGCGGCCGGTCCCTTCACCAATTACCGACCGAACTTACGGACGGCTGTACTAGCTCGGCGCGTCACGTCGACGAGGGCTCGGTCGAGCTCGAGCTCTGCCGGCATCCTCGATCCGCCCTTCACTGCCGCGTCCACCTCGGCGAGTCTGACGACCGCGGCCGAAAGCTCCTCCGCGGAGAAGTTGGCCGCCTGTGCGAACGCCTTCTCGGCGGCGAACGGGTGCATCTTCAGCTTGCCCGCAGCATCGCGGGCGCGCACGCCCTGGTCGGCGAGGCGCTGGATGCGGCGCACGCGGCCGACGTGGCCGACGAGCGACGCGACGATGCGCAAGAGCTCGCCCGAGCGCGTGCGGTGCGTTCGCTCGAGCAGCGACTCGGTGGTTGCGAGCACGGCGCCGGCATCGCGTCTCCCCCACGCGTCCGTGACCGAGAAGATCGGCGTCTCCGCCCGCCCGACGGCGAGCTGCTCGACGACCGCGACGGTGATCGTGTCGCCGCCCGCCCAGGTGGCGAGCTTGTCGATCTCGCTCGAGAGGTCGTCGAGGTCGTCGCCCACCACCTCGACGAGCGCGCGGCAGGCGTCGCGGTCGGCCTTCGCACCGAGCCGCCCGAACTGCTCGCCCACCCATTCCGGCACGCGCCGCTTCTGCACGTCGTAGGTGAGCAGCTCGCCGGCCTTCTTCACGGCCTTGGCGAGCGCAGAGTCGGCCTTCAGCTCGACCGCGACGAGCGCGAGCACCGTCGCAGGCGCCGGCGACGAGAGGTACTCGGCGACGGCCTTGGCGTCGTCCGCCTTCCAGCGCTCGACCTCGTCGACGATCACGAGGCGGCCGTTACCGACGAAGAGACCCATCGCGTTGCACGCCGCGGCGGCGTCGGCGCCGCTCGTCTCGCGCGCGCTCAGCTGCTCGGTGGCGTCGTCGCCGACGCGGTCACGCAGGCGGCGCAGCGCGCGCCCGATCTTCGGCCGGTCGCTTCCGGAGAGGAGATAGACCGCCTTGAGCTCCGTGGCCGCCATCGCGCCAAGCATATGCAGCTACGAGCAACACACCCGCGGCCAGCGCAGTGACCGCCGAGGGCGAGGTCGCCTGCGCTCCCGGGAGGCCGCCGAAGCCGCGCGCACAGGCGGCGACGAACCAGGCGCCCCAGCCGTTCACCTGTGCGAGCGCGGCCGCGACCGGTGGTGCGACCGGCGCGATCACCGCGGTCGCGAGCGCGATCACGAGCATGTCGGCCACCACCGGGACCGCGACGACGTTCGCCGGAACGGTCACGACGGAGACCTGGTGGAACTGCAGCCACGTCACCGGCGCGGTGGCGAGGCCGCACGCGGTCGAGACGCCGATCAGCTGGGCGAGTCGCCGAGGCACGAGATAGCCCTCGAGCGCGTGCACGACGCGCGGCGTGACGACGAAGATGGCCGCGACGGCCGCGAACGAGAGCTGAAAGCCCGCGTCGCGAACGAACATCGGATTCCATCCGAGCAGTGCGAGCGCGCCGAGGAGCAACGCGTGCCAGCGGTCGCGCTCGCGCGCGGAGAGCCAGGCCAGCGAACCGAGCGCCGCCGCGACGGCGGCGCGCACGACGGAGGGATGGAAGCCGACCGCGAGCGTGTATCCGCCGACCGCGGCGAGCGCCGCGAGCTCGGCCGCGACGCGGCCGATGCCGGCAAGTCGCATGAGCCCGAGCGCACCCGCGGCGACGGTCCCGACCTTGAGGCCGTCGACCGCGAGACAGTGGTAGAGGCCCGATGCCCGGAACCGCGCGAGCAGCGTGTCGTCGAGACCCTGTGCGCGTCCGAGCACCACCGCCTCGACGAGCGCGCGCCGCTCCCCGTGCAGGCCGTACGCGGAGTCCGCAGCGAGCCAGCGTTGCAGCCGGTCGCCGATCCCGCCGATGCCGAGGCGGCGGCCGACGATACGCCACTCCTTCACGCGCAGCACGACGTGCACGCCCTGGCGGCGCAGCCACGTCGCCTCGTCGAAGCCGTGCGACGGTCCGCGCGGCAGCTTCAGGACCCCGACCAGCGACAGCCGAGCGCCTTGTGGCGGTGCGGGGCCGGGCGGGAGCTCGAGCAGCACGGGCTCGTGCGGGCGCATCGCGCCCCAGCGCAGCACGAGCACGCGGACGCGCACGCCGAAGCGTCCGACGCGCGCCGGCTCCTCGGTCTCGACGAGCGCGCGCTCAGCGGTCCCGGCGCGCGGGAGGAGGACGCTGCGGTCGAGCGCGTGCAGCCGGTGGCTTCCCCACCACCAGCCCGCGACGGCGAGCGCGCAGGGAGCGCGGGCGCACGCGAGTGCGGCCACCGCCGGCACGGGTGAGAACCGCGCGACGTTCGCAGCGGCGAGCCCGAGGCAGAGCGCGGCCGCATGGGCCGTGGGCCGGATCAGGGAATCACGAGCCCTTTCAGCTGCGCGAGCTTCGAAGGGCCGATCCCGGGAACGGCCTCGAGCTCGTCGATGCTGCGGAAAGGCCCATGCGCCTGGCGGTAGTCGATGATCTTCTGCGCGGTCGCCGGCCCCACGCCGGGGAGGGCGTCGAGCTGCTCCGCGCTCGCCGTGTTGAGGTCGAGCGGCGCGGTCGGAGACGGCACACCGGCGGCGGCGGCGCCGGTCGCGCCGCGCGCGGGGACGAGCACCTGCTCGCCGTCAGTGAGCGGGGCGGCGAGGTTGACGAGCGTGACGTCGGCCTTCGCGGTTGCGCCGCCGGCGGCCGCGACCGCGTCGGCGATCCTCGCTCCAGCGGGAAGGTGGTAGAGGCCCGGCCGCCGGACCGCGCCGGCGACGTCGACGACGAGCCGTGCGACCGCCGGCGCGCGGGCATGCACGGCGGTCCGCAGCACAGGTATCGCGGCGTGCGCCGGCCCGCGATGCAACGCGTGTACGGCCAGGACAGAGGCGACCGCAACGGCCAATCCCGCGACGAGAAGCTGTCGGTGTGGCATGCCGCGATCGTCGCGGCGAAATGGTTACGACAGGTTGTCGACTTGCACGAGCTCGCGCAGCTGCGACGCGACCGCGTCCCCGCGCCCACCGGCGACGTGTAGCAGTCCGTCGACCCCCACCCGCAATGCGCGCAGCAGCTCGCCGCGATCGAGCGCGCGGACGAGGGCGCCGTCGAAGCGTGCGAGCACGTCGGCGGGCAGGTCGTCCAAGCCGCGTCCGTAGAGCGCCGGGAGGCCCTGGTCGACGCACGCGAGGCTGAGCGCGTAGTTGCGAACGCTGGCGGTCCAGTACTCCGCGAGCCACAAGCGTCCGCGCTCGATCGAGAACCGCGCGCGCAGGGCGTGGTGGACGGCGTAACCGAAGAGCTCGTCCGGATCCGGCTGCGGCAGCGGCTGCCGCTCGACGGCGGACCCGAAGAGGAGCCGGAACCTCGGGCTCGTCGCGCCGAACTCGGATGCGGGCGTGAACGACAGGTCGAACTGCAGGCAGCCGGGCAGCAGAAAGACGCGGTAGATGCTCGGACCGGCCGGCAGGTCGAAGAGCTGCACGCCGCCGAGCTCGGCCTCGACCGTGCGCGTCCAGTCCTCGAGCACCTCGGAGACAGCGATGCCGTCCGCGACCGCGAACGTCAGGTCGAGGTCCGACCATGGGTCTCCGTCCGCGAGCGCGAGCGAGCCGACGACCGCTCCCGCGACGACGCGCGAATCGTCCTCGGCGAGCGCGAGCACGCGCTCGTGGGCGCGCCGGCGATCTGCGACGGTGAACACGGTCAGGCGACGACGATGTTCACGAGCTTGCGCGGGACGACGATGGTCTTCCGCACCTGCGCGCCGTCGAGGTGCGCCTGCACGCGTTCCGACGCGAGTGCGCGCGCGACGAGCTCGTCCTCGGACAGGTCGACGCCGACCTCGAACCGGTCGCGCACCTTGCCGTTGACCTGCACGACGAGCTCGAAGGTCTCCTCCTCGAGCACGGAGCTGTCGGCGACCGGCCACGGCTGCTCCCACAGGCGTTCGTGCCCCAGCACCTGCCACAGCTCCTCGGCGATGTGCGGCGCGTATGGCTGGATGAGGGACACCGCTGTCTCTGCAGCGAATCGTGCATCGGGGGCAGTGGTGTCCTCGGCGAGCGCGTGCACGAGCTCCATCAGCGCCGAGATCGGGGTGTGGAACTGGAACCGGCGCCCGATGTCGTCGCTGACGCGCGCGATCGTCTGGTGGGTCTTGCGCGTGAGCGGCCCGGGCTCGCCCTCGCTGGGCGCATGCTCGGCGACCTCATGCACGAGGCGCCACAGGCGGCGCAGGAAGCGCACGGTGCCCTCGATGCCGGCGTCGGACCATTCCTTGTCCTGGTCGCCGGGCCCCATGAACATGATGTAGACGCGCACCGCGTCGGCGCCGTACTCGGCGACGAGCTCGTCCGGGCCGACGAGGTTGCCCTTCGTCTTCGACATCTTCGTCCCGCCCATCGTCACCCAGCCCTGGTGATACAGCCGCGCAAACGGCTCGCGGAAGCCGAGCATCCCCATGTCGTTCAGCGCCTTCACGAAGAAGCGCGAGTACAGGAGGTGGCCGGTGGCGTGGTCGATGCCGCCGATGTACTGCGACACCGGCATCCAGTAGTCGACGACGTCGCGGCCGAACGGCGCCTCGTCGTTCGTCGGGTCGACGTAGCGGATGAAGTACCAGGACGAGTCAACGAAGGTGTCCATCGTGTCGGCCTCACGCGTCGCCGGGCCCCCGCACCGCGGGCAGTCGACATGCAGCCACTCCTCGTTCGAAGCGAGCGGCGCCTTGCCCTTCGGGAGGTAGTCGTCCACGTCGGGGAGCAGAACGGGCAGATCCTCGTCGGGGACGGGCACCATTCCGCAGACGTCGCAGTAGACGATCGGGATCGGAGACCCCCAGTAGCGCTGCCGCGAGAAGCTCCAGTCGCGCAGCCGGAACGAGACCGCCGGCGCGCCGCGGCCCTGGTGATGCAGCCACTCGACGATCGCCGCCTTCGCCTCGTCCGCCGGCTTGCCCGTGAACTCGCCCGAGTCGACGAGCACACCGTCCTCGTCGATCACGGTGCGGACCGGAAGGTCGAACGTCCGGGCGAACTCGCCGTCGCGCTCGTCGTGCGCGGGGACGGCCATGATCGCGCCGGTGCCGTAATCCATCAGGACGTAGTCGGCGACCCAGATTGGCAGCTTCTCGCCGTTCACGGGGTTCGTCGCGTAGTGCCCGGTGAAGACGCCCGTCTTCTCCTCTTCGGCCGCGCGGTCCTCGGCCCGCCGCGCGCCGGCGTGCTTCGCGTACTCCTTCGCGTCGTCGCTCGCGTGCGCCTCGATGAACGGATGCTCCGGCGCCATCACGAAGAACGTCGCGCCGAAGAGCGTGTCCGGCCGCGTGGTGAACACGGGAATGTCGATGTCGAGCTCTTCGACGCGGAAGAGGATCTCTGCGCCCTCGCTCCGGCCGATCCAGTTGCGCTGGATCGTCTTTGTCCGCTCGGGCCATTCGCCGCCGGGCGGCAGCTCGAACTCGCGCAGCTCGTCCGCGTACGCAGTGGTCTTGAAGAACCACTGCGTCATGTTCCGGAGCTCGATGAGCGCGCCACAGCGCTCGCAGTGCCCGTCGACGACGTACTCGTTCGCGATCACCGTCTGGTCGTTCGGGCACCAGTTGACGGGCGCGGCGCGCCGGTACGCGAGGTCGCGCTCGAAGAAGCGCAGGAACAGCCACTGCGTCCACTTGTAGAAACGGGGATCGTGCGACGAGACCTCGCGGTCCCAGTCGATCGCCCAGCCGAGGCGCTGCATCTGCTCGCGGATCAGCACGATGCTGTCTTCGGTGATGTCGCGCGGGTGGCCGCCCTCGCGGATCGCCGCGTTCTCCGCCGGCAGGCCGAAGGCGTCCCAGCCCATCGGCCGCAGCACCCGCGCGCCGTTGCGCCGGTGGTAGTGCGTGACGACGTCGCCCATCGTGTAGTTGAAGACGTGCCCCATGTGCAGGCTCTTCGCTGACGGGTAGGGCAGCATCTCGAGCTGGTACCAGCGCTTCTCGTCCTCGGCGCCGGCCTCGGGGTTGGGGACGTTGAACGCCCGCGCGTCGGCCCAGACGCGCTGCCACTTCGGCTCGATCTGCTCGGGTTCGTACTTGGTCATAAAACGAAAAAGCCTCTCGCGAGAGAGGCCGGGGGAACTCGACGCGGCCTCGCCGCGGTCCGTTCCTGCGCTATCGAAGGAGCTCCCTGTTCACCGCGCCGATCGTAGCAACCAAGCCGGATTCGCGCACTTTCCTGGTACACGCGCGTGTAATCCGGGTCCCGACTCCCTCCCCCCACCGACCTGAGCGCGATCTTAATTCGCGGGCGCGCCGCGATGGTGACGAGACCGTGCAGGTTCCGCGCCGGTTCTTCCACAGGGCAGACTGACTCCGTGCTCGACCTCCTCCCACTCAGCGCGGAGATCGCCGACGGGCAGCTCTCGATCGGCGGCATCCCCGCATCGCGCCTCGCCGAGGAGCATGGGACGCCGCTCGTCGTCTACTGCGAGGAGACCATCCGCGCGCAGGCACGCGCCTACCGGGCTGCCGCCCCGGGCGCCGTGATCGTCTACGGGACGAAGGCCTTCGCCAACGTCGCCGTCCTCCGCGTCCTCGCCGAGGAAGGCGTGGGCGCCGACGTCTCCACGCTCGGGGAGCTCGCCTTTGCCCGCGAGGCCGGGCTGCACGGAAGCCGCATCCTCTTCCACGGCAACAACAAGTCCGATGACGAGCTGCAGGCTGCGGCCGAGGCGGGAGCGACGGTCGTGCTGGACGCGCCGGACGAGCCGGCTCGCGCGGCCGCCGCAGGCGTCCGCCGCGTGCTCGTGCGGCTGACACCGGGTGTGGAGGCGGTCACGCACCAGTCGATCCAGACCGCCCACGACGAGTCGAAGTTCGGCCTCCTGCCCGACGCGGCGCTCGCCGCGATCGCCGAGGCCCGCGGGCTCGGGATGGACGTGGCCGGCGTCCACTTCCACGTCGGCTCGCAGCTGGCCCGCGTCGAGGAGAGCCTCGTCGCCGTCGACCGGCTCGTCGCCTTCTGCGCGCGCGCCGAGGCCGAGCTCGGCTGGACGCCGCAGGTACTGGACATCGGCGGCGGCCTCGGGATCAGGTACACGCGCGAGGAACGAGTCCCCGGGATCGCCGACTTCGTGCCGCAGCTCGTGGCGCGGCTTCCGCACGGCATCCAAGTCGTGCTCGAGCCGGGGCGGTCGCTCGTCGGCCGTGCAGGCGTGACGCTGTACCGCGTCGGCGTCGTCAAGGAGTCGGGCGGCGTCTCGTACGTCGCAGTGGACGGCGGCATGTCCGACAACCCGCGCCCGCAGCTGTACGGCGCGCGCTACGACGCGCTGCTCGCGAACCGCGCAACCGAGCTGCCGGACGGCGTGTTCCGGATCGCCGGCAAGCACTGCGAATCGGGCGACGTCCTCATCGACGCGATCGCGCTGCCGCATCCACGCCGCGGAGACCTGCTCGCGGTTCCGGCGACCGGCGCATACACGCTCGCGATGGCGTCCACGTACAACGGCGTGCCGAATCCCGCGGCCGTGCTCGTCGCCGACGGCGCCGCGCGGCTCGTGCGCGCTCGGCAACCCGTGTCCGATCTCCTACGCTTGGAGCGATGACCAACCGTCTCGCGAACGTCCCGGGCGTCGTCCTCGTGAGCATCGCGGCGACGATGTGGGGCCTCGACGGGCTCATCCGCAAGCCGCTCTCGCACACGACGACGGCGACGACGATCGTCTTCGGCGAGCACGTCGTGCTCGTCGCCTGCACGATCACGCTGCTCGCTCCGGCGCTGGCTGCGCTGTGGCGCGCCGGCCCTCGCTACGTCCTCGCGGGGATCCTCGTCGGCGCGGGCGCGTCGGCGGTCGCGACGATCCTCTTCACGCAGGCTCTTTTCCACGGCGACTTCATCACCGTCATCGTGCTGCAGAAGTCGCAGCCGCTCATCGCCGTCGTCGGTGCGTGGCTCGTGCTGGGAGAGCAGCCGCGCCGCGGCTTCGCCTGGTTCCTCCTCCCGGCGCTCACGGGAATCTGGCTCATCGCGCTGCCGCACCCGCTCGCGCCGCACGCGCACGGACTGACACCGATCGTGGAGACGCTCGCCGCCGCCGCCATGTGGGGGCTCGGCACCGTGTTCGGCCGGTACCTCGGGCGGAAGCTCGCGTTCGAGCACGTCACGACGGTGCGGTTCGCATTCGGGCTCGTGGCGAGTGCCTGCGCCCTCCCGATCGTCGGGACTTCCGCCTGGTCGAACGTGCACGACAGCTTCTACATCGCGCTGCTCGCCCTCGTCACCGGCCTGGCCGCGCTCGGCCTCTACTACTACGGGCTGCGGCGCACCCCGGCGCTCCTCGCCGCCCTGGGCGAGCTGGCGTTCCCGGTGACGGCAACCCTGGTCGGCATCTACGTCTTCGACAGCTCGCTGCGCTGGACGCAGTGGGTGGGCGTCGCGATCACGGTCGGCGTCGTCAGCCTCCTGCCGGCACGCCGGCGAGACATCGTCCGCGCACCGGACTTTGTGGCAGCTCCCGCGGCGAGCTAGGCTCGCCTCGTGGACCTGCGCGATACCGCGGAGGAGGCAGCCTTCCGGGCCGAGCTGCGCGCGTGGCTGGACGCGAACCTGCCCGAGGAGCGGCGGGGGTGGCGCGGCGGCGAGCAGCGTTTCGGCGACGAGTTCGGGCGCGCGTGGAGCCACAAGCTGTACGAGGCCGGGTACGCCGGGCTGACCTGGCCGACGGAGTACGGGGGCGCCGGCGCGCCGTACAGCTTCCAGGCGATCTTCTACGAGGAGATGGCGCGCGCTCAGGCGCCGGCGCACGTCGGCGTCATCGGGCTCGGCATGGCCGGACCGACGATCATGGCGCACGGCACCGACGAGCAGAAGCAGGCACACCTGTCGAAGATCCTCTCCGCGGAGGAGATCTGGTGCCAGGGCTTCTCCGAGCCGGACGCCGGCTCCGACCTCGCGGCGGCACGCACGCGCGCCGAGCGCCGCGGCGAGGTGTACGTCGTGAACGGCCAGAAGGTGTGGTCGTCGTTCGCGCACATCGCCGACTACTGCATCCTCGTCACGCTCAGCGACCCGGAGGCGCCGCGGTACAAGGGCCTGACCTATCTGATCGTGGACATGCACGCGCCCGGCGTCGAGGTCCGGCCGCTGCGGCAGATCACCGGCGAGGCGGAGTTCAACGAGATCTTCTTGACCGACGTCGAAGTGCCGGTGTCGAACCGCCTCGGCGACGAGGGCGAGGGCTGGCAGGTGGCGATGACGACGCTGCTGCACGAGCGCGGCACGCTCGGCTTCGCGCTCACCGCCGCGCTCGACGTCGGCGTCGGCCGCCTGATCGAGACCGCGAACGAGCACGTCAACGGCGACGTCGGCGTGCGCGAGCGGATCGCGGCCGAGTGGATCGAGATGCAGGCGCTGCGCTACACGAACTACCGCTCGCTCGGGACGTACCAGCGCACCGGCATCCCCGGCCCGGAAGGGTCGGCGATCAAGCTCCGCTGGTCCGAGCAGAACCAGCGGCTGACGAAGCTGGGACGCGAGCTGCTCGGCGCCGAGGGCATCCTCGACGACGGCTGGTGGCACTACCAGCAGCTGCGCAGCCGCGGCAACACGATCGAGGCGGGCAGCTCCGAGGTGCTGCGCAACATCGTCGCCGAGCGCGTGCTCGGCCTCCCGAGGTCACGCTGATGGATTTCGCCTTCGACGACGTCCAGCTCGAGCTGAAGAGCCAGTCGCACGCGTGGCTCGAGCAGCGCTATCCCCTCGACCGCGACTGGGATGCGCAGCAAGACGACCGCTGGGCCGAGCTCGCCGAGCTCGGCTGGCTCGACGTCGCCGAGGCCGGGGTCGGCTTCGTCGAGGAGGCGCTGCTCCTCGAGGAGATGGGATACGTGCTCTATCCCGGCCGCTATCTCGCCCACGTGGCGGGCCAGGCCGCGGCGAACGGTTACGCGTTCGACGGCGAGTGCGACATCGAGACCGTCGACTCGTCGCGGCCTCTGCGCCGTGTCGCAAACGGGACCGCCGAGACGCCGCGCCTGCGCGCCGCGATGGCCGCCGAGGCGGTCGGCGTCGCGCAGCGCGCACTCGAACTGGGAGTCGAGTACGCGAAGACGCGCGAGCAGTTCGGCAAGAAGATCGGCGTCTACCAGGCGGTGTCGCATCAGCTCGCCGACACCTACGCCGAGGTCGAGCTCGCACGCTCGCTCGCGTACTGGGCGGCGTGGTGCGTCGCCGAGGATGACGAGCACGCCGCGCTCGCTGCCGCCGCAGCGAAGGCGTTCGCGACCGAAGCAGCCGTGAAGGCATGCGAGCGCTCGATCCAGGTGCACGGCGGCATCGGGTTCACCTGGGAGCACCCGCTGCACCGCTTCTACAAGCGCGCGCTCTGGCTCGAGGGCTTCGGCAAGCGGCCGGCCGAGCTACGCGCGGAGATCGCGGAAGCGCTTCTCGGCGTGGCGGTGACTGCGTGAACGGGCTGATGATGGACTTCCAGCTGACGCTGCCGCACCTGCTGCGGCGGTCGGAGACGTTCCTCGGCAACGGCGAGATCGTGACGCGCCTGCCCGACAAGTCGCTCCATCGCACGACCTATCGCGAGACGATGGCGCGCGCGAGACAGCTCGCAGTCGCGCTGCAGAAGCTCGGGCTCGAGCGCGGCGACCGCGTCGCGACCCTGTGCTGGAACCACCACCAGCATCACGAGGCGTACTTCGGTATCCCATGTGGCGGCTTCGTCCTGCACACACTCAACCTGCGCCTGCACCCGAACGACCTCGCGTACATCGCCGGCCACGGCGGGGACCGCGCGGTCATCGTCGACCGCTCGCTCCTGCCGCTGCTCGACCAGTTCCGCGAGCGGACGAAGATCGAGCATGTATTCGTCGTCGAGGACTCGTACGAGGAGCTGCTCGCAACCGCGTCGCCGGACGAGTGGCGCGATCCGGAGCTGGACGAGAACGAGGCCGCAGCGATGTGTTACACGAGCGGCACGACGGGGCTGCCGAAGGGCGTCTGCTACTCGCATCGCTCGACGGTGCTCCACTCCGTCGGCGTGGCAGCGAACAACCCGCTCGGGATCGGGATCAGCGTCAACGACGCGATCCTGCCGGTCGTTCCGATGTTCCACGCGAACGCGTGGGGCTACCCCTACGTCGCGACGATGACGGGCTCGAAGCTCGTCTATCCCGGGCCGCATCTCGATCCCGAGAGCCTGCTCGACCTCATGTCGGACGAGAAGGTGGCGTGGGCTGCGGGCGTGCCGACGATCTGGATGGGGATCCTGCAGCTGCTCGACGCGAATGCCGGGCGCTGGGATCTCTCCGCCATGAAGGCGATGCTCGTCGGCGGCTCGGCGGTGCCGCGCGCGATGATCGCCGCGTACCAGCAACGGCACGGCATCAGCATCGTGCAGGGGTGGGGCATGACCGAGACGTCGCCGGTGGCATCGACGGCGACGCTCCCGCACGATCTCGCCGACGTCGACGAGGAGACCCGCTTCGACTTCGAGGCGATGGCGGGCATGCCGCTGCCGTTCGTCGAGATCCGCGTGCGGATCGGCGACGAGGAGCTTCCCTGGGACGGCGAGTCGATGGGCGAGCTGGAGGTGCGCGGCCCGTGGGTCGCATCGGGCTACTACGACACCCCGGAGCAGGCAGACCGCTGGACGGAAGACGGCTGGTTCCGGACCGGCGACATCGCGTCGATCCATCCGCGCGGCTACATCCAGATCAAGGACCGCTCGAAGGACGTGATCAAGTCGGGCGGCGAATGGATCTCGTCCGTCGAGCTCGAGAACGCGCTCATGGCGCACCCGGCGGTGGCGGAGGCGGCGGTCATCGCGATCCCCGACGAGAAATGGGCGGAGCGCCCGCTCGCGGCGGTCGTCCTGAAGGAGGGCGCGTCGGCGAACGCGGAGGAGCTGCGCGGGTTCCTCGCGCCGAACTTCGCGAAGTTCTGGCTCCCCGACCGGATCGAGTTCATCGCCGAGATCCCGAAGACGAGCGTCGGCAAGTTCCGCAAGACCGCGCTCCGCGAGCAGTTCGCCCAGGAACCAGCGGCGACGAGTTGAGAGCCGCGCTGCTGCGCGAGGTCGACGGGCCGTTCGAGCTCGCCGACGTTCCCGAGCCCGCTGCCGACGGCCGCGTCGTCGTACGCGTGCGCGCCGCAGGGATCAACTTCGCCGACGTGCTCATCCGGCGCGGCCGTTATCCGCAGATGCCGGAGCTCCCCGTCGTGCTCGGCTCCGAGATCGCGGGCGAGCTCGAGGACGGGACGCGTGTGATGGCGATCACGCCGGGCAGCGGCGGCTACGCCGAGCTCGTCGCGGTCGACCGCGCACAGGTCGTTCCGCTCCCCGACCACGCGAGCTTCGCCGAAGGCGCGGCGTTCCTGCTCACGTTCCTGACGGCGTACATCCCGCTCACGCGGCAGGTGCGGCTGCGTCCCGGCGCGTCCGTCCTCGTCCACGCTGCGGCGGGCGGAGTCGGGACGGCAACCGTCCAGGTTGCCCGGTCGCTCGGAGCGCGGGTGATCGCGGCGGCGGGCTCGCACGAGAAGCTCGACCTCTGCCGCGAGCTCGGCGCAGCCGAGGCGTACGTCTACGACGAGCTTCCGGACGATCTCCGCGTCGACGCAGTCATGGATCCGGTCGGCGGCGAGCTGTTCGAGCGCGCGCTCGGCCGGCTGCGCCCGCTCGGGACGCTCGTCGCGATCGGCTTCGCCGCCGGAATGTGGCCGGAGCTCAACCCGGCCGCGCTCGTCGGCCGGAATGTCGGCGTGCAGGGCTTCTACCTCGGCCGGCTGCTGCGCCACGAGCCCGAGGTCGTCGGCGAGGCGGTCGGCGAGCTGCTCGCGCTGTGGCAGACGGGTGCGCTGCGACCGGTTGTCGGCGCCGAGCTCCCGCTCGCGGACGTCGACCACGCACACGAGCTCGTCGAGTCGCGGAAGAGCGTCGGCAAGGTGGTGCTCATCCCGTGAGGGCTCTGGTCACAGGTGGGCGCGGTGGGATCGGCCGGGCGATCGCGATCGCGCTCGACGGCTGGGAGGTGGTCGCGCTCGACCTGCCGGAGTTCGACGTCGGCGACGCCGCGGCGTGGCGCGCGCTCGAGGGCGAGTTCGATGCCGCGTTCCTCAACGCGGGCATCGGCATCGGCTACCCCGACGTCGCGGAGCTGCCGGACCCCGAGATCGACCGCATCGTCGGCGCGAACCTTCTCGGCGTCGTCCACGGCGCACGCGAGTGCGCGCGCCGGCTGATGCCGGGCGGCGGCTCGATCGTCTGCACCGCCTCGCTCGCGGGGCTGACCGGCATGCCGTTCGACCCGATGTACACGGCGACGAAGCACGCAGTCGTCGGCTTCGTGCGCGGAGCGGCCGACGGGCTGCGCGCGCATGACATTCGCATCAATGCGCTCTGCCCCGGCTTCACCGACACGCCGATCGTCGAGGACGAGCTCCGAGGGGCTCTCCCCGTGGCGCTGATGCAGCCCTCGTTCGTCGCAGAGGCCGCGCTGACGGTGATGAACGACGCGGAGACCGGGCGCGCGTGGATCGTGCAGCCGAACCGCGTGGAGCCGTTCCGCTTCCCCGGCATTCCGGGCCCGCGCTGATGGCGAGGACGCGTCGAGCGTGGGGCGACGAGGCGCCGCCGGCGCCGCACATCTGGCGAACGCTCGGATACCACGGGGTCGAGCAGGGCGACGGCCGCTCCGTGATCGAGTGGGAGGCGACGCCGGACTACTGCTTCCACGACGGGACCGGCGGTTTCATCGTGCACGGCGGCATGGTGACGACGCTGCTCGACACCGCCATGGGCGGGGCGTGCTGGTCGGTGCTCGACGAAAGCGAGAGCTTCCTCACGGCGGACCTGCATTGCGAGTTCGTGCGCTCGGCGCGGCCCGGCGTCCTGCGCGCCGAGGGGCGCGTCGTGCAGCGGAACCGCAGAGTCGCGTTCTGCGCCGCCGACCTCTACGACGCGGCAGGCGACCTCCTCGCCTCGTCGCGGTGCACGCAGATCATCCGCTGAGCCTGTTCTCGAGCGCCGCCTTCACGACGGGCCAGTCCTCGTCGATGACGGAGTACCACGCGGAGTCGCGCCGCTCGCCGCCCCGCACGAGCATGTGCCTGCGGAAGACGCCCTCGAACGCCGACGGCAGCGCGGCCAGCGCTGCACGGGCACGCGCGTTCGTCGCATCGGTCTTGAACTCGACGCGCAGGAAGCCCTCGTCCTCGAACGCGTGCTTCATCAACAGGTACTTCGCCTCGGTGTTCGCGCCCGTCCCCCACGCCGCCGGCGTGAGCCACGTGTTTCCGATCTCGACGACCCGATCGCCCTCGTTCACGTTGAGATAGCTCGTGTGGCCGACGAGCTCGTCGTCGAAGTAATGCGCAAAGCCGAGGTCGACCGACTCGAACCACTGCGCGAAAAGCTCCCGGCTCTCGTGCCCGCGCACCCGCATGAGCGTCCAGACGCGTGGGTCCTGCGCGATCTCCCACAGCGCCTGCTCATGGCAGGGCTCGATGGGCTCGAGCCGCACGCGCTCCCCCTCGAGCCTCACGTGAAGCGCCAGGTTCCTCCATCCTCGAACTCCCGCAGGATCCGCCGCGCGACGACCATCTTGTGCACCTCGTCCGCTCCGTCGTAGATGCGCGCCGCGCGCGCGGAGCGCCACATCGACGCGAGCGGCGTGTCCTCGGTCATGCCGAGCCCGCCGTGCACCTGGAGCGCCCGGTCGATGACGTCGTTCAAGATCTTCGCCGCGTAGAACTTGAGGAGGGACACCTCGACGCGGGCCTCGTCGCCCTCGTCGAGGCGATGCGCGGCCTGCAGCGTCATCAGCCGGCAGGCCTGGATCTCGGCCGCCGACTCGGCGATCCAGTTCTGAATCGTCTGCTTCTCTGCAAGCGTCCCGCCGAACGCCTTGCGTTCGAGCGAGTAGGAGCACATGAGCTCGAACGCGCGCTGCATCTGTCCGAGCCACCGCATCACGTGGTGGATGCGGCCCGGGCCGAGCCGCTTCTGCGCGATGCGGAACCCCTCGCCGGGCGCGCCGAGCGTGTTCTCCAGCGGGACGCGCACGCCCGTGAAGCGCGTCTCGCAGTGCGTGCCCCAACCCCGCCCCTCGTGCCCCATCACCGGGATCCGCCGGACGAGCTCGTAGCCCGGCGTGTCGGTGGGCACGAGGATCATCGACGCCCGTCTGTGCGGCTCCGCATCGGGATCGGTGACCACCATGACGATGCCGAAGCCCGCGCCGTCGGCACCGGACGAGAACCACTTGTGGGCGTCGATCTCCCACTCCTCGCCGTCGCGCACGGCGCGACCGCGCAGCAGCGTCGGATCGCTTCCCGCCACCTCGGGCTCGGTCATGCCGAAGAACGAGCGCGTCTCGCCGGAGACGAGCGGCCGGAGGAAGCGATCCTTCTGCTCGTCGGTGCCGTACAGATGGAGGATCTCGCCGTTGCCGGCGTCCGGCGCCTGGCAGCCGAAGATCAGCTGCGCGTACGTGCTGCGCCCGATCTCCTCGTTCAGGTACGCGTACTCGATGAAGCCGCTGCCGCTGCCACCCGCCTCCGGAGGCAGGTGCGGCGCCCACAGGCCCGCCTCCTTCGCGTGCTGCTGCAGCTCGCGCACGAGCGCGTCGGCCGCGTCGTCCTCCCGCGCGAGCGCGGTCTCGTTTCGGTAGACGTGCTCCTCCATGAACCCGCGGACCCGCTCACGCCGGTCGGCCACGAGCTCCGGGATGACAACCGTGCTCACCGACAGCGATGATCGCACAGAGATGCGAGAGGCGCTCGAAGCCCTGCTCGGCCCCACGACGGAGCCTGTCCTCCTCGCCGGCGGCGCGTCGAAGGAGGCGTGGTCGGTGGACGCAGGCGGCGAACGCCTCCTCGTCCGCCGCGCGGCCGGCGGAGTCATCCACCGCCACACGCTCTCCTTGAAGGACGAATTCGACGTGCTCACCGCCGCGTACGAAGCCGGCGTCAAGGTGCCCCGACCGGTGTCGTACATCGCCGACCTCGAAGGCCGCGAGGCGTTCGTGATGGAACGGCTCGCCGGCGAGACGATCGGCCGGCGGATCGTGCGCATGGACGTCCCCGCGCAACTGCCCGGCCAGATGGCGGAGGAGCTCGCGAAGATCCACGCCATTCCGCAGGAGCGGCTTCCGTTCCTTCAGGAGGCGCGACTCGAGCGGATAGTGGACGAGCTCGACGACGTCGGGGACCCGCACCCCGCGATCGAGCTCGGGCTGTGGTGGCTGCGCGAGAACCGCCCGGCGCTGCGGCCGTCGGTGGTCAACCACGGCGACTACCGCATCGGCAACCTCGTCGTCGACGAGCGCGGGCTCGTCGGCATCCTCGACTGGGAGTTCGCGCACCTCGACGACCCCGGCCGCGACCTCGGCTTCGGGCTCGTGCGCGCATGGCGCTTCGGCGCGGACGACAAGCGCCTCGGCGGGATCGGCGACGCGGACGCGTACCTCGAGCGCTACAACGAGCTCACGGGCTACGACATCCGGCCCGACGAGCTCGATTACTGGGAGCTGGCCGGCAACGTGGGCTGGGCAATCGGCTGCCTGACGCAGGCGCAACGCCATCTGCGCGGCCAGGACCGCAGCGTCGAGCTCGCGATCCTCGGCCGGCTCGGCGCCGAGGTCGAGTACGAGATCTGCCACCTGCTCGAGCAGGTCGCCGCATGAGCGAGCGCCCGACCGCACAGGAGCTGACGGAGGCGATCGCCGAGTTTCTCGGCGGGGAGATCCTCCCCACCCTCGAGGACCACCGTCTGCGCTTCCGCACGCTCGTCGCGATGAACGCGCTCGGGATCGTCCACCGCGAGCTCGCCGCGCTTCCGCCCGAAGACGACGCCGAGCGCCGCGAGCTCGCGCGGCGCATCCGCGCCGGCGACGTCGAGCCGGAGATGCTCGCGCGCGTGAAGGCGGACGTCGAAGCACGGCTGCGCATCGCCAGTCCGCGCTACCTCGAGCGCTACGAGTGACCGAGATCCTCGCCCGCATCGAGGTGGATGACGCAGTCGTCCGTTCGATCTTCGGCACCACGGATCCCGCGGCCATCTGGGCGCACGTGCAGGCCCTGTGCCCGGAGGCGGTCGACTGCTTTGCGTTCCGCGCGAGCGTGGGTGCGCTCTTCGGACTCGAATTTCGTGGCGGCTCCCGCGTTGCGCTGAAGGTCCACCCGGCGCGCTCGTCGGAGTACCTCGCGGCGATGCAGCAGGTGCAGGAGCACGTTTGGCGCCACGGCTTTCCGGCGCCCCGGCCACTCGGCGTGCGCGGCCGCGCGACGCTCGAGGAATGGCGCGACGAGGGCGTGTATCGGGATGCCCACGAGCCCGCTGTCCGGCGCGCACTGGCGCAGCAGCTCGTCCGCCTGACGCAGCTCACGCGCGGCGTGCGCCCCGACACGGACCTGCCCCCGTTCTTCCCGCGCGCCGGCGGGCCGCTCTGGCCGCCGCCGCACAACGTGCTCTTCGACTTCGAGGCGAACGCGCACGATGCGGCCTGGATCGACGAGATCGCGACCTCGGCGAAGGAGCAGCGCGATGCGGGCGGGGGCGAGATCGTCATCGCCCATCACGACTGGACGGCGGCCCACATCCGCTTCCGCGACCTGCGGCCGACGGCGGTCTACGACTGGGACAGCCTGAGCTCCGGCTTCGAGCCCGTCTTCGTCGGCGAGGCTGCCGACCACTTCACGTACACGGAGCACCTCGAGGTGGAGCTCTGGCCGACGGTCGACGAGACCTTGATGTTCATCGCCGACTACGAGCGGGCCCGGAGCGCGCCGTTCACCCGGCAAGAGCAGGCCACCGCCGCAGCCGCAGCCGTCTACGGCCGCGCGTACACAACCCGTTGCGTGCACGCGCTCGGCGGAGACATGGACGAGCTCGCCCTTCGCGAGTACGCAGCCGCGTTGCTCCAGTAGGCTCCGACCCGTGCCCGACCTGAGTCGCAAGGTCGCGATCGTCACCGGTGCCGGCCGCGGCATCGGCCGCGCGCATGCGCTCGCGCTTGCCGCCGCCGGGGCAAGGGTGGTCGTCAACGACCTCGGCGGCTCGCTCGCCGGCGAAGGCGCCGACCTGTCCCCTGCGGAGCAAGTGGTCGCAGAGATCGAGACCGCGGGCGGAGAAGCGGTCGCCGACGGCGAGAACGTCGCCGACTTCGAGGGCGCGCGCAGGCTCGTCGAGCACGCGGTTGCCGCGTTCGGCGGCCTCGACATCGTCGTCAACAACGCCGGCATCCTGCGCGACCGGATGCTCGTGAACATGGAAGAGGACGAGTGGGACGCCGTCGTCGCCGTGCACCTCAAGGGTCACTTCGCCGTGACCCGCCACGCCGCCGCGCACTGGCGCGAGCGCGCAAAGGCCGGCGAGCAGCTGCGCGCGCGTGTCATCAACACATCGAGCCCGTCCGGCGTGTTCGGCAACATCGGGCAGACGAACTACGGCGCCGCAAAAGCGGGCATCGCAGGATTCACGATCATCGCTGCGCAGGAGCTCGCCCGCTACGGCGTCACGGTCAACTGCCTCGCGCCGAACGCGCGCACGCGGATGACCGAGGAGACGTTCGAGATGGGAGACCGCCCCGAAGGCTTCGACCCGCTCGACCCCGGGAACATCTCGCCGGTCGTCGTCGCGCTGTGCGCCGACGACGCGCAGGAGATCACGGGCCAGGTCTTCCACGTCTGGGGCGGCGCCGTGAACGCGCTCTGCGGCTGGACGGGAGGCGAGCTGTTCCAGCGCGACGACGGCTGGGACGCCGACGGGCTGCTCACAGCCATGCTCGAGCGGTTTCCGGACGGGGCCGCCCCCGAGGGGATGGTCGCCGGCATGCAGAAGGCCGGCGGGCAATCCCTCCGCTCAGCTCCGTAGTGCGCCGCCGCATCTATCTGATGCGCCATGCGGAGGTGCGCTATTTCGAGGGCGTGCATCCCGAACACGTCGTGCTCACCGAACGCGGGCGCGCACAGGCGGAATCCGCCGCCGCCGAGCTGCGCGAGGTCGCCTTCGACCGCGTCGTGACGAGCGGCCTCGAGCGCACGCTCGAGACCGCCCGGATCGTCGCCCCGGACACGGAGCCGGAGTCGCACTACGCGCTCCGCGAGATCGAGAGCGGGGACATCCGCGAGGTCGCGCCCGACGAAGTACAGGCGATGATGACCGCCGCCTTCAAAGGGGTCGTGCCGCTGAACATGCGCTTCCTCGGCGGCGAGACGATCGGCGAGCTGGTTGACCGCGTCACGCCCGAGCTCGACTCGCTGCTCGCCGACGACGACTGGGACATTGCTCTGCTCGTCCTGCACGGAGCGGTGAACCGCGCCATCCTGAGCCGCGCCCTCACGGGCGAGCGCATGTTCCTCGGCGCGTTCGAGCAAGCGCCCGGCTGCATCAACGTCCTCGACGTCGGCACGGACGGCCGCTGGATCGTGCGAGCCGTGAACCACATCCCGTACGACCCGGCTCACCTCGGTGCCCCGCGCTTGACGACGATGGAGCACCTCTGGCAGGAATACGTGGACTCACGCCGCTGATGGCCCTCCTCTCGCTGCAGAACGCGACGCTGCGCTTCGGCGGAATCGTCGCCCTCGACGACGTCTCGCTCGCTGTGGAGCCGGGGACGATCGCCGGCCTCATCGGGCCGAACGGTGCGGGCAAGACCACCGCGTTCAACGTCATCACGCGCCTCTACCGGCTCGAGTCCGGCGACGTCGCCTTCGACGGCCGCTCGATCCTCCGCACCCCGCCGAGCCGCATCATCCGTCTCGGCATCGCGCGCACATTCCAGAACGTCGAGCTCTTCCCGACGATGACGGTGCTCGAGAACGTCCTCGTCGGGGCGCACGTGACGTCGCTGTTCGTGCGCGAGGAGGCAGTCCGCCGCCGCGCGCTCGAGACGCTCGATCTCGTGGGGCTCGGCGCCGTCGCGCACCTTCCGGCCGCCGGTCTCCCGTTCGGGACGATGAAGCGCGTCGAGATGGCGCGCGCGCTCGTCTCGAAGCCGCGACTGCTCCTGCTGGACGAGCCCGCCGGCGGGCTGAACCACGAGGAGGTCGAGGAGCTCGCAGCCTTCCTGCGGCGGCTGCGCGACGAGCTGAAGCTGACGGTGCTGCTCGTCGAGCACCACATGAACCTCGTGATGCGCGTGTCCGACCACGTGCACGTGCTCAACTTCGGGCGCACGATCGCGAGCGGCTCGCCTGCCGAGGTGCAACGCAACCCCAAGGTGATCGAGGCATACCTCGGCGGCGAGCTGGAAGGCGCAGCGTGACGGCGCTGCTCGAGCTGCGCGACGTCCGTGCGCGCTACGGCCCCGTGAACGCGCTGCACGGCGTGTCGCTGACCGTCGACGAGGGTTCGATCGTGGCGGTGCTCGGCGCGAACGGCGCGGGGAAGACGACGACGCTGCGCGCGATCTCGAACACCGTGCACCGCGACGGCGAGATCCGCTTCGCCGGCAACGCGCTGCGCGGCGGGCCCGAGGCCGTCGCCCGCCTCGGCGTCGCGCACGTGCCCGAAGGACGCGGCACGTTCGCCGAGCTGACCGTGTGGGAGAACCTGCGCCTCGGCGCCTACACGCGGCGCGGCAACCTCAAGGACGACTTCGCGCGCGTCGGCTCCTATTTCCCGTGGCTCGAGGACCGCCGCTACCAACAGGCCGGCACTCTGAGCGGCGGCGAGCAGCAGATGCTCGCGCTCGCGCGCGCGTTCATGCAGCGCCCGCGCCTCCTGCTCCTCGACGAGCCGTCGCTCGGGCTCGCGCCGCTGCTCGTGACCGAGGTCTTCCGCATCGTCAAGGAGCTGAACGAGAACGAGGGCGTCACCGTTCTCGTCGTCGAGCAGAACGCGCACATCGCGCTCCAGCTCGCACAGGCGGCCTATGTGCTCGAGGTCGGCCGCGTCGCGCTGTCCGGCCCGAGCGCCGACCTGCAACAGCACGAGTCCGTCCGCCGGAGCTACCTCGGGTACTGATGGTCGAGCTGGCGCGCAAGCTTCCCATCCCGCAGCGGCGACTCCCGGCGAGCCCGGTCATCATGCTCCTCGCCGCGGCGTGCGTCTTCCTCGTCGTCGGCTCGCTGCAGAGCACGCTCTTCGCCCAGCTCACCGTCGCGGGAGTCGCGAGTGGCGTCGTCTACGGCAGCCTCGCGCTGGCCCTCGTCCTCATCTATCGCGCAACCGAAGTGATCAACTTCGCGCAGGGCGAGATGGCGATGGCAATGGTCTACGTCGCCTACCAGCTCATGCTCTGGGGACTCTCGTACTGGGCTGCGTTCTTCCTCACGCTCGCGATCGCGTTCGTCTTCGGCGTGGTCACGCAGCAAGCCTTCATCCGACCGGTGCAGCACCGATCCGTGATCGCCGTGGTCATCGTCACGGTCGGCCTCTTCATCCTCATCGACGGGCTCGTCGAGTGGAAGTGGAGCGCCAACCAGCGTTTCATGCAGGCACCGTTCGGCAACCGCGTCTACCACCTCGGCAGCCTGTCGATCGCCCGGCAGGACATCGGGACGATCGTCATCACCCTCGTCATGGTCGTGCTCCTGTGGGCGTTCTTCCGCTTCACGAAGCTCGGCCTCGGGATGCGCGCCGGTGCGCTGAGACCGGCGGCCGCCCGCCTCGTGGGCGTGCGTACGAACGCGCTCCTCGCCGTCGGCTGGGGGCTCGCCGCCGTTCTCGGCGCCGTCGCCGGGCTCATGACCGAGCCCTCGCAGTACGTCCTCCAACCGACGCTCATGCAGACGGTGCTCCTGTACGCGTTCGCAGCCGCGGTGCTCGGCGGGCTCGAGAGCCCCGGCGGGGCGCTCGTCGGCGGCATCGCGCTCGGCATCTTCCTCAACCTCGTCGGCCACTACTGGGGCTTCGTCAACTCCGTGCTGCAGCTGCCGGTCGCGTTCGCAGCGCTCCTCGTCGTCCTCCTCATCAAGCCGACGGGCCTCTTCGGCCACCGGACGGTGCGCAAGGTATGAGGCGGCACGCGCCCGGGCTCGCCGCCGTCGCCGTGTGCGCGATCGTGATCGCGCTCGTCCCGTTCGTCCTCAGCGACTACCACCGCGGGCTCGCCGCCGGCGTCGCCGTCTACCTCATCGCCATCCTCGGCCTGAACGTCCTCACGGGATACACCGGCCAGATCTCGATCGGGCACGGCGCGTTCATGGCGATCGGCGGCTACACGACCGCGATCATGTCCCACTACCACAACACGAACCTCATCGCGACGCTGCCGCTCGCGTTCGCGATCACGTTCGGGTGCGGCGTGCTGGTCGGCTTGCCGGCGCTGCGCCTGTCCGGCGTCTACCTCGCGCTCGCGACCTTCGCCCTTGCTATCTCGGTTCCACAGCTGCCGCTGAAGTTCTCGAAGTTCACGGGCGGGAGCGCCGGCATCAGCGCCGGGCGGAGCGTGACGAACACGTGGCTGTACGGGGTGTCGTGGTCCACGGCCGCGATCGCGTTCCTGTTCACCTGGCTCGTGCTCCGCGGGCGCACGGGCCGAGCCTTCCGCGCCATCCGCGACAGCCCGGTCGCCGCCACGTCGTCGGGTGTGACGCTCGCGATCTACAAGACGCTCGCGTTCGGGGTCTCGGCCGCGCTCGCCGGCGTCGCCGGGTCGCTCTTCGTCATCGCCACGAACGGCTTCGCCCAGCCGAACGAGTTCTCGGTCACGCTCTCGCTCAAGATCCTGATCGGGGCCGCCGTGGCCGGCCTGGGGTCGCTCTGGGGCGTGCTCGTCGGGGCGGCGTTCATCGCGCTCCTCCCCACGCTCTCGGCCTCCGCCCCGCTCATCGGCTCGGCCCACGGCCAGGACGTCGTCTTCGGCCTGTTCGTGATCCTCGTCATGCTCCTGCTCCCCACCGGGGTGGCCGGCCTCGTGCCCCGCCTCCGCCGCCTGCGTGCGAAGGCTTGACTCGTCGTTCAATTTTTCCTATCTAATCGGATCCAAGAGCGTCATACTCGGTGTCCGGCCACGACGCCGGACAAGGAGCCATAGGAGGGTTGATGGGTAGGAAGGGCAGATTCATGGCGGTTTTCGCCGGGCTCGCGTTGTTCGCGTCGGTGGCCGCCACGGCCGCATTCGGCGCGCACCGTGCCGATCCGGGCGTGACCTCCACCACGATCACGATCGGCGGCACGTTCCCGCTCACCGGGGTGGCGTCGCTGTACAAGACGATTCCCGCGGCCGAGGGCGCGTACTTCGCCTACGTCAACGCGCACGGCGGCGTCAACGGGCGGAAGATCGACTTCAAGGTCCTCGACGACGCGTACGACCCGTCGAAGACGGTGCCGCTGACGCAGCAGCTCGTCGAACAGACCGGCATCTTCGCCGACTTCGGGAGCCTCGGCACCGCGCCGAACCTCTCCATCTGGAAGTACCTGAACACCAAGAAGGTGCCGCAGGTGCTCATCGCGACGGGCGACTCGTACTGGGGCTTCTCGGCGAAGAAGTACCCGTGGACGATCGGCTACCAGCCCGACTATCCGGGTGAGGGCAAGGTCTACGGCAAATACATCGCCGCGAACATGCCGAACGCGAAGGTCGGCGTGCTGTACCAGAACGACGCCTTCGGCAAGAACTACTTCGCCGGCCTGCGCGTCGGACTCGGCAAGAAGAAGAGCCAGATCGTCAGCGCGCAGTCGTACGACCCGACGCAGACGAGCCTGGTGCAGCAGATCCTCGCGCTGAAGGCGGCAGGGGCGGATGCGTTCGCGATCTTCGCCCTTCCGTCGCAGGCGATCACGGCCCTCGTCACCGCGACGAAGGTCGGCTGGAGCCCGACGACGTTCCTCGGGAACGTGTCGAGCAACCCGATCTTCCTCAAGATCGCGGCGCAGAACGGGGCGAACGTCGACGGCGTCATCTCGACGAACTACCTCGTCGACGCGACCGCGGCGTCGATGGCGAACTCGCCCGGCGTGACGCTGGCGAAGTCGATCATCTCGACGTACGCACCGCCGCTGCTCCCGAGCCTCAACGGCGGCGACGCGAACGTCGTCTACGGCCTCGGCGCGGCATGGACGTTCGTCTACGCGCTCCAGCATGCCGGCAAGAACCCGACGCGAGCCGGGCTCATGAAGGCGCTGAAGAGCATGAAGAACGTCAAGGACCCGTTCCTCTATCCGGGCATCACGATGAACACGTCGGCGAAGGACAACTTCCCGACGGAGCAGGAGATCCTGGACAAGTGGGCGGGCGGCGCCACCGGCTCGTTCACGTACTTCGGGAAGCTGTACAACAACGTCCGCTAGGTCAGCGGACGCCGTGGTCATCGGTGGCGGCGCCCTCGGCGCCGCCACCGCTTTCCATCTACGACGGCTGGGTGTGCGCGATGTCGTCCTCCTCGAGCGCGACGTCCTCGCCTCGGGGTCGACGAGCAAGTCGGCGGGCGGCATTCGTGCTCAGTTCGCGGATGAGCTGAACGTCCGCATCGTGCTCCGCTCGCTCGCCGAGTTCGAGGCGATGGAGGACGAGATCGCGTTCCGCCGCTACGGGTACCTCTTCCTGCTCGACCGCGAGGAGGACGTCGCGTCGTTTCGCGAAGCGCTCTCGCTGCAGCAGGCCCTCGGTGTCCCTGCGCGGGAGCTGACGCCGGCCGAAGCGGCGGAGCTCGTCCCGCAGCTCTCGCTCGACGGGATCCTGGCCGCCGTGTACTGCCCCACCGACGGGTATGCGACGCCCGAGGCCGTGGTCCAGCATTACGCGCGCGAGTCGGGCGCAACCGTGCTGCAAGGCTGCGCGGCGACCGGCATCGCGGTGCGGTCGGGACGGATCGCTGCGGTCGAGACCGATCGCGGGCCGATCGCGACGGAGATCGTCGTCTGCTGTGCGGGGGTCTGGTCGCAAGAGGTCGGCGCGATGGCCGGGGTCGACCTTCCGGTGACGGGCGAGGCCCGTCACATGTGGTTCACGCCGCAGGACGGCGGGCTGCCCGAGCGGCTGCCGCTGACGATCGACTTCGGCACCGGCTTCTACTTCCACCGCGAGGGGCCGGGTCTGGCGTTCGGCGGGCGCGAGCGCACGCTCGAGGAGGTGGCGGAGGCGGCCGCGCGGCGGCTGCCCGCGCTCGCCGACCTGCCCGTGCAATCGACGTGGTGGGGCTGGTACGACGTCAGCCCGGACTGGAACGCTCTCGTCGGCGAGGCGGAGGAGCCGTCGCGGTTCCTGTATGCGACCGGGTTCTCCGGCCACGGCTTCCAGCAGGCGCCGGCGGTCGGGGAGCATCTCGCCGAGCTCGTCGCCGGACGGGAGCCGACGCTCGACCTGTCCGCGTTCTCGGCCACGCGCTTCGCCCGCGGCGCCGAGCGGCCCGAAGCCTTCGTCGTCTAGGAGGGCCAGGCGTGGCTGGCGGCGCGCAGGTCGTACGCGCCGCCGTCGCGGCACTCGGGCGACCAGTAGGTCGGCGTCTCGATCCGCCGTAGCGGATAGATCCGCTGCGCGAAGAGCGCACCGAACGCCTGCGCCTCGGGGAGCGGCGCGCCGAGGCTCGAGGCCACGAACCAGATCGACTGCATGCCGTAGCAGTCGACCTGGGCCTCGTTCGTGTAACCGAGCAAGTGGTACGACTCGTGCGCCACCGTCTGGAGCGCCCACGCAATGTTCCCCACGTAGCGGCAGTCCGACGGGACACAGGTTCGCGGATCCCACCGCCTCGGCGCCCCGTGGAACCAGGCGAGGTACGTGCACTCCGCCGGCCGCATGAGGAAGTAGTCGAACGCGTGGCCGTTCGACATCGGCGTCGCGCCGAGCACGTTCGGGTCGGCAACGCCCGTGTTGCCGCAGCGCACGGCGATGTGCTTGTGACCGGTGAGGCGCTCCGCCACCCGCTCGGCCACCTGCTCCTCGGCCGTCGCCGGCCGCGCGAGCAGCGCCCGGTCGCGGGCCGTCACCGGCCGCGCGGACGCGAACGCGGACGTCGCGAGGACACCCGCGAGCGCGAGCACGGCGAGGACGAGACCGGGACGCACGCCCTAGCTATCGGCAAACGCGGCCGCGTCCGTGACGGGCGCCTGACACGTGAACCGCTCGCAGACGTAGACGGCGGGCTTGCCGTCCACGAGGTCCTTTCCGGCGAGGAGCGGAATGTCGTCGGCCGGCCCGAAGGCCACGACCGCGTTGGGGTCGAACCCGCGCAGCGCGGCCCGCGCGACGTCGCTCTCCGGCGGGCCCACGATCGCGATCTCGCGCGGCGGAGAGAGGTAGAGGTCGAGGGCGCAGAGCGCCCAGCCGAAGGCCGAGGGCGCGCGCGGCAAGGTGTCGCGCACGAGGCGCAGCACACCGGCCGCGCGCCGTTCGAGGTCGTCCTCGCCCCAGATGCGCGCGAGCCGGATCAGCACGAACGCGAGCATGGAGTTGCCGGACGGGGTCGGGTTGTCGTCGAGATCCTTGCGGCGCGCGACGAGCTCCTCGCCGCCCACGGGCGTGAGGAAGAAGCCGCCGCGCTCGTCGTCGGAGAAGAGCTCGACCGCTTGCAGCGCAAGCCGCCGCGCCGCGAGCAGCCACCGCACGTCCCCCGTCGCGACGTGCAGCTCGAGGAAGCCGTGGGCGACGTTCGCGTAGTCGTCGAGGTACGCGGGATGACGGACGCGGCCGTCACGAAGCGTCCGCCACAGCGGATCGGAGTCGAGCAGCTCACCAAGCTCACGGGCGGCGGCGAGAAGGTCGGGGCGCTCGAGCCTTCGCGCTCCCTCGGCCAGGGCCGCGAGCGCGAGGCCGTTCCAGGAGGCGATCACCTTGTCGTCGAGGGCGGGCTGCGGCCGCTCGGCCCGGATTGCGAGGAGCCGCTCCCGCGCGTCGGCGTCGAGCTCGCCGCGCAGGATCGAGCGCCCATGCTCGAACGGCTGCAGCAGCTCGGACGGCGCGCCTTCCTCCTCCGTCCACGTGTAGGTCAGCCCTTCGACACCGTCGGTGTCGGCGTCCTGCGACGAGGCGAAGCCGCCGCTCGGGAGCCGCAGCTCGCGCAGCATGTAGTCGAGCGTCTCCTCCGTCACGTCGCGATAGCGCTCGCGACCGGTGATCACCCATGCATGCAGGTATGCCGGCACCAGCAGCGCGTTGTCGTACAGCATCTTCTCGAAGTGCGGGACGAGCCAGCGCTCGTCGACCGAGTACCGGTGAAAGCCGCCGCCGACGACGTCGTACATGCCGCCCGCCGCCATCGCGTCGAGCGTCTTCGTCGCCATGTCGAGCTCGCCGGTGCGAAGCAGAAGCTCGATCGTGGGCGCGGGCGGGAACTTCGGCGCGCTGCCGAACCCTCCCCACTCCGGATCGAACTGCGCGCGCAGCACGCGCACGGACTCCGAGACGATCCCCTGCTCGAGCGGCTCGCGCGACGGCGGGATCTGCGCGCTGCGGCGCATCGCGTCGACGAGGACCCCCGCCTGCTCCGTCACGTCGTCGCGCCGCTCGCGATACGCGTTCGCGACGGCGACGAGCAGCTGCCGGAACGACGGCAGCCCATGCCGCGGCTCGGGCGGGTAGTACGTGCCGCCGAAGAACGGTGCGCCGTCCGGCGTGATGAAGACGGTCATCGGCCAGCCACCCTGTCCCGTGAGCGACACGACCGCGTCCATGTACAGCGCGTCGACGTCGGGACGCTCCTCGCGGTCGACCTTGACGCTGACCACCAGCTCGTTCATCAGCGCCGCCGTCTCCTCGTCCTCGAACGACTCATGCTCCATGACGTGGCACCAGTGGCAGGCGGCATAGCCGATCGAGAGGAGCACGGGCTTGTCCTCCGCGCGCGCGCGCTCGAACGCCTCGTCGCCCCACGGGTACCAGTCGACCGGGTTGTTCGCGTGCTGGAGCAGGTACGGGCTCGTCTCCTGCGCGAGGCGGTTCACCGCGCGTACCCCATGATCGTGCCGCGCCGTGCGAACCCGACGGACTCGTACAGGCTGCACGCCGCAGGTGTCTCGCAGAGGACGATCGCCTGCCGCATGCCCTCCTCGTGCAGGCGGCGCAGCGCAAACGTGCACACGGCCCCGCCGAGCCCGCGCCGGCGGAACTCCTCCCGCGTGCCGACCGGCTCGAACAGGCCGACGCCGTTCTCGTCGTCGGGCCACACGAGCACGTACGCCGCGAAGCGGCCGTCCGGCGCCTCGACGACGCAGTCGAGCGAGCGGCGGTACGGCCACGACGCCATGACGTTGCCGTAGCTCGACTCGGTCACGCGCGACGGCGCCCAGACGTCCCGGTGGACGGCGACGCGTTCGGCGAGATCTCCCGGCTCGACGGTGCGGAGGCGGAAGCCGGCGGGCAGCGGCGCCTGCGCGGGAGGCTCGGGCACGTCGCGCACGTTCAGATGGAGCCCCGGCTCCGGACGCACGAAGCCGTGCCGAGCGAGCGCGCTGCGGCGGGCCTCGTCGTCCTCGAAGGCGAAGGCGACGCGCGCGTCGGGCTCGTCCAGGATCTCGTCGAGCAGGTGCTCGTGCTCCGGATGGACGTCGTGCTCGAGGACGCCGCGGTCGGACTTGAGCCACGACCAGGCGACGGCGCGGTCGCCGTCCCGCCAGATGCGGAACGTCCACTCGTCCTCGCGCCCCTCGTGCTGGCGCAGGCCCCACGTCACGTCGCCGACGTGCCACGGCGCGCGGCCGCCGAGCGCACGACGCTGCTCGAGGGCGAGCTCGTGCATCCCTGCGATGATCTCCGGCGTGAGTCGCACGTACGAGGAACTGGAGGTGGGGGCCGTCTATCGCAGCCGCTTCGGCCGCACCGTACTGGACGCGGACAACGTCTGGTTCACGCTGCTGACGATGAACACGAACCCGATCCATTTCGACGCCGAGCACGCGGCGAAGACCGACTGGAAGAAGCCGCTCGTCGACTCGACCTTCACGCTCGCGCTCGTCACCGGCCTCTCGGTCGCGGACGTTTCCGAGCAGGCGGTCAACCTCGGCTGGCGCGAGGTGCGGCTGCCCGCTCCCGTCTTCGCCGGGGACACGATCCGCGCCGAGACCGAGATCCTCGAAAAGCGCGCATCGCAGTCGCGGCCCGGCCAGGGCATCGTCACCGTGCGGACGCGCGGGCTCAACCAGCGCGACGAGGTCGTGATCGAGTTCGAGCGCACGATCATGGTTCCACTTGATCGAGACTGACCGCCTCCTGCTGCGGAAGCCGCGGCTCGAGGATGCGGAAGCGCTCGTCGAGGTGATCGGCGACCCGGAGACGATGCGCTACATCGGTGACGGCAGCACCGGCGACCTCGCCGCGGCAGAGCTCGCCATCGAGAAGTGGCTCGTCCGGTGGGAGGAGAGCGGCATCGGCCAGTTCGTCGTCGAGCGGCGCACGGACGGCCGGCTCGTCGGACGCGCCGGCTTTCTCGTCTGGGACCCGGAGATCTGGGAACCGGCGCCGAGCGGCGAGGTAGAGATCGGCTGGACGCTTGCTCGTTCCTGCTGGGGACACGGGTACGCGACCGAGGCCGCGCTGGCGTTGCGCGACTGGACCGACCGTCGCCGTCTGATCTCGTTGATCCAGCACGGGAACGAGCGCTCGGTCCGCGTGGCGGAAAAGCTCGGCGAGCGCTACGAGCGCGACGTCGAGGTCAGAGGCATGCCGACGCGACTCTTCGCGCTGGAGCGATGAGCTTCCACCCGCTCGAGGGCAAGCTCGTCGTCGACGTCACGTCGTCGCTCGCCGGGCCGACGTGCACGCAGCTGCTCGCATCGCTCGGGGCCGACGTCGTCAAGGTCGAGCCTCCCGGCGGCGACCACGCACGCGCTTGGGGGCCGCCGTTCATCGACGGCGATGGCGCGCTCTTCCTCGCTGCGAACGCCGGCAAGCGCTCGCTCGTGCTCGACCTCTCGATAGAGGAGGGGCTCGACGAGCTGCTCGAGCTGGCGGGACGCGCCGACGTGTTCGTCCAGAGCCTCCGCCCCGGCGCGGCGGAGGAGCGCGGCTTCGGCGCGGAGCAGATGCGCACGCGCCGGCCGGAGCTCGTCCACTGCTCGATCGGCGCGTTCGGCTCGACCGGCCCGTTGCGCGACCAGCCCGGCTACGACCCGCTGCTGCAGGCGGCGAGCGGGATCATGAGCGTCACCGGCGTCGACGGCATGCCGCCGGTGCGCGTCGGGGTCTCGCTCATCGACCTCTCGACCGGGCTCTGGGCCGCGTTCGCGATCGTGTCGGCGCTCGCGCGCGGCGGCGGCGCGACGATCGAGGTGTCGCTGTACGAGACCGCGCTGTGGCTGCTCTCGTCGCAGATCGTCGGCTACCTCGGGACGGGAGAGGTGCCCGGACGCGAAGGCAGCGCGTTCGCGCAGATCGCGCCGTACCAGGTCTTCGCAACGCGCGACGGCGAGCTGATAATCGTCGCCGGGAACGACAAGCTCTATCGTGCGCTGTCCGCCGTGCTCGGCCTTCCCGAGGACGAGCGCTTCCGGACGAATCCCGACCGCGTTCTGCGCCGGGCGGAGCTCGCCGCGGCGATCGAGGAGCGCACGCGCACCTGGTCGACGGGCGAGCTGCTCCCCGCCCTCGTCGCCGCCGGCGTCCCCGCGTCGCCCGTTCGAACCGTCGCCGAAGCCGCCGAGCACGAGCAGACGCTCGCCCTCGGGATCCTCCAGCAGCTCGGGACGTTCACGACGGTGGCGCAGCCGTTCTCGGTCGACGGCGAGCGGGTCGTCCATCCCTCGCCGCCGCCCAAATTGCCACGGCCAGCACGAGAGTCGCGCCCCACAACCAGTTGAGCGAGAACCCGAGCACGCTCGGGACCGGGTGCGAGCTCCAACCGCGCTCGACCACCTGCTCCAGCCAGCCGTCGTTCAGCATGTTCGCCGCCCCGAAGACGAGGAGCAGCGCGAGGTAGAGCGAGACGCGGTTCGGGACGCGCGAGAGGATCAACGCCGTCAGGGCGAACAGCAGCCCCTGCAGGCCGTGATGGACGCCGTGATGGACCGCGTGGTGCAGCGGGTCGTGGAAGCTCGCGAGCCGGCCGGTCTGGAAGAGCCGGTCGAGCACCGGCACGCCGTCGAGGTAGAAGCCGAGCGCAGCCGCAATCCACGGCGCGGCGAGCACGACGAGAACCGCGCCTACCGCAACGCGCACCCGGTCGCCGCGTGGTCGCGACGGCGGCGGCCTGCGGGCGAGGAACGTCAGCGCGAATGCGAGGGCGACGCCCGCCGCGGGGATCGCGTTCTCCCACTTCGCATCCAGGTTGCTCTGCTGAACGACGCCCGGCAGGACGGCGTACGCGCAGAGCACCGCCGCGGCGGCAGCGACCCAGCGCAGCGCCGGCGGGAGCAGCGGAGCGATCACGCCGAGGATCGCGAGCGCGATCAGCGCGTCCGGGAAGTTCAGCTCGACGACCGCGCGGCTGAGCCCGCCGCGCAGGCCGGGGTCGTGGACGCTGTAGAGGTCGTGCGCGGGCAGGCGGGAGTACGTGACGACGACGGCGACGGCGTCGGCCGCCAGCAGCGCCCAGACGACGCGAACCTCGCGCACGGACTACGGCCAGTTGCCGGCGCGGTGGAGGTACCCCTCGAGCTTCCGCCCCAGCAGGCCTTCCAGCCAGGCCGAGACCGCGATCAGCGCGTCGAGATCGACGCCCGTCTCGATCCCCTCGCCGTCGAGGAGGTAGACGAGGTCTTCGGTGGCGACGTTGCCGGTCGCGCGCGGCGCGTACGGACAGCCGCCGAGACCGCCCACCGACGCGTCCAGCAGGCGTGCCCCTCCCTCGACGGCCGCGAGCGCGTTCGCGTACCCGGTGTTGCGCGTGTTGTGGCCGTGGAACCCCTCTGCCCCGGTGCGCTCGACGAGCGCCCGCACCTGCGACGGCGTGGCGACCCCGATGGTGTCGGCGAGGACGACTTCCGTTCGCCCGGCGAAGGGCGCGGCCAGCTCGGCGACGACCCCCGGGTCGACGCGGCCCTCGAACGGACACCCGAAGCACACGGAGATGGTGACCGTCGCCGGCGCAGTCGCGCCCGCGACTATGGACTCGACCGTGGCGACGGCTTCGGCGAGCGACATGTTCCCGTTCGCCCGATTGAAGGACTCCGTCGCTGCGAAGGTGACGTTGACCCGGTCGAGCCCGGCGGCGCGGAAGCGCTCCCAGCCCCGCTCGTTGAGGACGAGGCCCGACAGCTCGACGCCGGGGCGCCGCTCAACCGCCGCCACCACCGCTTCCGCCCCGGCCATCTGCGGGACGCGGTCGTCGCGCACGAAGCTCACCGCCTCGATGCGCGGCAAGCCCGCAGCCGCGAGGCGGCCGACGAGCTCGGCGCGAACGGCCGGAGGCAATGCCTCCGGCTCGTTCTGCAGGCCGTCGCGCGGCCCGACGTCGCAGACGACCACCCGCGTCACGCGGGCAGCGTAGCCGCGCCTCCTTCCAGCGGAACGTCGACCACGTCGCCTCTCACGGCGGCGCCGGCTCGGTATCCGACGAAGGCGAACGCCACGATGATCGCCAGCGTGCCGAGCGTGAGGAGCTCGAACTCGCCGCGGCCGACGCCCCACGAGCCCTTGAACCCATAGCCCACCCCGAACACCTTCTCGAGCACGTCGGGGAAGATCGCCTCGAACGACCCGAGCGCGATCCAGAACGTCGTCAGGATCGTCGACACCCAGATGCCTGCCATGCCCCACGGGTGCACGTATGGCCGGTGGACGTGCGGGTGCGAGTACCGCAGCTTCAGCGCTGCCGGGAACACCCAGAGGTAGGAGAGCAGCGTCGTCGAGATCGCGATGTCGAGGACGACCGTGAATGCGTTCGCAGTGCTCTGGTGTTTCAGCAGCTCGATCGCAGCGATGCAGAAGATGCTCGACGCGATTCCCGACATGACGTTCACGCGCACCGGCGTCCCGAGCTTCCTGTTGAAGACGCCGAAGAACGGGAAGAACGCGCCGTCGTACGCCGCGACCGCCTGGATGCGGTCCGAGCCGATCATCCAGACCGCGCCTGAGGTAACGAGGGCGAACACGAAGCACAGGGTCATGACGATGAGCAGCGCGTGTGCGGCGCCGCCGTACACGCCGTGGAACGTCAGCGCGACCGCGTCGATGAAGCCGCCGATCGACGTCACCTTGCTCGCCGGCAGGACGAGCAGGATGCAGAAGATCGGGATGACGTACATGAGGACGCCGGTGATGCCGCTGCGCAGAATCGAGAGCGGCACGTCTCGCTGCGGGTTCTCCATCTCCTCGGCGGCGCCGTTCTGGAGCTCGAAGCCGACGTAGTTGAACAGCAGCACCGGAACGAGGCCGAAGAACACGGCCCGCGTCGGGGTGATGTGGCCCCACTGGAAGCCGGCTGCACCGTGCTTGAAGCCGTAGATGATGACGGTGATCGAGAAGAATCCGAGCACGACATAGCGGAGGACCGCGCCGAGATTCGGGATCTGCTTCCCGTACCGGAGCGAGATGATCGCGACGCCGATCGAGACCCAGATGAAGATCAGCTTGAACGCGTAGTCGCCGAACGAGGCCGTGCCGATCTTGAAGACGTTCGAGCTCCACGCGTCATGCGCCACGAACGCCAGCGAGCCGCCCACCCAGAGCGGATTCGTGATCCAGTACAGGATCGAGGCGACTGCCCCGTGGACGCGGCCGAACGCCATCTTCGTCCACTCGTACGGGCCGCCCTCCTGCGTGAAGGCGCTTCCAACCTCGGCCATGAGGAGCATGTACGGCGCAACGAACACGATCGCGAGCACGACGAGCCAGAGGAAGCCCTCCGGGCCGTTCGACGCGACCGTGCCGAGCGTGTCCAGCCCGACGAACGCGCAGACGGTGAAGAACACCATGTCGAACCGGCGGAGCGACTTGATCAGCTTGCCCTTCTCGTGCAGCGCAAGCGCCGTGGTGCGCTCGACCTCTACTGAATGCGTTGCCATGCTTCCGTCAACACCTCCCCAAGGATTCCGGTCATTTCGTCGAACTCCCGTTGCGTCGCAATCAGCGGTGGCGAGATCTGGATCACGGGGTCGCCGCGGTCGTCTGCCCTGCAAATGAGGCCCTTCTCGTAGAGCCGGGGCGAGAGGAAGCCGCGCAGGAGCGACTCGCACTCGTCGTCGTCGAACGTCGCCCTCGTCTCCTTGTCCTTCACGAGCTCGAGGGCGTAGAAGTAGCCCGTCCCGCGCAGGTCGCCGACGATCGGCAGGTCGAGGAGCTGCGCCAGCGTCGAGCGGAACGCGTCGCCGTTGTCGCGCACGTTCTCGACGACGCGCTCGCGCTTCATGATCTCGATGTTCTTCAGCGCGATCGCGCACTGGACGGGATGACCGCCGAAGGTGATCCCGTGCGCGTACATCTCCTTCTCGGCCAGGAACGGCTCGACCACGTGGTCGGCCGCGATCACGGCGCCGATCGACGCGTACGCCGACGACAGGCCCTTGGCGCTCAGGATGAGGTCCGGTCGGATGTCGTAGAGCTCCGAGCCGAACCACGAGCCGAGGCGGCCGAAGCCGGTGATGACCTCGTCTGCGCACAGGAGGATCCCGTAGCGGTTGCAGATCTCCCGGACGCCCCGCCAGTAGCGCGCGGGCGGCGTGAACGACCCGCCGGCGTTCTGGACGGGCTCCATGATCACCATCGCGACCGTCTCCGGGCCCGCCTGCACGATCGCCGAGTCGAGGTCGTCGAGGAGGAACGCGGTGAACTCCTCCTCGCTCTCGCTCCCGGGCCGGTGATAGCGGTTCGTGTTGCGGACGTGGACGACGTCGGGCACGAGCGGCTCGAACGGCGCGCGCAGCGCGGGGATGCCGTTGATCGAAAGGGCGCCCATCGTCGTGCCGTGGTACGCGAGTCTGCGCGACACCGCCTTCCAGCGGCGCTCGCCTCGCGCCTGGTGGTACTGGCGCGCGAGCTTCCACGCCGACTCGACCGCCTCCGAGCCGCCGGAGACGAAGAAGACGCGGTTCAGGTCGCCCGGCGTGAGCTGCGCCACCTCGTGCGCGAGCTCGATCGCCCGCGGATGCGCGTACGACCAGTTGGTGTAGAACGGCAGCTCGCGCATCTGCGCGAGCGCGGCCTGGCCCATCTCCTCGCCGTACGAGTAGCCGACCTGGACCGCGAAGAGCCCGGCGAGCCCGTCGAGGTAGCGGCGCCCCTCGAGGTCTTCGAGGTAGCAACCCTCGCCGCGGACGATGATCGGCGGCTCGCCGCCGCCCATGCGCGTGAAGTGGAGCCAGAGGTGGTCGCGCGCGGCCGCGCGCAGGTCGAGCGTCACGGCGTACCCCAGTCGTAGAGCTGCTTCCACATCTCGAGGTAGAAGAAGGTCTCCGTCGAGACGACACCGTCGAGCGCGCGCATCCGGTTCGTCAGGTCGAGCAGTTCCCTCCGGGTCGCAGCCACCACTTCGACCACGATGTCGAACTGGCCGGCCACGACGACGACGTAGTCCGCCTCGGGCCAGCGGGAGATCTCGTCCGCGACGCTGTCCGGTGCGCCCGAGGTCTTCACGCCGACGAGCGCCTGGTCGAAGCCGAGCCCGAGCGGGTTCGTGACGCCGACGACCTGGAGGATCCCCTCGCTCGTCAGGCGCGCGTAGCGCGCACGCACCGTCGCCTCCGAGACGCCGAGGCGTGCGGCGATGCGCCGGAACGACTCGCGGCCGTTCGCCTGGAGCTCCTCGATGATGCGCCGGTCGAGGTCGTCGACCGTCCGCGCCGGGGCGACGGGGCCCCTGGGCGATTCGAGCGCTCGGACGTGAGGCTTGCGCAACGCGCGAGATTCGTACCAAGAAACAACGCATTCCGTCAATGGGCTTGACTCAGACCGTGAGAATGCGAAGAATCGCCGCCATGGCCAGAACCCCGTTGTTACGTGCGCTCCGGCGCCTGGCGGACGAGCATCGCACCGCCGACCAGCTTGGAATCGACCCGGCCGAGGTCCACGAAGAACGGATCTCGCGGCGCGAGCTCGTGCTCCGCGGCGGGATCGCAACGGCAGCCCTCACGCTGCCCGCAGCGCTTGCGCAGGGCGCGAAAGCGGCGGCCGCGCCGCGAATCGCGATCATCGGCGGCGGCATCGCCGGCGTGACCGCAGCACTCGCCCTGCAGGACAAGGGCGTCTACGCGGACGTCTACGAGTCGTCGAGCCGCATCGGCGGCCGCATGCACTCCGACTGGCAGGAATTCGGCACAGGGTTCTGGGACAACGGCCAGCAGGCCGAGCTGTGCGGCGAGCTGATCGACACGAACCACAAGACGATCCTCCAGCTCGCCCAGCGGTTCGGACTTCCGGTCGTCGACATGCTGCAGGCGCAGCCGAACGGCACCACCGACACGTACTGGCTGTTCGGCGCCGACTACCCGTATGCGCAGGCGAGCATCGACTTCAAGCCGGTGCACAACACGCTGCAGGGCCAGGTGCAGCAGACGAGCTATCCGACGCTCTACAACAGCTTCACCTCCGCAGGACAGTTCTTCGACCAGATGACCGTGTACGACTGGATCACGCAGTACGTGCCGGGCGGCCACTCCTCGCAGATGGGCGCGCTGCTGAACGCCGCGTACAACGAGGAGTACGGCGCAGAGACGAGCGACCAGGCCGCTCTGAACCTCATCTACCTGCTCGGCTACAAGGCGGGACCGGGGACCTGGTCGATCTACGGCGCCTCCGACGAGCGCTACCACATCGTCGGCGGCAACTCGAAGCTGCCGGTCGCGATCGCGAGCGCGCTTCCGAGCGGAAGCGTCCACCTCGGCTACCGCATGACGTCCATCGCGGCGAACAACGACGGCTCGACGAGCGTCACGTTTTCGAACGGGAAGTCGATCACCGCGGACCACGTCATCCTCTGCATGAGCTTCGCGGTGCTGCGAACACTCAACTACAAGAAGGCCGGCTTCGACCAGCTCAAGCAGACCGCGATCACGCAGCTCGGCGCGGGGCGTAACACGAAGCTGAACCTCCAGTTCACGTCGCGCCTCTGGAACGCGTACGGCAGCACGGGGTCGCTGTACTCCGATCAGTCCTTCCAGAGCGGCTGGGACGTCACCCGCGCACAGAACGGGACGACGGGCATCCTCGTCGAGTACCCCGGCGCCGACACTGCCGGCTCCATGGGCCAGTCGAGCCCGTACACGACGACCGCGACGAACCCGGCAGTGGCCACGTTCGCCAAGCAGTTCCTCTCGCAGATCGAACCGATATTCCCCGGGATCACGGCGCAGTGGAACGGCAAGGCGATGCTCTCGACGCCGGTCACCGATCCGAACTTCCTCTGCTCCTACTCGTACTGGAAGCCCGGCCAGTACACCGGCTTCAGCGGCTACGAGGGCGTGCGGCAGGGGAACATCCACTTCGCCGGCGAGCACTGCTCGATCAACTTCCAGGGCTTCATGGAAGGTGGCGCCCAGGAGGGGCAGCGCGCGGCGAACGAGATCCTCTCGGATCTGAAGAAGCTCTAGACGTCGTAGGCGGTGACGTGTTCGGGGGCCACGCGGACCCGAACACGTCGCTGCCCTGCCACGTAGTTCCACGGCTTGCCGTCGTACTTGCGGCTGAGCCGGTCGATCTGCTCCTCGGCCCCGTCCGTCGTGAGCTCGGCGCCGCCGGACACGGCGACCCAGTGGTAGAAGTCCGGCGCCGAAACGAGGACGGAGACGCGCGGGTCGCGCTCGAGGTTCCCCGGCTTCGCGCGTCCGTAGGCGGTGTTGAACGACACGGAGTCGCCGTCCCGCTCCACCCAGACAACCGTGCTCTGGGGGGATCCGTCCGCCCGCAGGGTGGTGACGACGCCGAAGTGCTTCTCGTCGAAGAACGCGAGCTGGCTCTCGCTCAACGGACCTCCCATGTCTGTGCAACCGTATCCCCACCGTGTCCTCCAGCGCCGGAGCGACTCTCAGGCTGGACCGGCCCATGGTTGCCGAGCGGCGTGAGCGTGCCCTCGTCCGGGACGCGCAGGGCGGCTCGGCCGAGGCGTTCGAGCAGCTCTTCCGCAGCCACTGGCCCCGGGCGTACCGCGCGGCGCTCCTCGTGGTCGGCGACGCGGCCGCGGCAGAGGACATCGCCCAGGAGTCGTTCTTCGCCGCGGTGCGGGCGCTCGACCGGTTCGATCGCCGGCGCCCGTTCGGCCCGTGGCTCCATCGCATCGTCGTCAACCGGGCGATCGACTGGGCGCGCGCACGAGCGCTGCGACGGGAGAACTTCGGCGACGGCGGCCCGGAGCCGGCGGCCCGCGAGCGTTCGCCGTCCGAGCACGCCGACGAGCTCGCAGCGGGGCTCGCGCACTTGCAGCCGGAGCAGCGGGCCGTGATCGTGCTGCGCTACCTGCTCGAGTACACGCCGGGGGAGATCGCGCACATGCTCGACCTGCCCCGCGGCACCGTGAACTCGCGCCTGCGCCGAGGGCTCGACCGCCTCCAGCACGCGGTCGAGGAGGAACGACCGTGAAGCGCGTATTCGACGCGATGCCCGTGGATCCGGAAGCAGAGGAGCGCGCCTGGGCAGTTGTCCGCGAGGCGTACACGCAGCGTGAGCCCGCCGAGCACCGTCGCAGTCCGATCCGGCCGGCGCTCGTGCTCGCGGCCGTCGCGGTGGCCGCGGTGGCCGCGGCGCTGTCCCCACCTGGACGCGCGGTCGTGAACGCGGTGCGCAAGTCGATCGGCATCGAAGGCGCACAGCCGGCGCTCTTCCAGCTGCCTGCTCCGGGCCGGCTGCTCGTGAGCGGCGCCGGCGGCACCTGGGTCGTGGCCGCAGACGGCTCGACCCGCAGGCTCGGCGCGTTCACGCAGGCGTCGTGGTCGCCGCACGCGCTGTTCGTCGTTGCGGCGGAGAAGAACGAGCTCGCGACGATCGAGCCGGCGAGCGGAGACGTGCACTGGCAGCTCGCGCGGCCCGCGATCGACTTTCCGCGCTGGGGCGGAACGCGCATCGACACGCGCATCGCCTACCTGACGGCGAGCAGGCTGCACGTCGTCGCCGGCGACGGGACCGGCGATCGCCGCCTGGTGCGGACCGAGCGCATTGCGCCGGTGTGGCAGCCGGGAACGAGCGCACACGTTCTCGCCTACGTCGACCTTCGTGGACGGCTGACGATCGTAAACGAGGATCGCGGCGCCGCCTCTCTCCGCTCGCGTCCGTACCTCGGCGTGCGCGGCATTGCCTGGTCTCCGAACGGCAGAACGGTCGCGCTGGCCGCACGCGGTGAGGTCGCGCTGCTCGATGTTGCGACCGGAGCGGCGCACGTCGTGCCCGTGAAGGGTGTGCGCGCACTCGTGTTCGCACCCGACGGCCGGCTCGCGCTGCTGCGCGGCAACGGCGTGCTGCTCGTCTCCGGAGATCGCGTGCGGACGCTCTTCGTCGCACCGAGTCGCCTGGCCGGCCTCGCCTGGTCGCCGGACGGCCGCTGGCTCCTCAGCTCGCTACCCCAAGCCGACCAGTGGGTCTTCGTGCAGACGCGCGGCGCACGCCGCGTGCTCGCGGTGTCGCACATCCGTCGCCAGTTCGGCGGGGAGCCGTCGCTTGACGGCTGGGCTCCTGGCGCCTAACGTTCCCTGCGGTTCCGTTCCCGACGCAAAAGGAGGTCGAGCACATGAAGCCTGTGAGCGTCGCCTCCTGCCTCCTGACCTAGCGCCGGCGCTCCTTCGGGACGCGCGGCGTCCCGTTCCCGTCTCGAAGGAGATCTGCGTTGCCCGGATTCGAATTGGGCGCGCTCGGCTGGAGCGCCGAGCTCGCCGAAAACCTGGAGCAGGGCCTCGAGCCCGGCCGCGTCGTCGCGGCGCACCGCGGTGCGTTCGACGTCGCCACCGCGCACGGCAGCGTGCGCGCGCGGCTGCCGGGCCGGATGCTGCACGACGGCGTCGACGTCGCCGTCGGCGATTGGGTCGGCGTCGCCGGCGCGATCATCCGCGCCGTCCTCCCCCGCCGTAGCGCGATCGTGCGCAAGGCGGCCGGTCTCACGTCGGAGTCGCAGACGCTCGCCGCCAACGTCGACGTGGCGTTCGTCGTCAGCTCGCTCGGCCCGGACCTGGAGCCGCGCCGGATCGAGCGCTATCTCGTCACGATCTGGGAGAGCGGCGCGACGCCCGAGATCGTGCTCACGAAGGCCGATCGCATGGACGATCCGTCGGTGCTCGTCGCCGGCGTGGAAGCCGTGGCGGTCGGCGTCCCCATCCATGTCGTGTCGGCCGTCACCGGGCAGGGTTGCGATGCGCTGCGCGCGCGGATCCCGACCGGGACGACGGCGGTGCTGCTCGGCTCGAGCGGCGTCGGCAAGTCGACGCTCGTGAATCGGTTCGCGGGGCGCGAGCGGATGGCGGTGAAGGAGACGAGAGTCGACGACGACGAGGGGCGGCACACGACGACGCACCGGGAGCTGATCCTCCTCCCCGGAGGAGGCGTCGTCATCGACACGCCCGGGCTGCGCGAGCTGCAGCTGTGGGACGGCGGCGCCGCGGCCATCGATGCCGCCTTCGCGGACATCGAGGAGCTCACGCTGCAGTGCCGGTTCACGAACTGCTCGCACGAGACCGAGCCCGACTGCGCCGTGCAAGAGGCGCTGCGGTCGGGCGTGCTCACGCACGAGCGGCACCAGAGCTGGCTCAAGCTGCAGCGGGAGCTGCGGGCGATCGCCATGCGCTCCGACGCACGCCTGCGGCGCGAGGAGAAGCGCAAGTGGCAGCAGCGCATCCGCGACGGACGCTCGCGGGCAAGGCACCGCGGCTGAACAGACACGTCTGGGGACACTCCCCGTAACGAGAACGTCGGAAAGCCGCCACTCCGCCGTACGAGTCTTCGTGCGCAAACTCGTTCGCGTGGCTCGCCAGGCTCGCGGACCTGTCCCGGAAGGGACGTATCACGTCACCCACCGCAGCGCCGGACCTGTTCCGATGTTCCTCGACGACGTCGACCGGATGGACTTCTGCCGGCGCCTGGCGCGGACGATCGATCGCTTCGGCTGGACGTGCCGCTCGTTCTGCCTGATGACGACGCACTACCACCTGCTCGTCGACGTCAAGCTGAACCTGCTGCAGCCGGGCATGCACAGGCTCAATGGCCAGTACGCGCAGCAGTTCAACGAGCGCCACGGTCGGTCGGGCCACCTCCGCGGCGACCGCTACGGCGCGACGCCGGTGGAGACGGATTGGCACATGCTCCGCGCCTACCGGTACATCGCCCGAAACCCGGTGCGGGCCGGCCTCTGCGAACGTCCCACCGACTGGCTCTGGAGCAGCCATCGCGGCGCTTCCGGAATGGACCCCGGCTTCGCATTCGTCGACCACAGGCCGATGCGGGCGTACTTCGGCGGCGATTCGAAGCAAGCGCTACGACTGTTGCGCGCCTTCGTGGAGTTCTCGTGACGGGGAGTGTCCCCGGCCGTGTCCGCAGGAGGCGCCGGGGGCCGGTTACGACGCGACGAGGTCGAGCGGCTTCACGATCTCGGCGAAGTGGCAGGCGGACGGATGGCCCTGCCCGCGGTCGACGAGCGCCGGCTCTTCCTCTGCGCAGATCGGCTGCGCCTTCCAGCAGCGCGTGCGGAAACGGCACCCTGAGGGCGGGTTCGCCGGGCTCGGCACGTCGCCCTCGAGCACGATCCGCTTCCGCTTGCCCCGCTGGGACGGCTCCTCGATCGGCACCGCCGACAGGAGCGCCTGCGTGTACGGGTGCGTCGGCTCGTTGTAGATCTGATGCTTGTCGCCGATCTCGACGATCTTGCCGAGGTACATCACGGCGACGCGGTCGGAGACATGGCGGACGACCGACAGGTCGTGCGCGACGAAGATGTACGTCAGACCGAAGTCGCGCTGCAGCGACTCCAGCAGGTTCACGACCTGCGCGCGGATGGAGACGTCGAGCGCCGACACGGGCTCGTCGAGGATGATCACCTGCGGATTGAGCGCGAGCGCGCGGGCGACGCCGATGCGCTGCCGCTGTCCGCCGGAGAACTCGTGCGGGAACCGGTTCGCGTGCTCGGGCGAGAGGCCGACCGTCCGCAGGAGCTCGTCCACCCGCTGCCGCCCCCGGTCTCCGCCGTATGAGCCGGCGATGCGGAGCGGCTCGCCGATGATGTCGCGCACGGTCATGCGCGGGTTCAGCGAGGCGTACGGATCCTGGAACACGATCTGCATCTCGCGTCGCACGGAGCGCAGGCGACCGCGGCCCCAGCGGCTGATGCCGCGCCCGTTGAAGTAGATGCGCCCGCTCGTCGGCTCGACGAGCTTGAGGATCGTGCGCGAGAGCGTCGTCTTGCCGCAGCCCGACTCCCCGACCAGGCCGATCGTCTCGCCCTTGTAGACCGTGAGGTCGACCCCGTCGACGGCGTGGATCTGACCGACCGTGCGCTTGAGCAGTCCGGCCTTGATGGGGAAGTGCGTCACGAGGTTCTCGATGCGCAGCAGTCCCGGCTTGTCCGCTGCGAGCGCGGATTCTGCGCGGTCGAGCTCGTCCTCGGCGACGTCCCAGCGCTGCGTCAGCACGGCGACAGCCGCCATGCCGGCGGCGACGACGGCGCAGATGACGATGCTCATGACGAGACCCCAGGCCACCGTGAGCGG
>DASUIG010000041.1:0-2997 GCA_036273155.1 Gaiellaceae bacterium | reverse complement strand
GCTCTACCTCCTGCAGACGCGCTCGGCGAAGCGCACGGCGGCAGCCGCGCTCAAGGCCGCGGTCGACATGACGACCGAGGGGCTGATCGGGCGCGAGGACGCGATCGCGCGGATCGACCCGGCGCAGCTCGACCAGCTCCTCCATCCGATGCTCGACCCGAATGCGCAGTTCGAGGTCGCGGCGCGCGGGCTGAACGCGTCGCCGGGCGCCGCGTGCGGCAAGATCGTCCTCGACGCCGACACCGCTGCCGAGCGCGGCAAGGGCGGAGAGTCCGTCATCCTCGTCCGCTGGGAGACGACGCCCGACGACATCCACGGGCTCATCCAGTCCAAGGGGGTGCTCACCGCGCACGGAGGCATGACCTCGCATGCGGCCGTCGTCGCACGCGGCATGGGCAAGCCGTGCGTCGCCGGCTGCGAGGGAGTGCACATCGACGTGGAGTCGAAGACGGTGCGCATCGGCGAGCGCGAGCTGCACGAGGGGGACGTCATCACCATCGACGGCGGCACGGGGCGCGTCATCGTCGGCGAGGTCGCGCTCGTCCCGCCGTCGATCAACGAGGACTTCGAGACCGTTCTCGGGTGGGCGGACGAGCTGCGCCGCCTGCAGGTGTGGGCGAACGCCGACAACGCGGAGGACGCGGCGAAGGCTCGCGAATTCGGCGCGCAGGGCATCGGCCTCTGCCGCACCGAGCACATGTTCTTCGGCGACGAGCGGCTGCCCGTCGTGCAGGAGATGATCCTCGCCTCCGACGAAGCCGGCCGCCGCGAGGCGCTCGACCGGCTCCTGCCGTTCCAGCAGGCCGACTTCGAAGGCATCTTCGAGGCGATGGCCGGGCTGCCGGTCGTCATCCGTCTGCTCGACCCGCCGCTGCACGAGTTCCTGCCGCCGCTCGACGAGGCGCGCGACGAGCGGATGCGCAGCCGCATCAAGGCGCTGACGGAGGCGAACCCGATGCTCGGCACGCGCGGCTGCCGGCTCGGCATCCAGTGGCCGGAGATCTACGAGTTGCTGGTGCGCGCGATCGCGCGCGCGGCGAGGGCGGTGCCGGGTGCGCAGGTCGAGATCATGCATCCGCTCGTCGGCTTCGCCCAGGAGCTGCGGCGATTGCGCGACCTCACCGAGCACGTCATGGCGGAGGAGGCGCCCGAGGTGGAGTACGCGTGCGGGACGATGATCGAGCTGCCGCGGGCGGCGCTCCGCGCGGACGAGATCGCCGAGCACGCGGACTTCTTCTCCTTCGGGACGAACGACTTGACGCAGACGACGCTCGGGATGTCGCGCGACGACGCGGAGGGCAAGTTCCTCACCTTCTATCTCGAGGAGGGCGTCGTCGAGCGCAATCCGTTCGAGAGCATCGACCAGGGAGGCGTCGGCGAGCTCATGCGCATCGGCGTCGAGCGCGGGCGCAGCGCGAAGGAGTCGATCAAGCTCGGGATCTGCGGCGAGCACGGCGGCGACCCCCGGTCGGTCGAGTTCTGCCACGGCCTCGGGCTCGACTACGTCAGCTGCTCTCCATATCGCGTTCCCGTCGCGCGGCTCGCCGCCGCGCAGGCGGTGCTGAAGACGGGGAACCGCGCCGAGTACGTCGCGGCCGGAGGCTAGGGCCTTTGGCGGGATGGTGTTCGTCGCGCGAGACGTTCCTGGACTAGTGAAGCGCGGCGACGGCCGCCTCGACGGCCGCGAGCGTGCGGGAGTCCCCGCCGCCGTAGTGGACGAGGAGGTTGTCCACCGCCTCGTCGTACCCGGTGCGCGGCTTCGGCCCCCACGACATCGTCCCGCTCCGTCCGCCGACGAGCACGTACAGGCTGGTGTCCGGCACCGGCGGCGGCGTCGCGCTCAGCCAGATGACGAGGCCGTCGTCCGTCACGTGCGGGAGCCGAATCCCGCGCGCGGCGAACACCCGGCGCACGTCGGCGACCGAGTCGTGGTGCACGCGCGCGAGGTCGACCGTCCGCTGACTCGGGTCGAGCGGCCGGGTCAGCGCATACGAGAGGAACGCCCCCGTTGCGGCGAGGACGGCGACGAGCGCGAGAACCGTGCGGTAGCCCGCGACGCTCATGCGCCGTATATCGGCAGCGCGCGCCTGTTAGAACCTCTAACTGAATGAAGGGACCCGTTCGGCGGTAGCGAAGTCCGTCGGCACCTGTCGTCAACGTTTGCGGAGGGTGTCGATGAGGGTGAAGCCGTGGGAGGTGTCGGATGGTCTGTGGCAGCGGATCGAGCCGCTGCTGCCGAAGAAGCCGCGGCGGTTTCGCTATCCGGGCCGCAAGCCGTTCGACGATCGCCTCGCGTTGCAGGGGATCCTCTTTGTGCTCCACACCGGGATCGGTTGGGAGCATCTGCCGCAGGAGCTCGGCTTCGGCTGCGGCATGACCTGCTGGCGTCGGTTGCGCGCCTGGCAGCAAGCGGGCGTGTGGGAGCGGCTGCACGAGCTGTTGCTGGCCGAGTTGCACGCCGCCGATCAGCTCGAGTGGGAGCGAGCGATCGCCGATGCGAGTCATCTGCAGGCGAAAAAAGGGGCTCGAAAACGGGTCCCAGCCCCGTCGACCGGGGCCGTCGCGGCAGCAAGCACCACCTCCTCGTAGACGGCGGCGGCGTCCCGCTCGCCTGGACGCTCACCGGCGCCAACCGCAACGACGTCACCCAGCTGATCGAACTGCTCGACCGCGTGCCGCCCGTCCGCGGCCGCGTCGGCCGGCCCAGACGCAGACCCAAGACACTGCTCGCCGACCGCGGCTACGACCACGACAAATACCGCCGGCTCGTCTGGCAGCGCGGCGTCAAACCGATCATCGCCCGCCGCCAAACAGAGCACGGCACCGGGCTCGGCCGCCACCGCTGGGTCGTCGAACGCACCTTCGCCTGGCTCCACAACCGCCGCCGACTCCTCATCCGAACCGACCGCCGCGACGACATCCACGAAGGCTTCCTCGCCCTCGCCTGCTGCCTCATCTGCTGGCGACGACTGGAGAACTCATTGAGTTAGGACCTCT
>DASUIG010000040.1:0-3772 GCA_036273155.1 Gaiellaceae bacterium | reverse complement strand
ATGAAGTCGCCGTGCACGCGGATCCGCAGCCAGAGCGCGCCGAAGTGACCGAGCACCACCTTGCCCTCGGTCGGCTCGCCGAGCAGGCACATGTCGGCGACGCCGCCGTGCGAGACGAGGTGGCGCGTCCCCGCCGCGTAGCCGCGGTACTGCGCACCCTGCGCGTCGCCCTGCTGTGTCTTCTCGATCTCGCCGCAGACGGCCGCGATGAGGACGTCGCCGCGCAGCTGGATCCCCGCGTCCTGCAGCGCCCTCACCGCCTCGACGTAGCAGGCGACCGCGCCCTTCATGTTCGAGATGCCGAGCCCGTAGAGCCGCCCGTCCCGCTCGAAGGCCAGCGGCTGGAAGCCGGGGACGCTGCGGAGCCACGGCTCGCGCCCGGAGTAGGACGTGTCGAGGTGGCCGTTGAACATGAGCGACTTGCCGCCGCCGGCGCCGGGCCAGGTGCCGAGCGCGTTCGCGCGCCCCTCCTCGACCTGCTGCCACTGCACCTGCAGGCCGAGCGATTCGAAGAGCTCGACCATGAGCCGCGCCGCCGCCTCCTCGTCGCCCGTGAAGCTCGGCACGTCGACGAGCCGCGACGCCGTCTCGACGAGCCGCTCGCGGTCGACGCTCACCACGCTTCGTAGCCGCCGATCAGGTCGCCCGCGTCGACGCCGAGGTCGACGAGCTGCGCGGCGGCGAGCGACGACGAGTAGCCGTGCGCGCACACGAGGCAGAGCCGCCGCCCGGCGAGCTCCTCGTCGCGCCACTCCGACGTCTGGTCGGCGCGCCACGGCAGCACCGAATACGGGACGTGCTTCGAGCCCGGAATGACGCCTGATCCCGCGCACTCGTCCGCGGACCGGATGTCCACGACGAGGAGATCGGGATCCGCCCTCACCTCGTCGGGGCTGTACCGCCTGATCCGCGAACGGGCGGCGGCGAGCATCTCGTCTACCCGCGAAATCGCGGCAACACCTTCTCGCCGAAGAGCCGGATCTGCTCGTGCCGGTTCCCGCCCCAGAGCTCGAGCATCACGTGCGTGCACCCCGCCTCGCGGTACTCCTCGATCGCATCGATGCAATCGGATGGGGTGCCCGCGATCGGCCGGCATTTGTCGAGCAGCGCGTCGGAGACCTCGGCCTTCGCGGCGAGGCGCCCGCCTCGCTCCATCGCCTCGGCCACCGGCCGGATCTCGTCCTGCTCGATCCCCGCGAGCTCGAGCAGCGTGTCGGCCGCGCCCTGGATGTTCTGCACCTTGTTCGCGAGGTACATGCCCGCGATCTCGCGCGCGCCGTCGCGACCCGCGTCGCGGTCGGACTCGTCGATCGAAGCGACGACCGTGCAGCCGACGTCGATCTCCTCGCCGACGTTCTCCCGCGTGTAGCGGACGAAGGCGGGCGTCGTGATCGAGGGCGTGAGGCAGCCGTCGGCTATCTCGCCCGCGAGCTGCTGCATCTTCGGCGCGGTCGCGGCGACGTAGACCGGCGGCACCTCGCGCGGAGCGTGGGCGTCGGCCGCCAGCGCCGGCACATCTGCGCTCCACGTGTCGCCGTCGTAGTCGAACCGCTCGCCCGAGAGGACGCCCCGTGCGATCGTCACTGCGTCGCGCATCGGCCCGAGCGTCTTCTTCGTCTGCGTCTTCGTGTTGTTGAGGAAGATCTTCGACGTCCCGAAGCCGAGGATGAACCGGCCCGGCCCCGCCGCCTCCTGCACGACGCGCGCGTCCATCGCGGCCTGGACGGGATGCCGGGTCGAGGCGGCGATGATCCCCCAGCCGATCGTGAGACGCTCGGTCGCACGCCCCATGAGCGCGCCGACGCCGGACGACGACCGCGCCTCCATGCCGTGCTTGCGCCACCACGGGTACGCCTCGGCGAGCCAGATCGTGTCCATCCCGGCCTCGTCCATCACGCGCGCCGAGGCGAGCATCTCGTCGAGCGGCTCCATCGTCAGCTGCATGACCCCGATCCGGAAAGGAGCAGTCACGCGCTCTGGCTCTGGAGCGCTTCCTGCACCTGCTTGTCGAGCGCCGTGAGCACATGCTTCACCTGCTGGTTCACGATCGGCTGGAGGACGCGCTGGCCCATCGAGCCGACCGGTCCGAGGACCTTGACCTCGGCGCTCCACGCCATCGACGTGCTGCCTTCGGCGGCGTCGGAGAGCGTGAACGACGTCTCCATGTTCATGATCGCGCCGACGCCGTTCCCCTTGATCGCGAGCTTCGCGAACTCGGGCTCGCGCTCCTCGACCTTCTCCATGTCGACCTTCATCCGCAGGCCGCCGAGCCCGAGCGGGATCTTCACGTTCGCCGTCCAGTGCCGGTCGTCGTGGACGTCGAAGCTCTCGACGCCGGGCATCGTCTTCGCCATCGCCTCGGGGTCGTTCAGCACCTGCCACACGATCGCCCGCGACGCGTCGAAGTTGCGCTCGCCCGAGACGTTCACGCGCGCGCCTCCTGCAGCAGCCGCCAGACGCGCTGGTACGGGTTGTGGCTGTCGGTGACGATCGCGCCGGTCGCATCCTGGATCGCGGCGCATACGGCGTGGATCCCGGCGCCGCCGCCCTCGCCCATGCCCTTCGTGCCGAGCGGCGTGAACGGCGACGGGCTCTCGATCGCGCCGGTGGCGAGCGGCGGCATGTCGAGCGCGTGCGGGACGTGGTAGTCGTAGAAGTTGGGCGTGAGCAGGTTGCCGTCCTCGTCGTATTCGAACGTCTCGTGGACGGCCGCGCCGATCGCCTGCGCGGTCGCACCCATCACCTGGCCCTCGACGATCTGCGGGTTGATCCGCTTCCCGCAGTCGTCGACGGCGGCGTAGTCGACGATCTCGTACGCGCCCGTCTCGGGGTCGACCTCGACGACGGCGACGTGCACCTGCGCGGCGTACGTGAGGGTGAGGTTGCCGAACTTGCGCTCCACGTCGGGCACCTCGAACGGCGGTCGGTAGACGTAGCGGCAGTTGAGCGTTACGTCGAGATCCTCCGGCAGGCCCGCGTTGTTCGCGTTGATGATCGCGCCGCAGGCCATGAACGGGAGGAACGCGTCCGGACTCTCCCTGATCCGGACGCCGCCGTCCGCGAGCTCGAGCGCCTCCGGAGGCACGCCGCCGAACACGGCGCCAGCGAGCCTCTTGATCTCGGCCGCGAGCATCTCGGTCGCGCCCTTGACGGCGCTGAGCCCGGTGACCGCGAACTGGCTCGCGTAGGTTCCCGAGAACCCGGCGTGCGAGTTCCAGTAGCTGTCGTGGCCGGCGCGGACGTGGACGTCGTCGGGCGAGCAGCTGAGGATGTCGGCGACGACCTGGGCCGCCGTCGTCTCGTGGCCCTGTCCCTGCGGCGTCGTGCCCAGCGTGACGACGATCTCGCCGAAGATGTCGAGCTTGACCGTCGCCACCTCGTTGTTGCCCGAGAACTGGAGCTCGGGGTTGATGAGGCGCGACTGGCCGAAGTTGTTCGTGCCGGAGTCGAGGGTGGAGCCGATCCCGACGCCGAGCAACTTCCCCCGCTCCGACGCTTCGGCGCGCCGCTCGGCCATCGAGTCGTAGCCGACGAGCCCGAGTGCGAGATCGAGCATCGCGGCGTAGTCGCCGGAGTCGTAGACGCAGCCGTTCGGCGTCTCATACGGCATGTCCTCGGCCCGGATGTAGTTGCGCTTCCGCACCTCGACCGGATCGAGGCCGAGCTCACGCGCGACGATGTCGATCACGCGCTCGGTGAACCAGAGGTGCTGCATGCGCGAGTAGCCGCGGTTCGGCGAGACGGGCGCCTTGTTCGTGGCGACCTGCGTGAA
>DASUIG010000039.1:0-16285 GCA_036273155.1 Gaiellaceae bacterium | reverse complement strand
TTCGAGGTCAAGTCGACCGCCGGCGACAACCATCTCGGCGGCGACAACTTCGACAAGGCGGTCGTCGACTGGATGGCCGCGGAGTTCAAGAAGGACCAGGGCATCGACCTCTCGCAGGACCGCATGGCGCTGCAGCGTCTGTACGAGGCGGCGGAGAAGGCGAAGATCGAGCTGTCGTCCACGATGACGACGCAGATCAACCTCCCGTTCATCACCGCGACGCAGGAGGGGCCGAAGCACCTCGATCTGCAGCTGACGCGCGCGAAGCTCGAGGAGATCACCGCCGACCTGCTCGCGCGGACCGTCGGCCCGACGAGGCAGGCGCTCGCCGACGCCGGCCTCGACGCGTCGAAGATCGACCACGTCGTCCTCGTCGGCGGCATGACGCGCATGCCGGCCGTGCAGGCAAAGGTCAAGGAGATCGTCGGCAAGGACCCGCACAAGGGCGTCAACCCGGACGAGGTCGTCGCCGTGGGAGCTGCGTTGCAGGCGGGCGTGCTCAAGGGCGAGGTGAAGGACATCCTCCTCCTCGACGTGACGCCGCTGTCGCTCGGCATCGAGACCAAGGGCGGCGTGATGACGAAGCTCATCGAGCGCAACACGACCATCCCGACGAAGAAGTCGGAGACGTTCACGACGGCGGAGGACAACCAGCCGTCCGTCGAGGTGCACGTGCTCCAGGGCGAGTCGGAGATGGCGGCGTACAACAAGACGCTCGGCAAGTTCCAGCTCGTCGGCATCCCGCCGGCCCCGCGCGGCATGCCGCAGATCGAGGTCACGTTCGACATCGACGCGAACGGCATCATCAACGTGTCGGCGAAGGATCTCGGCACGGGCAACGTCCAGCAGATCCAGATCCAGGGCGGCTCCGGCCTGTCCGAGGACGAGGTGAAGCGGATGATCGACGAGGCCGAGACGCACGCCGACGAGGCGCACCGTATGCGCGAGGCCGTCGACACGAAGAACATGGCGGAGACGCTCGCGTACCAGACCGAGCGAACGCTGAAGGAGCACCGCGACAAGCTGGACGAGTCCGAGGCCTCGACGATCGAGGGCCGGATCATGGAGCTGCGCCAGGCGCTCGAGGGCGACGACCTCGCCGACATCCGTGCGAAGGCGGAGTCGCTGCAGGAGGCATCGCACAAGCTCGCCGAGGCGGTGTACGCGCAGGCGACCGCGCAGGCGCAAGCGCATACGCGCCAAAGCGAGCAGAACGGCGCTACCTCGGCCGACGAAGAAGTCGTCGAGGAAGGCGAGTACGAAGACGTGACCAATGACTGACGAGCACGTCGAGCAGGAGGAGCAGCAGCAGGTGGCGCCGGAGCAGGAGGTCGTCGACGACCGCCTGCTCCGGCTCGCTGCCGACTTCGACAACTACAAGAAGCGCGCGGCCCGCGAGCGGCAGGAATACGTCGCGTTCGCGAACGAGCGCATCCTCAAGGACCTGCTGCCGATCCTCGACGATCTCGAGCGCGCGCTCAACGCCGCCGAGCAGCACGAGGAGGCGCAGCTCGAAGAGGGCGTGCGCCTCGTCCACCGCTCGCTCGCCTCGCTGCTCGAGCGGTCGGGCGTGAAGGAGATCGCGACCGAGGGCAAGTTCGACCCGCACGTGCACGAGGCGCTGCTCGCGCAGCCCTCCGAAGAGAGGGAGCAGGGCGACGTGCTCGACGTCATCCAGAAGGGCTACACGCTCGGCGACCGCGTCGTGCGTCCCGCGCGGGTGATCGTCGCCGAATGAGCACGCTGTACGACACGCTCGGCGTCGGCAAGAACGCCACCGATGACGAGATCAAGAAGGCGTACCGCAAGCTCGCGCGCAAGCACCACCCCGACGCGAACCAGGGCGACAAGGAGTCCGAGGAGCGCTTCAAGGAAGTGCAGACCGCGTACGACGTGCTCTCCGACCCGGAGAAGCGCAAGCAGTACGACCGCTTCGGCACCCAGAACGGCCGCCCCGGCCCGGCGGGCGGGCCGAACGTCGACTTCGGCAACTTCGACATCGGCGATCTCGGCGACATCTTCGGCGGGATCTTCGGCGGCGGGGCCGCGCGCACGCGCACGCGTGCAGCGCGACAGCCGGTGCGGGGGAACGACGTCGAGGCGCAGGTGCATCTCTCGTTCGAGGACTCCCTGCACGGTGTCGACGCGAAGGTGCCGGTCGAGATGATGACCGCGTGCCGCGAGTGCGGCGGGACGGGCGCGCGGCCGGGAACGGCTCCGGTGATCTGCCCGGAGTGCAACGGCCGCGGCGTGAAGACGGAGAGCCAGGGACTGTTCGCGCTGTCGCAGCCGTGCCCGCGCTGCCGCGGCAACGGCACCGTCATCGAGCAGCCGTGCCCGAAGTGCCAGGGCACCGGCCGCGAGCGGCGTATCAAGACGTACACGGTGAAGATCAAGCCCGGCGTCAAGGACGGGACGCGCATCAAGCTGAAGGGCAAGGGCGAGGCCGGCCAGAACGGCGGGCCCGCCGGCGACCTCATCGTCGTCACGCGCGTGTCGGAGTCGCCGGTGTACGAGCGGCGCGGCGACAACCTCGTGGTCGAGGTGCCGGTCACCTATGCGCAGGCCAGGCTCGGCGACAAGGTCGAGGTGCCGACGCCCGACGGCCCGGTGTCGCTGAAGATCCCCGCCGGCTCCGAGGACGGCAAGCTGCTGCGCATCAAGGGCCGCGGCGTGCCGAAGCTGAACGCTTCCGGCAAGGGCGACGTGCTCGCGCGCGTGCGCATCCAGGTGCCGAAGCGCGTCAACAAGAAGGAGCGCGAGCTCCTCGAAGAGCTGAAGAAGGTGGGTGGCTGATGGACGAGGACCTGCTCAAGCAAGGTCCGCGGGAAGCTCCCGAGCCGCTGACGGCGGAGGAGCGCACGAGCCGCAAGGGCGTGAAGACGGCCGGCGGCGGCATTGCCGCAGGAGGCATCGGCCTCGCGAAGGCCGGCTTCCTCGGGAAGTTCTTCATCTACCTGTTTCTCTGGAACGGCGCGCGCACCGCGTTCCTCCTCGGCGGCTGGATCGGGATCGCCCTCATCGCGGCTGCGATCGCGGCGTTCGTCTACTACCGCAGGCAGAGGCAGGCGGCCACGTCGTGAGAGACCGCGGCATGTACATGATCAGCGTCGCGGCCGAGCTCGTCGGCATGCATCCGCAGACGCTGCGCATCTACGAGACCAAGGGCCTCGTCCGGCCGAAGCGCACTCCCGGCGGCACGCGCCTCTACTCGGAGGCGGACGTCGAGCGGCTGCGCATCATCCAGCGCCTCACGACCGAGCTCGGCCTCAATCTCGCCGGCGTCGAGCTCGTGCTGCGCCTCGAGGACGAGCTGCGCAAGGCGCAGGCGCAGATCGACCGGTTGCAGCGCGAGCTGAAGCAGGAAGTGGAAAACGTGCACAAGCACTACCGGCGCGACCTCGTGCTCTATCGCGAGGACCTGCTGCCGGAACGGAGATAAATGGACTTCAACAAGCTCACGGTCAAGTCGCAGGAAGCGGTCGCAGCCGCCCAGGAGCTGGCGCGCCGCTTCGGCAATCCCGAGCTCTATCCCGAGCACCTCGTGCTCGCGCTCCTCGATCAGGAGCTGCCGCGCTAGCTCGTCCCCGACGCCGAGGCGCTGCGCGCGCAGGCGGAGACGGCGCTCGCGGCGAAGCCGCGCATCGAGGGCGCGCAGCAGCAGCCGAACGTGTCGGCGCAGCTTTCGCGCGTCCTGGACAAGGCGGCCGACGAGGCGAAGCGCATGCAGGACGAGTACGTGTCCACCGAGCATCTGCTGCTCGCGCTCGACGTCGTCCCGCGCAAGGAGCTCGAGGCGAAGATCGCAGCGGTGCGCGGCGGCCAGCGCGTCACCTCACAGGATCCGGAGGGCACGTATCAGGCGCTGTCGAAATTCGGCCGCGACCTGACCGAGGCGGCCGAGGAGGGGAAGCTCGACCCGGTCATCGGGCGCGACGAGGAGATCCGCCGCGTCATCCAGGTGCTGTCCCGACGCACGAAGAACAACCCGGTGCTGATCGGCGAGCCCGGCACGGGCAAGACGGCGATCGTCGAGGGGCTCGCGCAGCGCATCGTCGACGGTGACGTCCCCGAGGGGCTGAAGGGCAAGCGCGTCTGGGCGCTCGACATCGGCGCCATGCTCGCGGGCGCGAAGTATCGCGGTGAGTTCGAGGAGCGGCTGAAGGCCGTCCTCACGGAGATCCGCAACGCGGCGGGCAACCTCATCCTCTTCATCGACGAGCTGCACACGATCGTCGGCGCGGGCGCCGCGGAAGGCGCGGTCGACGCCGCGAACATGCTCAAGCCGATGCTCGCGCGCGGCGAGCTCCGCTGCATCGGCGCGACGACGCTCGACGAGTACCGCAAGCACATCGAGAAGGACGCCGCGCTCGAGCGGCGCTTCCAGCCGGTCTTCGTCGGCGAGCCGTCGGTGTCGGACACGATCGCGATCCTCCGCGGTCTGAAGGAGACGTACGAGTCGCACCACGGCGTCCGCATCCGCGACGCCGCGCTCGTCGCGGCCGCCGTGCTGTCGCACCGCTACATCTCCGACCGCTTCCTGCCTGACAAGGCGATCGACCTCGTCGACGAGGCCGCATCGCGGCTGCGCATGGAGATCGACTCGTCGCCGATCGAGCTCGACGAGGCCGAGCGGCGCGTGCGCCAGCTCGAGATCGAGCTCGCGTCCGGTCCGGAGAACAAGAAGGCGCTCGAGCAGGAGCTGGCCGAGGTCAAGGAGCGACGTAACGCACTCGCCGCCCGCTGGGAACGCGAGAAGGCGGCCCTCGACCGGATCAAGGAGATCACGAGGCTCGTCGACGACCTGAAGCGCGAGGCCGAGCGCGAGGAGCGCGCGGGGAATCTCCAGCGCGTCGCCGAGATTCGCTACGGCGAACTCCCGGCGCTCGAGCAGGAGCTGTCCGTGAGCCAGCTCGACGACCCGATGGTGAAGGAGGAGGTGGACGAGGACGACATCGCGGCCGTCGTCGCCCGCTGGACCGGCATCCCGGTCGACCGGCTGCTCGAGGGCGAGACGGAGAAGCTCATCCACATGGAGGAGCGGCTCCATCGGCGCGTCGTCGGCCAGGACGAAGCCGTGGCCGCGGTCGCGAATGCATTGCGCCGCGCACGCACGGGGTTGCAGGACCCGAACCGGCCGATCGGCTCGTTCGTCTTCCTCGGCCCGACGGGCGTCGGCAAGACCGAGCTCGCCCGCGCGCTCGCGGAGTTCATGTTCGACGACGAGCGCGCGATGGTGCGGCTCGACATGTCCGAGTACCAGGAGCGCCACACGGTCGCGCGCCTCATCGGCGCGCCGCCCGGCTACGTCGGCTACGAGGAGGGCGGCCAGCTCACGGAGGCCGTGCGCCGGCGCCCCTACTCGGTCGTTCTGCTCGACGAGATCGAGAAGGCGCACGCCGAGGTGTTCGACGTGCTGCTGCAGGTGCTCGACGACGGGCGCCTGACCGACGGCCAGGGCCGCACGGTCGACTTCCGCAACACGGTCTTGATCATGACCTCGAACATCCGCAGCGCGGAGCAGATGCGCGAGCACTTCCGCCCCGAGTTCCTCAACCGGATCGACGAGATCGTCGTCTTCGACGCGCTCTCACGCGACCAGATCGCGGAGATCGTCGAGCACCAGCTCGAGCGCCTGCGCGAGCGCCTGGCCGAGCGCGGCATCGTGCTCGAGCTGACCGGCGCGGCGAAGGAGGCGCTCGCCGAGGCGGGCTGGGACCCGGCGTACGGCGCGCGGCCGCTCAAGCGAGCCATCCAGCGGCTCGTCGAGAACCCGCTGGCGCTGCGGCTGCTCGAGGGCGACTTCGGCGACGGCGACACGATTCGCGTCGACGCGGCGGACGGCGAGCTCGTCTTCGAGCGCGCGGGCAACAGAGCCGTAACGACCGTTTAGCAAACCGTTCACGCGCCTTCTACGAACCTGAGGGAGTCAACCCGTTCAGGTCCGAGGAGGAATCGTGAGAAAGCTCGTCGCACTGATCACCGTCGGCGCAGTCTGTGCGCTGGCCGTTGCGGCGCTGTCGCTCGCAGCGACGCGCTCCACCGTCTGGACGGCTGCGTTGTCGTCCGGCCAGGAGATCCCCAAGCAGGTCGTGAAGGACACGGCCGCGCACGGCCAGTTCAAGGGCACGCTGACCGGCTCGACGCTGAAGTGGAAGCTGACCTTCGCGAAGCTCACGGGGCCCGCGACCGCCGCTCACATCCACATGGGGGCAATGGGCAAGCCGGGCAACGTCGTCGTCCCGCTCTGCGGCCCGTGCAAGAGCGGCCAGACCGGCACGTCGACGATCAGCGCAGCGCTGAAGACCGCATTCAAGAAGCATCGGCTGTACGTGAACGTGCACACCGCGAAGAACCCGAACGGGGAGATTCGCGGACAGCTCGCGGCCGGCTAAGCGCACCTACCCGGACTGGGCGGCGCCGTCTCCGGACGGCGCCGCCTGACCCTCTCGGACAAGGCTGGGGCCAGGCCCCGGTCGCGTCCGCGGGAGACGAGGTAGCGTCACCGATCGTGCTCGTCGTCGCCGCCACCGAGCTCGAGCTCGCGCACGTCCGCCGCTTCGAGACGTTCTGTTGCGGGATCGGCCCCGTGGAGGCGGCGCTCCAGACGGCGCGCGTGCTCGCCGAGCGCAAGCCCGGCGCGGTCGTGCACGTCGGCATCGCCGGGTCGCGAGCGCTCGAGCCGCTCTCTCTCGTGCTCGGCTCGGAGGCGGTCTATTGCGACGTGATCGATCCGTCGTCGACGCTGCCGCGCGTCGAGCGCGCGCGGCCGGACGCACAGTTGCTCGCGCGTGCGCGGACGGCGCTGCCCGAGGCGCACGTCGTGCCGATCGCGACGTGCGGGAAGGTCGGCGGCGGAACCGGCTGGGACGTCGAGGCGATGGAAGGCTTCGGCGTGCTGCGCGCCTGCGAGCTCGCGGGAGTGCCCGCGGTCGAGCTGCGCGCGATCTCGAACTCGCCCGACGAGACCGACCGGTCGAAGTGGAAGTTCGAGGACGCGTTCGAGCTGCTCGGCGCGGCGCTAGACCGACTCGACGTCGTCTAGGAACTCGGCGTTGCCGTGCTGGGGCGGCGCGCCGTAGGCGAAGAACGTGATCTCGTCGTCCGTCTCGTTGCGCGCCTGCATCGCCGTGCCGATGTGCACGACGATGACGCCGCCGGGCTCGACGTCGACGCGCTCCGGCGGCTCGCCGAGCGCCATCGTCAGCGTGCCGACGACGGGGACGAAGACCTCTTCCTGCTGCGGGTCGAGATGCCGCCGGCCGCGCACGTGCGGCGGATAGCGCCACATGCGCGCCCGCGACTCGGTCATGGCGGCAGCGTCTGTGACCGCGGCCGTGTGCCGCGGCGCCTGGCCCTCGTGGCCCGGCCGCTCCTCCCACGCGAGGTCTTTCGGCTGCACGACGTCGTAGCCCACAGCGCGACGATACCCTCCGGCGCGTGGCAGAGGGCCGTCCAGCTGCGCTCCCCCCGGCGCAGCGCACCGTCGGCCAGCTCATCGCCGAGTCGATTCGCCTGTACGGCGGCAGGTTCTGGGCCGTCCTCCCGCTCGGCCTGCCGTTCGTCGTCGTCGACATCGCCGGCGTCGGCCACGGCGTCAACGTGCAGACGCTCCTGCTGTGGGCGTTCGCGCCGCTCTTCTGCGCCGCGTACGTGCGCGCGTCGCAGCTCGTGACCGGCGGGAGCCCGAGCCTGGCGGCGCTCGTCACCGCGGTCATCGTCTTCCTGCCGTTCCCGATCCTGCTGCGTATCTTCATCCTCCCGGGCATCGCCTGGTTCGGCGTCTTGGGCCTCGCGGTGCCGGCTGCCGTTGCCGAGGGCCTCGGAGTCCGGGCTGCGCTCCGGCGCGGCCGCGCGCTCGGACGGGTCGACCTCGTCCATGCTGTCGGCGGGATCGCGGCGCTCGGGCTTGTCTACGGCGTCAGCCGCACGTTCCTGCTCGTCCTCCTGCACACGCAGGGAAGCCAGACGCAGGCGGTGGCGCTCGTGCTCGCCGACCTCGTCCTCTCGCCGCTCCTCTTCGTCGGCGCGGCGCTTCTCTATGTGGATCAGGCCGCGCGCGTGAAGTAGGTTCACGCCATGCCCATCTACATCTTGCTCTCGAGGTTGTCGCAGCAGGGCGTGCAGACGCTCAAGTCGAACCCCGACCGGTTGCACGAGGTGAACCGTGACGTCGAGGAGCTCGGCGCCAAGGTGCTGCACCAGTGGGCGACGCTCGGCGAGTTCGACTTCGTCAACGTCATCGAGGCGCCCGACACCGCCACCGTCGCGCGCGTGTCGGTTGCTCTCGGTGCACGCGGCTCGACCCGCGTGCAGACGTTGCCCGCGCTGACGATCGACGAGTTCGTCGCGACGCTGAGCTAGCTCGCAGGCTCGGCGGCGACGCGCCGCACGGTCACGCCCCAGGCCTTGCCCGAGGCGAAGAGCTCGTCCGGGTCGACGTCGGCGAGCCAGCCGAGGAAGTGCGGCTCCGGATCGTCCGCGGTCGAGCCGAACACGGCGGGGTAGACCTTCGCCGCCGGCCGCTCGCGCTTGCCGCTCGCGATCTCGTCCGCGCGGCGCTCGGCCTCCTCCGAGGCGGGACCCTCCATGTAGCCGCGCGGCATAGTTGGCACTGTGCCCGCCGCGCTCGCCGTCCGCAATCTGGAGAAGCGCTACGGATCCGTCCACGCGCTGAAGGGCGTCGATCTCGAGGTCGGAGAAGGCGAGCTCGTCGGCCTGCTCGGCCCGAACGGCGCGGGGAAGTCGACGCTCGTGAAGATCGCCGTCGGCCTCGTCCGGCCGACACGCGGAGAAGCGACCGTCGCCGGCGCCCGCGCGGGCTCACGTGCCGCGCGCGCCGAGCTCGGCTACCTCGCCGAGATGTTCCGCTTCCCCGGCTGGTACACGGCCGACGAGGTGCTCGAGCTGCACCAGCGGCTCGCCGGCTCGCGTGGGGGCGTGGCCGAGCGCACGCGCTTGCTCGAGCTCGTCGCGCTGTCCGACGCATCCGGCCGCCGCGTGGACGGGATGTCGAAGGGGATGCAGCAGCGGCTCGGCGTCGCGCAGGCGCTCGTCGGCGAGCCGCGCCTGCTCATGCTCGACGAGCCGACGTCCGCGCTCGACCCCGTCGGCCGTCGCACGGTGCGGCTCCTGCTCGAGGAGCTGCGCGGCCGCGGCGTGTCCGTGCTCCTGAACTCGCACCTGCTCTCCGAGGTCGAGCTCGTCTGCGACCGCGTTGCGATCCTGCTCGGCGGCGAGGTCGTCGCCGCCGGGTCGCCGCTCGAGCTGTCGCGGCCGCGCGGCGTCGAGCTGGAGACGGATGAAGGCGTGCGCCGTGTCGAGGGCGCGCTGCGTGACGACGTCCCGCGGCTCGTCGCGGACGCCGTCGCCGCCGGCCGGCAGGTGTACGGCGTGCGCGTGCTCACCTCGACCCTCGAGGACGTCTACCTCGAAGCGGTCGGCGGAGAGACCTCGTGACCGCCGTCTGGGTCATCGTCGGCTACGGCTTCCGCGAGGCCGTGCGCCGCAAGATGTTCGCGGTCGTCCTCGTTCTGACCGTCGCCTTCCTGTTTCTCTTCTGGCTCGCGAACCACTACGTCTTCCGCGACCTCTCGACCATCTCGCCGCCGGCCGACGTGCACGTGGACACGCGCACGTTCGCCGGCGCGTTCCTCGTCGGCTTGTCGATGTTCGCGACGCTCTTCCTCGGCGTCGTGCTCGCCGTGTTCCTCACGCTCGGCGCCGTCACCGGCGACGCTGAGCGCGGTCTGCTCCAGCCGCTCGTCGCGCGACCGATCGGCCGGTCGACGCTGCTCGTCGCGCGCTTCATCGGCGCGGGCGCCGTCTGCACGGCGTATGTGCTCGCGGTCTACTTCGCCGGGCTGCTCATCACTGGGCTGACCGGCCACTGGTGGCCGGATCAGGTCGCCTGGCCCGGAATCGAGCTCGCCGGCGGCGTCCTCGTCGTCATCGCGCTCTCGCTGCTCGGCTCGGTCGTGCTCTCGTCCACGGCGAACGGGATCGCGATCTTCATGCTCTTCGGCGCCGGCCTTGTCGCGGGCCTGCTCGGCTCGATCGGGCACGCCCTCAACTCGCACACGATCAAGCACGCGTCCGCGATCGCGTCCTGGGCCCTGCCGTTCGAGGCGCTGTACCAGGACGGGCTGCGCATGATCACCGAGCATGCGACCGGGCTGACCGGCTTCCTGCTCCAGCTCGGCCCGTTCGGCGGCGCCTACGTGCACGGGTGGGGGATACGGCTGTGGGCGGTCGCCTACGCGCTCATCGTCGGCGCGATAGCGCTCGTCAGCTTCGCGCGGAAGAACTTGTAGCGATCTCGCCCGCGAGCCGCGCGTTCTGCGCGACGAGGTCCCTGTTGGCGCGCTGCGTGCGCCCGCCGCTCTCGCGGTGCAGGTACGAGAGGACGAACGGCGTCACCGCCTGGCCGTGCACGTCCTCGCCGAGCGCGGCGCCGAGCGCGGCCTCGATCAGCGGCTCGACGTCGTCGAGGGGCTCGTCGGGCGGGCGGCCGAGCAGGAGACCGCCGCCGCCGATCCCCCAATGCGCCCGCGCGATGCGCGCTGCCTCTTCCGCCGACTCGACGCGCGCCGACACCGGCGGGCCGCCCGCCGCGGCGTAGAAGAGCGGCAGCGTGTCGGTGCGGAACCCGAGCACGGGAACGCCGAGCGTCTCCAGCAGCTCCGACGTCGCGGGCACGTCGAGCAGCGACTTCACGCCGGCGGACACGACGAGCGCCGGTGTCTTCGCCAGCTGGCCGAGGTCGGCGGACACGTCGGGTGGATCGGGAAAACCGCGATGGACGCCGCCGAGGCCGCCCGTCGCCATGAACGAGATCCCCGCCGCGCGCGCGACCGCGAGCGTGCCGCCAACCGTCGTCGCGCCGACCGCGCGCTGCTCCACCGCGACCGCGAGATCGCGCGGGCCGATCTTCCGCGCGGACGCGTCGAAGCGGGCGAGCTCGCCCTCCGTCAATCCGACGACGATCTCGCCGTCGAGCACGCCGATCGTCGCCGGCACCGCGCCCGCGGCGCGCACCTGGCGTTCCGACTCCATCCCGACCTCGACGCCTTCGCCCGGCGGGAAGCCGTGCGCGACGAGCGTCGTCTCCAGCGCGACCACCGCGGTCGCCTCGCGCACCTCGTCCGCGATGCGGATCACGCGGGCCGCTCCATCTCCACGAAGCGGCTGCGCTCGTCCGCCTTCACCTCACGAAAGCCCGCCCGGCGATACGCGCGCAGCGCGCGCTCGTTCCAGCGCGCAACCCAGAGTCGGAAGCGCAACGGCTCCCACTGCGCGCTCGCGTACTCGAGGCCGGCTTCGATGAACGGCTGCGCGAGCCCGCGGCCGGTGAGGTCGGGACGCATGCCGAGGCCGATGCGCACTTCGTCGTTCTCGCGCACGAAGTTGAAGAAGCCGACGAGGTCGCCCTCGTCGCCGACCACCGCGCGCAGCCCGTCGCGACGCGCCGGATTCGCGAACAGCTCGATGCGCCGAGGGTCGGCGGCGGTGTCGTACCACTCGTACGGGAACTCGTAGCGCCAGGTCGCGATCTCGGCGGCGTGGTCCTCGGTCATCGCAGTCACGTTCACGGCAGCGACCCTACTGTCGCGACGCAGCGCGCCGCCGCGTCGAGCCCGCGGCGCGCTGCGTCCTCGAGCGAGCCGCCGAGGAGGAAGCCGGCCGCGAATGCGTCGCCGGCGCCGGTCGTGTCGACGACGTCGGCTTCGACGGGGGAGAGGTCGAGGCGCGCGTCCTCCGTGACGATCGTCGCGCCTCGCGGGCCGCGCTTGATCACTCCCGTCGGCGCGGTGAGATACGCGCCGCCGAGCATCTCCCATTCCGCTTCCGTGGCGAAGAGGACGTCGGGCGCGACGACGTCGACGAGCTCCCGGAAGCGCACGGGGCCGAACGCGCGGATCTCCGTCCACGCAGCCACGTCGATCGACACGCGCGCGCCGCGGTCGCGCGCGATCGTCGCAGCGAGCAGCGCTGCATCGGAGACCGGCTCGCCCAGAAGCGCATATCCAGAGAGGTGGAGGACGTCGCAGTCGAGCCAGGCCGCGTCGAGCTCGGACGGCTCGAGCGAGGGCGCGACGCCGCGATCGGAGGCGAGCGCGCGCTCACCGTCATCGCCGACCACGGAGACGACCACCCCGGTCGCGCCCGCGACGACCGGCCCGACGAGCTCGACGCCGCGCGCCGCGAGCTCTCGCGCGACGAGCTCGCCCGTCGCGTCGTCGCCGCGCTTCGCGATGCAGCGCGCCTCCGCCCCGAAGGACACCGCCCAGGCGGCGACGTTCGCCGCCTGGCCGCCTGCGCCGGCCCGCGTGGCCGCGCGGACGTCGCCGCCGGGAGCGAGCGGCTCCTCGAGCCGCACGATCACGTCGAGCATCACGTCGCCGAGGGTCGCGATCCGCACTTCCTACAATCGTCCCATGGAAGGAGAGGACAGAGCAGCTCGACTGCGCTCGTTCCTCATCGGGGGCGTCGTCGGCGCGTCGGCCGCGGTCGCGACCGCGCGCAGGCGCCGCGACCTTGCGCGTCGCCGTCGCGAGCGGCAGCTCCATCCGGCCGGTCTCGCCGCGTTCGAGGAGGCGCCGTGCTTCCAGGAGCTCCTCGAGCAGGAGCGGGAGCTCGACGGCTGAAAGTAGCCTTAGCTTCCCGTGCCGATCTACGAATACCGCTGCCCGAACGGTCATCTCTTCGAGCGCTTCCAGTCGATGACGGCGCCCGCGCCGGAGAAATGCGACGAGTGCGGAGCCGCGCCGGTCGAGCTCGTCCTCTACCCGGTGGCGATCCACTACAAGGGCTCGGGCTTCTACACCACCGACTACGGCAAGGGGAAGACGGCCAAGAAGGACGGCGGCGAGGGCGGGTCGTCCTCGTCGGACGCGCCGAAGACCGAGTCGAAGCCGGTGGAGAAGAAGCCGGCCGCCTCGAGCGGCGACTAGTAACGCTTACTTGAAAGCTTGGCTGCCGACGACGCAGCCGGGCCCGAAGAGACCTGTGCCGGGCGCCGGAGGCTGCGGGGCCGAGTTGCCGAGCACCTCCTGCACGACCTGGATGTTCTCCTCCGTGCCGGTGATGTAGCCGCTGCCCGTCGCCGATCCGCCCAGCCGGCAGTGCACGATCTCGCCGGCGCGGAACTTCACCCAGCCGAGCTGCAGGAAGTCCCAGGTGGAGAGGTCGGTCGAGATGGGCGCCAAGAGCGACGACCCGGAGAACGGGAGCGAGAAGAACCGCATCGGGCTTGCAAGCTTCGCGAGCGTCGCCTGCATCACGGCCTGCTGGTTCTGGCTGCGCTTGAAGTCCGTCCACGACGGGTCGAGCCGGTTCTCGCGGATGCGCGAGTAGATGAGCGCCGTGTGCCCGTCCATGTGCTGCACGCCTTTGTGGAAGCGCCAGCCCTCCCATTGCTGACAGCGCGTCGCCGTCGAGTACGGGCAGTCGAAGCGGTTGGAGAGGATCTTCTCCGGCACGTTGACGTCGATGCCGCCGACGGCGTCGATGAGCTTCTGGAACGAGCTGAAGTCGACGACGGCGACGTGGTTGACCGGAAGCTGCGAGCCGAGCAGCTGGTCGACCGTCTCCACGGCGAGCTTCGGGCCGCCCAGCTGCATCGCGCCGTTGATCTTCTGGTAGACGCCGCTGATCGTCACGCCGAGGTCGCGAGGGATGGAGAGGTAGGTGATCCGGTGCCGGCCGGGATCCGTGCGGACGAGCATCATCGAGTCGGAGTGCTCGTCGGAGCTGCGCCCCGGCTGGTTGTTCTCCGCATGGTCGGTGCCGAGCAGGAGGATGTTGGTCGGCGAGTCGAGGATGAGCCCGTTCTGCTTCGTGAGCGCGGCGGTGGTCCCCGGCGCGAGCCGCTTGTTCGCGGCCGACACGCCGCTGTTGACGGAGAGGTAGCCGGCGACTGCCCAGATGACGACCAAGACGACGAGGACGACGAGCGTGAGCAACGTCCAGCGCCTCCATGTCCACGGCTTCCGTTGCCGGCGGACGACACCGCGGTCGCCGCCCTTGTCCCGCTTGCGGTCCTCGCGGCCCGGCAGCGGCACTTTCCCCTTCTGTCGACCGCCCTTGTAGACGCGGTACGGCTTCTCCCCGGAGGCGGCCATCCGGCGGGTTACGGTACCCGCTCACGATGAGCAGTACGCACGCGATCGGCGTGGACCTCGGCGGGACGAAGATCCTCGCCGGCGTCGTCACGCGGGACGGCGAGGTGCTGCGGCGCCATGAGCGGATGACGTCGCTCGAGTCCCAGGAGGCGCTCGTCGCGGAGCTCGAGACGGCGATCGCCGAGGTGCTCGACGACGACGTGGCCGCGATCGGGCTCGGTGTGCCCGGGCCGCTCGACCTCGTCGCCGGCCGGACGTACGACATGGTCAATCTGCCGTTCCACGACTTTCCGCTGCGCGACCACATGGCCCGGCGCTTCGGCCTGCCCGTGGGGCTCGACAACGACGCGAACGCGGCCGCGATCGCGGAATGGCGCGTCGGGGCGGGGCAGGGCGTCGACGACCTCATCATGCTGACGCTAGGCACCGGCCTCGGCGGCGGCGTGATCTCGAACGGTCGCCCGTTCCGCGGCGCGCACGGCGGGGGCGTCGAGCTCGGCCACGTCGTCATCGTCCACGACGGCCGGCCGTGCCAGGGTCGCTGCACCGGGCGCGGCCATCTCGAGCCGTACGTCACCGGGCTCGCCGCGACCAAGGCGGCGCAGGAGGCGTTCGGGCCGGCCGCCGACGCGCACCGGCTCGTCCGGCTCGCGAACGAGGGCGACGAGACGGCGCGCGCGATCCTCGCCGACATCGGCGAGCATCTCGGTTCCGGCATGGGCTCGTTCGCGAACATCTTCGAGCCGGCGCTGATCGTCATCGGCGGCGGATTCGGCTTCGCCGCGTGGGAGCACCTGATCGAGTCGGCCGAGCGGGTGATGCGCCGCGAGGCGCTCCGGCCGATGCGCGACGAGGTGAAGGTGGTTCGCGCGGAGCTCGGGACGACGGCCGGGCTCATCGGCGCGGGCTTCGTCGCCTTCGAGGCGCTCGGCGAGGACTAGGCCGTGCCGCTCGCCGTCTGCGCGACGCCGATCGGCAATCTCGAGGACGTGACGCTGCGCGTGCTCGCCGAGCTGCGCGAGGCAGACGTCGTCCTGTGCGAGGACACGCGCCACACGCGGACGCTGCTCCAGCGTCACGGCATCGAGGCGCGCGTCCTCTCGTACCACGAGCACAACGAAGCGGCTCGGACGGCGGAGCTGCTGCCGCGACTCGAGGCAGGAGAGCGCATGGCGCTCGTCACCGACGCGGGCCTTCCGGGCGTGTCCGATCCGGGCGCGCGCATCGTGCGCGCGGCCCTGGACGCGGGCATCGCGGTGACCGTGCTGCCGGGCCCGTCTGCGGTCGAGACGGCGCTCGTCGCATCGGGCCTCGTCGGCGAGCGCTACCAGTTCCTCGGCTTCCTGCCACGGGGCGAGAAGGCGCTCGCGGCATTGTGGGACGAGCTCGCCGGTTGGCGCTGGCCCGCGGTTGCGTTCGAATCGGCGCAGCGGCTGCCGGCGACGCTGCGGTCGCTCGCGGCGTTCGATGCCGCGCGCGAGGTCGCGGTGTGCCGCGAGCTGACGAAGAAGTTCGAGGAGGTCGCGCGCGGATCGGCGCAGGAGCTCGCGGCGCGCTTCGCCGAGCCGCCGAAGGGAGAGATCGCGCTCGTCGTCGGGCCGGCGCGCGAGCCGCGGAACGCGGGAGAGGACGTCGCCCTCGCGGCCGTGGCCGAGCTGGTCGAGGCGGGCGTGCCGCGCCGCCGAGCCGCCGAGCTCGTCTCCCGCGTCAGCGGGATCGCCCGGAACCGTTTGTATCGCGGCTCTCTGTAATCAGTTTTGACAACGTCCGGTGCCGCTGCTAGCTTGGCGCGCTCGCTCCGTTTTCATCACTGACAACAGAGGAGGCTCCATGCGCCGGCTCGCGCTCGTCGTCCTGCTCTTCCTGCTCTGGGCACCGGGCGCCTACGCCTGGACCTGGCCGGTGCAGGGGCCCGTCCTGCTCGGGTTCACGTTCGATCCCAGTCATCCGTACGACGGCGGGCAGCACCGCGGCATCGACGTCGGCGCACCGAGCGGGACGCCGGTGGCGGCGCCGGTCTCGGGCACGATCACGTTCGCCGGGACGGTGCCGACGAGCGGCAAGTCGGTGACGATCGCAACGGGCGACGGCTACTCGGTGACGCTCACCCATCTCGGTTCGATCGGCGTCGCGAAGGGCGGGAGCATCGGCGAAGGCGCGAC
>DASUIG010000038.1:0-14329 GCA_036273155.1 Gaiellaceae bacterium | reverse complement strand
GCGTGAAGTAGTTGTTGTGCACCGAGCGCTGCTTGCCGCGGACGTTCGCCGCCGGGTCGGGGGCGCGCCCCGCCTCCTTTGCGCGCACGAGCTCCCAGTGGGCGGGGATGATCACGAAGAAGACGTTCGCAACCATGATCGTCCCGAGCATCGCGCCGAGCTGCAGGTACGCCGCGCGGGCCGCGAACAGCTGCGACACGCCGTACGACGTGCCCGTGACGAGTGCGAGCACGACGACGGCGAGTGCGAGCTCGCTACGGCGGCCGAGCGTGCGGCAGAGGGCGTCGTAGACGAGCCAGCCGGCGGCGAGGAGGCCGACGCTCGCGCCGATCGCCTCGCCCGTCGAAAGCGATGCGACCGACGGGTCGATCAGATTCGCGTGAGCCTGGAAGTAGTAGAGGACGACGAAGAGCGTGAAGCCGGAGATCCACGTCCAGTACGCCTCCCACTTGAACCAGTGCAGCGGCTCCGGCAGGCGCTGCGGCGCGACGCGGTACTTCTCGATCCGGTAGAAGCCGCCGCCGTGGATCTCCCACGTGTCGCCGGCGAGATCGTCGCGGCCTTCCGCCGGCTCGAGGTGGTTGTCGAGCGCGACGAAGTAGAACGACGTTCCGATCCACACGATCGCCGCGATCACGTGGAACCAGCGGAAGACGAGGTCGAGCCAGTCGGTCGCGTACGGGCTCAGGACTTGCGCCATCGGTCCTCCGCGATCGAGGCGAGCGCGTCGAGCCCGGTGTCGAGCTCCTGCTCCCGCGTGTTCCGGAGCCGCACGCGCAGCTCCGGGACGATCTCTGCGCGCGAGCGGCCGTTCACGAAGACGACGAAGCGAAAGCCGAAGCGCTCCTCGTACTCGCGGTTCAGCTCGGCGAGCTCCGCGAGCACGGCGGGATCGTCGCCGTGCTGCTCCGGGGAGCGCTCGCCGATGCGCGGATGCGCCGCGAGCGCCTCGGCCTTCTCGTCCTCGCTCAGCGCGTGCGCGACGTCCCGCGCGCGGCCGAGCGGGTCGGCTTCGCCCGCGAGCCGTTCGACGAAGCGCGTGCGCCCGCTGAACAGCTCCGCGAGCTCCTCGACGTTCAGCTTCCCCGGTAGACCGTGCACTGGTACGGGGAGAGGAGCAGCGGGATGTGATGGTTGCCGTCGCCGAGCTCGAGCTCGAGCTCGACGCGCGTGAAGAACGTCGACGGGGGATGGAAGACGATCCGGTACGTGCCGGCGCTCGTGTCGGCGAGCTCGCGGATGCGCCCGTCGCCGTCGGTCTCGCCGGAGCCGACGAGCTCGCCGCCGCGGAAGAGCTCGACGCGCACCCCCGCTGCGGGCCTGCCGTTCGCCGTGTCGAGGACGTGCGTGGAGAGCATCAGGCGAATCTTCTCGCCTGGACGCGATGGGCGCGAGCGATCTCGTCCTCGTCCGCCCGCGCGAGGGCGCCGTCGCGGACGACCTCCTCGCCGCCCACGTACAGCCGGTCGACCCGATGCGGAGCCGAGAGGACGAGGCCTGCAACGGGATCCGAGGCTCCACCGAGCTCGAGCCCGTCCGTCCGCCAGACGGCCAGGTCGGCCCGCTTGCCCGGCTCGATCGAGCCGATGTCGGCCCGGCCGAGGACGGCTGCGCCGCCGCGCGTGCCCAACCGAAGCGCGTCGCGCACCGTCATGGCGGCAGGGCCGCCGCGACCGCGCGCGACGAGCAGCGCCTGCTTCACGTCGAGGAGCAGGTCGCCGCGCTCGTTCGACGCGGAGCCGTCGACGCCGAGACCGACGCGCACGCCCGCGTCGAGCATGTCCCGCACGGGCGCGACGCCGGCACCGAGGCGGAGGTTCGACGTCGGACAGTGCGCGACGCCCGTGCCGGTCCGTGCGAAGTGCGCGATCTCGCCGCCGGAGAGATGGACGCAGTGCGCGCACCACACGTCGCCGGCGAGCCAGCCGAGCGACTCGAGGTACTCGACCGGCGAGCAGCCGTACAGCTCGCGGCAGTAGGCGTCCTCTTCACGCGTCTCCGCGAGATGGGTGTGCAGCTGCAGCTCGAGACGGCGGGCGAGGGCGGCCGATTCCTGCATCAGCTCCCTCGTCACGGAGAAGGGCGAGCAGGGCGCCGCGACGATCTTTCCCGGATGAGCGGACGCAAGCCGCTCCGTCTCCGCGAGGATCGTGTCGATGTCCTCGACGAGCGAGTCGGGCGGCAGCCCTCCCTGGGACTCGCCGAGGTCCATCGACCCGCGCGACGCGATCAACGTCACGCCGAGCTCGTCCGCCGCGCGCAGCTCCGCCTCGACGAGGCCGCTCGTCCCGCGCGGGAAGACGTAGTGGTGGTCGAACACGGTCGTGCAGCCGGAGAGCGCGAGCTCCGCGAGCCCCGTGCGGGCGGCCGCGTACACCGACTCCCCGTCGATGCCCGCCCAGACGGGGTAGAGCGCCTGCAGCCACTCGAAGAGGTTCGCCTCCTGCGCCCGCGCCCGCGTGAGCGTCTGGTACAGGTGGTGATGCGTGTTGACGAGGCCCGGCGCGACGACTGCGCCGCCGAGATCGACGTGCTCGCCCGGGGGCGGCGAGCCGCCGCCGACCGCCGCGATTGCTCCGTCCTCGACCTGGACCCAGCCGTCGACGTGCTCGGTGCCGGCGTCGTCCATCGTGACGACGTGCGCGCCGGTCAGCAGCACAGCGGCACGAGCTCGAAGCGTTCGACGTCGACGAGGCCCTGGTCGGTGATCTTCAGCGACGGGATGACCGACAGTCCGAGGAACGACATCGTCAGGAACGGCGTCGCGCCGCTCCAGCCCATCGCGTGCGCGGCGTCGTTGCACTCGCGCGTCTGCGCGATCACCTCGTCGAGCGTCGCGAGCGAGAAGAGACCGGCCACGGGAAGGGGGCACTGCGCCACGACGCGACCTCCGTCGACGGCGACGATCCCACCGCCGAGCGCGACGACCGCTTCGACTGCAGCGAGCATGTCGTCATCCGCGGTGCCGAGCACGACGATGTTGTGCGCGTCGTGCGCCACCGTCGACGCGAGTGCGCCGCGCTGCATTCCGGAGCCGTGCACGAAGCCGAGGCCGATGCGCCCCGTCGCATGATGTCGCTCGACGACCGCGATCTTGGCGAGATCGCTCGCATTCCGGTCGACGACGAGCGACTCGGTCACGACCTGGTCCGGGACGAGCCCGATCGCGCGGACGCGCTCGCACTCGGGGACGGCGAAGCCGTCGTGCGGCACGGGTGCGATCCGAACCGACTGCTGCACCCACTCGGGAACGTCGGGCCGGGCGAACTCGCCGAGGCGGCGTCCGGCCTTCAACACGAGCTCGGGCCGGAACGACTCGAGGTCGGGCAGGACCAGCACGTCCGCCTGGTAGCCGGGGGCGAGCGCCCCCAGGTGGCTCAGCCCGTGCCAGCGCGCCGGATTGAAGCTAGCGCAGACGATCGCGTCCGCAGGTGCGACGCCGGCCGCGACCGCCTTCCGCACCATCCCGTTGATATGGCCGTCGTCGACGATGTCGTCGGGGTCGCGGTCGTCGGTGCAGAACGCGATCTGCGACGGGCCGAATTCCCGTACGAGCGGTGCGAGGGCGACGAGGCTGCGCGCCATCGACGCCTCGCGCACGAGCAGCCAGATTCCCGCACGGAGGCGCTCGCGTCCCTCCTCGAGGGTCAGCGCCTCGTGGTCGGAGCGGATGCCCGACGCCGCGTACGCGTTCAGATCCAGGCCGGCGAGCGACGGCGCGTGCCCGTCGGCATGCTCGGCGCCGCGAAGCGCGAGCTTCGACAGCTCGCGCGCGTCGCCGGAGACGACGCCGGGGAAGTTCATCATCTCTCCGAGCCCGAGCACCCGGTCGCGCGCCATCAGCGACTCGAGGTCGGCGTCGGTGATCGGGCTGCGCGGCGACTCGAACGGTGACGCCGGCACGCACGAGGGCGCCATGAAGTAGACGTCCAGCGGCAGGTCTGCGCAGAAGTCGACGAGCCAGTGCACGCCGTCGGCGCCGAGCACGTTGGCGATCTCGTGCGGGTCGGCGACGACCGCGGTCGTCCCGAGCGGCAGGACGAGGCGGGCGAACTCGTCCGGCAGGAGCTTCGTCGACTCGAGGTGCATGTGCGCGTCGATGAAGCCCGGGACGACGTACTTCCCGCTGACGTCGATGGTTTCCCCTCCCTCGTAGTCGCCGAGGCCGGCAATCCATCCGTCCACGATCGCGACGCCGGCTTCGAGCCACTCGCGCGTGAAGACCGAGAGCACCCGCCCACCGGTGAGGACGAGGTCGGCCGGCTCGTCGCCCCGGGCGACGGCGATCCGGCGGGCGAGGTCGGCCATGAGGCCACCTTAAAGCTGTTCTAGTCTTGGCGAATGGACGTGCTGAGCCCGCGCTCGCTCGACGAGGCGCTGCGCCTGCGGGCCGACGTGCCCGGAGCGGTGCCGATCGAGGGCGGGACCGACCTGATGGTCGATCTGAACTTCGACCGCCGCCGGCCCGACGCCATGCTCAACCTGAACGAGGTGTCCGAGCTGCGCGGCTGGTCGCGCGAGAACGGCTCGCTGCGGCTCGGCGCCGGGCTGACGTTCGCGGAGATCGAGCATTCCGAGCTCGCGCACCTGCTGCCCGCGCTCGCCGAGGCCTCGCGCACCGTCGGCTCGCCGCAGATCCGTAACCGCGGCACGATCGGCGGCAACCTCGGTACCGCATCGCCGGCCGGCGACGCGCTTCCGCCGCTCCTCATCGAGGGCGCGGAGGTCGAGCTCGCGAGCGTGCGAGGCACGCGGTGCCAGCCGCTGACCGAGTTCCTCGTCGGTCCGAAGCGCAACGCGCTCGCCGACGACGAGCTCATCGTCGCGGTGCACGTCGAGCCCAGCGGCGCGGCGCAGACGTTCATGAAGGTCGGGCCGCGGAACGCGATGGTGATCGCGGTCTGCTCGCTCGCCCTGAGCGTCGACCGCGAGCGCAACGAGGCCCGGGCCGCATTCGGGTCGGCGGGCCCCGTTGCCACGCTCGTCACGGGCGAGCTGGACGGATTCGCCGATCGCGTCGTCGCGGCATCGAGCCCGATCGACGACGTGCGCGGCACCGCCGCATATCGTCGACACGCGCTGCGGGTGCTCGCAGCGCGCGCGATCGAGAGGTGCATGGTCGCGTGAAGGTCTCGCTGACGATCAACGGCGAGCGGCGGGAGGCCGACGTGTGGGAAGGCGAGAGCCTCCTCTTCGCGTTGCGCGAGCGCCTCGGGCTGCCCGGCTCGAAGAACGCCTGCGAGCAGGGCGAGTGCGGGTCATGCTCGGTCATCCTCGACGGAGAGCTCGTGTGCGCGTGCCTCGTCCTCGCCGCGCAGGCGGACGGCCACGAGGTCGTCACGGTCGAAGGACCTGGCTTCGAGCACGTGCAGCAGGCCTTCGTCGAAGCCGGAGCGGTGCAGTGCGGCTTCTGCACGCCGGGGCTCGTCGTCGCCACCGCCGCGCTGCTCGAGCGAACCCCCGATCCGAACGAGGACGAGATCCGCGAGGCGCTCTCCGGCAACCTCTGCCGCTGCACGGGCTACGCGAAGATCTTCGACGCCGTACGGCTCGCCGCGGAGCGCGCGTGAGCGCAGCGCCGAAGACGGTGCTCGGCTGGATCGGCGAGAGCGTGCGCCGGGCCGACGGAACGCCGAAGACGACCGGCGAGTTCGAGTACGCAAGCGACCTCCAGGCGGCCGGGATGCTCTGGGGCCACACGCTGCGGGCGCCGCACGCGCACGCGCTCGTCCGCGCGATCGATCTCTCCGCCGCACTGACCATGCCCGGCGTGCACGCGGTGCTGACGCACGACGACGTCCCGGGGGAGAAGACCTACGGCCTCGAGTTCCACGACCAGCCGGTGCTCGCGATCGACCGCGTCCGGTACTTCGGCGAGCCGGTCGCCGTCGTGGCCGCCGAGCATCCGGAGCAGGCGCGGCGCGCGGCCGAGCGCATCGTCGTCGACTACGAGCCGCTCGCTCCGATCGCGGACCCGGAGCGCGCCACCGAGTCGGAGCCGCTCCACCCCGCACGCGAGACGCACGAGATCGGCCACTACCTCGACGATCCCCGCCCGAACGTCGTCCGCTCGATGCGGATCGTGCACGGCGACCCCGACGCGCGCGGGGACGTCGTCGTCGAGGGCACCTACGAGCTCGGGACGCAGGACCAGGCGTTCCTCGGGCCCGAATCGGGGCTCGCGGTTCCCGACGGCGAGGGCGGCGTCGACATCTACGTCGCGACGCAGTGGCTGCACGTCGACCGCGAGCAGGTCGCCCCGTGCCTCGGTCTGCCCGAGGAGCAGGTGCGCATCCACCTCGCGGGGGTCGGCGGCGCATTCGGAGGGCGCGAGGACCTCTCGATCCAGATCCATGCGGCGCTCCTTGCGCTGCACACGAGCCGGCCGGTGAAGATGGTCTACAACCGGCAGGAGTCGTTCACCGGGCACGTGCACCGGCATCCGGCGCGCATCCGTGCGGAGCATCACGCGACGCGCGACGGCCGGCTCGTCAGCGTGAGGATGCAGATCCTCCTCGACGGTGGGGCATACGCCTCGAGCTCGACGGCGGTGACCGCGAACGCGACCTCGTTCGCGTGCGGCCCGTATGCCGTTCCCAACGCGCTGATCGAGACGACGTGCGTGTTCACGAACAACCCTCCGTGCGGCGCGATGCGCGGCTTCGGCGCCGTGCAGACGTGCTTCGCCGCCGAGGCGCAGATGGACAAGCTTGCGCGCGCGCTCGAGCTCGACCCGGTCGAGCTCCGGCTGCGGAACGCGCTCGCCCCGGGTGACACGCTGCCGACGGGGCAGCGGATCGACGGCTCGCTGCCGGTCGCCGAGGTCATACGCCGTTGTGCGGCCCTCCCCGAGCCGGAGCCGGAGGAGCTGCCGCGCCCGGCGATCCGCCTTCCCGGCGGGACCGGCAACACGACGCGCGGCGAGGGAGTCAGGCGCGGCCGCGGCTTCGCGGTCGGGTTCAAGAACCTCGCGTACTCGGAGGGCTTCGACGACTCGTGCGCGGCCCGCGTCCGCCTCCTGGCCGACGGGTCGGCCGAGGTGCACTGCGCCGCCGCCGAGGTTGGCCAGGGGGTGACGAACGTCATCCTCCAGGTGGCGCGGACCGAGCTCCAGACGGACGACGTCCGCCTGGCCCCGGGCACGACCGCGGCCGTCGGCTCGGCCGGCTCCGCCTCCGCCTCGCGCATGACCTGGATGGCTGCGGGCGCCGTCCGCGACGCCTGCCGGGCTGCGCTCGCCGAGCGTGAGGTCCGCGGCGCGGAAGAGGTCGACGTCGAGCGGGTCTACCGGCACCGGCCGACGGCGCCGCTCCATCCCGAGACGGGCCAGGTCGGCGACCTTCCCGCCCATGTCGCGTTCGCATGTGCGGCGATGAAGGTCGTCGCCGAGGTCGACGTCGAGCTCGGCCTCACGCGGATCGTCTGGATCGGGACGGCGCAGGACGTGGGCAAGGCGATCAATCCCCAGGCGGTCGAGGGCCAGATCGAGGGTGGCACGGCACAGGGGATCGGCCTCGCGCTGATGGAGGAGATCCAGACGCGCGACGGGGTGATCACGAACGCGAGCTTCACCGACTACCTCATTCCGACCTCGCTCGACGTGCCCCCGATCGTCTCGGAGCTCGTCGAAGATCCCGAGCCGGACGCCCCCTACGGCGTCAAGGGCGTGGGCGAGCCGCCGACGGTCGTGTCCACGGCCGCGGTCGCCGCCGCCCTGCGCGATGCGACCGGCAGGGAGCTCCCGCGGGTGCCGGTGCGGCCCGACGACATCGTCGGTCTCACCTAGGCATCGGCGGAAAGGCTCCTTATGATCGAGGCTCGGGTGAGGTCTGCGATCGAGAGGGGAATCATGAGGAAGAGGAAGCACGCGCTCGCCGCCCTGGTGGTGGCGATCGCAGCGACTGCGGTCGTGCTCGCGGCGGGTGTCGGAGCCGGCTCGGCGAGGCCGAACGCCGCCTTCAAGGTGGCGTGGATCTACGTCGGGCCGCACAACGACGGCGGCTGGTCGCAGGCGCACGACGCCGGCCGGCTGTACGTGCAGAAGATGCTCGGCAGCAAGGTGCAGACGACGTACAAGGAGAACATCGCGGTCGGCGCGCAGCTCCAGCAGACCGTGGCGAGCCTCGTCAACCAGGGCTACAAGATGATCTTCGGCACGTCGTACGGCTTCTTCGACAAGAAGCTCGCCGCGAAGTACCCGAACGTCCTGTTCGAACAGGCAACGGGCACCGACACGGCGAAGAACCTGTCCGAGTACTTCGGGGCGGCCGAGGACACGGTCTATCTGTCCGGGATGGCTGCGGGCGCAGCGTCGAAGAGCGGGAACATCGGCTACGTCGTCGCGTATCCGATTCCCGAGGTCATTCGCCATGCGAACGCGTTCGCGCTCGGCGCGCAGGCGACGCACCCCGGCGCGAAGGTGCATCTCGTCTGGACGAACTCGTGGTTCGACCCGGCGAAGGAGAAGAAGGCGGCCGAGAGCCTCGTCGCCGCGGGCGCCGACGTGCTGGGCCAGAACGTCGACTCGCCGGCGACCGGGCAGTACGCCGAGTCGAAGGGCATTCCGTGGGTCGGCTACGACTCCGACGCGAAGAAGTTCGCGCCCAAGTCGTGGTTGACGGCCTCGGTCTACAACTGGGGCCCGTACTACCTCAGCCGCATCAAGGCGGCGATGGCGGGAACGTGGAAGTCCGGCTTCTACTACGGCAGCGTCGAGCAGGGCTTCACCGGCCTCGCGGCATACGGCCCCGGCGTCTCCGCCAAGACGAAGGCGGCGATCGCGGCGAAGAAGAAGGCGATCGAGAACGGCTCGTTCTACGAGTTCACGGGCCCGCTGTACGACCAGGCCGGCAAGCTGCGCATCCCGAAGGGCCAGCGGATGCAGGTCCTCAAGGGCGGTACGAACAGCCTGTACGGAATGAACTGGCTCGTGAAGGGCGTGATCGGCAGCCCGAAGGGCTAGTGGGAGTCGAGAACGAGAAGGACCGGAGGGGCGCCCAGGGCGCCCCTCCGCCCGCTGCGGTCGTGATGCGCGGGATCGTCAAGCGCTTTCCGGGAGTGCTCGCGAACGACCGCGTCGACTTCGAGGCCGCCGCGGGCGAGGTGCACGCCCTGCTCGGCGAGAACGGCGCCGGCAAGAGCACGCTCTCGAACATCCTCACCGGCCTCTACCGGCCGGATGCGGGCGAGATCTTCCTCGACGGCGAGCCGGTGCAGTTCCACTCGCCGCGCGACGCGCTCGATGCACGGATCTTCATGGTCCATCAGCACTTCCGGCTCGTCGAGCCGTTCACCGTCGCGGAGAACGTCGTGCTCGGCGACCACCGAGGCGAGGGGCGCACGTTCCGCCTCAGGCATCGCGCCATCGAGCAGCGAGTCGCGGAGCTGTCGAAGCGGTACGGGCTCGCGGTCGACCCGCGCGCCCGCGTGTGGCAGCTCTCGCTCGGCGAGCAGCAGCGCGTCGAGATCCTGAAGGCGCTGTACCGGGAGGCGCGCATCCTCATCCTCGACGAGCCGACCGCGGTGCTGACGCCGCAGGAGGCCGACGTGCTGTTCGAGACGCTGCGCGAGATGGCGGCGGAAGGGCGGACGGTCCTCTTCATCTCGCACAAGCTGCACGAGGTGAAAGCGGTCGCCGACCGCGTCACCGTCCTGCGCGGGGGCCGCTCGATCGCGACCGTTCCGGCGGCCGAGGCGACGCTGCGCTCCCTCGCGGCGCTGATGGTGGGCCGAGAGATGGACAGCGCCGCCGTGCCTCGGGCGCGTAGCGCAGGCGACCCCGTCCTCGAGCTCGCGGACGTCTGGGCCGACAGCGACCGCGGAGGCTCGGCGGTGCGTGGAGCGTCACTCGTGGTTCGAGGCGGCGAGATCGTCGCCGTCGCCGGCGTGGCCGGCAACGGGCAGCGGGAGCTGGCCGAGACCGTGGCGGGCATGCGCCCCGCCGCGCGCGGGACGATTCGCATCGCGGGCAAGGCGATCCGCGGCGGCGATCCACGATCGGCGATCGCGGCAGGTGTCGCGTACGTGCCGGAGGACCGCCTCGGCACCGGCGTCGCGCCGAGCCTGAGCATCGCCGCGAACCTCGCGTTGAAGGGATACCGCGAGCCGCACGCGTCGCACGGGCCGTTGCTCCGCCTCGCCCGGATGCGCGAGCGCGCCGTCGAGCTGATCGAGCGCTACCGGATCGCAGCCCCCGGCCCGAGCGCCCCGGCGCGCCTCCTGTCGGGCGGCAACCTGCAGAAGGTCGTCCTCGCGCGCGAGTTCTCCGGACGGCCGCGGCTGCTCATCGCGGCGGCGCCCACGCGGGGACTCGATGTCGGCGCGATCGAGACCGTGCACGCCTACCTGCGTGAAGCTGCCGCGGACGGGGTCGGCGTGCTTCTCATCAGCGAGGACCTGGACGAGATCCTCACGCTCGCCGACCGCATTGCGGTCATGTACGAAGGCGCGATGGTGGGCGAGACGTCCCGCGAGGAGGCGGACGTCGAGGAGATCGGCCTGCTCATGGCCGGCGGAGAGGATCCCCGTGCGGATTGAGCGCAGGCTGCGGCAGCCACGCTGGCTCCCTGTCGCGGTCCCGGCCGGATCGCTCGTGTTCGCGTTCTTCGCGTCGGGGCTCGTCCTGCTCGCGACGGGCCACGACGCTCTCTCGAGCTACCGCCAGATCGTCGACGCCGCCTTCCTGAACAGCGGCGCCATCGGACAGACGCTGACCCAGGCGACGCCGCTCGCGTTCACCGGGCTCGCGGCCGCGGCCGCGTTCCGGATGCGCCTGTTCAACATCGGCGCGGAGGGCCAGCTCTTCATCGGCGCGATCACCGCCGACGCCGCCGGCCTCTATCTGGGCGGCCACGGCTGGCCGACACCGGTCGTGATCTTCGCGATGGTCGTCGCCGGCTGCGCAGGCGGCGCCGCGTGGGCGTCGATCCCGGGCGCGCTGCGTGCGTTCTTCAAGACGAACGAGATCATCACGTCGCTGATGCTCAACTACGTCGCCGCGTACATGCTGACGTACCTCGTCTTCAACACGGAGTCGTACTGGCGGCAGACGACGGGGTTCAACGCGAGCGTCTTCCCGACGTCGAAGTCGCTGCCGGACGCTGCGTTCTGGCCGGCCGCGACGATTCACGTGCGCGGGGGCATCGTGCTTCCGCTCGGCGCAGGGATCGCCGTGCTCGTCGCGATCCTGCTCTGGTTCCTGTACACGCGCACGCGTTTCGGGTTCGAGGCGCAGGTGCTCGGCGACTCGCCGCGCGCCGCGCGCTATGCCGGCATTCGCACGCGTCGCAAGATCCTCGCGGTGATGGCCATCTCCGGGGCCGTCGCCGGGATCGGCGGCGCGAGCCAGGTCGGCGACTTCAGCCATCTGCTCGACGCCGATCCGAACGGCCTGCAGAAGCAGTACTACGGCTACACCGGCATCGTCGTGGCCGCGCTCGCGCGCTACAACCCGCTCGCGTGCGTCGTCGTCGCGTTCCTCATCGGGGCGTTGCAGAACGCGGGCAACACGCTGCAAGGCGCCGACTTCCCGTCCGGCCTCGTCGGCGTCATGCAGGGAATCATCCTGTTCTCGGCGCTCGGCGGCGAGCTGCTCGTCCGCTATCGCGTCCGGGTCGGTCGCACCCTGCCTGCGACGGAGGCTGCGTGAACAACTCGCTGCTCGTCGTCGTGCTCGCGTCGGGCGTCGCGTACGGGACGCCGCTCCTCTACGGCGCGCTCGGCGAGCTGCTCGCGGAGCGTTCCGGCGTGCTCAACCTCGGCGTCGAGGGGATGATGCTCGTCGGCGCCGTGATGGGGTTCTGGGCGGTGCAGCGCCTGCACGCCGACACGGGCCTCTCCCTCGCGGCCGCGGTCGGTGTCGCCGCGCTCGCAGGCACCGCGATGGCCGCCATCCACGCGTTCCTCGTCATCACCCTGCGCGCGAGCCAGATCGTCTCCGGACTGGCGTTGACGATCTTCGCCGGCGCGGCGGGGCTCTCGTCGTATCTCGGCAACGACCTCAACCTCGCCGACAACCCGGCGCGCCATTCGTTCAACGGCGTCTTCCCGGCCGCGATGCAGCGCTGGCCGGTCGTCGGCCCGATCCTCTTCGGGCAGAACGTGCTCGTCTATGCGTCGTGGGTGTGTGTCGTCGGCGTCTCGCTCTACCTGTCGCGGACGCGGATGGGCCTGAACGTGCGTGCGGTGGGCGAGGCGCCGGCCTCGGCGGACGCGATGGGGATCAACGTCACCGCGTACCGCTACGTGCACACGCTGGCGGGCGGAGCGTTCGCAGGCGTCGCCGGCGCGACGTTCACGCTCGCGATCACGCCGCAGTGGGTGAGCGGGATCACCGGCGGCGCCGGGTGGATCGCGATCGCGCTCGTGATCTTCGCCTTCTGGCGTCCGGCCCTGTGCCTCGTCGGCGCCTACTTCTTCGGTGCGCTGCAGGCGCTGTCGCCCCAGCTGCAGGCGAGGCAGATCCATCTCGGGCCGACCGAGCTGTGGACGAACTCGCTCCCGTACGTGATGACGGTCGTCGTGCTCGTCTTCGTGTCCGCGAGCGGCGCGCGCCGCAGGCTGGGCGCACCCGCGAGCCTCGGCCTGCCGTACGTGCGCGAAGAGCGCTGACGCGCGCAGGCGAATGGCGAGGGCCGGACTCGAACCGGCGACACCCCGGTTTTCAGCCGAGTGCTCTACCAGCTGAGCTACCTCGCCGCGCGCCGGAGTCTAGCTTGCTTCCTGCGCGGCTCGTACGGCACGCAGGCGCTGGACGAGGCTGTCGACGAGGTCGCCCTTCATGAGCACGGCGTCGGCTCCCGCTTCGGTGACCGCCTCGTGCAGCTCCGGCGCCGGGTCGCCCGTGAGCGCGATGAGACAGAGGTTCGGGTGATCCTTCCGCAGCCGCGCGACGGCGGTGACGCCGTCCACGATCGGCATGTGCAGGTCGATGACGACGGCGTCGGGATCGAGCTCGTCCGCGAGCTCGATCGCATCGAGGCCGTTCTCCGCGGTGCCGGCCACGGTCAGCACGGGCTGGTGCTCGATCAGGGGCCGGAGCGACTCCAGGAAGTCACGGTCGTCGTCGACGAGGAGGACACGTACCGGTACCGCGACCGTCCCATCCGGCTGGTCCACGGGCGGACGTTAGCCTTGCCGGCGTGAGCGTGCAACCGGGTGACCGGGAGATCGCCCTGATCGGCGCACCGCTCGACCTGGGGGCGGGCCGCCGCGGGGTCGACATGGGGCCTTCGGCCATCCGGTATGCCGGGCTCGAGCAGCATCTGCGCGAGACGCTCGGCATCCGCACCGTCGATCTCGGCAACGTCGTCGCGCCCGTGGCGGAGTCGACCCATTCGGGTGACGAGCGTGCGCGGTTCCTGGAGGAGATCCTCGCTCTGTGCGACGAGGTGGCGAAGCTCGTCTCCGCCGCGAGTCGCGCCGGACGCACGCCGCTCGTGCTCGGCGGCGACCATTCCATCGCGCTCGGGAGCCTCGTCGGAATGGCGAACGTGCACGGCCCCGGCGGCGTCCTCTGGATCGACGCGCACGGAGACCTGAACACGCCGGAGACCTCGCCGAGCGGGAACGTCCACGGGATGGTGCTCGCGGCCGCGCTCGGTCTGGGCGGCAGCGCCTTCGCCCACGACGGCTGGACGCTGCCGGCGATCGAGTCCGGGCGCCTCTCGCTCGTCGGCGTGCGCTCGCTCGACCAGGGCGAGCGCGAGCTCCTGAAGAAGCTGGACGCGAAGGTCTTCACGATGGCCGACGTCGACCGCATCGGCATCGAGCCCTGCATGCGGGACGCGATCGCGCACGCGTCCGGAGCGGGGTTCCTCCACGTCAGCCTCGACCTCGACGTCGTCGACCCCGAGACGGCGCCGGGAGTCGGGACGCCGGTGCGCGGCGGGCTCTCCTACCGCGAGGCGCATCTCGCGATGGAGGTCGTCGCCGAGTCGGCGAACGCGAGCTCGTTCGACGTCGTCGAGGTCAACCCGGTGCTCGACCGCGAGAACGCAACGGGAAAGCTCGCCGTCGAGCTCGTCGCATCAGCGTTCGGCGCGCGCATCCTCTAGGAGAAATTGCAAGACGGCATCGGCGACGTCGTCGAACGCGTCCCACATCACCATGTGCATGCCGGGAACCGGGAGCGTCTCGACGTGGGGCGCGTACGCGGCGAGCTGCTCGTCGCGCACGAGACCGTACGCGGGCGCATAGATGAGCAACGTCGGGCCGCGGAGCGTGTCGGGCGGCGGCGGCTCCGATGCGAGCTCGCCGTAGATCGAGACGACAGCGGCTTGGCACGTCCGTCTTCGTAGGCGGCCGTCGGGAAGAACCTCGCAAAGCAGAG
>DASUIG010000037.1:0-112761 GCA_036273155.1 Gaiellaceae bacterium | reverse complement strand
CTCGCCGCTCAACTCGATCACGAACCCGCTCCGCCGCGCCACGCCGACAGTATTCGACGCCCAGCGGCCGGTCCCTTCACCAATTACCGACCGAACTTACGGACGGCTGTACTAGCTCGCCGCGAGCTCGACGCGCTCGATGACGACGTCCTGGCGTGGACGGTCGCGTGAGTCGGTGTCGAGCGCCGAGATCGCGTTGACGACGTCCATGCCGCCGGTGACCCGGCCGAACACGGTGTGCTTGCCGTTGAGCCACGGACACGATTCCGCGGTGACGATGAAGAACTGGCTGCCGTTCGTGTTCGGGCCCGCGTTCGCCATCGCGAGCGCGCCGCGCTCCACGGGATGGTCGTTGAACTCGTCCTCGAACGTGTAGCCGGGGCCGCCCGACCCCGTGCCGGTCGGGTCCCCGCCCTGGATCATGAAATCGGGGATGACGCGGTGGAAGATGACGCCGTCGTAGAAGCCCTTGCGCGCGAGCGAGACGAAGTTGTCCACCGTCTTCGGCGCGTCGTCGTCGAAGAGCTCGACGGCGATGGCGCCTTGGTTCGTGTGCAGCGTGGCGTCGCTCATGTCAGAGGAGCGTATCCGCGAGCGGCTCGATCGCGCCGGCGGTGGGTGCGAGCTCGCCGCTCTCGAGACCCGAGACGATTCGTCGCAGCAGATGCGTCGCCGCGTCGAGCTGATCGGGCTCGAGGATCGTGTTGACGGCGGCGAGGTGCTCGCCGTCCCCGTACAGCTCCACCGTGACCGTCTCCAGGTCCTTCGGCCGGATGTAGCCGTCCTCCGGGAGGCCGACGCGAACCCGGACGGAACGGCCGTCCGGCAGCTTCGCCTCGTGCTCCAGCGGTCCGGCGCGCAACGTCATCGCAGCATTCTTCCCGAGACTAGGACCTGCGGGTCGCAAGAACAGGCCGATCGGCCCATAGACGCCGTCCGCAGCTGCGGCGACCTTGTCGGTACATGCGGGGGGCAGCGCTCATCTTGGGGATCGCAGTGCTCGCCGCGGCGGGGGTCGCCGCCGTGGCGACGCCGTCTGCGCCTGCGGCGACGCACCATCGGGCGGTCGCACTCTCGTCGCTCGAGCGGGGCGTCCTCGCCGACATCAATGCGTTTCGCGCGGCGAATCACCTGGCGCCGCTGCACCTGTCGGCCTCGCTCACCGCGGCGGCGCGCAACCACTCGCAGCAGATGCAGGCGGACGGCTACTTCGCACACAACTCCTTCGACGGGACCGCGTTCTGGAAGCGCATCAAGGCGTTCTACCCGTCGGGCAGGTACGGGTTCTGGTCGGTGGGCGAGAACCTCCTCTGGTCGTCCCCCGACGTCGACGCTCAGAAGGCGCTGACGATGTGGGAGAACAGCCCCGAGCACCGGAAGAACATGCTCGACCCGCACTGGCGCGAGATCGGCGTCTCGGCAGTTCACGCTCCGAGCGCGCCGGGCGTCTACAACGGCCTGCCGGTTACGATCGTCACGACCGACTTCGGCGTCCGCAAGTAGAGACGCGACGCGCCCGGGAGGATTCGAACCTCCGACCCGCGGATTAGAAGTCCGCCGCTCTGTCCACTGAGCTACGGGCGCGTGCCGAAGAGGGTACCGCCGCATCCGTACGGGAACCTCCTCCGTTTCGCCTCGAGAGCAACCCGAGACGGGAGGTCGCTGCATGGCGGAGAAGAAGCTCGCAGGAAAGAAGGTGGCGATCCTCGCCGCCGACATGTTCGAGCGCGTCGAGCTCGAGGAGCCGCGCCAGGCGCTCGAGGACGCGGGAGCCGAGACCGAGATCGTCTCGATCCACGACGGGAAGATCCAGGGCTTCGACCACTTCGATCCGGCGAAGAAGATCACGGTCGACAAGACGGTCGAGGAGGTCTCCGTCGACGACTACGACGCGCTCCTCATCCCCGGCGGCGTCGGCAACCCCGACCAGCTGCGCGGGGACGAGAACGCCGTCGCGTTCGTGCGCGCCTTCGCCGCGTCGATGAAGCCGATGGCAGTGATCTGCCACGGGCCGTGGGTGCTCGTCGAGGCCGGCGTGGCCCGCGGGCGCACGCTCACGTCGTGGCCGACGCTCCAGACCGACATCCGCAATGCCGGCGGCAACTGGGTCGACAAGGAGGTCGTCGTCGACGACGGGATCGTCACCAGCCGGAAGCCGGACGACATCCCGGCGTTCAACGAGAAGATGATCGAGCAGTTCGCCGCGGAACGCGTCGCAGCGCGAGGCGGTACCCTGTAGCCGCTTCGCGGTGGCGGTAGCTCAGTTGGTAGAGCCCCGGGTTGTGATCCCGGTGGTCGCGGGTTCGAATCCCGTCCGCCACCCTCGTCATTGGTTCTGTTCGACTCGGTAGGCTCCAGCCTCGTGGGGGACCCGCTCGGCCAGCTGAAGGCACGCCTTACCGACCTGCACGGCCTCACTGACGTGGCCTATCTCCTCGTCTGGGACCAGCGGACGATGATGCCCAAGGCCGGGGTCGGCCACCGCGCGCAGCACATCGCGCTCATGCAGCGCCTCGCGCACGAGAAGCTCACCGACCCCGAGGTCGGCCGGCTGCTGGACGAGCTCGAGCCGCTCGCGGGCTCGCTCGACCCGGGCTCGGACGACGCGGGCCTCCTCCGTCTCGCGCGCCGGATGTACGACAAGGCGGTTCAGGTGCCGGTCGAGCTGCGAGGCGAGATGGCCGTCGCGTCCGCCGAGGCGAACCCCGTGTGGGAGAAGGCGAAGGCGACGTCGGACTTCGAGCTCTTCCTGGGGCCGCTCGAGCGCAACGTCGAGCTGCGCCGCCGTTACATCGAGTGCTTCGAGCCGCAGGACGAGCCGTACGACATCCTCCTGGACGACTTCGAGCCGGAGATGAAGACGGCCGACGTCGCGCGCATCTTCAAGGAGATCAAGGACGAGCTCGTCCCGCTGATCGCAGACCTTCGCGACCGCGACGCGGACGATTCGTTCCTCCACGGGCACTTCCCGCTCGACCGCCAGATCGCCCTCGACCACGAGGTCGTCGACCTCTTCGGCCACCGGCCGGACGCATGGCGCATCGATCCGACCGAGCATCCGTTCGCGTCGGGCGCAGGCATCGACGACATCCGCATCACGACGCACTACTACGAGGACAGCCTCAAGTCGCTCTTCTCGACGATGCACGAGTTCGGCCACGGGCTGTACGAGCACCAGATCCCGCGCCGCTTCGCGCACCTGCCCATCGGCACGGGCGCTTCGCTCGGGCTGCACGAGTCGCAGAGCAGGATGTGGGAGAACCTCGTCGGGCGCAGCATGCCGTTCTGGCGCTTCTTTTATCCGCGCGTGCAGGAGGTCTTCCCGGACCAGCTCCGCGGCGTCGACCTCGATCGCTTCTACGCGGCGGTCAACCGCGTCCAGCCGTCGCTCATCCGCATCCGCGCCGACGAGGTCACCTACGGCATGCACGTGATCCTCCGCTTCGAGATCGAGCAGGACATCGTCAACGGACGCATCGACCTGCGCGACCTGCCCCAGGCGTGGGCGCAGAAGATGGACGAGTACCTCGGCGTCGAGGTGCCCGACGACGCGAGCGGCGTGCTTCAGGACACGCACTGGGCGTCGGGCCTCATCGGCTACTTCTCCACGTATCTCCTCGGCACGGTCATGTCCGTGCAGATCTGGGAGAAGGTGCTCGACGACGTGCCCGACCTCGAGGAGCGGATCGAGCGCGGAGACTTCGCCGCGCTGCGGGAGTGGCTCGGCGACAACGTGCACGAGCACGGGCGCAAGTTCACGCCGCAGGAGACGCTGCGACGAGCCACCGGCTCGACGCTCGACGCGAAGCCGTACCTCGCGTATCTGAAGCGCAAGTACGGCGCTCCCGTCGCTGCGTAGTAGGGGCGTTACCCTTCCTCGGCTCGGCCCCGTAGCTCAGCGGATAGAGCGGCAGACTTCGAATCTGCGCGCGGAGGTTCGACTCCTCCCGGGGCCATGGCGCGATAGGTTGCGCAGATGCTCGAGCTGACGCCGGACGAGCTCCTGTCCACGACGCGCGCGGTGCGCAAGCGCCTCGACCTCGGCCGGCCGGTCGAGCGCGAGGTGCTGGAGGAGTGCCTCCGGCTCGCGCAGCAGGCGCCGACGGCGAGCTACTCGCAGAACTGGCACTTCGTCGTCGTCACCGACGCCGAGAAGCGGGCAAAGCTCGGTGAGCTCTGGCGGCAGGTCGCCTTTCCGTACCTCCAGCGGGGCGAAGGGCCGCGCGAAGGTCAGATGGCCCGGATCGGCGACGCGGTCGTGCACCTCGCCGACCACATGCACGAGGTGCCGGTGCACGTGATCCCGTGCGTCATCGGCCGCTACGAGGCCAAGTCGAACCCGCTCGTCGCGTCGATGTTCGGGTCGATCGTCCCTGCCGCCTGGTCGTTCATGCTCGCCGCCCGGTCGCGCGGTCTCGGCACGTGCTGGACGACGTTCCATCTCATGCACGAGCGCGAGGCGGCCGAGATCCTCGGCATCCCCTACGACGAGGTCACGCAGGTGGCGCTCATCCCGGTCGCGTACACGATCGGGACCGACTTCAAGCCGGGAAAGCGAAAGCCGCTCGACACGATGGTGCACTGGGACTCCTGGTAGGAGTCCGTCGGCGCCACCGCGCAGCCCGCCTATCCGTAAGAAGCCGCATGCCGCCTGCGGTCGACCTGCGATGTGCGGCGGATCGTTTGCTCCGAAGCTTCTGGAACCTTCCCCGGCGAACCAGGAGCGACATGGCCTCACATCCGGCATCCATCCCCGCCCGCGGCGAGTCCGCCGTCGGCGTCAAGCTGCTTGCACTCTTCCTCGGCGTCGTCGTCTGCTTCATGGGATTCTTCGGGCTCTGGCTCGCGCTCTCTGCGCAGCACGCACGAGACGATGCGAACAAGGCCGCGTCGCGTGCCGCGACGACGGCGTCGATGCCGGGGATGCCCACTCAGTCGGCCTCCTCGGAGGGCACGTATCCGACGCCGAGCTTCGCGGGAATCGCCCCCGCGAACGCGGACGCGCTCGCAACGGCGCACGCCGCCTTCCCCGCTCGTCTCGCCGCTGCGCCGGCAGGCCCCGTCGCAGCGGTGCGGCTCGAGATCGGCCACCGCGTCGTGTCCATCGCGCCGGGCATCCGCTACGACGCGTGGACGTTCGGCAGCACCGTCCCCGGGCCGATCATCCACGTTCGCCAGGGCCAGCTCGTGCGCGTCACGCTCGTGAACAAGGCGCCGATGCCGCATTCCGTCGACTTTCACGCGGCGCGCGTCGCCCCGAACGTCGACTTCGCCGACGTCGCGCCCGGTGCTTCGAAGACGTTCTCGTTCCGCGCCGACGACCCGGGCGTCTTCATGTACCACTGCGGGACCGCTCCGGCGTTCGAGCACATCGCGAACGGCATGTACGGCGCCATCGTCGTCGAGCCGCGCGGGATGCCGAAGGCCGACGTGCAGTACGTGCTCGTCTCGAGCGAGTGGTATCTGAACGGCGCGGGCGACAAGGCTCCGGCGGCGCTCGATGTCGTCAAGGCCGAGCAGATGACGCCGGACTGGATGACGTGGAACGGCTACGCCGGCCAGTACAAGGTGCATCCGCTCACGGCGATGCCGGGGCAGACCGTCCGCTTCTGGATCGTGGACGCAGGCCCGAGCCTCAACACCGACTTCCACGTCGTCGGGACGCTGCTCGACCGCGCCTGGGTGAACGCCGACCTACGCGATGCGCCGCAGCACGGCATTCAGACCGCGGTCGTTCCCGCCGGCGGCGGCGGCGTCTTCGACGTCGAGATCGACAAGCCGGGGATCTACCCCTTCGTCTCGCACTCGTTCGCGAGCGTGATGCTGGGCGAGGTCGGCCTGCTCGACGTCGGGCATGTCGCCGGGACGATGAACCACTAGGAGCTAGGGCGAGAGGTACCGGGCGAACCACTCGAGCACGGCCTCGAAGCGCTGCACGCGGTGGAGCGGCGACCCGCTGCGCGTGAGCTCGTGGCTCTCGGCGGGGAATCGCAGCATCTCGACCTCCTTGCCGAGGAGGCGAAGCTCGGTGAAGAGATGCTCGCCCTGCTCGACGTTGCAGCGGAGATCGTTCTCGGAGTGGAGCACGAGCACCGGCGTCTCGATGTTCTTCGCATACGTCGCGGGCGAGCGCTCGAGCCACGCGTCGACATGGTCGTACCAGGCGCCGCCGAACTGCTGCTCGAACACCCAGAAGAGATCGCTCGAGCCGGCCGCGCTCACCATGTGGTTCACGGCGCGCTCGGACACCGCAGCCTTGAAGCGATGGTCGTGGCCGATCGTCCACGAAGTCATGAAGCCGCCGTACGAGCCGCCGATCATCCCGAGCCGGTCACGATCGACGAAAACGAACTTCTCCAGCGCGGTGTCGACGACGGCGAGCACGTCCTCGTAGTCGACCGTGCCCCAGCCGGGCCCGCCCTCGATGGGGCCGCGAATCGAGCGCCCCCATTCCTCCGAGTAGCCCGAGCCGCCGCGCGGGTTCGAGAACAGCACGACGTAGCCGGCGCCGGCGTAGACCTGGAACTCGTCGAAGAAGCCGGTTCCGTACTGCGTGAACGGTCCGCCGTGGACGTTGAGCAGCGTCGGGTAGCGCTTGGCGGGATCGAAGTCCGGCGGGCGCATGATCCACGCGTCGACCTCGGTGCCGTCCTTCGACACGGCCGTGAAGCGCTCGGCGTCGCAGAACGCGCGGTCGCCGGTGAGGTTCGTGACCTGCCGGTCGCCGACGAAGAGCTCGCCGAGCGTCGTGTGCGTGGAGGCGACGTACGCGATGGTGCCGCCGCGCATGTCGTAGCCCGTGATCGCGCGCTCTCCGTCGAGTAGGAGCTCGGGCTCGGCCGAGCCGTCGGCCGCGACGGCGTACATGGGCGTGTTACCGCCGTCCTCGGCCGTGAAGACGATGCGGCCGTCGTTCCAGAGCGGCTCGCGGAAGTTGGGAAACGGCGTGCAGTTGCGGTCGAGCGACGTCGTGAGCAGCCGCAGCCCGCTCCCGTCCGGCTGCATGACTCCGATCTGGCCGTGGTGCGGGAACGTCCCGTCCTCGACCCCGTAGCGCACGGCGAGCTGCGAGCCGTCGGGGGAGAAGACCGGGGTGTCGAACGACGCGTCGTCGCCGGTGAGCTGCTTGGGCTCGCCGCCCTCGACGTCGACCTCGTAGAGGCGCGTGATCAGGTCGACGTCCCAGCGCTCGCCGCGGAGCGCCGGGAAGACGAGGCGCTTCCCGTCGGGGGTCCAGCACGGCTCGCCGTCCTCGCAGTCGCCGTCGGTGACCTGCGTCGGCTCCGCGTCGCCGTCGATGCCGACGACGAACAGATGAGTCCGCCGGTCCGTCGTCCAGCCGACGCTGTCGAGCTTGTAGAAGAGGCGCGTCAGCCGCCGCGGCTCGCGCTTGCGGTCGTCCTCCTCCTCGTAGGCGCCGTCGCGGACGCGCGAGGAGAAGGCGATACGCGTCGAGTCGGGCGACCACGCGATCTTCTCGACGCTCTCCTTGCGGTCGGTGAGCTTGCGGGCCTCGCCGCCCTCTGCCGGGATGACGTACAGGTTGGCGGGCGTCTTCTCGTCCTTGCCGCGGTTGGACGTGAATGCGAGCCAGCGGCCGTCCGGCGACCAGCGCGGCATGCCGTCGCGGCGGTCGCTCGAGGTGAACCGCCGCGGCTCCCCGGAGCCGTCCACCGGCGCGACCCAGATCGCACTGCGGTACTCGTTCGAGTCCTTGTCGATCGACCAGACGACGTAGGCGACGCGCTCCCCGTCCGGCGAGATGCGCGGATCGGCTGCGCCCGTGAGCTCGTAGACGTCCTCGGGTCGCATCCCGGCCACGAGCGGGGACTATAGATCGGCCTCCGTTGTCATGAGACGATGAGCGCATGGCCACGGTCGCGGCGGTCGAACGGAGGATCTGGTCGGTCGAGGGGTTCCGCGTCGCCGTGCGCCATCTGGACGGGCGGAACGTGCGCGGCGACCGGACGCACATGCCGACGTATCCCTTCCGGCGCGCGATGGCGGACGCGGCGAACGTGAGGGCGTGGCGCGAGGGGCGCTTCCGGCTGCGCTATCCCGGGTTCGAGGTCGACGTCCTCCATCGCGACGGGACGCCGGTCCACGGCGCGACGCTGCTGGGCACCGTTCGGGCCGAGTACCGTTAGTCGCGCGCGCGGGCGTGGCGAAACGGTAGACGCGCCGGCCTTAGGAGCCGGTGGGCGAAAGCCCGTGGGGGTTCAAGTCCCTCCGCCCGCACTCAGCCGTGATCGTGCGCGTGCTCGTGGTGGTGATGGTGGTGCGCGTGCTCGTCCATGGGCGTGTTCATCATCTTCAGCATCGCCATGCCGCCACCGCGGCGGAAGTACCGCCACACGAGCGCGGCCGCGAGGAGCAGGAAGACGACGTTCAGGTACGTCGTGTAGTTCCACGACACGGACGCGGTCATGACCTTCGCGTTGCGCGCGGTGCGCTCGATGCCGAGCCCCTGGAAGAGGAACTCGACCACGAGGCCGGCGGCCGCCATCGCGACGTAGAAGGTCCCGAAGATGAACGCGGCCATGCGCCAGCCGTAGTAGCGCCGGTAGATGTCGAGGATCGGAAGGATCAGCAGGTCGGCGAAGACGAACGCGATCACGCCGCCGAAGCTGATGCCGCCGTTCCACAGCACCGCGGCGAGCGGGACGTTCCCGATCGAGCAGACGAAGCTGAGCATCGCGACCGCCGGTCCGATGAGCGGCCCCCACACCTTCCCGAGCGTGCCGTGATGCTCGAGGAAGAGCCCGCGCCAGAACGAGTTCGGCACCCACGCCGCGAGCGCGCCGGCGATGAGGAGGCCGCCGGCGATGTCGCGTCCGACCGCGGCCCAGTCCATGACGAAGTAGTCGGCGGTGGCGGTGAATCCCGCCGGCGACCGCAGGCGCTTCCCGGGCCCGATCGACATGTCCATCTCGGCGTGTCCCTCCATCGAGCCGAGCCGGCCCTTCTCCGCCTCCGCGCGAGCCTCCTCGACGAGCCGCGGGCGCAGGAACGCCCGGAAGAGGACGGCGACGAAGACGATCATCAGCGGGCCGCCGACGAACTCGCCGACGACGAACTGCCAGCCGAGCAGGAGCGCCATCACGATCCCGAGCTCGATGACGAGGTTCGTCGACGCGATCTCGAACGCCATCGCGGCGGTGAAGTCCGCGCCCTTGCGGAAGAGCGAGCGCGCGCGCGCGACCGATGCATACGAGCACGACGACGAGGCCGCGCCGAGGCCGGACGCGACGGCGAGCGTGCGCGGCGAGGAGTCCGGCAGGAGCCTGCCCATCTCCCGCTTCGACACCACGGCCTGCACGGCGGCGGAGAGCGCGAAGCCGAGCACGAGCGCCCAGAGGATCTCCCACGTCATGCCGAACGCGAAGCTCAGCGCACGCCACAGCTCGTGCAAGAGGTGGGTCAACGCCGCGCGGCCACGTGTGCGCGCCACGCGACGGCGCCGAACATCGCGACCCAGATGAGGGTCGTCCCGGCGACGAGGAGCCACGAGAGCGCGGTCATCGCTCGCTGGGATTCGCCGTGATCCGCTCGATTCCCTCCACGGCGCGGCGCAGGGCGTTCTCGTCGAAGAGGTACGGAGTCGCGTTCGGGATCCCGTGCTCGGGCGCGTCGAGGCCGTCCGAGCCCGCGGCGGCGTTCAGCGCGTACCGGATCGGGATCTCGTGGCAGACGACGAGCGTCGCGTCTTCGTCACGCTCGAGCAGCCGCCGGAACGCGCGCGCGTAGCGCCGTGCCGCATCGTCGAGGCTCTCGCCGCCGGGAAACGCGTCGGCGCGCGTGTGCGCGCGCTTCCAGGCCCTGTAGTCGGCGATCGTCTCTCCCTCGAGGTCGCCGACGTCGACGTCGTCGAGCAGCGGTTCCTCGACGAACGGCAGCTGCCGCCCGTGGAGGACGCGCTCGGCGGTCTCCCTCGTCCGGGGGAACCTCGTGTGGACGCAGAGCTCGATCGCGAGCGCCGCGAGCTGGTGGCCGAGGCGGGCCGCCTCGGCCAGTCCCTCGTCCGTGAGCGGGACGGGGACGGACGGATCGCCGTTGATGCGCCCCTCGACGTTCAGGGTCGAATGGGCGTGCCGGATGAGGATGAACAGGCGCAACCGAGGTCGCAGGCTACACCCCCTCTGCTTGAATGGCCGGGTGCAGACCCAGGTCGAGGAGCTGCCCGAGAACCGGGTCCGGATCACCGTGCAGGTGCCGTCGCACGACGTCCATCACGCCGTCGAGCACGCAGCCTCGGACCTCGCGAAGAGCGCGAAGATCCCCGGCTTCCGCAAGGGCAAGGTCCCGCGCGGCATTCTCGTGCAGCGCGTCGGCCGCGAGCGCCTCATGGCGGAGGCGGTCGACAGCCACATCGGCGGCTGGTTCTGGAACGCAGCCGCGCAGTCGCGCGTGCGCCCCGTCGAGCAGCCCGAGTACGACTTCGAGCTGCCGGCCTCCGAGCACCAGGACTGGCAGTTCACCGCCACGGTCGCCGTCCAGGCAAAGCCCGAGGTGGCCGACTGGGCGGAGCTCGAGGTCGGCGCCTACGAACCGGAAGTTCCCGAAGATCTGGTCGAGCGCGAGCTGGACGCGCTCCGCGCGACCGTCGCCGAGCTCGTCCCCGTCGAGGGCAGGCCCGTCGGCCCGGACGACACGGTCATCGTCGACATGGTCTCGCCCGACGGCGGCACGCGCCGCGACTACGTCGTCGAGCTCGGCCGTGGCGCAGTCGTCGAGGAGATCGAGCAGGGCATCGTCGGGCTGAGCCCGGGCGAGGCGAAGGAGATGGAGTTCGAGCTCGTCGACGGATCGAAGCAGACCGTCTCGGTCACCGTGAAGGAGATCAAGGAGAAGGTGCTGCCGCCGCTCGACGACGAGCTGGCGCGTGCAGCGAGCGAGTTCGACTCGTTCGCAGACCTGCGCGCCGACGTCGAGTTGCGTCTGCGCGGGCAGATCGAAGAGGAGATCGAGGCGCAGTTCCGCTCGGACGTCGCCGACGCGCTCGTCGAGGCGTCGAAGGTCGATGCATCGGGGCCGCTCGTCGACACGCGCACGCGCGAGCTGTTGCGCTCCCTCGCGCGGCAGGTCGAGTCGCGCGGCGTGCAGCTCGAGACCTACCTTTCGATGACGGGCCAGTCCCCCGACGACCTGCTCGCGCGCCTGCGCGAGGAGGCCCAGCGCTCCGTCGCGCGCGAGCTCGTGCTCGAGGCTGCCGCCGAGAAGCTCGGCATCGACATTCCGGATTCCGAGATCGAGGAGCTCGTGCGCGAGCAGGCGGAGGCGTTCGACGAGGACGCCGACGAGCAGGTGCTGCGCCTGCGCGAAACGGGCCGCTTCGAAGCGCTGCGCGAGGACCTGCGCATGCGCAAGGCGCTCGACACCGTCGCCTCGCAGGTCAAGCGCATTCCGCGTGAGCTGGCGGCGGCACGCGAGTCGATCTGGACGCCCGACAAGGAAAAGCCCGATACCGAAGCGAAACTCTGGACCCCGGGAAGCTGAGGAGCCACATGAATCCGACGAACTTGATCATTCCGTCCGTCATCGAGCAGACCTCGCGTGGCGAGCGGTTCTTCGACATCTACTCGCGGCTCTTGAACGAGCGCATCATCTTCCTGGGGACGCCGATCGACGACATCGTCGCGAACCTCATCGTCGCGCAGATGATCCATCTCGAGTCCGAGGATCCCGACAAGGACATCCAGCTGTACATCAACTCGCCGGGCGGCTCGGTGTACTCCGGTCTCGCCATCTACGACACGATGCAGTTCATCCGCTGCGAGGTGGCGACGACGTGCGTCGGCATCGCGATGTCGATGGGCGCGCTCCTTCTTGCGGCCGGCACGGAGGGAAAACGGTCCGCGCTGCCGAACTCCAAGATCCTCATCCACCAGGTCTCGGGCGGGTTCCAGGGGCAGGGCACGGACATCGAGATCCAGGCGCGCGAGACGATCAACCTCAAGAGGCGCCTGGAGGAGATCATCGGCCAGCACACGAATCAGCCGATCGAGAAGATTTCGAAGGACATGGAGCGGGACTACTACATGACCGCAGACGAGGCCAAGGAATACGGAATCGTCGACAACGTCGTCGCTCACCGGTAGACGAATAGGGCTATCCGAGGTACAAGGAGTAGACCGTGGCCAGGGCCAGCGAAGGAAACGAGCAGCTTCTCTGCAGCTTCTGCGGGAAGAGCCAGCGGCAGGTCAAGAAGCTGATCGCCGGCCCCGGCGTCTACATCTGCGACGAGTGCATCGATCTCTGCAACGAGATCATCGACGAGGAGCTCACCTCCCCGGCCCAGCTCGACCTCGACAATCTCCCGCGGCCGCGGGACATCTACACCGTCCTCAACGACTACGTCGTCTCGCAGGAAGAGGCCAAGCGCACGCTGTCGGTGGCGGTCTACAACCACTACAAGCGCGTGCAGATGGGCACGGACGAGGACGAGGTCGAGCTCCAGAAGTCGAACATCCTCCTGCTCGGTCCGACGGGTTGCGGCAAGACGCTGCTGGCGCAGACGCTGGCGCGCATCCTCAACGTTCCGTTCGCGATCGCCGACGCGACCGCGCTCACCGAGGCCGGCTACGTCGGTGAGGATGTCGAGAACATTCTGCTGAAGCTCATCCAGGCGGCCGACTTCGACATCAAGAAGGCCGAGACCGGGATCATCTACATCGACGAGGTGGACAAGATCGCCCGCAAGGCGGACAACCCGTCGATCACGCGCGACGTCTCCGGCGAGGGCGTCCAGCAGGCGCTACTGAAGATCCTCGAGGGAACGGTCGCCTCGGTGCCTCCGCAGGGCGGGCGCAAGCACCCCCACCAGGAGTTTCTCTCGATCGACACGACGAACATCCTCTTCATCTGCGGCGGCGCGTTCGCCGGCCTCGACAAGATCATCGCGCGCCGCATCGGCAAGAACGCCGTCGGCTTCGGCGCCGAGGTCCGCTCGAAGCACTCGGCCGAGGCGTCGGAGCTGCTGACGCAGGTGATGCCCGAAGACCTGCTCAACTTCGGCCTCATTCCCGAGTTCATCGGCCGGCTTCCGGTCGTCTCGGCGGTGCACCAGCTGCGCAAGGAAGATCTCGTGCAGATCCTCACCGAGCCGAAGAACGCGCTCGTCAAGCAGTACCAGCGCTTCTTCGGCTACGACAACATCGAGCTCGTGTTCACCGAGGACGGATTGTGGGAGATCGCCGAGAAGGCGCTCGCCCGCGAGACGGGCGCACGCGGCCTCCGCTCGATCATCGAGGGCGCGCTGCTCGACGTGATGTTCGAGCTGCCCTCGCGGCGTGACGTCAGCAAGTGCGTGATCACGAAGGAGTGCATCGCGCAGGGCATCCGGCCGACGCTCGTCACGAGCGCCGGAGCCGATACGGATCTCGACGAGCCCGTCGAGAAGTCCGCGTAGAGCGCTGCTCCGGTACGCAGCCACCGGTGACGGTGTCCGGCTCGCGTACGAGGAGAGCGGTGACGGCGAGCCGCTGATCTTCATCCACGGGCTTGCGTACGACCGCTTCGGTTGGGGTCCTTTGCCGGCGCTGCTCTCGCCGGACTTCCGCGTCGTCGTGCTCGACAATCGCGGCGTCGGCGACAGCGACGTGCCGGACGGTCCCTATTCGGTTCAACAGATGGCTGCGGACGTGGTCGCGGTCCTCGACGCTGCCGGCATCGACGTGGCGCACGTTTTCGGTGTCAGCCTCGGTGGCTTCATCGCGCAAAAGCTCGCGCTCGCTCACCCGGAACGTGTCCGCAAGCTCGTGCTCTGCTCGACGTCTCCGGGAGGGCCGCACGCCTTTCCGATGCCTGCGCGCGGGCAGGACGCATTCGGCCGCTTTCCGTCCATGGAGCGCGAGGCCGGCCTGCGCATCATGGCGGAGAACTCGCTCGGGGACCACGCCGTCCGCGAGCGGCCCGAGCTCGTCGAGGAGGTGTACGCGTATCGGCTCGAGCGTTCGCCGTCGGTCGATGCGTGGCATGCGCAGCTCGCGGCGAGCCGAGGCCACGACGCGTACGAGCGGGTCGCTGCGATCTCCGCGCCCACGCTCGTCATCCACGCGCTCGCCGACACGGTGATCGATGCGCGCAACGGCGAGCTGCTCGCGGAGCAGATCCCCGGTGCGCGGCTCGAGCTCGTCCCCGACCGCGGTCACCTGGTCATGTGGCAGGAGGGCGAGCGGCTGGCGCCGATCGTGCGAGACTTCCTCCGTGGCTGAGCTTGCGCCCGGCGCCGAGTACGGGCCCTCCTCCTGGATCGAGGTCGGCCAGGACCGCATCGACGCGTTCGCCGAGGCGACCGGCGACCACCAGTGGATCCACGTCGATCCCGAGCGCGCTGCGGCCGGGCCCTTCGGCGGGACGATCGGGCACGGCTACCTGACGCTGTCGCTCCTGCCCGCGATGTCGTACGAGGTCGTACCGAGGCAAGAGGGCGGCATGGCGGTGAACTACGGGCTGAACAAGGTGCGCTTCCCGGCGCCCGTGCCGTCGGGGTCGCGGGTCCGCGGCACGTTCCGGGTCGAGAGCGTCGACGAGGCCGACTGGGGCTTCCAGGCGACGATGACGGCGACGGTCGAGCGCGAGGGCGCCGAGAAGCCCGTCTGCGTGGCCGAGCTCGTCTTCCGCTACTACCGGTGAACGCCCTGGTGACCGGTGCTGCCCGCGGGATCGGGGCGGCCATCGCCGACCGGCTCAGCGCCGACGGCTGGAACGTCCACGCGGTCGACGTCGAGGACGGCGACCTGACGACGCGAGAGGGCAACCGCGCGGTCGTGGATGCCGCGCTCGAGCGCTTCGAAGGCCGCCTCGACGCGGTCGTCGCGAACGCGGGCTTCCAGCACGTCTCGCCCGTGCGCGATTTCCCCGAGGAGCAGTGGGATCGTCTCCAGGCCCTGCTCGTGACGAGCCCGTTCCTGCTCGCGAAGTACGCGTGGGATGCGCTGGCGGCGTCCGGCGACGGGCGCTTCCTCGCGGTCGCGTCCGTGCACGGGCTCGTCGCCTCGCCGTTCAAGGCGGGCTACGTCGCCGCCAAGCACGGGGTGCTCGGCCTCGTGAAGGTGCTCGCGCTCGAAGGCGCCGACGTGGGCATCTCCGCGTCCGCGCTCTGCCCCGCGTACGTGCGGACGGGCATCGTCGAGCGCCAGCTCGAGGAACGGTCGGTCGAGGACCTGCTCGCGCCGCAGGCGGTCAAGCGCCTGCTCGAGCCGAGCGAGGTGGCGGCCGCCGCGGCGTGGATCCTGGGGCCGGACGGCCGGGCGGTGACGGGCACGCCCTTCGTGCTCGACCTCGGCTGGACAGCGCGTTAGCGACTTCGGGTCCCAGAAACCGGAAAAAACGGTTTGCTTGTCGTCTGAATGGTGATCTAGGATCCGAGAGATAGCCAAACCCTCGGAGGAGACGCCATGCAGCCCGAGATTCGGATCCAAGCGCAGACGAAGGACCTCGAAGCCCGCTGGCAGCAGGACGCCCGCTGGGCCGGGATCGAACGGACGTACACGGCGGCCGACGTCGTCCGCCTGCGCGGCTCGGTCGTGCCCGAGAGCACGCTGGCGCGGCTCGGCGCCGAGCGCCTGTGGCGGCTCCTGCACGAGGACGAGCCCGTGCGCGCCCTCGGCGCCCTGACCGGCGGCCAGGCGGTGCAGATGGTCAAGGCCGGCCTGAAGGCGGTCTACCTCTCGGGCTGGCAGGTGGCCGCAGACGCCAACCTCGCCGGCCACACGTACCCCGACCAGAGCCTCTACCCCGCCAACAGCGCGCCTCAGCTCGTCAAGCGCCTGAACAGCGCGCTCCTCCGCGCCGACCAGATCGACTGGGCCGAGGGCCGGAACGGCACGCACTGGCTCGCACCGATCCTCGCCGACGCCGAGGCCGGCTTCGGCGGGCCGCTCAACGCCTACGAGCTCATGCGCTCGATGATCGAGGCGGGCGCGGCGGCCGTGCACTACGAGGATCAGCTCGCCTCGGAGAAGAAGTGCGGCCATCTCGGGGGCAAAGTGCTCGTTCCGACATCGCAGTTCGTGCGCACCCTCAACGCGGCGAGGCTCGCCGCAGACGTGCTCGACGTCCCGACGCTGCTCTTCGCACGCACAGACGCGCTCGCGGCCGCGCTGCTCACGAGCGACGTCGACGACTACGACCGCGACTTCGTCACCGGCGAGCGGACCGCCGAGGGCTTCTATCGCGTCCGCGACGGCATCGACCAGGCCATCTCCCGCGCGCTCGCATACGCGCCCTACGCCGACGTGCTGTGGTGCGAGACGTCGACGCCGGACATCGGCGAGGCGCGCGAGTTCGCCGACGCCGTGCACGACAAGTTCCCCGGGAAGCTGCTCGCGTACAACTGCTCCCCGTCCTTCAACTGGAGCAAGCATCTCGACGACGAGCAGATCGCCGGGTTCCAGCAGTCGCTCGCCGACATGGGCTACCGCTTCCAGTTCATCACGCTCGCCGGCTTCCACGCCCTCAATGCGGGGATGTTCGAGCTCGCACATGGATATGCGGCCAACGAGATGACGGCGTACGTGAAGCTGCAGGAGCGCGAGTTCGAGCTCGAGGAGTTCGGCTACACGGCCACGCGTCACCAGCGCGAGGTCGGAGCGGGCTACTTCGACCTCGTCGCGCAGGCGGTGTCGCCGGAGAGCTCGACGCTCGCGCTCAAGGGCTCCACCGAGGAGGCGCAGTTCGAGAAGGAAGCGGCCGCGTGAGCGTTGCCGCCTCGGAGGAGATCCTCTCCCCGCAGGCGGTCGCGTTCGTCGAACGGCTGCACCGCGAGCTGAATCCGCGCCGGCTCGAGCTGCTCGGCCGGCGGCACGAGCGGCAGCTCGAGCTCGACCGCGGCGCGCTGCCGGACTTCCGTGCGGACACGAAGGAGATCCGCGAAGGCGACTGGCGCGTTGCGCCGGCGCCCGACGACCTGCTCGACCGGCGCTGCGAGATCACCGGGCCCGTCGAGCGGAAGATGATGATCAACGCGCTCAACTCGGGCGCGCGCGTCTTCATGGCCGACTTCGAGGACGCCAACTCGCCCACGTGGGAGAACGTCGTCCAGGGGCAGGCCAACGTCCGCGATGCGTTCCGGCGCGAGATCGCGCTCGACACGGGGGAGAAGAGCTACCGGCTGAACGACGAGATCGCGACTCTCCTGATCCGGCCGCGCGGCTGGCACCTGGACGAGCGACATTTCGAGGTGGACGGGGAGCCCGTCTCGGGATCGCTCTTCGACTTCGGCCTCGTCATGTTCCACAACGCCGCGGTCAAGGTGCCGTACTTCTATCTCCCGAAGCTCGAGTCGCGGGAGGAGGCGCAGCTGTGGGCGTCCGCTTTCGCGCTGGCAGAGGAGCAGCTGGGCCTCGAGCACGGCTCGATCCGCTGCACGGTGCTGATCGAGACGATCCTCGCCGCCTTCGAGATGGACGAGATCCTGCACGCGTTGCGCGACTACGGCTGCGCGCTCAATGCGGGGCGCTGGGACTACATCTTCAGCGTGATCAAGAAGTTCCGGTCGCGTGACTGGGTGCTGCCGGATCGCATCCAGGTGACGATGACCGTGCCGTTCATGCGCGCCTACACCGAGCTGCTCGTAGCGACGTGCCACAAGCGCGGCGCGCATGCGATCGGCGGCATGGCGGCGTTCATTCCGTCCCGAAAGGATGCGGAGGTCAACCGCGTCGCGCTCGCGAAGGTCCGCGAGGACAAGGATCGCGAGGCCGGCCAGGGCTTCGACGGGACGTGGGTCGCGCATCCCGACCTCGTAGCCGTGGCGACGGAAGCGTTCGACGCCGTGCTCGGCGACCGGCCGAATCAGCTCGATCGCCTGCGCGACGACGTCGTCGCCGACGCCGCGGCGTTGCTCTCCATCCCGGACACGCCGGGCGACGTCACGGACGCGGGACTGCGCACGAACGTCTCGGTCGGCGTGCGCTATCTGGACGCCTGGCTGCACGGCGTCGGCGCCGCCGCGATCGACAACCTCATGGAGGACGCGGCCACGGCTGAGATCTCGCGCTCACAGGTGTGGCAGTGGGTGCGGGCGGGCCGGTTCGACGAGGAGCGCGTCCGAAGCGAGGTCGCGGAGGTCGAAGCGGGAGAGGAGGCGAAGCTGCTCTTCCTGGAGGTCGCGCTGCAGCCGGAGCTCGTCGAATTCCTGACGGTCCCGGCGTACACTCACCTGGAGTGACGCTCGACAGCACCAAGGCAGACGACATCGCGCTCGTGATCGAGGAGGCGATCGTCTCGGGAGAGCTCGCGCCCGGGACCGTCCTCCGGCAGGAGCAGCTCTCGGAGCAGTTCAACGTGTCGCGCACGCCCGTGCGCGAGGCGCTCCGGCGACTGGCCGCGCTCGGGCTCGTCTCGTTCGTCCCCAACCGCGGCGTGCGCGTCCGCACGATCTCGCGGGACGAGCTGCACGAGGCCTTCATGGTGCGCGCGGAGCTCGAAGGGCTCGCCACCGAGGTGGCTGCGACGAAGTTCGCGCCGGAGGACCTCGCCGAGCTGGACGCCGCGGAGCGGCGCTTCGCCGCGATCTCCCAGGAGCTGCGCGCGCTCGAGCCGGGAGACGACCGCCGCTCGATCATGGGCGACTGGGTGCGCGCGAACCACGCGTTCCACGACGTCATCTACCGGGTCGCGGCCGTCCCGCTCGTCGAGCAGCTCGCCAAGAGCGCGCGCCGCACGTTCTCCGGCCCGGCCGTCTGGGCGCCGGGCGACCACTCCATCGACGGCCTGTACGCGAAGAACGCCGAGCAGCACCGGGCGATCAAGCAGGCCATCGCGGCCGGCAGCTCCGCCGGCGCCCGCACCCTCGCGCGCGAGCACGTCCTGTCGTCGTTCCACCTGCTGGAGACGATCCTCGAGCAGGTCGGCGCGCAGCCGCGCGACTGGCGTGCAGGCCGAGCGGCGCGCCGTTAGACTGACGGCATAGTCGCTGCCTGACGACACCCACAGCATGGACACGCTCTACAGACCGCAGGGCGTCGAGCAGCGCTGGCAGAAGATCTGGGAGGACGAGGGTCTCTACGCCGCGGAGGCCGACGACCCGCGCCCGACCTTCGTCATCTGCGTGCCGCCGCCGAACGTCACGGGCGTCCTGCACATGGGTCACGCGCTGAACGGCACGTCTCAGGACGTTCTCATCCGCTACCACCGAATGCGCGGTTTCAACGCGCTCTGGCAGCCCGGCTACGACCACGCGTCCATCGCGCTCCAGAAGGTGATCGTGGACCTGCTCGCGGCGGAAGGGATCGACTACAAGGATCTCGGCCGCGAGCGCTTCGTCGAGCGCTGCTGGGAGTTCATCCGGCAGTACGGCCCGCACATCATCGGGCAGTTCCGCTCCCTCGGCGCGTCGCTCGACTACCGCCGCAGCCGCTTCACGCTGGACGAGGCGTACACGCGCGCGGTCATGCGCTTCTTCGTCCACCTCGCCGGCAAGGGCAACATCTACCGCGGCAGCCGCATCGTCAACTGGTGCCCTGGGTGTGCGAGCGTCATCTCCGATCTCGAGGTCGACCACATCGAGGTGGACGACGCGCTGACGTATGCGCGGTATCCGTTCGCGGACGGCGACGGCGCGATCACGATCGCGACGGTTCGGCCGGCGACGATGCTCGCCGACGTCGCCGTTGCCGTGCATCCGGAGGACGAGCGCTACCGCGACGCCGTCGGCCGCGAGGTGATCGTGCCCTTCGTCGAGCGGCCGGTGCCCGTGCTCGCCGACGAGCGCGTCGAGCGCGACTTCGGCACCGGCGCCCTGAAGATCACGCCCGGCCACGACCCGGTCGACTGGGAGATCGGCCGCGACCACCACCTGCTGGAGCCGATGGTGGTCGGGCTCGACGGCCGCATGAGCGCCGAGGCGGGCGAGCTCGCCGGGCTGACGCAGGCGGAAGCGGACGAGATCGTCGTGCAGTGGCTGCGCGACCACGACCAGCTGGAGAAGCGCGAGTCGTACCGGCACGCGGTCGGCCACTGCAACCGGTCGGGAGACCGCGTCGAGCCGCTCGTGATGCTGCAGTGGTGGTGCGAGATGACCGAGCTCGTCGCACCGGCGATCGAAGCCCTGCGCACCGGTCGCGTGCGCTCTCATCCGCCGCAGCAGACGAACGTGATGCTCTCGTACCTCGAGAACATCCGCCCGTGGTGCATCTCCCGCCAGCTCTGGTGGGGCCACAGGATCCCGGTCTGGTACTGCGACGACGGGCACACCACGATCGCCGAGGCGGAGCCGGAGGCGTGCGTGGAATGCGGCTCGACCGCGTTGCGCCAGGACGACGACGTGCTCGACACGTGGTTCTCGTCCGCGTTGTGGCCCTTCGCGACGCTCGGCTGGCCGGAGCGGACGCCGGAGCTCGAGCGGTTCTACCCGGGCGACGTCTGCTCGACGGGCCGCGACATCAACTTCCTCTGGGTGTCACGGATGATCTGGGCCGGCATCGAGCTGATGGGCGACGTCCCGTTCACCGCCGTCAACTACCACTCGATGATCATGGCGCCCGACGGCCGGCGGATGTCGAAGAGCCTCGGGACGGGCGTCGACCCGACCGAGCTCATCGACCAGTTCGGCGCCGACGCGACGCGCTACGGCCTCCTGAAGATGTCCTCGACACAGGACGTGCGCTTCTCCGTCGGCGCGATCGAGGAGGGGCGCAAGCTCGCGAACAAGCTCTGGAACGTCGCGCGCCTGATGCTCGCGCAGGCCGAGGGCGTCACGCCCGACATGCGGCCGGGCTCGGTCGAGGAACGCTGGATCCTCTCGCGGCTCGACGAGGCGCGCGAGCTGCTCGAGGACGCGATCCCGGCGTTCGGCTTCGCGGGCAGCGTGCAGGCGCTCTACCACCTGACCTTCGACGACTTCTGCGACTGGTACGCCGAGTCGGTGAAGCCCCGTCTCTACGATGGCGACGAGGACGCCCGCGCGACCGCGCTCGCCGCGCTCGAGCGGTTGCTGAAGCTCCTCCATCCGGTGATGCCGCACGTCACGGAGGAGATCTGGTCGCAGTTCCACGAGTCGCGGTTGATGGTCTCGCCGTGGCCCGATGCATTCGCGCGCGATTCCGCGGCCGCCGAGCTGCTCGAGCGCGTGCGCGACGCGGCGGCCGTGTTCCGCCGGAGCGGCGTGGCGCCGGTGAATCTCGGCGACGACGAGCAGCGCATCTTCGGCGCCGTGGTCAAGCCCGAGCGCCAGAAGGCGAACGGCGATGCGGACGCAGAGCGAGAGCGGCTGCGCAAGGAGATCGAGCGCGCCGAGCGGATGCTCGAGAACGAGCGGTTCCTCGCGAAGGCTCCACCAGACGTGGTCGAGGGCGAGCGCGCGAAGCTCGAGCGGTACCGGCGTGAGCTCGAGACCATCGGCTAGTGGCCGCAGCCGCGGACAGCCTTGTCCGCCCGGCCGGCTGCTAACGCTTCGCATCGCTGCGTCCTGCGTCCTTGCGCTGCTCGGTTTTCGCACGCCCGGACGGGAAGGCTGACCACGGCCGCGGCCACTGACTGGGTAGCCGGGCTGAGCCCGTGGCCGGCGGACGGCTTCGGGCTCGACCGCATGCGCGCCCTGCTCGCCGAGCTCGGCGAACCGCAGCGGCGCTATCCCGCCGTGCACGTCGTCGGCACGAACGGCAAGTCGACGACGACGCGGCTGACGGAGGCGCTGCTCGACGACGCGGGGCTCGCCGTCGGCGCGTACTTCTCGCCGCACGTGCGCGGCTGGAGCGAGCGCATTCGGATCCGCGGCGAGGAGGCCGACTTCGAGCGGGCCGTCGCCTCCGTCCGTGTCGCCGCCGAGCGGGTGGGCGCGACGCAGTTCGAGGTGCTGACGGCGGCGGCGCTCGCGGCGTTCGCGGACGCGGAGATCGACGTCGCCGTCGTCGAGGCCGGCCTCGGCGGCCGTCACGATGCGACGAACGTCCTCGAGACGCGCGTCGTCGTCCTCACCAACGTCGCGCTCGAGCACACCGACGTCCTGGGCGACACGCGCGAGGCGATCGCGGCGGAGAAGCTCGCCGTCGTCCGTCCCGGCGCCGTCGTCGTGCTGGCCGAGCCCGAGTGGCACGAGCTGGCGACGGACAATGGCGCCGTCCGCGTCGAGCTCACCGCACGCAGCAACCTCGCGCTCGCCGTCGCTGCGGCCGAAGCGTTCCTCGGGCGACCCGTCGAGCCCGCGGCCGCGGCCGCGGTGCAGTTGCCCGGACGGCTCGAGCACCGCAGCGAGCATCCGCTGGAGATCTGGGACGGCGCCCACAACCTTGCCGGAATCGGGTATCTGCTGCCGCGCCTTCCGGACCGGGAGTTCGTGATCGTCGCCTCGATCCTGCGCGACAAGCGGCCCGAGCTCATGCTCGAGGCCCTCTCGGTTCTGGGGGAGACGCTCGTGGCGACGGAGTCGGCGAACACCCGCTCGCTGCCGGCTTCGGAGCTCGCCGATCTGGGCTCCGCCTTCTTCCCGCGCGTCGAGGTGGAGCCGGATCCCCGGGCCGCTCGCCGCCTCGCCCTGGGCGCCGCCGGCCCGGGCGGCGCCCTGCTCGTCACCGGGTCCCTCTATCTTCTGGGCGAGCTCCATGGCGACGATTAGGACACACACGGCAGGCGAGAAGGCCGGGATCTTCGCGTTCGCGATCTTCGTGCTCGCGATCATCGTCGGCGGCGCGTTCGCCGCCGGCTGGCTGATCGGCCGGACGCTTCTGTGACGACGCGCTCGGTTGCCGAGATCGTCATCGCCTTCGCGGCGCTGTTCTGGCTCGCGTCCGCGTACTGGACGTACAAGGACGCACACCGGCGCATCGACGATCCGTGGCTCGTCGGTTTCGCGACGCTGCTCGGGCTCGTGCCGTACGTCGGCCCGCTCGTCTACATGCTCTTCCGGCCGCCCGAGTACCTCGAGGACGTCCGCGAGCGCGAGCTCGAGATCAAGGCAATGGAGGACAGGCTGTCGCGCCGCGGCCTCGTCTGCCCGGTCTGCCGTTCCGACATCGACTCCAGCTATCTCGTGTGCCCGATCTGCACGACGAAGCTCCGGCAGGCGTGCGTCAAGTGCCGCGCGCCGCTCGAGGCGTTGTGGCAGGTGTGCCCGTACTGCGAGACCCCGATCGACACTGCCGGGACCGGCTCTATAGTGCGCGGCCGTGGCAGTTGAGCGCACGCTGATCCTGATCAAGCCGGACGCCGTCCGGAGGAGCCTCGCCGGCGACATCCTCTCTCGGATCGAGCGCCGCGGGTTCGTCGTGCGCGCCGGCAAGCTCCTCACGGCGAGCCGCGACCTCGGCGAGCGCCATTACGCCGAGCACAGCGAGAAGCCCTTCTTCGGCGAGCTCGTCGAGTTCATCACCTCGGGCCCGACGTGGGCGCTCGTCGTCGAGGGCGAGGGAGCGATCGCGACCTTGCGCAAGACGATCGGCGCGACGAATCCCGCCGATGCGGAGCCGGGCTCGATTCGCGGCGACCTCGCCATGTCGATGCCGGACAACCTCGTGCACGGCTCCGACTCGCCGGAGTCGGCGGCGCGCGAGGTCGCGCTGTGGTTCCCCGGCGATGAGCTCGTCTGACGTCGAGCGAAACGTCGCGCTCTGGACGGGGATCAACGCGAGATACACGGACGCCTCTGCCGCCGAGGCCTGGCGTCGCGAGGAGATGTCCTGGGGCATGTTCCATGTTCCGGAGTCGGCGCTGAAGATCCTCGGCGACGTTGCGGGTCTTGACTGCGTCGAGCTCGGCTGCGGCACGGCGTACGTCTCCGCCTGGCTCGCGAGGCGCGGCGCAAGAGCGGTGGGCGTCGACCCGACGCCGGCTCAGCTGGAGACGGCGCGCCGGCTCATGCGCGAGACCGGCATCGAGTTCGAGCTCGTTGAGGCGCCCGGAGAGGACGTGCCGCTCCCCGACTCGGCCTTCGACCTCGCGCACTCGGAGCACGGCGCCGCCGCGTGGGCGGACCCGTACAAGTGGATCCCCGAAGCCGCCCGGCTCTTGCGGCCCGGCGGCCGGCTCGTATTCGTGCACACGAGCCCGATCGCGACGCTCTGCCTCCAAGACGTCGGCGAGATCACCACGGAGCTTCAACGGCCGTATTTCGGGATGTACCGCTGGGACGACGACGACGGCGTGGACTTCAACCTCACGCACGGCGACTGGATAGCGCTGCTGCGCGATTCGGGCTTCGAGATCGAGCGCCTCGTCGAGCTGCAGGCGCCGCCGGACGCGGCCACGCATCCGTTCTACTCGGACATCCCGGCCGAGTGGGGACGCAGGTGGCCCGGCGAGGAGATCTGGGTAGCGCGGAAGCAGTGAGTGCGTCGCCCGCGCCGCCGCTGCTGCTCGCGTCGACCTCACCGCAGCGTCGCGCCATCCTCGAGCAGCTCGGCCTGCCGTTCGACGTGGTCGCGCCTCGGTACGAGGAGCTCGGCGCCGACCCGCTCGAGCACGCGGCCGGCAAGGCGCGCTCGGTGGACGGGGGCGAGCGGCCGGTCGTCGGCGTGGACACCGTCGTGCGTTGCGGGGACGTCGTGCTCGGCAAGCCGTCGCAGGAAGGCGCGGCGGAGGAGATGCTCGACCTCCTCTCGGGTCGCACGCACGAGGTCGTCTCCGGCCTTTGTCTGCGCACGGCGGCCTGGGAGGAGCTGCGCACGGAGACGACCCTCGTCACCTTCCGCGCGCTGACCGCGCGCGACCTCGCGCGGTACCTCGCCGCGGGCGAATGGGAAGGGCGCGCCGGCGGGTACGCGATTCAGGGACGGGGCGCCGCGCTCGTCGAACGCGTCGAGGGCGATTACCTCAACGTCGTCGGCCTTCCCGCGGCCGCGCTCGTCGCGCTCCTCGCCGAGCGCTTCCCGGGGTTGTACGGCTTTGGTTAGGGCGCTCGCGCTCACCGCCGTCCTGCTCGGGCACTCCTGGCAGGGCCGGCCGTCAAGGCGTTCGAGGTCGGCAACCCGCACGGCACGCCCGTGCTCGTCGTGGGCTGCATCCACGGCAACGAGACGGGCGGGATCCCGATCGCGCGGGCGCTGGAGCGGATTGCGCCGCGCGACCTCGATCTCTGGATCGTGCCCGTGCTGAATCCGGACGGCGTCGCCGCGGACACGCGGCAGAACGGCCACGGCGTCGATCTCAACCGCAACTTCCCGTGGCGGTGGCGGCCGATGGGTGGCGTCTACGAGTCGGGCCCGCGCCCGCATTCGCCGCGGAGCTCCCCGCCGGACAGCCGGATGCGGCCGCCGTCGCGCGCTACGTGCGTGCCGTCCTGGCGGCCGCTCGGACGAAGTAGAGACGCAATCGGGGTGCCCAGATTCGAACTGGGGACCTCTCCGACCCGAACGGAGCGCGCTACCAGGCTGCGCCACACCCCGATGTGCGGCCCTTAGGGTAGCTTCAACCGCGATGCCGGATGCAGTGACGCTCCGCGCCGTCCTCTTCGACGTCGACTTCACGCTCGCCCGTCCCGGGCCCGAGCTCGGGCCGGAGGGATACGTGCGTACAGGTGAGCGGCACGGGCTCACGCTCGACCCTGCGCGCTACGAGGAGGGACGGGAAGCGGCGCTCGCCGCGCTCGAGCGGCACCCCGAGCTCGAGCACGACGACGAGATCTGGTTCACGTTCACCGAACGGATCGTCCGAGGCATGGGCGGCGCCCCGCCCGCGTCGTACGACTGCGCAGTCGAGATCACGCGCGGCTGGGAGCGGCACGAGAACTTCGAGCTGTACGAGGACGTGCCCCCCGTGCTCGACGAGCTGCGCCGCAAGGGCCTGAAGATCGGCCTCGTCTCGAACTCGGCGCGTGACGTGCACGCATTCGCGCGGCACCACGCGCTCGACATCGACGCCGGGATCAGTTCCTTTCACCACGGCAAGACCAAGCCGCATGCGTCGATCTTCCGCGCCGTCCTCGATCTGCTCGAGGTGACGCCCTCCGAGGCAGCCATGGTCGGCGACACGATCGAGGCCGACATCGAGGGAGCGCTCGCGCTCGGCATGCAGGCGGTTCTCGTGGATCGCCTCGGCCACTATTCCGACTACGAACCGCGGATCGAGGACTTGCGCGCGCTGCCTGAAGTCCTCGGCGTACTACTCTCCGGCTAGTGGCGGGTTGGCTTGCCTGGTCGATCGCGGCGGCGCTGCTCGCCGTCGGCGAGATCTTCACCCCAGGGCTGTTCTTCCTCGGGCCTGTCGCGCTTGCGGCCGTCGGCGGCGCGGTCACCGCCGCGGTGGGTGGCGCGGCCTGGTTGCAGCTCGTCGTCTTCATCGCCGGCTCGGCGGCGTCGCTCGGCCTGCTGCGCCCCATCGCGCGCGCCCATCTGTACATGCCTGCGGCGATCCGTACCGGCGCTGCCGCGCTCGAGGGCGCGCCCGCGGTCGTGCTCCAACGCGTCGACAGCGCTGGGGGCCGAGTACGCATCGGAGGCGAGGAGTGGTCGGCGCGCGCGTACATGCCCGACCAGGTGCTCGAGCCCGGCACGCAGGTGGAAGTCGTCAAGATCGAGGGCGCAACAGCGCTCGTCTATGAGTGACACAAAGGAGAGCGCATGGTCGCGTTGATCGTCATCGCCGTCGTCGCAGTGCTCGTGCTGTTCGTGCTCGCGCGCACGATCCGCATCGTCCCGCAGGCGCGCGCCGGCGTCATCGAGCGGCTCGGGCGGTATCACCGCACCCTGAACCCGGGCCTTGCGATCGTCGTCCCCTTCGTCGATCGGCTGCGCCCGCTGATCGATCTGCGCGAGCAGGTCGTGTCGTTCCCGCCGCAACCGGTGATCACCGAGGACAACCTCGTCGTGAACATCGACACCGTCATCTACTTCCAGGTCAACGATCCGAAGTCGGCGACGTACGAGATCGCGAACTACATCCAGGCGATCGAGCAGCTGACCGTGACGACGTTGCGCAACGTGATCGGCGGCCTGGCGCTCGAGAGCACGCTCACTTCGCGCGACGAGATCAACGGCCAGCTGCGCGGCGTGCTCGACGAGGCGACGGGAAAGTGGGGGATCCGCGTGAACCGCGTCGAGCTGAAGGCGATCGACCCGCCCGCGTCGATCAAGGACTCGATGGAGAAGCAGATGCGCGCCGACCGAGAGAAGCGGGCGACGATCCTGCAGGCGGAGGGCCAGAAGCAGTCCGCGATCCTCACCGCCGAGGGCGAGCAGCGAGCGGCCGTGCTCCGCGCAGAGGGGCACAAGCAGGCGACGATCCTCGAAGCGGAGGGCCAGGCGCAGGCGATCGGCACCGTCTTCGCGGCGATCCACGAGGGGAACCCCGATCCGCAGCTCCTCGCCTACCAGTACGTGCAGGCGCTCCCGCTGATCGCGCAGGGCGAGTCGAACAAGGTGTGGATCGTCCCCGCCGAATTCCAGCGCGCGCTCGGCCGGATCGGCCGCGACGAGGACAAGGACGCTTAGCAGCGTTCGCGCCGGCGCGCCCGGATGGGCGTGATCACCGGCGAGCCGGACTTCCAGCGCACGCTCCGGACGGAGGGGCCCGTCGGCAACGGGATGAGACGGATCTGGCGCGCTCCGTCCACGAGCGCGGTGTATGCGAGCGCCTTGCCGTCCGGCGTCCAGGCCGGGCCCCACTCGGACACGCGTGGCGTCGTCGCCAGCCGGCGCTGTCCGCTGCCGTCCGCGTTCGCGATCCAGAGGTCGCCGTCGCGCGAGAAGGCGACGAGCGTGCCGTCGGGCGAGTACACGGCGTCGCCCGCTCCGGTGAGGAGCCGCCTGCGCGTTCCATCGGGCGCGATCGCGACGACGTCCTCGCCGCTCTGCACGAGCATCCGCGCCTGATGCGCCTCCGGCCTGATTGCGGCTACCGCCGCTACCGCTGCGATCACGGGCCGGCAGTGCCGAACGCGATCTCCGCCTCGGCATGGGTCGCCACCGGTCCGACGCAGACGTCATCGTGCTCGAACACGTGGAGCCACTCTTCCAGCGGGCGGCGGCGGAAAACCTCCACGAGCTCGGCGGCGAGCGCGGCCTGGTCGGCGTCGTACTGACGCTCCACCAGCTCGGGCCGGTCGACGAGCTCGCACAGTCGCGCGAAGAACTTCGGCTCGAGCGCCCCGACCGTCAGATGCCGCCCGTCGGCCGTCTCGTACATGCGGTAGCAGGCGAATCCCTGTGTGAGCACGGGCGCCCGGGACGCGAGACGATGCGCGTTGTGCGTCATCGACACGACGATGCGCGCACCCGTGCCCGTGCGCGTGCGCTCGAGGAGCGCGGCGAGTATCTCGGTGACCGCGCCGAGCGCGCCGCCGGCGAGGTCGGCGATCTGCACCGGTGGCAGCGCGGGGGCGGTCGGCTCGAGGACGCCCGCCCAGCCGAGGTAGTTGAGGTCGTGGCCGGCGCGCTGCTCGTGCGGGCCGCCGACTCCGAACCCGGTGATCGAGCAGTACACGGCGGTCTCCGGGGCTTCCGCGGGCCCGATCCCGAGCTGCGCGGCGACGCCCGGCCGGAACGACTCGAGGACGACGTCCGCCTGCTCGAGCAGCCGGCCGGCATGGTCCCAGGCGGCGAACTCCTTGCCGGCGTTCAGGAGGTCGTGCCACTCCGGAGCCGTTGTCCGCATCGGGTCGCCGCCAGGCCGCTCCACGCGGACGACGCGCGCTCCGAGCCGGAGGAGCTCCGCGCCGGCGAAGGCCCCCGGCAGGTAGCGCGTGAAGTCCACCACCAGCGTCCCGGAGAGCGCACGTTGCATCGGCGGCGAACCTACCATTGTGGACGCATCCACTAGCGTTAGGCGGCCTTGGTCGAGCGTTCGACGGCAGCGGAGGAAAAACGGCGGGTCATTCTCGACGCGGCGGTTCGCGTCTTCGCCCGCAAGGGGTTCCACGCGTCGCGTGTCGGCGACATCGCCGAGGAGGCCGGCGTCGCGCACGGATTGCTCTACCACTACTTCTCGTCGAAGGACGAGGTGCTGGAGACGATCTTCCGCGAGCACTGGACGGCGTTGCTCGAGCGGATCCACGTGGTCGAGTCGTCGGGCGAGCCTCCGATCGAGCAGCTGCGCGGGATCGTCCGCGCCATGTTCCACGGCTGGCGGGACGAGCCCGACGTCGTGCGCGTCGTCATCCGCGAGATCGCGCGCAGTGCAGAGGTCAGTCAGCGGGTCGGCGAGCTCGTGAAGCCGATCGGCGCGATTCGGAGGATCTTCGAGCGCGGGCAGGCCGACGGGGAGTTCCGCCGCGACCTCGATGCCGACATGGCGGCCGTCATCGTCTACGGCGCGATCGACGAGCTCATCACCGGGTGGGTGCTCGGACGCCTGGTCGGCGACGAGGACGACGTCGCGAACGCGGAGCACCACATCGTCGAAGTGCTCGGGGCTGGGCTGTCAGCGTCCGCCGAGCAGCGCCGCAAAGCGCGCCGCGCCGACGTTTCCGCCTGAGATCACGACGCCGACCTTCCCCGCGGCCGCGCCGAGGCGGCCCGTGAGCAGCGCGGCGACGCCGACCGCGCCGCTCGGCTCGGACACGATCTTCAGCCGGTCGAAGAGGAACGCCATCGCGTCGAGGATCTCGTCGTCGGAGACGGTCACGACCTCGTCGACGAGACGGCGGTTCACCTCGAACGTGAGCTCGCCCGGCTCCGGGGTTTGCAGGCCGTCGGCGATGGTGCGGGGAACGCCGACCTGGACGCGCTCGCCGGCGGCGAGGGAGCGGCGCGTATCGTCGCCCACCTCCGGCTCGACGCCGACGATGCGAATACCGGGGCGCAGGGCCTTCGCGGCGGTCGCGCAGCCGGCAATGAGGCCGCCGCCGCCCACCGGGACGACGACGAGGTCGAGGTCGGGAACGTCCTCGAGCAGCTCGAGCGCGGTCGTTCCCTGGCCGGCCATGACGAGCGGGTCGTCGTACGGGCGCACGAGCTCGACTCCGCGCTCGCGCGCGAGCCGGCCCCCGATCTCCTCGCGGTCGTCGGTCCACCGGTCGTAGATCACGATCTCGGCGCCGTACCCGCGCGTCGCCTCCAGCTTCGCGGACGGGGCGTCCTCGGGCATGACGATCGTCGCGCTCGTGCCGAGCAGCCGCGCGGCAATGGCAACGGCCTGCGCGTGGTTGCCCGACGAGTATGCGAGCACGCCGCGGCTGCGCACGTCGGGTGCGAGCGACGCGATCTTGTTGTAGGCGCCGCGGAACTTGAACGCGCCGCCGCGCTGGAAGCACTCCGCCTTCACGTGCACCGACGCGCCGATCTGCTCGTCGAGCATGCGCGACGTGAACACGGGGGTGCGATTCGCGACGCCGTCCAGTCGAGCCGCCGCAGCGTGGACGTCGTCGAGCGAGATCACCGGCACGGCGCCGTGCGCGTGTGCATCAGCCCGAATCCCCACAGCCTGCCGTCGAGGATGTAGTACACGGTGCGCACGCCGTGCGAGTCGTGCACGAGGGCGGTGTACGCGGGGCACTGCAGCGGCGTCACCGGTGACGCGAGCCTCGTCACCTGTTCCTCGACGGCGCCGAGCTGGAGGCCGGCCGGCGTCCGCCAACCGTGCGGCCGCCAGACCGTGTACACGGCCGAGATCCGCCCGTCCTGCAGCTCGACCGCCAGGCCGGCGTGCGTGAAGCGTCGATAGGTGAAGTACCAGGTCGGCCGCGCGCAGCCGTCGCAGGTGCCGTAGAAGGTGCCGAGCGCCGTGCGGACCTCCGCCGTCGTCTCGCCGAGGCGGACGCCTCCGAGGGAGACCCCTGGAACGAGCACGCCGTTGTGGGGGAGCGATCCCGTCGCGGCGACAGTGGCGGCGAGCGCGAGCGCGGTCCTCATAGGCTTGGGAGTATGCCCCTCTGGGACGAGCTGGCCGGCCTCGAAGTTCGCGTCGACGGCTACGCGCTCCGGCGCCGCGAGCTCGCGCGCGACGGCTGGACCCGCGTGACGACGACGGTCGTCCTCGACGGGGACGGCGAGGACGGCGAAGGGGAGGACGTCACGTACGACGCGGCGGAGCACGACGACTTCCCGGCCGAGCTGATGCTCGCCGGCACGTCGTCGCTGGACGACCTCTCCCGTCGCCTCGACGCATTCGAGCTGCCCGACTACCGTCGCTGGGCGTTCGAGAGCGCGGCGCTCGACCTCGCATTGCGGCAGGCGGAGCGCTCGCTCGGCGACGTGGTCGGACGGCCGTACCGCCCGGTCCGCTTCGTCGCGTCGACGCGCAGCGACGTCGCGCCGTGGCTGGAGAACGATCCCGCGCTCGAGTTCAAGCTCGATGCCACGCAGGAGTGGGACGAGGCACGCATGCGCCGTCTCGCCGCGCTCGACCGTGTGCGGGTCGTCGACCTCAAGGCGTACTACCGCGGGACGAGCGTCGATCTCGAGCCCGACCCCGTCTTCTATCGCGCCGTGGCGGATGCGTTTCCCGAAGCGGTGATCGAGGATGCGTGGCTCGAGGACGGCTGCCTCGAAGCGTTGCGCGGCGCCGAGGCGAGGCTGAGCTTCGACGCCCCGATCCACTCGCTCGCGGACTTCGATGCTCTGCCGATCCAGCCGCGCTGGCTGAACGTGAAGCCGTCCCGCTTCGGAACGGTGCGCAAGCTCGTCGAGTGCATCGAGGCGTGTGCGGAGCGCGGGGTGCGCATGTACGGCGGCGGCCAGTTCGAGCTCGGCCACGGGCGCTTGCAGATCCAGCGGCTTGCGAGCCTCTTCTACGCGGATGGCCCCAACGACGTCGCGCCGGGCGCGTACAACGAGGGCGGCCCCGATCCGCAGCTGCCTCGCAGTCCTCTTCCGGCGCCCGACGGGGTCGGCTTCTGAACCTCTTCACGGACGTGGGGCGGCTCGGCGACGCTCTCGGCGCGACGATGTGGGGCGCCACCGTCTACGAGCTCGCGCCCGGAGATCGGAGTCCCTATCACTGGCACTACGGGGAGGAGGAGTGGCTCGTCGTCCTGGAGGGCGCTCCAACCTTGCGGACGCCGGAGGGCGACCACGTGCTGCGCCCGTGGGACGTCGCCGTCTTTCCGCGCGGAGAGGCCGGCGCGCATCAGGTTCGCAACGACGCGGAGCAGCCGGTCCGCTTGGTGTTCTTCTCCACCGTGTCCGACCCGGAGGTCTGCGTGTACCCGGACGAAGGCAAGGTCGGCGTCGTCGCCGGCTGGAGCCGCGGCGAGCCGTTGAGAGGCTGGGTGGTCGAGCCGTGACGGAGATCTTCAATCTCTTGGACGGTCCGCTCGGCGAGGAGCGCGCCGAGTGCGAGGGCTTCCACCACTTCGACATGACGCTCGGCCCGCTGCTCGGCGCGGAGCTCCTGGGGTGCTCGCTGTACACCATTCCGCCCGGCGCGCGAAACTGGCCGTACCACTTCCATCGCGGGAACGAGGAGTGGGCCGTCGTCGTCGCCGGCACGCCGACGCTGCGCACACCGGAGGGCGAACAGGAGCTCGCGGCCGGCGACATCGTGGCGTTCCCGCTGGACGAGGCAGGCGCGCACGATCTCTCCAACCGGAGCGGCGGGGACGTCCGCGTCGCCATCTTCTCCACGCTGCGCCCGTCGACGTATCCGGTGTATCCGGACAGCGACAAGGTCGGCGCCAACCGGAGGTACTTCCGCATACGGGACGCCGTCGACTACTGGGACGGCGAAGGGCCTTCCTAGCGAAAAGCGTTCTCGCCGGTCAGCGCCTGCCCGACGACGAGCGTGTGCACCTCGTGCGTGCCCTCATAGGTGAGCACGGACTCGAGGTTGTTCATGTGGCGGATGACGGGGTACTCGAGTGTGATCCCGTTGCCGCCGAGGACCGTCCGTGCGCTGCGCGCCACTTCGAGTGCGCCGCGGACGTTGCCCATCTTGCCCATGCTCACGTGCTCGGGCCGCAGCGTCCCCTCGTCCTTCTTCCGGCCGAGATGCAGCGCGACGAGCGTGCCGCGGTTGACCTCGAGCGCCATCTCCGCGAGCTTCTGCTGCGTGAGCTGGTAGCCGGCGATCGGCTTGCCGAAGACGATGCGCTCCTTCGCGTAGTCGAGCGCCGCTTCGAAGCATGCGCGGGCAGAGCCGACAGAGCCCCAGACGATTCCGTAGCGCGCCTCGCTCAGACAGGCGAGCGGGCCGCGCAGGGTCGACACCTCCGGGAACCGGTTCTCCTCGGGGACGCGCACGTCGCGGAGGACGAGCTCCGACGTCACGGACGCGCGCAGTGACATCTTGCGATGCATCTCCGGCGCCTCGAACCCGGGCATCCCGCGCTCGACGAGGAAGCCGTTTATCGCACCCTCCTCGGTGCGCGCCCACACGACGGCGACGTCGGCGATGGAACCGTTCGTGATCCACATCTTCGATCCGTTCAGGATCCAGTCGGCGCCGTCGCGCCGCGCGTTCGTGCGCATCGCCCCCGGGTCGGAGCCGGCGTCCGGCTCGGTCAGCCCGAAGCAGCCGATCGCGTCGCCCTCGTGCATCTGGGGCAGCCAGCGCTGCTTCTGCTCCTCGGTCCCCCAGCGCCAGATGGCGTACATCGCGAGCGAGCCCTGGACCGAGACGAGGCTGCGGATGCCCGCGTCGCCGGCCTCGAGCTCCATGCACGTGAGCCCGTAGGCGACAGAGCTCGCGCCCGGAAGGCCGTACCCCTCGAGATGCATGCCGAACAGGCCGAGCTGGGCCAGCTCCTTGACGAGCTCGCGCGGGAGAACGGCGCGCTCGAACCAGTCGCCGATGTCCGGCAGCACTCGGTCGCGGACGAACTTCCGCACGGTGTCCCTGATGGCGCGCTCCTCGTCGTCCAGCAGCGCGTCGATCGCGAGGAAGTCGCGCGGATCGAGCGCCGTGGGCTTCGCCGTCGCTGCCACGCCGAGATCCTAGTGCGCGGGCGCGAGGTGGACGAGCGCGAGCTCCAGCCACGGCGCCGCGTACCGCTGCCAGAGCGCCTGGTCGTGCCCGCCGGGATACGCCCGGAAGACGTGCGCGACGCCGGCCTCCGACAGCTCCTGGTTCAGCGTCTCGTTTTCGCTGTAGAAGCGCGAGTCGCTGCGACCGACGTAGAACGCGATGAAGCTACGGTTGGCGCGCAGCTTGTTGCGGACGGCCGGCAGCATCCGGTGGACGCCCGCCGTCTCATCGCGTTCGGCTGAACCCAGGTCGAGCGTCTTCGTGCCGGTCGGATCGGTCGGGTGGAAATAGCCGCTCCACGACTCGACGACGGAGTACTCGTCCAGATGGTGGAGCGCGAGCTGCATCGCCCCGTAGCCGCCGGCCGAGATGCCGATCAGTGCGCGGCCCGTGCGCGAGCGGATTGTCCGGAAGCGCGCGTCGATGATGCGCGGCAGCTCGGTCGCGATCGCCGTCGCCCAGCGGTCGCCGGGCCCGCGGTCGAGGTACTCGGGGTCGGCTTCGCCGGTCCGCGCTCCTTGCGGGACGACGACGATCGCGGCCCCGCGGACCGAGTCGACGGCTCGCTCGACGAATCCGAGCGACGTGTATGCGTCGGCGGTCGACGGCAGGCCGTGGAGAACGTAGAGGACCGGGTATCGCTGCGAGCCCGTGTCGTATCCCTGCGGGAGATACGCCTCGTAGTGAAGACGCCCGCCGATCGCAGCCGAGACGAAGCCGGCGTCCACCACCCGCCGCTGGGAAGCGGATGCTGCAGACGGGCCGAGGGCCACCGCTGCTGCGCCTGCCAGGGCGAGAAGAGCGGTTCTCATCGTGGAAACGCAATCGGCGCGCAACGCGCGCTTAACGTCACCAGGCTACACAGAGATCTATGGAGGCTGAGGGCGCGAGACGCCTTCCGGCTGCGCTAGCCGCTTTGGCGGCGGCATTGGCCGCGTTTCTCGCCGTCGGGCTGCTCGGCACGCGGAGCTACATCGACAATTTCCTTCAGTACCGCGGCTTCGCGCCCCCGCGCGAGCCGGCATTCGTGAGCTCTCCGGGGACCACCGAGCGACTATTGGTCTCGAGCCCGGCGCTCGGCGACCGCAAGCAGGAGGCATACGTGTACTTGCCCTCCGGCTATGCGCAACACCCGAGGCGGCGTTATCCGGTCCTCTATCTGCTGCACGGATTCCCTGGACGCCCGCTCGCGTTTCTCGAGACGGTGCAGATGGGCGTCCTCGACGACGCGCTGACCGCAACGCGCCGCGCGCAGCCGCTCATCCTCGTGATGCCCTTCGGATCCACCGGCACCTTCACGGACGAGGAATGGGTCGACGGCGTCCATGCGGGGAGCGGGTGGGGGACGTTCGTCGCGCGTGATCTCGTGCACGCGATCGACGCGCGCTATCGGACGCTCGCGTCCCCACGCGGCCGCGCCATCGCCGGCCTCTCGGAGGGCGGATACGGCGCGATCGACATCGCGCTCCACGATCCGCGCGAGTTCTCCGTCGTCGAATCGTGGTCGGGATACGAGCGGCCGGACAAGATCCGCTCCATCTTCGGGCCGAGCCTTCGCGCGCTTGCTGCGAACGATCCCCGTCTGTTGCTTCCGCGCGTCGCCCCCGCGCTGCGGAGGCTCGGCACGTACTTCTGGTTCTACTCGGGCTCTACGGATCCGATGCGCAAGCAGAACGCGGCCTTCGCGCGCGAGCTGGCGGCAGCCCGCGTCCCGCACCGCTACTTCGAGGTGTACGGCGGGCACAACTGGGCCCTCTGGCGGGACAACGCGCGAGCCGCGTACCTCGTAGCGGCGGAGAGGCTCGCCCATGCGTAGCGCTGTCCGCGGTGCGGTCGCGGTCCTGCTCGCCCTCGGCGTCCTTCTCGCCGCGACGGGGTGGCTCTATCTCGTGCGCCCGGCCGTCTCCGTTCCGGGGCCGGCTGTGCGCGACGCGCTCGCTCTCGACGAGCTGTCCCATCACGGCAGCATCTCGATCGTGGTCTACCTGCTCGTGTGGGGTGCAGCTGCCTGCCTGCTCGGCCTACTCGCCCGCTGGGCGCGCGCGGAGCGGCTCACCGCCGGCATGCTCCTCGGCCCGGCTGTCGCAGCGTGGCTCTACGCGCTCAACGGCGTGTCCATCCTCGTCGTGCGCCAGATCCCCGCGCACCAGGCCTTCCACGCTGCGGCGGCGGAGCAGGCGGTGGTGATTCCAGCCGTCCTCGCGGGCGCGGCCGGCGCACTGCTCGGTCGCGCGAGGGCGGTGGACGCGCCGCGCGCACGCGTCGTGCTCTCCTGGCTCGTCGCCGGCGTCGGGCTGCTCGCGGCCGTGGACGGGATGTTCCCCGAGCACCGCCGGTCGCTCGTCACCGCGCTCGACGCGGCCCATGTGCACGGCATGTCGAAGGCGCTCGTCGCTCCGCTCGCGCTCGGGCTGATCGTGACCGCGCGCAACCTCGTGCGCGGCAGCCGGCGCGGTTGGCAGCTCGCAGTCGTGTTGCTCACCCTGCTCCTCGCGCTGCACGTCGAGCGCGGCTTCGACGACGGTGCCGTCGTGACGGGCCTCGCCGTCGTCGCACTGCTCGCGCGGCGCGGCGACTTTCGGCTGCGGGGCGACCCGTCGTCCAAGCCGCGCGTCGCGGTGCATGCGGCCGTCGTCGCAGCCGTCGTTTGCCTCTATGGACTGGTCACGTTGTGGGTCAACCGCCTGATGGCCGACCAGTCGTACACGTTCCAGTTCGCGCTCCGCGTCACCGGTCGAGCGCTCGCCGGCCTGAGCTTCCACGGCGCGCATCACCTGACCGGGCCGGTCGCCGATTGGTTCCCGCTCTCCGTGTTCCTGCTCGGCGCCGGCGGCGCCGTCGTCGTCCTCCTGGAATGGCTCGGGCCGTGGCGCTACCGCGTCATGCGTGGCGCGCATGAGCTCGGCGTCGTTCGGCGACTCGTGACGAGCTTCGGCACGGACACGCTGGCGCCGTTCGCGCTTCGCGCCGACAAGTCGTACTTTTGCGCGCGCGACGAGTCGGCGTTCCTGGCATATCGCGTCGTGAACGGCGTGGCCGTCATCGCGGGCGACCCGATCGGCCGAGTCGGCGCGCGCGAGGAGCTCCTGCGCTCGTTCCTCGAGTTCGCCCACGAGCGCGGCTGGCGCGTCGCCGTGCTCGGGGCATCGGAGCGTGATCTCGATCTCTATCGCTCGCTCGGTCTGCGCGCGCTCTACCACGGAGACGAAGCAGTGGTCGAGACGGCGAGCTTCTCGCTCGAGGGCAGGGCGATCAGAAAGGTACGCCAGTCGGTGCACCGGCTCGAGAAGGCCGGCTTCACCGTTCGCGTCCTGTGGCCGCGCGAGATCGACGCCTCGTTGCGCACAGAGCTCGAGGAGGTGGCGCGGGGCTGGCGTGGCAAGGCGCCGGAACGCGGATTCGCCATGGCCTTCGACGCGCTCTTTCGAGCGGACGAGGACGACGCCGTGTTCGTTCTCGGGGTCGACGGCACCGGGCGCGCGCAGGGATTCCTGCACTTCGCCGTGTGCCGTGCGGGATCGGCGCTGTCTCTGTCCTCGATGCCTCGGACCGCGGACGTTCCGAACGGCTTCACCGAATGGCTCATCTGCGCGTCGATCGAATGGGCGCGTGCGCAGGGCCTCGCGCACGTCTCGTTGAACTTCTCGCCGTTCGCGGCACTGCTTTCGCCCGAGGCCGAGCTGAGCGTCGCGCAACGCCTCCAGGCTGCGACACTGCGGCGTATGAAGCCGTGGTTCCAGCTCGACAACCCGCTGCTCTTCAACCGGAAGTTCTTCCCGTCGTGGCAGCGGCGCTTCGTCGTGTACGAGCGGCGTCGCGACTTGCCGCGCGTCGGGATCGCGGCGCTCGCCGTCGAGGCGTACCTGCCCTTCCAGTGATCGCGGCCGGCCTCGCGCTGGCTGTGGCCTCCGCCGTCGGGATCGGCGGCGGCTACACGCTCCAGCACTCCTCGGCGTCGCGGCTTCCGCCACTGACGCTCCGCCGGCCGTTGCGCTCGCTCGCGTCGCTGTTTCGGAGCGGCCGCTGGGCCGTCGGGTTCTTCGCCGGCATCGGCGGATGGGTGCTGTACGTCGTCGCGCTCCGTCTCGCGCCGCTGTCGCTCGTCCAGGCAGCGTCGGCGGGCGGCATCGGCGTGCTCGCCATCGGCGGCGGCCGGCTGCGCCGCCTCGAGCGCATCGGCGTCGGAGCTGCACTCGGCGGGCTCGTGCTGCTCGCGCTCTCCGTCGGGTCGCACCCGCCCACCGCGCACGGAGGCGTCGCCCCCGTCGCGATCTGGGTTGCGGCCTCGGCCGTGGCAGCGGGAGTCTTGGCGGCGTGGCGGTCTTCCGCGGCCGCCCTCGGAACCGCGGCCGGGGTGCTGTATGCGGCCGGCGACGTGGCGACGAAGGCGGCAGTGGCCGGCGGCGCCCGGCTGGCGTTCGCGCCCGTGCTCCTCGCGTGTCACGGGCTCGCCTTCGTCTGCCTCCAGCTGGCGTTCCAGCGCGGGAGCCGGCTCTCGTCCGCGGGCCTCGCCGTCGTGTGGACGAACGCGCTCCCGATCGCGGCGGGGATGGCGCTCTTCTCCGAGACGCTGCCCGGCGGGCCCCGGGGCGTCCTGCGCGTCGCCGCCTTTGCGCTCGTGCTCGCCGGGGCGTTTGCCCTGAGCCGTCGCCAGGTACCATTGACTGACTAGTCAATCGACGCGGGAGTCGACGATGGTCAGCATCGAGCAGAGCACGGGGGTCTCGTTCGGGCTCACGGACGAGCAGAAGGCGCTGCGGGAGCTTGCGCGCGAATTCGCGGTGAACGAGATCCGGCCTCTCGAGCACGAGTGCGACGAGCACATGCGGCATCCGGCCGACGTGATCGCGAAGGCACACGACCTCGGGCTCATGAATCTGCACGTGCCGGAGGAGTACGGCGGCCCGGCGCTCTCGGCCTTCGACGGCATGCTCGTCGGGGAGGAGCTCTACTGGGGCTGCTCCGGCATCGGCACCTCGCTCACGGCGAACGGGCTCGGCTCCGGCCCGGTGATCCTGTTCGGCAGCGACCAGCAGAAGGCGCAGTGGCTCCCGCCGCTCATCGAGTCGCCGATCCTCTGCTCCTTCGGGCTGTCGGAGCCCGGCGCCGGCTCCGACGTCGCCTCCCTGAAGACGACCGCCGTCCGCGAGGGCGACGAGTACGTCATCAACGGATCGAAGACGTTCATCACCAATGCCGGCTACGCCGCGTGGACGGTCGTCTTCGCGAAGACCGACTCCAAGGCGGGCGCGAAGGGGATGTCGGCGTTCATCGTCCCCATGGACGCGCCCGGCGTCACCATCGAGCAGCACTTGGACAAGATGGGGCAGCGCGCCACCGACACCTCGGCGTTCGCGCTCCAGGACGTGCGCGTCCCGGTCGAGAATCGCCTCGGCGAGGAGGGCGACGGGTTCAAGATCGCCATGGCGACGCTCGACTTCACGCGCCCCGGGACTGCGATCGGAGCGGTCGGCGTCGCGCAGGCCGCATACGAGCATTCGGTCGCCTACGCGAAGGAGCGCGTCACGTTCGACCTGCCGATCGCGATGCACCAGGCGGTCAACTTCATGATCGCCGACATGGCGACCGAGATCGAGGCCGCGCGGCTGCTCTGCTGGCAGGCGGCGTGGATGCTCGACCAGGGGTTCGGCCGCAAGACGACGCTGTACTCGTCGTTCGCGAAGCGCTTCGCCGCCGACACGGCGATGAAGGTCGCGACCGACGCCGTGCAGGTGTTCGGCGGCTACGGCTACATCAAGGAGTACCCGGTCGAGAAGCTCATGCGCGACGCGAAGCTGTTCCAGATCTACGAGGGCACCTCGCAGATCCAGCGGCTTGTGATCGCAAAGGAAATATTCTTGCCGCGTGCCGATTGAGATCGACCTCTCCGGCCGCGTCGCCTTCGTCACCGGAGGCTCGCGCGGCCTCGGCCGTGCCGATGCGCTGACTCTCGCGCGCGCCGGCGCCGACGTCGTCGTCGCGGACCTGCTCGTCGAGTCGGAGCTGACCGAGGAGACCGACCGCTACGGGACGCTGGCCACGGTCGCCCGGCAGCAGGGGCTCGTCCACACCGAGGAGACGGTGCGCGACATCGAGGCGATGGGGAGGAGAGCACTCGCCGTCCGCTGCGACGTCACCGACCGCGGGCAGGTCGACGCCGCCGTCGCGCGCGCGGTAGAGGAGCTCGGCTCGCTCGACATCCTCGTCAACAACGCCGGCACGCTCGATCACGTCGCCCAGTTCCACGAGCAGTCGCCGGAACTGTGGGAGCGAGACCTGCGCGTCAACCTCACCGGCGCGTTCAACTGCGCGCAGTCGGCGTGGCCGCACATGACGAAGCGCGGCTGGGGGCGAATCGTGAACATGGCCTCCGTCGCCGGCACGCTCGGCGGCTTCGGGCAGGCGAGCTACTCGACGACGAAGGCCGGGCTGCTCGGGCTCACGAAGACGCTCGCGATGGAGGGCGGCCGCCACGGGATCACGTGCAACGCCATCGTTCCCGGGGTCATCGGGACAGAGGCCTTCGAGATGGCCAACGCGACGATGAACGAGCGCATCGTCAGACGGACGGCGTTGCGGCGGCCAGGCGAGCCGCAGGAGATCGCGAATGTCGTGACGTTCCTCTGCTCCGACCTGGCGGCGTACGTCACCGGTATCGAGCTGAACGTCAGCGGCGGGGTCGAGCTCTTCGTCTTCTGAGCCGGCTTGTGAGGGGCCCGCTCCGCCGAGCCGGCGCTTCGAGCCGCCGCCCGGGCAACGACCATGGGCTGGAGCAACGCGCAGCCGTTTCCAGGTACACGCGCGGGTAATCCGGGACCCGACCCCTCCCTCCTACCCGCCTACCTTCGATCGTATTTCGCGACCGCGCACGGCGTCGTCACGGCTTCGTGCCGATTCGCGCAGACGGCCGATACCATCCACGGATGCGCCGGAGGGTCGCTCTTCTCGTGTTGGTCGTCGTTGGAGCCGGGGTCGTCCTCGGCCTCGTCTTCGCGGGCTCGCCGACGACGATCGCCAACGGCGTCCGGGTCGACGGCATCGACGTCGGCGGTCTGAGCACGTCGCAGGCCCGCGAGCTGCTCGAGGGGAAGGCGGCCGCGCTGTCGTCCCGCCCCGTCGTCTTCACGGCGGGGGACAAGCGCTTCCGCATTCGTCCGGCCGAGCTCGGCGTCCAGTCCGACTGGCGCGGCGCCGTCGACGATGCGCAGCGGCAGGGCTCGGGATTCGCTCCACTCCGCGGCTTCAGGCGTCTCGGCGTGGATGTCTTCGGCGCCGACGTCACTCCGCCGACGAGCGTCTTGACGGGCGCGCTCCAGTACGAGCTGCAGCGGGTGGCGAGCGCGGTCGACCGGCCTCCGCGCGACGCATCGCTCGCGCTTCATGGCTCGCGCGTAACGATCGTCCCCGCACGTCCGGGCCTGACGCTCGACAAGGCCGCCGCAGCGAGGGCGCTCGTCCGCGAGCTCGCTGCGCTCGACCGCTCGTCGGCGCCGGTCCCGCTTCCGATGCGCGTCACCGAGCCGCACGTGCGCGCCGCCGCTCTCCGGCGCGCGGCGCGGCAGGCGCGCCTCGCTCTCTCCGCGCCCGTCCGCCTGCTTCTCGGCCCCACGCGGTTCCTGCTGACGCCGGCCCGCCTCGCGCCGTTGCTCTCGCTCCCGTCCGGCTCCTCTGCGCTGCGTATCGGCGGTCCCGCGGCCGACGCGTGGCTGCGCAAGCTCGGCGCGCACGTCCAGAAAGCGCCGAAGAACGCGACCTTCGCCGTCGACGGGCCGAAGGTCAGCATCGTCCCCGACCGGCCGGGCATACGCCTCGACGCCGTGCGGACGGCGGACGCGGTCCTTGCAGCCGCATTGCGGCGAAGCCCCGAGCGTCGCGTCGCACGGCTCCCGATCCAAACGGTCCCGGCGAAGCTGACCGCGGCAGCCGCGCGCGGCATGGGCATCACCGGCCTCGTGTCGACGTACACGACCGAATACGGGGGCGTGCCGAACCGCATCCACAACGTGCAGCTCGTCGCGCGGCTCGTCGACGACAAGCTGATCGCTCCGGGCGCCGAGTTCTCCTTCAACAAGACCACCGGCGAGCGCACGGCGGCGAAGGGATTCCTCGTCGCGCCCGTGATCGTGAACGGCGAGGTCACGACCGGGCTCGGCGGCGGCGTGTGCCAGGTGTCGACGACCGTGTTCAACGCTGCGTTCGAAGCGGGCGTGAAGATCACCGCGCGAACGAATCACGCGCTCTACATCAGCCACTACCCGCAGGGGCGCGACGCCACCGTCGACTACCCCGACGTCGATCTGCGTTTCGTCAACGACACCGGCCACTGGCTGCTGCTTCGCACCTTTGTCGGGTCGTCGTCGCTCACGGTGAGCCTGTACGGCACGCCGACGGGCCGGAAGGTGGAGAGCACCACCGCGCCGCTCGTCGCACGCAGCAAGCTCAAGGTGAAGAAGACCGTCGACCCCACGCTGAAGCCCGGCGAGCAGGTGATCGACGATCCCGGTGAGCCCGCGCTGACGACGAGCGTCACGCGCGACGTATACGCCGCAAACGGGAAGCTGCTCTACCACGACGTGTGGTCCTCGTACTACCGCGCCGCGCCCGAGCTCTTGCGCGTCGGCCCGAAGAAGAAGCCGGCACAGAAGGCGGCGGCTACGCCTCCGCCGTCCGGATAGCCTCGGCCAGCCAGTCGGGCACGCGCGTGGGGCGGAACGTCTTCGCGTCCACGCACGCGTGCGCGGTCCAGCCGTCCGCGATCGGCAGCCCGTCGGTGCGGACGATCTCGTAGTCGTAGCGGAACCGCGCTCCGCTGAGGCCGACGCAGCGCGTGTGCACGTCGAGCTCGTCGTCGAAGCGGGCGGGAACCCGGTAGCGGCAGAACGATTCGAGCACGAGGGCCTCGATCCCGTGATCTCGCAGCATCTGGTACCCGCCGGCGTAGGCGCGCAGATACTCCACGCGCGCGACTTCGAACCACACCGGGTAGGCGGCGTTGTGCGCGATCCCCTGCGCGTCCGTGTCGGCGAAACGCACGCGAACTCGCGTCGAGAACGAGAAGCCTTCCATGGGGCAACTCTACGATGAGCGCATGTCGGTCGACCGCCTCGCCGAGCTCGTGCGTGGGCACCAGCCGTGCGTGTTGCTCACCGGGGCCGGCATCAGCACGGAGTCGGGCATTCCCGACTTTCGCTCGCCGACAGGCATCTGGCGTCAGTACGACCCGATGGAGTATGCGACCATCGACACGTTCCTCGCCGACCCGGCGAAGGTGTGGGACTTCTACGGGAAGCGTCTTGCAACAGTCGCCGGCGTCGAGCCGAACGACGGCCATCGCGCACTCGCCGATCTCGAGCGGCGCGGCTGGGTCGACGCGGTCGTCACCCAGAACGTCGACGGCCTCCACGCCCGCGGAGGCTCGCGAACGGTTGTCGAGGTGCACGGATCGCTGAGCAGCTGCAGCTGCCTCGAGTGCGGGACAACGGTGCCGTTCGACGAGGCTCTCACCGGGCTGCCCGTGCCGGCGTGCCCGGCGTGCGGAAGCGTGCTCAAGCCCGACGTCGTCATGTTCGGCGAGCTCCTGCCCGAGGCGGCGATCGAGCGTGCCGTGCGCCTGGCAGCGGACGCCGGGCTCCTGCTCGTCGTCGGCTCGTCGCTCGAGGTCTACCCGGTCGCCGGCCTGCCGCTCGAGACGCTGGGCGCCGGTGGCAGGCTCGCAATCGTCAACCGCGGCCGGACGCGGTTCGACGAGCGCGCAGACGTGTGCATCGACGGCGGGGCGGGCGAGACGCTGGCGGCGCTAAGCGAGCGGCTTGAGTGACGCGGCGAAGATCGCCTCGTGCAGGCGGCCGGCGGCGGTCGGTGCGATCGCGAGCGTGAACACCGGTATGACGCGGTCGCCCGCGAACGCCGTCGAGAAGTAGTCCCCGACCATGCGGCCCTCGGCCTCGGCCAGCCACGGCATCTGCATCGGCTCGACGTCCAGCCGGAGCGGCTTCGTCCAGCTCGCACCGCCGTCCGGGGATTGCACGAAGGCGATGCCCAGCGCGCACGCGCTCTTCGCGCACGAGCCCGGCGTGTAGTACGCGTACACGAGCGCGAGATGTCCAGGATGCGTCGGGTCCGCTCCCAGCCCGGGGATCATCGCATCGAGCGTCGAGGACGTTGGCGACAGAGGGATACGTGAGGGGGTGCCCCAGCTGACGCCGTCCGTCGAGCTCGAGATGACGATGTCGTTCTCGCCGCACGACGCTCGGAAGCGGCAGTCGGCCCACGACGCGAAGAGCGTGCCGGCGGCGTCGATCGCGAGCGACGGAAGGGAGATCGCGCGCAGAGGGTCGTTGTTCGCCGACGTGAGCGTGGCCAGGGTCGCCCGCGTGAAGGTCACGCCTCCGTCCGTCGAGCGGACGCTCTCGATCGTTCCTGTCAGGGCCTGCTGCCCGGCGTAGTTGCCGGCGATGGTGACGAGCGTCCCGTTCGGGAGGACCGCAGGTTGCGTGCCGACGAGCGCGCCGGTCGCGCGAACGGGCGTCGACCACGTCACACCGCCGTCGTCGCTCGACTGGCTGACGGTGGTGTTCTTCTCGTCGTCGGTGTAGAGGTCGTAGCAGCGGCCGTGAAACGGGCTGGCCCCACCGTTGTCGCACGCGATCCAGTCCTTGTCGAGCGCCGGCCCCGACGCAGCGGTGACGGGCGCCGACCAGTGCAGGCCGTCGTTCGAATGCGCGACCATCACGCGCGTCCCGCCCTGCTCGATGGTCAGCGTGGAGATGAGCCACTGGCCGTGCGCGGCGTCGTACGCGACGGCCGGGTCGGACGCCGCACGCTCCGGGCCGGCCGGGCTCGACTCGACGGTGACGCCGGAAAGGAGGCCGCGCGTCCACGTGCGACCGGAGTCGCCGGAGACAGCGAACCCGATGTTCGACGCTCCGCCGGTCGCGAACCTGCCCACCTGGTACGCCGCGACGACGGTCGTTCCCCAGGCCGCGTCCGCCGGCTCGACCGACGTTTCGTGCTGGCCGGCCGGGTTCGTCGACGCGTCCACGGACAGGCGCCGCGAGACGACCTGGCAATTCGCGGCCACCTTGTCGGAAAGATCGGCGGCGACGACGTTGAAGCCGCCTCCGCAGTCGACACGGTCGACGCCGCCCCAGGCTGCCTGAAGGAAGTCGTTGCCGGGCCCGCCGACGATGCGATCAGGCGCGGGCGTGCCGAGCACGAGGCCTCCGTTCTTAGGCGTGTGGATGGTGGCTGCCGCGGCCGGGCCGGCGAACACGAGCGTGAGCGCGATCAGCAGCCGTCGCATCGAGCGTGCAGCGTAACCGCGCGGGCTTTCGTAGACTGTGCGCCGTGGCCGACGAGAAGCGCACCGACCTGCTCGGCAAGCTCGCCGAGCTGAGCGAGGAAGCGATCCAGCGATTGCAGGACGCGCCGGGCGGCGACCGCGTGGTCGGCACGATGAACGCGATGAAGGACCGGCTCGACGAGCTCCAGCGGCGGGTGCGCGGGATCGACGAGCTCGAGGCGCGCCTCAGCGCGCTCGAGCGGAAGGTCGAGAAGCTGGCGAAGGACGCCGGCCCGTCGACCGCCCGCCGGACCACCAAGACCAAGTCGTAGCGAGCAGCGCCGCGACGACGAGCAGCCCGCCGGCGATGTCGGACGGGACGTGCTGGCCCCCGATCTGGATCATCGCGATCGACGATCCGGCCCAGGCCAACGCCCACGTCCGAGTGCGCGGCCAGGCCGAGGCGACCGCCACTGCGACGAGCACGGTCCGGATCGTGTGGCCGCTCGGATAGGAGGAGTCGAAACCGGTCAGGGCCAGGCCGTGCGCATGGAGCGTCGGACGCGTGAGCGTCGCCTTCACGAGCACCTCGACGGCGTTGCCCACCACATAGGCCGCCGCGAGCCCGACGGCCGCGCGGCCGCGCAGCCGGAGACACGCGGCGGCGACGATGACCGTGGCCGGCGTGAACGACGCCGGCAGCGTGACGAGCTCGGCGGCGATGTGCAGCACGCCGTGCCAGCGAACGTCCCACAGCGGGATGAGCGCGCTCGCGAGAGTTGACGTCCCATGGAAGTCGGCACCCGGCATCGCCTGGTCGACCGACCACTGGTCGACCGACGTCAGATTGCCGTGGGCGACGAGCGCGGCAAGTGCGGTGAACGCACCTGCGGCCAACGTCGCGAGTGCAGCTCTAGCGCGGGACACGCACCCGCAGCGCGCCCGGCACGATCTCGAAGCGTGCAGGCGTCGTCCCGACCTGTTCTCCATCGAGCTCGATCGGCAACGTCTCGGCGGCCTCCACCTCGACGACACGCGCGCGGACGAGGTCGACCTTCGGGTGCGAGAGGTGCGTGCCCCGGTACAGCTTCGGAGCCGTGGTCGCGAAGTCGAGCTTGTTGACGTCGCCGATCAGGAGCACGTCGAAGAGGCCGTCGTCCGGGCGAGCCTCCGGCGCGAGCCACATGGCTCCGCCGTGGTACTGGCCGTTCGCGACGATCACGTCGTGCATGCGCGCCGAGCGCCGCTCGCCGTCGAGAACGACGTCGACGACGGTGTTCTGCCAGGCGAGGAAGACGCGCACGAGCGCGTAGAAGAACGTCGCCCTGCCACCGAGCGCCTTGGACATGCCGTTCGCCCGCTGGGCGACGGCTGCGCTCATGCCGACGCTGCCGACGTTGCCCAGGTAGCGCTCCTCCTCGGTGCCCGCCCAGGTTCGGTACGTGACGCGCCCCACGTCGATTGCGCGCGCGCGTCCCTCGACGGCGGTGCGGACGGCGTCGTCGAAGTGCGTGGGAATGCCGTACGTGCGGACGAAGTCCATGCCCGTGCCGAGCGGAATCGTCGCCAGCTCCGGCCCGCCGCCGCCGCGCATGAGCCCGTTGATCGTCTCGTTCAGCGTGCCGTCGCCCCCGACGGCGACGACGAGCTCGGCGCCCCCTCGGGCCGCGCGCTCGGCGAGCTCGATCAGATGTCCGGCGCGCTCCGACCGGAGCGTGTCGCCGTGCAGGCCGAGCGCAGCCGCGCGGTGCGCGAGCTCCGGCCAGCGTCTCCCTGTGGCGCCGTTGCCCGACGCCGGATTGACGAGGAAGACGGTGTTAATGGTCCGACGTGACGGTTGCGAGCCCGACGCGCGTCATGCGATCGACGGCGGCGCGCAGATCCTCGTCGCTGATACGCGTGAACTCGCCCTCGACGACGATGTCGCTCACGGTGAGCAGGCAGCCGGCGTGCACCTTGCGCAGCGCGCCGAGCGTGAACAGGATGGCCGCCTCCATCTCGACGCCGAGGATGCCGCGCTCGGACCAGCGCTGGTACTGCCCGGCGTCGGGGTTGTAGAAGACATCGCTCGAGACGACGGGGCCGACGTGGATCGGCTGGCCGAGCTCCTTCGCCGCGTGCACGGCTGCATGCACGAGCTCGAAGCTCGCCGTCGGGCAGTGCGGCTCGCGGACATAGGTGTGCGTCGTCCCGTCCTGCGGCACTGCCGTGAGCGCGACGATCATGTCTCCGAGCGCGTGGTGCGGCTGCAGGCCGCCACAGGTGCCGACGCGCAGGATCTTCTTGGCGCCGAGCATGACGAGCTCCTCGATCACGATCGCGGCGGAGGGACAGCCCATGCCCGTTGCCTGCACCGAGACCGGCTTGCCCTCCCATGTTCCGCGGAAGCCGAGCATCCCGCGCTCTCCGTTGACCTGCACGACGCCGTCGAGGTACGTCTCCGCGATGTACTTGGCCCGAAGGGGATCGCCGGGGACGAGGACGGCCTCGCCGTAGTCGCCGGGCTCGGCTCGAAGGTGAATTGGCATGACGCCCACCCTAACCCGGCGGCGGGAGTGGAATGATCGGGATCGTGGTTGCCGTCGACCCGACACTCGACGAGATCCTCGCCTTCTGCGCGGAAGAGCCGATCGAGCGGGTCTTCCTCGAGGACATCGCGCGCCGCGGGCTCGGGCGGTTCTCCGCACTCGCCGCCGGCGGCCGGCTGGCGGCGCTCTGTCACGTCGGCGCGAACGTCGTGCCGACGGGCGCCGGATGCGCCGCGTTCGCGGGCGCTGTCGTACGCGGCCAGCCGCGCATGATCATCGGCGAGGAAGGCGCCGTCGACGCGGTGTGGTCCGAGGCCGAGGCCGGCATGCCCCGGCCGCGCGACGACCGCCCGGGCCAGCCCGTGTACGTCATCGACGCGCCGCCGCCCGCCGGCGACTCGGGTTTGCGCCGGGCGACGCTCGCCGACCTCGATCTGCTCGTTCCCGCGTGCGCGGCCGCTCACCGGGAGGAGATCGGGATCGACCCGATGCGCCGCGACCCGGACGGCTTCCGCTGGCGGACGCGCATGCAGATCGAAGACGGCCGGTCCTGGCTCTGGCTCGAGGACGGCGTGATCCGGTTCAAGGCCGAGGCGTCGGCGTGGACGCCGTCCGCCGTCCAGCTCCAGCAGGTCTGGGTCGACCCGCAGGCGCGGAGCCGCGGCTACGCGCAGCGCGGGATGCGCGACCTGTGCCGGCTCCTGCTCGAACAGGTCCCCGCCGTGTGCCTCTTCGTCCGCCCGGAGAACGACGTCGCCATCCACGTGTACGAGCGGATCGGGATGCGGCGCACCATCTCGTACCGTTCGCTCATCTTCTGATGCTCGAGCGAGTCGAAGCCTTCGTCCGCGCGCACGACCTGATCGAGCCGGGGGGAGAGGTGTGCTGCCTCGTCTCCGGCGGCGCCGACTCGTCGTGCCTCTGGCACGCGCTCGGCGCACTCGGCTACCGCGTCAGCGCGCTGCACGTGAACCACCGGCTGCGCGGCGCGGAGTCGGACGAGGATGCGCGCTTCTGCGCTGAGGTCCTCGGCGCCGAGGTCGTCGAGCTCGACGGCCGGGGGCTCTCCGAGGCGGAGCTGCGCGAACAGCGGTACTCGCTCGCGCGCGAGCGCAGGCGTGCGACCGGACACACCGCCTCCGACCAGGTGGAAACGGTCCTGTACCGGCTCGTCTCGCGCGGGGCGGCGACGGGTATCGCGCCGCGTCGCGACGACGGCGTCGTCCATCCGCTGCTCGACGTCTGGCGCACCGAGACGGAGGCGTACTGCGCGGCAGCGGGGCTGCGCTACCGCGTAGACACGAGCAACCCCGATTCGAAGCGAGGACTCATCCGCGGCGAGATCCTCCCGCTCCTCCGCCGGCTGCATCCCGACGCGGACGCGAACCTCATCCGGGCTCTCGACGCACGCGAGACCCTTCCGCCGCAGCTGGCCGAGCTGCTCACCTCGCCGGCGGGCTCGCGGCGCGTCGATCTCGGAGATGGGTTGATGGCCGTGCGCGAGTACGACCGGCTCTGGCTCGAGCCGGGCCCGGTCGACCTGAAGGGCGAGGTGCGTTGGGGCGCCTGGCGAATCCGCTCGCGCACGGAAGGGCTTAAGGTACGAGGGTGGCGGGCCGGCGACCGGCTCGCGGGTCGCAGCAAGAAGATTCAGGACGTATTCGTGGACGCCAAGATTCCCCGCTCCGAGCGTGAGGCCTGGCCGCTGGTCGTGCGGGGGGACGAGGTCGTCGCCGTTCCCGGCATCGTCGATCACCCGGACGTCGAAGTTGAACGCGACTGAGCTGGAACGAGCCGTCACAGAGGTTCTGATCGAGCCCGACGCGCTGCAGCAGCGTGTCGCAGAGCTCGGTGAGGAGATCTCCGCCGAGTACGCCGGGCGCGACCTCCTGCTCGTCGGCGTCCTGAAGGGCGCAGTGTTCTTCATGGCCGACCTCATGCGCCATCTGACCATTCCGTGCGAGATCGACTTCATGGCGATCTCGAGCTACGGCGACTCGACCGACTCGTCGGGGGTGGTGCGCATCCTCAAGGATCTCGACATCAACATCGAGGGCCGCCACGTGCTCGTCGTCGAGGACATCATCGACTCGGGGCTCACGCTGTCGTACCTCGTCCGGAACCTCGAGGCGCGTGAGCCCGCGACCCTCGAGATCTGCGCGCTCCTGACGAAGCCGGACCGGCGGGAGATCGACGTGCCGGTGCGGTTCATCGGATTCGAGATCCCGAACCGCTTCGTCATCGGCTACGGGCTCGATTTCGCCGAGCGGTACCGCAACCTTCCGTACGTCGGCGTCCTCGATCCCGCCCAGCTTCCGGAAGGGGCGTAACCACAGGGCGCGAAAGCCCGATAAGTAGGTAGACGCTGGTACCCTGCCCGGGAGGCCTCTCCCTTGAATCGATTCTTCCGCAGCGCTCTTTTCCCGCTGATCATCATCGCAGCGCTCGTCTGGCTGGCCTTGCAGACGCTGGGCAGCCACGGGACGAAGACGACGCAGGCGACCACCTCGAAGGTCTACGGGATCATCCGGAATCACAGCGATCAGATCTCCGGGCCGGTCACGATCGACCCGAACAAGCAGTCGCTGACGCTGACGACGACGAGCGGGCAGAAGTACAGCGTCCACTACGCGTCGCCGCAGGCCGAGGCGCAGGTCGAGCAGACGATGGTCGCGCACGACGTCGCCTTCAACTCGAAGGGCGTCGGCTCGTCGCCGTGGTGGTCGATCCTCACGAGCCTGCTGCCCTTCGTGCTCCTGTTCGGCTTCTGGATCTTCCTCATGAACCAGGTGCAGGGCGGCGGCTCGAAGGTGATGAGCTTCGGCAAGTCGCGTGCGAAGCGGATGACGCCGGACTCGCCGAAGATCGGCTTCAAGGATGTGGCCGGCGTCGACGAGGCGGTCGAGGAGCTGCAGGAGATCAAGGAGTTCCTCGAGAACCCGAAGAAGTTCCAGGCGCTCGGCGCGCGCATCCCCAAGGGCGTGCTGCTGTACGGGCCTCCCGGCACCGGCAAGACGCTGCTCGCGCGCGCGGTCGCGGGCGAGGCGGGCGTGCCGTTCTTCTCCATCTCCGGCTCCGACTTCGTCGAGATGTTCGTCGGCGTCGGCGCGTCGCGCGTGCGCGACCTGTTCGAGCAGGCGAAGCAGGCAGCGCCGTGCATCGTGTTCATGGACGAGATCGACGCGGTCGGCCGCCATCGCGGTGCGGGCCTCGGCGGCGGCCACGACGAGCGCGAGCAGACGCTGAACCAGCTGCTCGTCGAGATGGATGGCTTCGAGATGAAGGACAACATCATCCTCATCGCGGCGACGAACCGTCCCGACATCCTCGACCCGGCGCTGCTGCGCCCTGGCCGCTTCGACCGGCAGATCGTCGTCGATCGCCCCGACCGGATCGGCCGCCGCAAGATCCTCGAGGTGCACACGAAGGGCAAGCCGCTCGCGCCCGAGATCGACCTCGACACGCTCGCGTCCGGCACACCGGGCTTCACCGGCGCCGATCTCGCCAACCTCGTGAACGAAGCGGCGCTGCTCGCAGCGCGTCGCGGCAAGAAGATCATCGAGCAGGAGGAGCTCGAGGAAGGAATCATGCGCGTCGTGGCAGGCCCCGAGAAGAAGGCGCGCCTCCTCTCCGAGCACGAGCGCAAGATCACCGCCTACCACGAGATGGGCCACGCGCTCGTCGGCCACTACCTCGAGCACACCGATCCCATCCACAAGATCACGATCGTGTCGCGCGGCCAGGCGCTCGGCCTCACCATTTCGCTGCCGACCGAGGACCGCTACCTGACGACGCGCACCGCACTCATGCACCAGATGGGGATGACGCTCGGGGGGCGCGCGGCGGAGGAGATCGTCTTCCACGAGGTGACCACCGGCGCGGCGAACGATCTCGAGAAGGTCACACAGACGGCGAAGTCGATGATCATGCGTTTCGGCATGAGCGAGAAGCTCGGGCCGCGCGTGCTCGGCCGCAGCCACGACATGCCGTTCCTCGGCCGTGACTACGGCGCCGAGGCCGACTACTCCGAGGAGATCGCGCGCGAGATCGACGACGAGATCCGGCGCGTCATCGAAGAGGGGCACGAGCTCGCCCTCCAGGTGCTGCGCGAGCATATGGAGGAGCTGCACCGCGTCTCGCAGATCCTCATCGAGCGCGAGACGATCGACCGGGATCAGTTCGAACGGCTGCTCGCCGGCGAGGACGAGAGCAGTGTGTTCCCCGAGGAGGCGGCGCCTGCCGAGGCTCCGCAGCCGCAGGAAGAGCCGAAGCGCGAGCGCAAGCCGCGGCCGCGGCCGTTCCCGATTCCGGGAGCGACCATGCAGCCGCCGCCGGATCCCGCGAAGTCGTAGCAGCCCCTCGTGATCGAGATCTCGTGTGAGGCGTGCGGCTGGCTCGCCCTCACGACCCAGCCGGCGCATCACGTCTGGGCCGAGCACGTGGCCGGGTGCCCCGCGGTCGGCGGCGCGGTGCGGCACATTCCCGACCTGCCGCCGCTGCCGCAGCGGCTCCCCGAGGTGCGCGCCTGCAAGCACCGGCTCGTGAGGCGCCAGATCGCCGTCACGGCTGCGGGCGTGAAGCGCTACGCGGTCGTGTGCGAGCTCTGCGGCCGGCGCGTGGACGCGGCCTAGAACAGCTCGTCGATAGACGCGGTTTCGACGACGTCCTCGACGCTTCGCGCGAGCTTCGCGTCCAGGGTCACGAGCGCGTCCGCCTGCAGCTGGGTGAGCGCGACGTACTCGGCGTCGTAGGTCGAGGCCCAGCCGAGCTTTTCCGCGATGTCCCAGGCGCGGCGCCTGAGCACGGCGTCGCCGAGGAGCCTGATCGGCATCTGCGCGATGCGCGTGAGGCGCTCGCGCGCGACGTCGGCCGGGAGCTCGCCGCGGTGGACGGCTTCGTGCAGAGCGGACAGCGTCTGCGAACGGAGGAGCGTCGGTGCGAGCAGCTCGTGCTCGGCGGAGACCTCGGCCTCCGTGCCCGCCAGGTGGAGGGCAGCGCTCGCGTCGACGACGAACCTCGTCATGCTCGGAGCGTAGATCTTCACGAGACCGTACGAGCGATGATGAGCAGAAGGGACCGCGGCCGAAGGAGAGAGGATGATCACGCTCGATCACGTCGGGTTCGCCGTTGCTGACTACGAGCGAAGCAAGGCGTTCTACGAGAAAGCGCTCGCGCCGCTCGGGATGACGCTTCTCATGGAGTTCTCCGGAGCGGCCGCCGGGTTCGGCAAGGATGACGGAGGACGACCGTCGTTCTTCATCGAGGCCCATGGGGAGCCTGTCCGCGGGCGGCTGCACATCGCGCTGAGGGCCGAGAGCCGGGCGCATGTGGACGCCTTCCACGCCGCGGCCGTCGAGGCAGGCGGGACCGACAACGGCGCACCCGGCCTGCGCTGGTATCACGCCGATTACTACGGCGGCTACGTCCTCGATCCCGACGGCAACAACATCGAGGCCGTCTGCCACCAGCCCGGCTAGGAACGTCCTCTGCGCGAGCGTGTCGGCACACCCGCAGCGGCGCAGCCGAGACGGGTCGAGTTCGTGCAACCATCCGCACGTGATCGCAATCGAAGCGCGCTTCCCGCGACCGTCCGTGATGGGCGTCGTGAACGTCACGCCCGACTCCTTCTCCGACGGCGGGGTGCACCTCGACGCCGATGTCGCGGCCGCGGCTGCGCGCCGCATGATCGAGGAGGGCGCGGCGATCGTCGACGTCGGTGGCGAGTCGACGCGTCCCGGCTCGGAAGGCGTGTCTGCGGAAGAAGAGCTGCGCCGCGTCATCCCCGTCCTCGAGCGGCTCGACCGCGAGGTCCCGGTCTCGATCGACACGGCCAAGGCCGAGGTGGCGCGCCGCGCGATCGCGCTCGGCGCCGAGATGGTCAACGACGTCACCGCGCTGCGCGCCGACCCGGAGCTTGCGGGCGTCGTCGCCGACAGCGGTGTCTACCTGTGCCTGATGCACATGCAGGGCCGGCCGCGCACGATGCAGGTCGACCCGCGCTACGACGACGTCGCTTCCGAGGTTGCCGCCTTCCTCGAGGAACGACTGGCCTTCGCGGTCGCGCAGGGCATCGCCGAGGAGGCGATCTGCCTCGACCCTGGGATCGGCTTCGGCAAGACGGTCGAGCACAACATCGAGCTGATCCGCCGGCTCGACGTGCTGCTTGCACTCGGTCGCCCGGTCTTGATCGGCATCTCGCGCAAGAGCACCCTCGCCCGGCTCGGCGCGTCCGACCTCGAGAGCGCGAGCGTCGGGGCGGCGGTCGCCGCATACGAGCGCAGGGCCACGATCATTCGTGCGCACGAGGTCGCGGCGCACGTGGACGCGCTCAACGTTGCGAAGGCATTCGCGTGATCACCGTCGAGCTGCACGGCCTGCGCGTGTTCGGTCATCACGGGGTGTACGAGGAGGAGCGCGCGCGCGGCCAGGACTTCCTCTTCGACGTCGAGCTCGAGGTGGGGGAGCGCGGCTCGTCGGACCGCATCGAGGACGCCGTCGACTACTCGGCGGTGGCCCGCACGGTGCGCGAGATCTCGGAGGCGAACGCGTACGCGCTGCTCGAGGCGCTCGCGCTCGCGGTCGCAGACGAATTGCGCGCGCGCTTCCATGCCGATCGCGCGACCGTCCGCGTCACGAAGCCTGCCGTGCAGCCGGCCGGGCTCCCGGGAACGGCATCTGTCAGCGTGTCGAGGCCTTGACCCCCAGCACGTAGGTCGCGCTCGCGGTACGGCCGGTCAGCGCGACGTCGACGTACGCGTACTCGCCCACGCCTCCGCCGGTGATCGACGTCCCCTCGAAGTCGCGATGCCGCAGCGCGGGTGGCTCGTCGACGGTGTAGGTCCTGTGTCCCCAGATGCGCGCGGTCGCTTCGCCACTCGAGCTCAGGGAGACGCGGACGGTCCGATGCGCGGGCACCCAGATCCGGTAGAGGTCGCGCGGGTCCTCCGCTCGCAGCAGCGTCGCGGAGATCCTGATCGACGGACGCGCAGCGGTCGTGATCGGAGGCTGGCCGTTGGAGAAGAGCTGGCTCGGCTTCACCTGCACGACGTCGTCGTTCGGCTCGCTGGGATCGCCCCGAGGCGTCGGTGCCGCGAGGGCGGCCGCGATGTCGATGACCCCGTAGCCCGTCTTCGGGTCGAAGCGCTGCGATCCGACCGGTCGCGCGCTCTCGCGCAGCAGCGCCGCCACCTGGCTCGCGCTGAGATCGGGGCGAACCGTCCAGATCCACGCTGCTGCCGCGCTGACGAGCGGCGCCGCGAAGCTCGTCCCTGCGAGGCCGCGGGAGATGCCGCTCGCATCGTGGGACAGGGGCACTTCCGCGCTCATGTCCGTGCCGGGCGCCGCGAGGTCGACCCAGTCGCCCGAGCTCGAGAACGGCATGGCTGCGTTCTGCTCGTCCGTCGCTCCGACCGCGAGGACGTGCGCGTACGAGGCCGGATACGTCGGCGGGTCGCCGTCCAGCCCGCTGTTTCCCGCGGCCGCGACGACGATGCAGCCGGCGTGCACCGCGCGGAGGATCGCGTCCTGCACCTGGGGGTTCGGCTCGGTCCCGCCGAAGCTGAGGTTGATGACCGCGGGACACTGCTTCGCTGCGGTCTTGATGCCCTCCGCGGCGGAGCCGGCGTCGATTCCGTTCACGCCGCGTCCGGCATCCCAGAGCTCGAGCACGGCCTGCGGGTACACCCCGATGAACGCACCCGAGTCGGCCCCGGCCGCCAGGGAAGCGACGGCGGTCGCGTGGTAGTCGTCCGGTCCCGCGAGCGCCGGGGCGTCGAGGTACGTCGTGTTCGCGCGACCCGTGAACGCCGGCTGCGACGCATCGACGGCGCCGTCGATGACGACGATCGGGACGCCGGGCCCCGGTGCGGTCACGGCGTCCGCGCCGATCGAGTGCAGCCACCACTCAGGCGGCGTGTCGCCCGCTGCAGTCGCGGCCGTCGCCAAGGCGCATAACGCCGCGACGACGACGATCGGCAGCCGGCGATGCACGCCACGTGAGCGTACCGCTACGTTCCGGCGGGTGGCGCGCGCGTACATCGGACTGGGGTCGAATCTCGGCGACCGTGAGGCCACGATCCGAGCGGCGCTCGAGGCGCTCGAGGCCGAGCCGGGAACCGGGGTGGCCGCCGTCTCCGGGCTGATCGACACCGAACCGGTCGGCGTGGTCGACCAGCCGCGCTTTCTCAACGGGGTGGCCGCGCTCGACACGGAGCTCTCCGCGCGCGACCTGCTCGCCGTCCTGCTCGAGGTGGAGCAGCGCTTCGGCCGCCGGCGCGACGCCTCGCTCCCGCAGGGCCCGAGGACCCTCGACCTCGACCTCCTGCTGTACGGCCACGAGGAGATCGACGAGCCCGGTCTGCGCGTTCCGCACCCGCGCCTGCACGAGCGCGCGTTCGTCCTCGGCCCGCTCGCCGAGCTCGCTCCCGGCCTGGAAGTCCCTGGAAAGGGGCCGGTCCAGACCCTCCTCGCCCGGCTACACTGAGGCCGCATGTCGCACCTGGACGATCTCGACGAGTACGAGGCCGACCTCGAGCTCCAGCTGAAGAAGGAGTACCAGGCCGTCTTCAGCCTCTTCCGGTACTGCGTGCTCACGCAGGACGCGACGTATCTCTGCAACAAGCTCGAGCGCACCTACGTGCCGCAGCAGACGTACCCGTTCTTCCACCTGAAGCTCGAGGACGTCTGGGTCTGGGACAAGAACCGGCCGACGCGGATCATCCCGCGCACCGAGATCTTCACGTCCGGCGACGTGACGATCGAGGAGCTGCGCGGCGAGGGCGACGAGCCCACGCTGACTCCCGAGGCGCTCGCCGAGCGCATCGGCGAGACCCAGCCGCACGAGGAAGATTTTTAGGTAATCCCGTACCGGGTTCGGGCGAATCTTCGTGAGCCTGTAGATTCGCGCCGCGATGCTGCTCGCGGTCGACGTCGGGAACACGCAGACCGTCTTCGGGCTCTACGACGGAGACGCTCTCGGCGAGCGCTGGCGCATCGCGACCGAGGCGCACCGGACGGGAGACGAGCTCGGCGCGCTCCTCGGTGACTTCCTCGACCTGAGCACGCTCGACGGGATCTGTCTGTCGTCCACGGTGCCGCGGTTGATTCGCGAGTACGAGCACGTCGCGGAGCGCTGGGCGCACGCGCCGCTGTTCGTCGTCGGTCCGGGCGTCAAGACGGGCATCCAGATCCATTACGACGACCCGCGCGAGGTGGGGCCGGACCGGATCATGAACGCCGTCGCCGCGAAAGAGCGCTACGGCGCGCCGGCAATCGTCGTCGACTTCGGCACGTCGACGAACTTCGACGTCGTGTCCGCCGCCGGCGACTACGTCGGCGGCGTGCTCGCTCCCGGCATCGAGATCTCGATGGACGCGCTCTTCGCGCGCGCCGCGCGGCTTGTGAAGGTGGACTACGTCGAGCCCGCGTCCGTGATCGGCAAGACGACCGAGAGCGCCTTGCAGTCGGGGCTCGTGTACGGGTTTGCCGGACAGGTGGACGGCATCGTCGACGCGATCCGCCGCGAGCTCGGAGCCGAGGCGGCGGTGGTCGCGACCGGGGGGCTCGCCGAGCTGATCGCGCCGCACTCGCGCACGATCTCCAAGGTCGATCCGTTCCTCACACTCGAGGGGCTGCGCATCGTCTGGGAGCGGAACCGCTAGCCGTGCGAACGATCACGGACGACGCTGATCTTCGCGCGGTCATCGGCTCGCCTACGGAGCTCGTCGTCTCGAAGATCTCCGACCGTCTCAACGAGCTCACGAGGCAGTTCATCGAGCGCTCGCCGTTCGTCTGCGTGGCCACGAAGATGCCGAACGGGGGAATCGACGTCTCGCCGCGCGGCGATCCGGCCGGCTTCGTACGGATCATCGGCGATCGCGAGCTGCTGATCCCGGAGCGGCCGGGCAACCGGATCGCGGACACGCTGACGAATCTCCTCGCCGACCCGTCCATCGGCCTGCTCTTCCTGATCCCCGGCGTGGGCGACTCGTTCCGGGTCAACGGGCGCGGCGTCATCACCGACGATCGAGAGTTGCTCACACCCAGTGCGGTCGAGGGATCCGTCCCGAAGCTCGGCATCCTCGTCTCGATCGACGAGGCGTACACGCAGTGCTCGAAGGCACTCATCCGCTCGGAGCTGTGGAACCCCGAGCGACACATCGAACGGTCGGAGCTGCCGAGCTCCGGTGAGATCCTCCGCTCGCTCAACGATCCGGCGTTCGACGCAGAGGAGTACGACCGGGCGCGCGCGGAGCGCTACGCGCGCCGGGACGGCCTTTACTAGCCGCCGCCGTAGATCGAGATCGGCATGCCGTCGAGCAGGACGTCGTCGTCCGGATCGGGCAGCTCGGCCTCGAGGCGCTCGACGATCTCCGCCGCGCCGGGTGCGGCCGCGAAGAGCCGCGTCACGACCTCCTCGGTCGACGACAGCTGCACGAGCTCGTTCTTGAACGGCTTCGGGAAGCGCCCGTGGCCGAGATACCAGCCGTAGAACTTCTTCAGGAAGCTGGAGGCGCGCCGCTCGCCCAGCTCGCGCGTCGTCTCGCGGATGAACAGGATCAGCTCCGCCGCGACCTCCTCGCGCGTCGGCTGCGCGCCGTCGCCGAGGACCATCTCGCGGATCGCCCACGGGTTGCCCTGCGCGCCGCGGCCCACCATCACCGCTGCCGCGCCGGTGGACTCGAGCACCGATTGCGCCTTCGCACGCGAGACGACGTCGCCCGAGGCGATCACCGGGACGTCGACGAGGTCGACGAGCTCGGCCGTCAGCGAATGGTCCGCCACTCCCGTGTACATCTGTCGCGCCGAGCGCGGGTGCAGCGTGAGCGCCGCGGCGCCGGCGTCGACGAGCCGCGGGCCGAGCGCGAGGCACGCACGCGAGCCGTCCTCGACCCCGCGACGCATCTTCACCGTCACCGGCACCGAGACCGCGGATGCGACCGCCGCCGTGATCCGGCAGGCGAGATCGGCGTCCTCGAGCAGGTGCGCGCCCGCGCCCGTCTTCGTCACCTTGCGGACGGGGCAGCCGAAGTTCATGTCCACGATGTCGGCGCCTGCGGCCACCACCATCCGGGCGGCCTCGGCCATCACCGCGGGCTCGGAGCCGAAGATCTGGATGGCGAGCGGGTGCTCGTCGGCGCCGACGCGGAGGTAGCCGAGGGTGCGCTCGTTCCGGTGCTCGATGCCGGCGCAGGAGACCATCTCCGAGCAGACGAGCCCGGCGCCGAAGCGGCGGCCCTGCCGGCGGAAGGCCTGGACGCTCACCCCGGCCATCGGGGCGAGGACGACCCGGGTCGGCATCTCGACCGGGCCGATCCGCCAGGATTCATGCAGTTCCACGGCCATGCGGGGATGGTAGCCCGGCCCCCGTTGACGACCTTGTCGACCGGAGGTACCATCCGCCCCCGCCGGAGGCCCAGCCACCGGCCGTTTTTGTTGCCGCCGGGGTCTTTCAGGAGGACCAGTTGAAGGAAGTCATTCTCACGCCCGAGGGCTTCGAGAAGCTCAAGGCCGAGATCGAGTACCTGTCGCACGACCGCCGTCGCGATATCGCGGACCGCATCCGCGTCGCGCGCGAGTTCGGGGACATCGCCGAGAACGCCGAGTACGACGCCGCCAAGAACGAGCAGGCCCATCTCGAGGCGCGCATTGCGATGCTCGAGGAGCGTCTGAAGAACGCGCGCGTCGTGACCAAGAAGGAGATCAAGTCCGGCGAGGTCTCGATCGGGACCAAGGTTCGCCTGCGCGACGTGAAGGCTGGGAAGACGGTCGAGTACCACATCGTCGGCTCCGCCGAGGCCGATCCGTCTGCGAACAAGCTCTCGAACGAGTCGCCGGTCGGCAAGGCGATCATGGGCCGCAAGAAGGGCGAGACGGTCGAGGTCGCCGCGCCGCGCGGCAAGCTGAAGTTCAAGATCATGGACATCAAAGCGGCGTAGCCGCTCCGCGCGAAACGCTGCGCGTTTCGCGCGGTGGAAGGTTCCCGCTTCGCGGGAGCGCGCGCCGGCGAAGCCGGCACGCTCTTGGGCTTTGAGCGACTCGTCGTTCTGCGCGGGCGGTGGTGCGCTTGCGCGCATCCCCGCCCGCTCGTTCGCCTGCGCGTAAGCCGGCTTCGCCAGGCTTACGCTCCGGCCTTCATGGGTGCGCGGTTCGGGCGTTTCGAGCCGTAGACTCGCGCCGATGGCCGCACCGAAGCACTTCCACAACCGCGACGAGATTGCTGCCGTGCGCGTCGAAGCGGAGCCGCTCGCCGACGGCGCCGCCGCGGAGACCAAGCGCCGCCTCGCCGGCCGGGTGCTCGCGCGCCGGGACATGGGGAAGCTCGTCTTCCTCGACCTCGTCGACCGCTCCGGCCGCATCCAGCTTCTGTGCCACATCGAGAAGACCGGCGAGATCGACGTCCACCTCGGCGACGTCGTCGGCGTGAGCGGCTCCCCGTCGAAGTCGAAGCGCGGCGAGCCGTCCCTCGACGTCGACTCGCTGGAGATCCTCGCGCGCATCCGTACGCCGCTGCCCGACACCTTCCACGGCGTCACCGACGTCGAGGCGCGCTACCGCCGCCGCTACCTCGACCTGCTGATGAACGAGGACTCGCGGCGCGACGCGATCCTGCGGGCGCGCATGGTGACCGCGATCCGCGGGTATCTCGACCGGGAGGGCTTCATCGAGGTGGAGACCCCGATCCTGCAGCCGCGCTACGGCGGCGGGTTCGCAGAGCCCTTCGTCACGCACTCGAACCTGCTCGACCAGGATCTCTACCTGCGCATCGCCGACGAGCTGTACCTCAAGCGGCTCATCGTCGGCGGCCTGGAGAAGGTGTACGAGCTGTCGAAGGACTTCCGCAACGAGAGCTACTCGTACAAGCACTCGCCCGAGTTCACGCAGGTGGAGTGGTACGAGGCGTACGCGGACTACACCGACACGATGGCGCGCTGCGAGACGCTCGTCGAGCAGGCGGCGCAGGCGACGACGGGCAGCACGAAGACGACGTTCCGCGAGCACGAGATCGAGCTCGCGAAGCCGTGGGCGCGGGTGAAGTTCGTCGACGCGCTCGACGCGCACGGCGTCTGGACGCGCGACGAGGACGAGCTGCGGGCGAAGCTCACCGGCGCAGGCGTCGACGTCGCGCGCGACAAGACCTGGTCGCAGCTCGTCGACCATGCGTACTCGCATTTCGTCGAGCCGGAGCTGATTCAGCCGACGATCGTCTACGACTGGCCGATCGAGCTCTCCCCGTTCGCGCGCACGACGGACGACGACGAATCCATCGTCGAGCGCTTCGAGGTGGTCGTCGGCGGCATGGAGTTCGCGAATGCGTTCAGCGAGCTGAACGACAGCGAGGAGCAGGCGCAGCGCTTTGCGGCGCAGGCGGGGGAGCGGGAGGCGGGCGACGTCGAGGCCGAGCCCGGCGATCCGGACTACGTCGAGGCGATGTCGTACGGGATGGCGCCGAACAGCGGCATCGGCATCGGCATCGACCGGCTCGCGATGGTGCTGCTCGGCCGCGACACGATCCGCGACCTCATCCTCTTCCCGCTGCTGCGCGAGAAGGACTAGGCCTCGTCGGCGACGAGCGCCGGCGCGGATCGCGCGTACTGCACGACGTCGTTCAGGATCTGCTCGAGGCTGCGCGTCGGCTCCCAGCCGATCGCTCCGGTCACCTTCTCGATCGCAGGCTGGCGGTGCAGCATGTCCTCGATGCCCTGGCCGTAGACCTCGTCGTATGGCACCGGAACGGTCGTCGAGGACGATCCGGTCAGCGTCAGCACCCGCTGCGCGAGCTCGGCGATCGTGACGCGCTCGGTCGAGCCGACGTTGAAGATCTGGCCGGAGATGTCTCGCGCGTCCATCAGCCCGGCGAGTGCACGAATCGTGTCCTGCACATGGCAGAAGCAGCGCGTCTGTGTGCCGTCCCCGTGGATCTCGAGCGGGCGGCCCGCCAGCGCCGACGTGACGAAGCGCGGGATGACCATGCCGTACTGGCCGCTCTGACGGGGGCCGACCGTGTTGAAGAGCCTGACGATGACGCAGTCGAGCCCGCGCTCCTGGTGGTATGCGAGCGCGAGGAACTCGTCCAGCGCCTTCGACTCGGCGTACGCCCAGCGGCGCGCCGTCGTCGGGCCGTACATGCGCTTGCTCTCCTCGTCCAGCGCCTCGGGCTCGCGCCGGTCGCCGTACACCTCCGACGTCGATGCGACGAGCACGCGCTTCCCGAAGCGGTTGCAGTGGTCGAGCACGATCTCGGTCCCCTGGATGTTCGTCACGAGCGTGTGCACCGGTTCCTCGACGATGAGGCGCACGCCGACTGCAGCTGCGAGGTGGTAGACGACGTCGCAGCGGTGCACGAGCTCGTTCACCACCGACGACTTCAGGACGGAGTCGACGATCAGGTGGAAGTCGCGGCGCTCGCGCAGATGGGCGACGTTGCGCTCCGACCCGGTGGAGAGGTCGTCGAGGACGAACACTTCAGTTCCCTGGTCGAGCAGCAGCTCGGACAGGTGCGATCCGATGAAGCCGGCCCCACCCGTGATGAGTGCGCTGCCCAAGGCAGGGCGATGGTAGCCACCGAGGCGGCGATAATGGGTCCATGACTTCCCTGACCCTCGTTTTCGCGACGCCCCACTGGGTGAATGAGCGCCACCATGCGATCCCGATCGCAGCCGTGGTCGTCCTCCTGCTCCTGCTCCTTCTCCTCCTGCTCCTGCTCCGTCGGCAACGCACTCGCAAGGAGGCCGGTGGCGAAGAGCCGAAAGCCCCCAAAGAGCCGAAAGCCCCCAAAGAGCCGAAAGCGAGGAAGGAGCCGAAGAAGCAGAAAAAGGCTTCCGGGGGCCTGGGCGCAGACATCGAGCAGCATCTGAGCGCAACGTTCGAACGGCTCAGGGCCGAGGAGCAGCGGCTCGACGAGAAGCAGGCGGCGCTCGCCGCGGGCGAGAGCGAGTTCGAGCGCACCGCCGAAGAGCGGATTGCCCGCCTCACCGAATGGGAGCAGGCACTGGCCGCACGCGAGGCGGCGATCATCGACCGCGAGGCAGCCCGTCAGGAGGCCTACAGCGCGCGCGAGCTCGAGATTGCGAAGCAGGCGGCCGACCTCGCCTCGCGCGAGGCCGCGATCGTGCGCGAGCGCCAGGCCGCGCCTCCTCCGCCGCCTCGGGCCCCGTCTGTGGATCCGCGGGCGACCGCCGAGCTGGAAGAGCGCGAACGCGCGATCTCGGCCCGTCTCGCCGGTGTCGCGCAGCGCGAGCTGGAGCTCGCCCGCCGCGCCGCAGAGCAGGCCACGCGCGAGCGTCAGCAACCCCCGCCGGCGCCCGAGCCGCCGCAGGCGCCCCCGGTGCCGCCCGAGCCGCAGCAGGAGGAGGCCCCACCGGTCACGCTGACGACGTTCCCGCCCACCCCGGAGCTGGCGCCCGAGATGTCACCGCCCGCGCCGCCGCCGCCGCCCCCACCACCACCTCCACCCACGCAACCGGAGCCGCAGCCCGAGCCGGCTCCGGCGGCCGCAGACTCACCCGGCCGCTGGAACGTCCTCGCGCTCGACCGCCTCGTCGAGCAGCGCGGCCCCGACTTTCCGGACCGCGTGGAGGAGTGGACGTCCTATCTGTATTCCCTGCGCGCCTATGCGGCCCCCGACGGCAGCCTCCCGGCCAGCTTCGACACGCTTATCGAGGAGACGTTCGGGGACCTCATTTAAGGGCACATCGAATGCGTATGGAAAGCGTTTGGGCCGCTCGGTGGCCGAAGGGTGGTCGGCTACGATGGGCCATTCAAGGGAAAGGGGTTGCACAGATTGTTCGAACGCTTCACTGAACGGGCTCGTCAGGTCGTCGTCCTCGCCCAAGACGAGGCGCGCGCGCTCAAGCACAACTACATCGGCACCGAGCACATTCTGCTCGGACTCCTCCGCGAAGAGGAGGGCCTAGCCGCGCGCGTGCTCGAGTCGCTCGACATCACCGTCGAGGAGGTCCGCGCCCAGGTCGCGCGCATCGTCGGTCAGGGCGACGAGGTCACGACCGGACAGATTCCGTTCACGCCGCGTGCGAAGAAGGTTCTCGAGCTCGCGCTGCGCGAAGCGCTCTCCCTCGGTCACAACTACATCGGCACCGAGCACATCCTCCTCGGCCTCGTGCGCGAGAACGAGGGCGTCGCCGCGCGCATCCTGCTCGACTTCGACGCCGACGCCGAGAAGATCCGCAACGAGATCATCCGGATGCTCTCCGGCCCGGGCCGGCGCCAGGGCCCCGGCGCAAGTGGACCGGCGGGCGAGAAGTCGAAGAGCTCGAAGCTGCTCGACCAGTTCGGCCGCAACCTGACGAAGCAGTCGGCCGAGGGCAAGCTCGACCCGGTCGTCGGGCGCCAGACGGAGATCGAGCGGCTCATGCAGATCTTGTCGCGCCGCACGAAGAACAACCCCGTGCTGATCGGCGAGCCCGGCGTCGGCAAGACCGCCGTCGTCGAGGGCCTCGCCGCGCGCATCGCCACCAACCAGGTGCCGGAGCTGCTGAAGAACAAGCAGATCTACACGCTCGACCTCGCTGCGCTCGTCGCCGGCTCGAAGTACCGCGGCGAGTTCGAGGAGCGCCTGAAGAAGGTCATGAAGGAGATCATGCAGCGGGGCGACATCATTCTCTTCATCGACGAACTGCACAATCTCGTCGGCGCCGGCGCTGCGGAGGGCGCGATCGACGCGGCCTCGATCCTCAAGCCCGCGCTCGCGCGCGGCGAGCTGCAGACGATCGGCGCGACGACGCTCGACGAGTACCGCAAGTACCTCGAGCGCGACGCCGCTCTCGAGCGCCGCTTCCAGCAGGTGCGCGTCGAGGAGCCGACCGTGGACGACACCGTGCAGATCCTGCGCGGCCTGCGCGACCGCTACGAGGCCCACCATCGCGTCAAGATCACCGACGAGGCGCTGCACGCGTCGGCGGAGCTCGCCGACCGCTACATCCAGGACCGGCATCTTCCCGACAAGGCGATCGACCTCATCGACGAGGCCGCGTCGCGCATCCGCATCCGCTCCATGAGCGCGCCGCCCCGCTACCGCGAGCTGGAAGAGGAGATCGACCGCGTCCGCAAGGAGAAGGAGGCCTCGATCGAGGCCCAGGAGTTCGAGAAGGCTGCCTCTCTGCGCGACAAGGAGCGCAAGCTGACGCAGAAGAAGCGTGAGCTCGAGGAGCAGTGGCGGAGCGCCGAGAACCTCGAGGAGCAGCCCGAGGTAGGCGAGGAAGAGATCGCCGACATCGTCTCCATGTGGACGGGCATCCCGGTCTTCAAGCTCACCGAGGCGGAGTCGCAGCGGCTCATCCGCATGGAGGAGGAGCTGCACAAGCGCGTCGTCGGCCAGGAGGAGGCGATCGTCGCCGTCTCCAAGTCGATCCGCCGCGCCCGCGCCGGCATCAAGGATCCGAAGCGGCCGACCGGCTCGTTCATCTTCCTCGGCCCGTCAGGCGTCGGCAAGACCGAGCTGGGGCGAACGCTCGCCGAGTTCCTCTTCGGCGACGAGGACTCGCTCATCCAGGTCGACATGTCGGAGTACATGGAGAAGCACTCCGTCTCGCGGCTCGTCGGCTCGCCCCCCGGCTACATCGGCTACGACGAAGGCGGCCAGCTCACCGAAGCCGTTCGCCGCAAGCCGTACTCGGTCGTCCTCCTGGACGAGATCGAGAAGGCGCACCCGGACGTGTTCAACATCCTGCTCCAGATCCTGGAGGAGGGGAAGCTGACCGACGCACAAGGGCGCCGCGTCGACTTCCGGAACACGATCGTGATCATGACGTCGAACATCGGCGCCGCGTCGATCTCGAAGAACCAGTCGTTCGGCTTCTCGATCGGCGACGAGAGCGGGCTCTCGTACGACGAGATGAAGTCGCGCGTCATGGGCGAGCTGAAGAAGGTCTTCCGGCCCGAGCTGCTCAACCGCATCGACGAGATCATCGTCTTCCACAAGCTGGCGAAGGAAGAGATCAAGTCGATCATCGACCTGCGCGGTCTCAAGCACCTGCGCGAGCAGATGGCCGCGCGCGGCGTGACCGTCGAGCTCACGGAGGAGGCGAAGGATCTCCTCGTCGAGAAGGGCTACGACCCGGCGATGGGCGCGAGGCCGCTGCGCCGCGCGATCCAGCGCTTCATCGAGGACCCGCTCGCCGACTACGTGCTCGGCCGCCAGCTCGAGGAGGGCTCGACGGTCCTCGTCGGCCGCAAGGCGGGCGCGGAGGGTGCGGACGGGGACGAGGTGGACATCACCTTCATCCCCGGCGAGGTGACCCCCGAGAAGGTCACCGTTCCGCCCGACGAGCCCGCAGCAACCGAAGACTCGGACGAATAGCACAGCAGGTACCTGGTTCCGCGCAGCGGTACCAGGTACCGGTCTTTGTTCGCCGCTCGCCGGCCGCGCCGCCCCTATGCGTCGGAAGCGCGGTGAAGCAGCCTGCTGAACCACCCATAGGGGGAAGAATCAAGCGGCCTCGCCGTCGGATAGTCCCTTCAACAGGAACGGGGCCCCGATGCGGCGGGGGCTCGGCTCTCCTCGGGCGATACGAAAGCGGCTCCCTGCGGCGGGGGCCGCTTTTTCGTTGTGCGAAAGGCGTGACGAACCCGTCCGCCCCCGTCCATAGGCTTGGAAGCGACGATGCTGTTGCTCAGCCGCTCCCCCTTCGCGTGTAACCAGGAACCGTAGGCTTGGCGAAGCCGGCTGTTCAGTACGCGTGCACGGAGTGCGGCTACGCCTCGGGGCGCTGGTTCGGGAAGTGCCCCGGCTGCTCGTCGTTCGGGACGCTCGTCGAGGAAGTCGTGGGCCAGAGGCCCCGGTCAAATGGTGGGGCGCATCCCAGGATGCGCAGCATCAGCCTGGTCGACGTCTCCGCCGAGGAGGCGGTGCGGATCTCGACCGGGGTGGACGAGCTCGACCGCGTCCTCGGCGGCGGCCTCGTGCCGGCGTCGCTCGTGCTCGTCGGCGGGGAGCCGGGCGTCGGCAAGTCGACGCTGCTGCTCACCGCGCTCCAGGCCATGAGCGCCACCCGTCGGACGCTGCTCATCACCGGTGAGGAGTCGATCGCGCAGGTGAAGCTGCGGGCGGAGCGGCTCGGCGGGGCGGCGAACGTCGAGGTCCTGGCCGAGACCGAGCTCGACGTCGTCTGCGAGACGCTCCAGGCCGAGCGGCCGGACGTGTGCGTCATCGACTCGATCCAGACCCTGTATGCGCCCGAGCTCGGGTCTGCGCCCGGATCCGTCGGGCAGGTGCGCGAGGCGGCCGGCCGGCTGCTGCGCGTCGCGAAGGAGGCCGGCGTGGCCACGATCCTCGTCGGGCACGTGACGAAGGACGGCTCCGTCGCGGGCCCGCGCGTGCTCGAGCACCTCGTCGACTGCGTCCTCCAGTTCGAGGGCGACCGCTACCACGCGCATCGCATCCTGCGCGCGACGAAGAACCGTTTCGGATCCACGAACGAGCTCGGCGTCTTCGAGATGACGGGGGCCGGCCTCGTCGGCGTGCCCGATGCCTCGGCGCTCTTCGGCGCGACGGTCGAGGGAGAGCCCGGAGCCGCGGTCGCGTGCGTCCTGGAGGGAACGAGGCCGATCCTGCTCGAGATCCAGGCGCTCGTCTCGCAGAGCGAGCTGGCCATGCCGCGCCGCGTCGCCACGGGCATCGACCCGAAGCGGCTCGCGATGATCGTCGCCGTGCTCGCGCGCCACGCCGGCGTCGGGCTCGGGCAGGCCGACGTCTTCGTCAACGTCGCCGGCGGCGTCCGGGTGGACGAGCCCGGCGCCGACCTCGCCGTCGCGCTCGCGATCGCCTCCGCCGCCAAGCGCACCCCCGTGCGGGCCGCGACGGCGACGTTCGGTGAGATCGGCCTCACCGGCCGCCTCCGGCCCGCCACGCAGGCCGAGCGGCGCCTCGACGAGTGCGCGAAGCTCGGGCTCAGGCTCGTCGTCGCCCCGGCGGGCACGCCCGCCCATGGCACACTCCAGGTGGCGCAGGCAGAGACGCTGCGCGAGGCGATCCGGGCGGGACTCGATGACCACAGAGCCGACGAAGGAGACGAGCGAGCGTAGGGCCGAGCGGCTGGGCGAGCTCGGGTTCACGCGCACGCCCTCGGAAGACGATCCGCGCCGCGACGAGGCGCTGCTCGCCGCCATCGAGAAGATCGCGCCGGGGACGCCGTTCCGGCAGGCGGTCGACGACGTCATCCGTTCCCACGAAGGCGCCCTCATCGTCATCGGCGACCCGAACGAGCTCGCGTTCCTCTACTCGGGCGGGATCCGCCTCGACGCGCCCTTCCGGCCCCAGCTGCTGTACGAGCTGGCGAAGATGGACGGCGCGATCATCGTCGACACCGCGCTGAAGCGCCTCGCGTGGGCAAACGTGCAGCTCATGCCCGATCCGACCATCCCGTCGGACGAGACCGGCACGCGCCACCGCACCGCCGAGCGTGTCGCGAAGCAGACGGGAGCGCTCGTCATCTCGGTCTCGCAGCAGCGCGAGACGGTGACGATCTTCGTCGGCCCGGCACGGCATCAGCTCGACCCGGTCGCGGACGTGCTCGCGAAGACGAACCAGGCGCTCGGCACGCTCGAGACGTACAAGGCGCGTCTGGAGCAGGTGCTGACGCGGCTGACGGCGCTCGAGTTCCAGAACGCGGTCGTGCTCGACGACGTGCTCGTCGTCCTCCAGCGCGCGGAGATGACCGCGCGCATCGCCGACCGCATCAGCCGCGACTGCGTCGAGCTCGGCGCAGAGGGCCGGCTGATCCGCCTGCAGCTGGACGAGCTCGTCGGCAACGTCCCGGCCGAGCGAGACGCCATCGTGCGCGACTACACCGCGGGCGAATCCGAGTCGGAGGCGACCCAGGCCCTCGAGCGGCTGCGCGGCCTCTCGTACCGGGAGCTGCTCGAGTTCGACCGGCTCGTCGGGCTCCTCGGCTACGACCGGGCGGTCAATCCGCTCGACTTCAGCGTCTCCCCGCGGGGCTACCGCGTGCTCTCGCACATCCCGCGCCTGCCCGTCCCCGTCATCCACCGGATCGTCGGCGACTTCGGCTCCCTGGACACCGTCGTCCGGGCCTCCCAGCGCGACCTGGAGGGCGTGGAGGGGGTCGGCGCCGTGCGGGCACGAGAGATCAGGGCCGGCCTGCGCAGGCTGCAGGAGCACAACCTGGTCGACCGGTACCTGCAGCTTTAGGGAACGCCGGAGCCGGGCCCCTGCGTCGGCGGCTTGGGGGCTCGGGGCGAACGACTGGGGCCCGGCACCGGATTAATGGAAAGGCCTGGAAAGCCCGGAAATGTGCCTTTTCCAGCCATTTCTGCTACCCTATGGGTCATCGGGCCGGCGCCCTTCATGCGCCGGCTCTTTTGGCGAAACGCGCATCGAAAGGGGAGGTCGGCGTTGTACAAGGTCGGCGACAAGGTGGTGTATCCGCACCACGGTGCCGGGACGGTCGTCAAGAAGGAGTCCCGCGAGGTGCTCGGACAGAAGCGCGAGTACCTGACGATCAAGATCCTGCACAACGACATGACCGTGCAGGTCCCGTGCGAAAACGCCGACCAGGTCGGTCTCAGGCGCGTGATCGGCGAGAAGGAGGTCGGGGTCGTCCTCAAGGCCCTCACCGGCGGCTCGACCGAGATGCCGAAGAACTGGAACCGCCGCTTCAAGCACAACCGCGACAAGATGAAGACCGGCGACATCCTCGAGCTGGCCGAGGTCGTCCGGAACCTCTCGCTGCGCGACAACGAGAAGGGCCTCTCCACCGGCGAGAAGCAGATGTTCGTGAAGGCGAAGAAGATCCTCGCCTCCGAGCTGATGTACGCCAAGGGCATGGACGAGGAAGAGTGCGCAGAGTGGCTGGAGGGCGTGCTCACCGGTGTCGGCGGCAACGGCGGCAAGAAGAAGACGACGGCCAAGAAGAAGGCCGTCGCCGCCGCCGTCTAACTCGCGCGCGTGTCCGTCTGGGCGATCCTCGTGGCTGCGGGCCGCGGGGAACGACTCGGCTCGGACCAGCCGAAGGCCTTCGTCAAGCTGGGGGAGCTGCCGCTGCTGGCGGAGTCGCTGCGCCGCCTCGACGACAGCGAGTGGGTGGACGCGGTCGTCGTCGTCGCGCCGCCTGGGTGGGAGGAGCCCGCGATCCTGCTGGCGGAGGAGCTCGGGTGCGCGAAGGTACGCGCCTGCGTGGCCGGCGGCGAGACGCGGGCAGATTCGGTTCGCGCGGGCCTGGCCGAGGTTCCCGACGAAGCCGCGGCGGTGCTCGTGCACGATGCGGCGCGGCCGCTGCTGGCGGAGGACGTGATCGAGCGCGTGCTCGCGCCGCTGGCCGAGGGCTGGGACGGCGTCGTCCCCGGGCTGCCGGTGTCAGACACCGTGAAGCGGGTCGGCGCCGGCGGCGGCGTCGAGGAGACGGTGTCGCGCGACGGGCTCTGGACGGTGCAGACGCCGCAGGCCTTTCTCGTCGATGCGCTGCGCCGCGCCGTGTCGGGCGGGGCGGACGCGACCGATTGCGCCGGCCTCGTCGAGGCGGGCGGCGGTCGTGTGAAGGTCGTCCCCGGCGATCCGCTCCTGCTGAAGGTGACGACCGCCGACGATCTCGCGCGCGTAGCCTCGCTGCTGTGATCGTCGACTACCACATGCACCTGCGGAACGACGCGGGCGGGATCGACCACACCGCCGGCGCCGTCGAGCCGTTCGTCGCGCGCGCTGCGGAGCGCGGTGTGGACGAGATCGGCTTCACCGAGCATGTCTACTACTTCGAGCAGACGCGCTCGTTCTGGCCGTGGCCGTACTACGTCGAGCGCTGCCACTTCGATCTCGACACCTACGTGGAGGCGGTGGTCGAGGCGAAGCGCCGCGGCCTGCCGGTGAAGCTCGGCCTCGAGGTCGACTGGGCCGGCGAGCGCGCCGGCGAGCTGGCGGAGATCCTCGCGCCGTATCCCTGGGACTTCCTGCTCGGCTCCGTGCACATGGTCGACGACCACGCCATCGACAGCGGGCCCGGCCTCTGGGCCGAGCTGCCGGAGGACCAGGTGTGGCAGCGGTACGTCGCGGAGCTGAGCGCGGCAGCGCGGAGTGGGTGCTTCGACGTGCTCTCGCACCCGGATCTCGCGAAGATCTACGGCGTGCGCGGCAGCGACGAGCTGTACCGGGAGCTGGCGGACGCCGTCGACGCGTCCGGCGTCGCGCTCGAGATCTCGACCGCCGGCCTGCGCAAGCCGGTCGCCGAGCTCTATCCGGACGCTCGGCTGTTGCAGATGTCGTCGGCGCCGGTGACGCTTGCGTCCGACGCGCACGAGCCGGTGCTCGTCGGCGAGGACTTCGACGACGCCGTTGCGCTCGCGCGCGCGAACGGCCGCGACACGGTGAGCGTCTTCGACGGTCGCGTGCGGAGACAGGAGCCGATCGGGTGAGCGAGTACCGCGTCGGCACGGGCTTCGACGCGCACGCCCTCGAGGAGGGCGTGCCGCTCGTCCTCGGCGGCGTCGCCGTCGAGCATCCGCGCGGGCTCGCCGGGCACTCGGACGGCGACGTGCTTGCGCATGCGCTGACGGACGCGATCCTCGGCGCGGCCGGGATGGAGGACATCGGCGCGCTCTTCCCGTCCGGCGATCCGCGCTACGCGGGCGCCGACTCGGTCGCCCTTCTTGCCGAGGCGTGGAGCAGGGTGCGCGCGGCCGGTTGGGAGCTCGTCAACGCCGACGTCGTCCTCATCGGCGAGGAGCCGCGGCTCGCGCCGCACCGCGACGCGATGCGTGCGCGGCTCGCCGGAGCGCTCGGCGTCGAGCCTGGGCGCGTGGCCGTGCGTGCGACGACGACCGACGGCCTCGGCTTCGCCGGGCGCGGCGAAGGGCTCGCCGCGCAGGCCGTCGCGCTGCTGCGCCGATGAAGCTGCGCATCGTCACGCACGTGGAGCACCCGGAGCTTCGCGGGAAGCTGCCGGACCTGTGGCCGGAGTTCATGCACCACGACGAGGTCGTCTCGTCCTTCTGGCCGCAGCTGTACGAGGTCTATCCCGACTTCCAGCTGTGGGTGCTGGACGGCAGGCGGCTCGTCGGCTACGCGTGCACGCTGCCGGTGGTGTGGGACGGCGTCCCGCAGCCGAACGGTGTCGACTGGGCGGTGACGGAGGGGCCGGGCGGGATGCCGACGACGCTGTGCGCGATCGTCGCGGGGCTCGTCCCGCAGTACCGCGGCCACGGCATCAGCGCCGTCGTGCTCGGTCGCATGACGAAGCTCGCCGCCGCGCACGGGCTCGACTCCATGATCGCGCCGGTGCGGCCGCTGTGGAAGGAGCGCTATCCGCTCACGCCGATCGAGCGCTACGTCGACTGGCGGCGCGAAGACGAGCTGCTGTACGACCCCTGGTTACGGACGCACGAGCGGCTCGGCGCCGAGCTGCTCGCGCCCGCCCCGAGCTCGATGACGGTCATGGGAACGCGTGACGAGTGGGAGGGATGGACGTCGCTGCAGTTCCCCGAGGACGGCGAGTACGTCGTGCCGGGCGCGCTCGCGCCGGTGAGGTTCGAGGGCGGCACCGGGACGTACGTCGAGCCGAACGTCTGGATGCGGCACCCGGTCGAAGCGCCCGCGCCGTATTAGAAGGCCTCGGCGAAATAGTGCTGTGTCGCAGATGGTGCGCTGGATCGGCGCGCTGCTGCGTCCTCGGCCGCGTCCGTAGTGAAACTACGAACGCGACCTGCGTCCTTGCATCGCATCCGACCAGCGCATCCCTGCGACGAGCACCATCCCGCCGAGACCTCCTAACGGCCGCGGCGCTGCGCGTCGCGGCGCTGCTTCTCGATGCGCCGGCGCATCTGCCGGTTCGTAGCCTCGTCCGGCACGCCGCCCTGCTGATCCTGCATCTCCAGTAGCGCGCGTCGCTCCTCGCGCGTCAACTTGGACATCGCTCTCTGGGCCTGCTGCGGGTCGTGCATGTGCTTCGCGTGCGGTTCGAGCTTCTTCATCGCGCGCGCAAGCTCGGGGTTGGAGCGCTCGAGCGCCGCATTCGACGCCTTCTGGAGCCACCGCTTGAACAGCGGAACCTTGGCGATGAGGTTGATGACCGGACGCAGGTAGCGGCCGTTCTGGATGCGGCCGAGCAGCGCCAGGACGCCCATCAGGAAGAGGAGCCCGAGCAGGATCCACAGCGGGATCAGGAGCGTGACGATGGAGGCGATCACGGCGCGGAGGATGGTAGCGAGACGAGCCCGTCCCGCACGTCCACGAGCCCGTCGCGGGCGAGGGCGGCGACAGCCTCCGGGTCCGAGGGCTGCTCGCCGGCGACGATGGCGCGGAGCGCGTGCGACCGGCGCTGGCGGAAGGAGCCCTCGAACGGGCCCTGCTTGCGCAGCGGCTCGTAGCGGCTGCCCCGCGAGGGGCAGGAGCCGGCGAGCGGGCAGATCCCGCAGCGCGGGATGCGCCCGAGGCAGACGGTGGCGCCGAGGTCCATCAGCGCTTGCGCCGCGGCCGGCGAGAACGTCGCGCACGTGCGCTCGACGATGCGGCGGACGTTCACGTCCTCGGGCAGGACGTCGCGGCCGAAGGCGAAGCACGCGACCGCATCCGCCGTGTAGCGGCCGACGCCGGGCAGCTCGGTGAGGTCGTCGGGCCACCCGTGAGTTGCGACCTGCTGCGCGGCACGGTGGAGATTGAGGGCGCGCCGGTTGTAGCCGAGGCCTTGCCACTCACGGATGACGTCCGCCGCGGATGCGGCCGCGAGCGCATCTACGCTCGGCCAGCGCTCGAGCCAGCGCCGCCACCGCGGCACGACCCGCTCCACTTGCGTCTGCTGCGCCATCACCTCCGAGACGAGGATCGCGTACGGGTCGCGCGTCTCCCGCCACGGCAGGGCGCGGCCAGTCGTCGCGAACCACGACAGCAGCGCTGCTTCCATGCCTCCTACGCTACGGGATGGGGACGCTTGCGACGATCTGCTGCTGGCGATTGGCCGGATTGCTGCCGTCGTCGTACGTGCTGACGAACGTCGAGATCTCGTTCAGCCCGTCGGCGACGTTGCCGAAGTAGTCGCCGATGAAGCCGGCCGAGTCGTTCGCTCCGTTGGGCCGCGGCGCGTTCAGTTGCGGGTCCCACGTCTTGGCGGTCAGCCGGATGTTGTGTCCGAGCGGCGCGAGCGTCGGCGTGTAGAACTCGATGCTCGTGTTGACGCAATAGTTCGACGCGCCGGACGGATGGGCTGGGTCGAGCGCGAGGCCCGCCGCATCCGCATCGCTTCCGGCGGTCGGGCACGCGAGGCGGCGGTCGTAGAAGGCGACGCTCACGGTCCCGTCGCCGGCGACTGCGAGGTTGGGCTGGAACTCGTCCACGGGCGCTGCGTTGTCGTTCACCTGGTCCGGCGGCGTCCAGGTCTTGCCCCGGTCGTACGACGCCGTCAGGAGGATGTTGTCGACGCCTGCGCTGTAGTCCTCATACGCGACGTACAGCGGATACGCGCCGTTCGGGCCTGCATGGTTGCCGACCGTGAACGTGTTCTCGATCCCGTCCCTGAACGTCGTGTTCGCGTACGTCAGCGGCGGCGGCTGGATGTTGCTCACCGGGGTGCCGACCGTGGCCCAGCTCTGGCCGCCGTCCGTCGACGCGTCGACCGCGATGTTCACGCAGCAGTAACCCTGCTTCGGATTGAAGTTCGTCAGCGTCGTGTAGACGTTGCCGTTCGGAGTGACGTGCGGGAGCAGGTACGTCATTCCCTGCGGGCTGTGCGGCGGGACCGGTAGCGCCTGCGGCGCGGACCACGCCGTGTGCGTGCCGTTCGGCTTCGCGTCCGCGTAGGAGACGTAGGGGGCCGGCGTCGCGGAGTGGAAGTCGACCCACATCGCGTAGATCCGGTTGTAGTGCGGGCTCGCCGGATTCGTGTCGATCGCGATCCACTGCTTGTCCGGTTCGTTCCCGACAGCGTCGTAGCTCGCGACGATGTCCGGCTTTCCGTTGACGGTCGTGATCCACTGATTCGCGGTCGTCGCGCCGTGCGGGCGCACGGACACCGAGATCGCCTCGGCCGCCTGCACCGGGTTCGGCTCCTGCGAGCCGCCGACGGTGTAGTTGTGGCTCCCGTCGCTCCGGTAGAAGAACTGGTACGGCAGGCTGATCTCGTAGTAGTTGCCGTAGCCGTCGAAGGCGCCGACCGGATCGGTGTCGTCCGTCCAGCCTTCGTAGCCCGGAACGTGCCCCTGCACGGGCCAGGTCTTGCCGCCGTCGAAGGACTCGTAGAACCCGAGCTGGTGGTTGTAGCCCTCCGCGCTCACGATCCACTTGGACGAGCCGATGAGGTGCTGCGGGTTCGTCGGATCGACGCGGATGTCGGACTCGGAGTGATCCTTCACCAGCTGCGGCGCGCTCGCCGGATAGCCCGGGTTGCTGCCCACCTGCGTCGGATACGGCGCAGCTGCGCCCGTGTCCTCCCCGGTGGTCGCGCCGGGGCACGCCGTGACGCCGCTGTAACCGTCGTCCGGCCCGGCGTCGAACGCCGATGCGTCGACCTCGGGCCGGTAGCAGCTGACCTGCTGCGCCGTGACGTCGACGTTGGTCACACCGGCCTTCTGGTAGCTCTGCGCGTATGCCCTGTCGGACTGGTTGCCCTGCGGCACGTTGCCGACCCCGGGATCGAGCGCCGACGCGGCCCCCTGCGAGCTCGATGCCCCTGCCAAGACGACCGCAGCGCAAGCGAGACCCGCGAGCACGATTACACGGCTCAGCTTCACGTGCATCCCCTCCTGGTTCGGTGACTACGCTGTGGGCAGGTGATCGATCTCCGCTCCGACACGCTGACGAAGCCCACCTCCGGCATGCGCGCGGCGATGGCCGCCGCCGAGGTCGGCGACGAGCAATACCTCGAGGACCCGACGACGAACGAGCTCCAGCGCCGCCTGGCGGAACTGCTCGGCCACGAGGCGGCGCTGTTCCTCCCGACGGCGACGATGGCGAACCAGGCGGCGCTGCGCGCGCAGACGAAGCCGGGCTGCGTGCTCCTCGCCGAGGAGCGGACGCACATCCTCGTGTACGAGTGGGGCGGCCCTGCGATCCACTCCGGGCTCATCATGCGAGGGGTGCCCGCCGAAGCGGGCCTCGTAACGCCCCAGCACGTAAAAGCCGTGCTCGATCCGGATCTCGGCCCGGGCGGGGTCGTCGTGCTCGAGAACACGCATCGCAGCTCCGGCGGGCGTATCTGGCCCCTCGACGAGTTCGAGGCCACCGCCGCCGCCGCGCGCGAACGCGGCGCCGCCGTGCACCTGGACGGCGCGCGCCTCTTCAACGCATCCGTCGCCGCCGGCCGGGCACCCTCGGAGTGGGCGCGCGTCGCCGACTCGGTCACGATCTGCTTCTCGAAGGGGCTCGGCTGCCCGGCGGGCGCCGTCCTCGCAGGCTCGGCCCGCCTCATCGAGCGCGCGTGGGAGAGCAAGTATCTGCTCGGCGGCGCGCTACGCCAGTCGGGAATCCTCTCGGCTGCGGCGTTGTACGCGCTCGACCATCACGTCGAGCGTCTCGCCGAGGATCACGCGCGCGCCCGCCGCCTTGCGGAAGGAATCGGGATCGACGCAGCGGAGGTGGAGACGAACTTCGTCGCCATCCCGGACCCCGACGGCGACGGCATCGCGCGCGCCGCGCAAGCCGGCGTCGCGCTCGGCGAGCTTCGCCCAGGCTGGCTACGGGCGGTCACGCATCTCGACGTGACGGACGACGACGTCGATGCCGCGATCGATGCGCTCGGCTCGCGCGTTGTCAACACCGTTTGAGGCACCCTGCCTGAGGGATCGACTCGCATGCGGCGTGCGCCGATGACGTGTACATCGCGATTCCGCATGCGGCGCGGGGTCGATGGCGAAATGGCGGTTCTGCGGGTCATGTCTGACATTCACGTCGGTGACGACGTCACGTTTCACGGGCGCGTGTACTGCGTTCGTGGGCTCTCGCCCATGAGCGCGAGCCCGCGACGGGCTCTGCTCGAGGACGTCGAGACGGGCGAGAGCGTCGAGGCGCATCTCGACGAGCTGGACGCGGTCGAGGAAGGCGGCGACTCAGCCGCGTAACGCGGCGAGCGTCGCCTTCACGTCCGCGGCGGTGAACGGCCACAGATAGAGCGCGCGCTCGTACCCGTTCGCGTCGACGATGTACGCCGCCTCGGTGTGGACGATGTCGTGCACCTCGACGCCGGCGATCTTCTTCGCCTGGTCGAGCACGCCGATGTCGTAGCGTTTCCACACCGAGCCGAGCTGCGACGGCGTGCCGATGCCCCAGCGGAACTCGCTGCCGAGCTTCCACTTGTGCATGTCCTGCACGAGATAGCGGGGCGCGTTGCCGAAGACGTTCACGCTGACCGCGACGATTGCCGGCCGGGACGCGGGCGGGAGGCTGTGCACGACGTCGTTCAGGCGGCTCGCCTCGACCGGGCAGTAGTTGCGGCAGAGCGGGTCGAGGAAGGTGACGATCAGCGGCCGGCCGCGATACGCGGCGAGCGAGACCGCCTTGCCGTTCTGATCGCGGAGGCTGAATGCCGGCGCCTTCTGCGTGCCCGCGGGCCACGTCGTCGCCGGCCCGCCCACCATGGCCGTCGAGGCCGCAGGACTGGACGAGCGGAGCACGATCAGGCCGATGCCCGCGCCGAGCCCGACGAGAGCGCAAGTCCCCCAGATCGCCCAGCGCATCCGCACGAGCGCCACGGCCCGAGGATACTCGCTTCGCCACGCTCAGCGTCCTCTCAGGAACGTCTCAGGGCTTCTCAAGCGGGGCGGGGGACGATGCAGGCATGACACTCATAACGGCAATCATCGTGAACGCAATCCTGATGGCAGGGATCGTCGCGGCGCTGGCGCGCGTCATCCATCTTGCCTTCCGGATCGAGAAGCACCTGCTGAAGCTCGAGCACGCGATCTACGTCCCCGGCGAGGAAGAGCAGGACCACCTCTCGAGGGCGGCGTAACCGCTACGGAGCGAGGCCGAGGGCGAGGCGCTCGACGGGAGTCGGCTCGGCCTCGACCTCCGCCCCGACCGGGAATGCGAGCGAGAACACCGTCTGGCCGTCGCGCCGCTCGACGGTGCAGCGCCCGCCGTGCGCCCGGGCGATCGCGGCGACGATCGCGAGGCCGAGACCGACGCCGCCCTGCGCCCGCGCCCGAGCGTCGTCGGCGCGGGCGAACCGATCGAAGATGCTCCCGAGCGCCTCCTCGGGGACGCCTGCTCCCTCGTCGGCCACCTCGATGACGATCTCGCCGGAGACGGCGTGCCCGCGCAGCGCGATCCCCGCGCGCGGCTCGGTGTACTTGACCGCGTTCTCGAGCAACGCGTCGAGTGCGGTCCGCAATGCCTCGGGATCGACCCGCGCCACCCCGGCGACGTCGAGGTCGAGCCGCCACGCGCGCGGCGCAACCTCCGACCAGCGCATGAAGACGTCCTCGAGGAAGCGGTCGATCTCGACGTCGCGCAGCACGACGAAGTCCGGATGCTCGACTTTCGCGAGCAGCAGGAGCCGGTCGACGATGCGCTCCATCCGCTCGAGCTCGTCGAGCGCCACGGTCAGCTCCGGCGAGTCCGGCGCCTCGCGACAGAGCAGCTCGAGATGGCCGCGCGCGATGGTCACGGGCGTGCGGAGCTCGTGCGACGCGTCGTGGAGGAACCGCTCCTGCCGCTCGAGCAGCGACGCACGCATGTCGGCCACGGCCTCGACCTCGCGCATCGCCGCCTGGCGCCTGCGCGCGTGCCACACCATGGCGAGGAACATCGCCGACATGAGCGGCACCTCGAACAGCTCACCCCACAGCTGGATGCCGTCGAACGCGTCCGTGAGGATGCTCGCCCCGGTCGCGAGAATGACCGCGGAGAGGATGAAGCCGGTCACTCCCGGCGACCAGACCCGGAACCCGTACACGATCGTCACGCTGATCCAGACGAAGTGGAACGGGATCGTTTCCCAGGCGGGCCACGCGATCATGGCGAGCCAGTTCGAGATCGCGAAGAGGCCCCAGAGGACCTCTACCGCGTTACGCTGCAGCCAGCCTGTAGCCCGCATGGCGGATCGTCTCGATGTGCGCGTCGGGGCCGAGCTTCTGCCGCAGCCGGCGCACGCAGACGTCGACGACGTTCGAGCCCGGGTCGAAGTCGTACCCCCACACGTCCGCGAGCAGGCGCTCCCGGCTGATCACCTCGCCGACATGCAAGAGCAGGTGATGCAGCAGCCTGAACTCGCGGTCGGAGAGGTCGGTGACGAGGTCGCCGACGCGCGCCTGGCGGCGTGCGAGATCGAGCAGCACCCGTCCCGCGTGCAGCACGTGCTCGTCATCGCCCGGCGGGACGGTGCGGCGCAGCTGAACGCGGACGCGGGCGAGTAGCTCGTCGAGCGCGAACGGCTTCGACACGTAATCGGTGGCGCCGAGCTCGAAGCCCTTCAGCTTCGTGCGCAGGTCGCCGCGTGCGGACAGGATGACCACCGGGAGCTGCGGCCGGTCGCGGTGGAGCTCCTGCAGCACGCGGAGCCCGTTCATCCCCGGGAGGAGCAGGTCGAGCACGACGAGGTCCCACTCTCCCGAGCGCGCGAGCGAGAGCCCGTCGGGGCCGTCGTCCGCGGTGACGACGCCGTACCCCTCGGCCTCCAGGCCGCGGCGAACGAACGCCTGGATGCGCGTTTCGTCCTCGATCAGCAGGATCCGCATCGTTCCCCCTCGCGACTCTAACCCGGCGGCAGATGACCTGTAAATGACCGCGTGGTGACAACTTCGTCATTTCCGGGCCCCGTTTGATCGCGATCCGGTAGACAACCGGCCGGAATGCGCGCCACCGGCTTCAAGGTGCTCGGAGTTGCCGTCGGATTGGCTGCGGCGGGCGTCCTCATCGGCCTGTACGTCTCCAAGCTCACGACCGATGCGGGCTCGAAGGCGTACACCGTCCCGGTGCAGACCCAGGGCGGCCGCAAGGTCGTCGACCTGACCATCCAGACGGTCGCCGCCGTCGGCCCGCAGCTCAGCCCGGCCCATCCCGACTACGTCTCGTACCTCGTCCGCGACACGCAGGGGAAGTGGCTGCGGCGCACGGTCTGGCGCCTCCCCGCGGACGCGACGGTGCACGTGACCATCTACAACTTCGACGGCGCCAGCGGTCTGCGCAACCCGCTCTACGCGCGGCCGCAGGGCGTCGACGGCAACTCGTTCCAGCTCGATGGCAAGCCGACCGACGTCATCAACCCGGACGACACGTCGCACACGTTCGCCGTCCCGGCCTTCGGCTTGATCGTCCCGCTCACCGGCGTTGCCGACAACGCCAAGAACCAATGCGGATATGCGCCGTGCGCGATGTCGATGGCGCACCGCACGATCACCTTCACGTTCCACACCGGTAAGGCGGGCCATTACCGCTGGCAGTGCTTCGTGCCCTGCGCCGCCGGCTGGATCGACGGCTTCGGCGGGCCGATGCAGACGATCGGGTACATGGACGGCTTCCTGGACGTCGTCTGATGGCGAACCCGGAGCCGCAGCAGGTGAACCACGGCAAGCGCGTCATCGTCGCGTGGATCGTTGTGAGCGTGGTCGCGACGCCGCTCGTCGCGATCTTCGTCGGCCCGGCGCTCCCGCCGGGGAACGGCAGCCTCCAGGCGACCGAGCAGGTCCACGACAACACGTGGATGACCGCGATCGTCACGCCCATCATCGCGTTCCTCGCCGTCTTCTTCATCTACGCGCTCACCCAGTTCCGGCATCGAGGTGGCGCGCTCGTCGACGGTCCGCCGCTGCGGGACGACAGCCGTGTGCGGGTCTGGTGGCTGGTGATTACGTCCGTGACCGTCCTCTTCCTCGCCGCGTTCGGGACGTACCAGCTGCTCCAGAACGGCTCCGGCGGCGGGCAGGGCCCGAGCCCGATCGCGATTCCGAACGGCACGAAGCTTCCGGTTCAAGTCATCGCCCAGCAGTGGCAGTTCACGTACCGCTACCCGACCTACGGCGGCGTCGAGACCCCGCAGCTCGTCCTTCCGGCCGATACGTACGTCGAGCTGCACGTCACGTCGCTCGACGCGATCCATTCCTTCTGGGCGATCGAGCTCGGAGTGAAGGCGGACGCGAACCCCGGCGTCGACAACGTCGCGTACGTGAAGACGAAGGGCCCGCGCACGTTCCACGTCCGCTGCGCGGAGCTCTGCGGACTGTGGCACGGCTACATGTTCAACAACGGCCGCGTCCTCTCGCCGGCGCAGTTCACCGCGTGGATCAAGTCGCAGCGGAGTGATTTCGCTGCCGTCGCGAAGTACCTGCCGAAGTACGCCAAGACCTACTACCCCGACCCGCAACGGAGGGCCGGATGACCGTCGTCCGCCGCCTCGTCGGCTTCAACCTCCTCACCGCCTGCCTGCTCGGGATCGGCGGCTGGTACGTCGGCTGGTTCGGCGCGCACGGAGTCGTCGGCCCGAGCCTCGACTACTTCGGGGACATCGACTTCAACGAGCTCTCGCTCGTCCTGGCGTACCTCGGCGGCGTCGTCGGGTTCCTCATCGGGCTCGGCTTCCTCAACTATCCCATCGCGCGCCTCCGCGGCTATCCGCCGTCGCTGCGCGAGAAGGAGACCGGCGGCATCTCCCGGTACTTCGGCCTCTGCACCGACCACAAGGTGGTCGGCATGCAGTACCTCGTCGGCATCGGCTTCTTCTTCTTCATCGGCGGCCTGAATGCGATGCTCATCCGCACGGAGCTGCTCCGGCCGGATCATCAGGTTTGGCCGGCGGGGACTTACCTGACGGTCGTCGGGATCCACGGCTCGATGATGATGGGGATGATGTCGAGCGGCCTCCTCGGCCCGTTCGCCAACTACCTCATCCCGATCCTCATCGGCGCCCGGCGGATGGCGTTCCCCCGCATCGAGGCGCTCACGTTCTGGCTGCTGATGGCCGCCGGCGCCATCCTCGAGACGTCGATCTTCTTCGGCGGATTCCCCACCGGGTGGACGGGCTACCAGCCGCTCGGCACGGAGGCCAACCCGGGGATCGACTGTTACTACCTCTTCTTCGCCCTGGTCGGCATCTCGATGACGCTGCTCGGGCTGAACATGATCGCGACGGTCGTGACCATGCGCGCGCCCGGCCTGACCTGGACGCGCCTGCCGATCTTCGTCTGGGGCGTCGTCTCGACCTCGATCTTGATGGTGCTGGCGGCGCCCGTGCTCGTCGCGACGCTGTCGATGGCGCTCCTCGACCGCACCGCGCAGACGAACTTCTTCGTGAACGCCCAGGGCGGAGCCTCGTATCTGTACGAGAACCTCTTCTGGGTCTTCGGCCACCCGGAGGTGTACATCCTCGCGCTGCCCGGCTTCGCGATCGTGCTCGAGATATTGCCCGTGTTCGCCCGCAAGCCGCTGTGGGGGTACCGGCTCGCGGTCGGAGGCCTGCTTGGCGTCACGTTGCTCTCGTTCTTCGTGTGGCAGCACCACCTGTTCATGAGCGGGATCAACGGCGACCTGCGCCCGTTCTACATGCTCTCCACCGAGCTGATCTCGATCCCGACCGGCCTCACGTTCATCTGCGGGATGATGACCCTCTGGCGCGGGCGCATCCGGTACTCGGTGCCGATGCTCTTCTGCCTCGCGTGGTTCTTCAACTTCCTCATCGGCGGGCTCTCGGGCGTGTTCCTGTCCGACACGCCGAGCGACACGACCACGCACGGGAGCTTCTTCTCGATGGCGCACTTCCACTACACGATCATGGGCGGCCTGGTCTTCACGTTCTTCGCCGCCATCTACTACTGGGTACCGAAGATGACCGGCTTCCAGCTGAACGAGCGGCTCGGGAAGATCCACTTCTGGACGATGTTCGCCTTCTTCAACTTGACGTTCTTCCCGCTGTTCATCGCCGGGTTCAAGGGGCAGCCGCGCCGCGCGGTGACGTATCCGCACGGCCTCCACTTCCTGAACCAGTGGGTCTCGGTGGCCGCGTTCCTGCTCGGCGGCTCGATGCTCCTGTTCCTCTACAACTTCGTGAAGTCGCTCGTGTTCGACCGGATCCCGGCGCCGGCCGATCCGTGGGGCTCGAAGTCGATCGAGTGGCAGCTCCCCTCGCCGGTGCCGGTACAGAACTTCGACCGCATCCCCGTCTTCTCCAGTGATCCGTACGGCTACGGCGAGGGTGCCCCTGTTGCCGTTCCCGCAGGCGCTCCGGCGGGGATGAGCTGATGAGCGAGCTCGCACAGCACGGCGCCGGCTACTCGATCGTCGAGGCCGAGGACCCCGAGGTCCTCTCCCGCAATCTCACCTCGGCGGGCCAGCTCCTCGCGAGCGCGACGGCGTTCTTCTTCCTCGCCTTCCTCTTCGGGTACTTCTATCTCCGCTCGGTGAACAACGCCGGTCTCTGGAAACCGAAGCACGTCGACGCGTCGGTCGCGTGGGGCACGATCGTCATGGCGTGCATCGTCGCAAGCGCGATGCTCGTCCGGTTCGGAAAGATCGATCAAGGCGCCGGCCGGCGGGAGGCCTTCCGCCTGAAGGGGCTCGTCGCCTTCCTGCTCGGTCTGGCCGCGTTGGTGGTGCAGGCGATCGGCTGGACGCAGCAAGGCTTCGGCCCCGCCGACGGCGGCTATGCGAGCGTCTACTTCGGCTGGACGGCGTTCCTCTGGCTCTTCGTGTTTTGCACGCTGTTCTGGCTCGAGACGGTGCTCGCGACGTCCTTCCGGTACCGAAGCGAGCCCATGGGCGCCGCCAACGTCGCGCCGGGACACGCATCGGGCGATCCGCACCGGACCGCCCATGACATCCGCAACCCGGTCGAGCTCAACCGCGCCTCGCTCGGCGCGCTCAGCTTCTACTGGACGTTCCTCGCCGGCATCGCCGTGCTCACCTGGATCGTCCTCTACCTGATCTAGATGTCGGTCCTGCCTCTCGCCGTGTGCGGCGCGGCGGCGCTGCTGTACGCGCTCGGGCGGCGGGGGAAGGTGCGCGCCTGGCGTGAGGTCTGCTTCTACAGCGGCGTTGCAGCGGCCTTCGTCGTGCTCGAGCCTCCGTTCGACCGTTGGGCGGACACATGGCTCGCCGCGCACATGTCGCAGCACATCGTCCTCATGACCGTCGTGCCGCCGCTCGTCGTGCTCGGTCGTCCCTGGCCGCGCCTGTGGCTCCCGTTCCCGCTCTCGGCCCGCCGTTCCGTCGGCGGTGCGCTGTCGCGCTCGGCGGCATTTCGGCGTGGCGGTCGCTTTCTGATGCGGCCGCCCGTTGCGCTCGCCGTCCAGTCGGCCGCGATCGCCGTCTGGCACGTCCCCGTGTTGTACGACGCGGCCGTCCACAGCGAAGCGGTGCACGTCTTCGAGCACGTGTGCTTCGTCGCACCGGCGCTCGTCTACTGGGGCGCCCTGCTCGAAACGCCGCCGGTGCGCGCGCGCATCGACCATCTCCGGCGGGCGATCTGGTTCGCAGCCGCGATGGTGCCCGGCTGGATCCTCGCGATCGTGCTCGCGTTCGCATCGGCGCCCGTATACGGCGCGTACCCGTCGCTGACCGACCAGCAGCTCGCCGCCGGCGTCATGTGGGTGCCGGGCTCGCTCACGTATTTCATTGCCGCCTTCGTCGCCTTCTACCGCTGGCTCGAGCCTTCGACTGGCGTTGAGCCCCGACCAGAGGAGCTCTCATGGACCTGATCGCGTCGTTCCTCGCAGGCTCGCTGCTCTCCCTGCTGCTGCCTGTAGGCCTGCTGGCCGCCGTCCTCATCTGGTGGGGGACGATCTTGCGGCGCCGATCCGGCGGCGACGCATGAGGGCAGTCGTGGCGGCTCTCGCCGCTGCTTCCGCGCTGGGCGCGCTCGGAGCGACCGTCGCGCATGCGTATCTCGCGCGGAGCGCGCCGCCCGCCCTGCCGGCGCTGCACGGGCAGGTGAGCTGGGCTCCGGGCGTCCGGCCTGCGCCGGCGAACGTCCCCCGCGGACGAACCGCCGTGCTCGTCTTCGTCGCTCGCGGCTGCACGGGGTGTCTCGGTGAGCTGCGCTTCGCCATCGACCGGCTGCCGGCGTCGATGCGCCCGGTGGTGGTTCGCCGCGTGGTGCAGAGAGACTCGCTCGTCCTGCTCGTCGACCGCCGCGGCGACATCCGGACCGGCTACGCGTTCCCGTTCGCGCCCGCGTTCGTCGAGGGCGACTTGAGGACGCTCGCGCGATGAGGACGTCGGAGGCGCCGGGAGCGTTTCTGCGCGCGTGCGCGCTCGCCGTCGCTGTGGCGACTGCGCTCGCGGTCGCCACCGGCGGCTCCGGCTCCGTGCACCGCGTCCTCGCGGCGCTCGCCGGGCCGCCGCTCGCGGCGCTCCTCGTTTCAGCCGTCGTCGCGCACCGCCGCCTGCTCGCGCCGACGGTCGCCACCGGAGCATTGCTCCTCGCGACAGCCGCCGTCTCCGGCGCCGCGCATCTCGCGCTGGCCATTCCAGCGTTCGCCGCAGCGGCCGTTCTCGCAGTGCTCGCATGGCGCGGGACGCCGGTGGCCGCGGGTGCGTGGCGCGACTACGTCACGCTGACGAAGCCGCGGATCATGACGCTCCTGCTGCTCACCGGCCTGTGCGGCGCCGCCGTGGGTGCGCACGGGCGCCCGTCCGTCGCGCTGATGGCGACGACCTTCGTCGGTCTCGGGCTTGCATGCGGCGGGGCGGCCGCGCTCAATCACGTGCTCGATCGCGACATCGACAAGCTCATGGGGCCGCGGACGGCGGCACGTCCGGTCGCGTCCGGCCGGCTCACCGCGCCGCGCGCGCTCGAGTTCGGGCTCGCGCTCTCGGCTGCGTCGTTCACGCTGCTGGCGTCGACGGCGAACCTGCTCACCGCGGTGCTCGCGCTCGTCGGCAACCTCTTCTACGTCGTCGTCTACACCGGCTATCTCAAGCGGCGCGGGCCGGAGAACATCGTGCTCGGCGGCGTCGCGGGTGCCGTGCCGCCGCTCGTCGGCTACGCGGCCGCGACGGGCAGCATCGCCGTGCCCGCCATCTGGCTGTTCGCGATCGTATGCCTCTGGACGCCGCCGCACTTCTGGGCGCTCGCGCTCCTCCTGCGCGAGCACTACGAGCGCGCAGCCGTGCCGATGCTTCCCGTTGTCCGCGGCGAGTCGGTGACGCTGCGGCGGATCGTCGGTTACACGATCGTCCTCGTCGTTGCGACGATCGTGCCCTTCGCGACAGGGACGTTCGGCGTGCTCTATCTCGTGGCGGCCGTGCTGCTCGGAGGACTCTTCCTCGCGCTCAGCGTCCGGCTCCTCCGTGCGCCGAGCCGAAAGGGAGCGGCCGGCCTCTTCCACTACTCGTTGCTCTACCTCGCGCTGCTCTTCGTGGCGGCCGCGCTCGACCCGCTCCTCTAGGGACCAGCCCTCGCGCTGATGCGCGGGCTACCGCTGCGCGTCACCTCGAGGACGTCCCACATGCGCGCCTCCTCGTGCCCTGGGACGAGGCACGCGAGCCGATACGAGCCCGCGCGCGACGCGACGAATGAGAACCTCGTGGTCGATCCCGGCGGGAGGATCGGCGTGGCGGCGCCGCGGAACGACGGCGTGACGGTCATCGGGCCGGGCACGACCGCGCAGGAGTGATTCAGCGCGCCGCGGTTCGTGCACGTCACGCGCACGCGCCACCCACGTGGGACGGCGACCATCAGCTCGCCGCGGCCGTAGCCGTCGAAGTTGAAGCCGTTGTTCTCGCTGTTGTAGCCCGCGATCAACGTGACGATGGCCGTCCGCTGCTTTGCGTCGACGTGCAGGAACTGGGCCGGGCTCGGGTGGGCGACGAGCACCTCCATATGATGACTGGTCGATGGAGATCGCGATCGTCCTGTTCGACGGCGCCGAGGAGCTGGACTGGGCCGGCCCGTGGGAGGTATTCGCCGCCTGGCGCGACGGCTGGCCGGACGACGGGATCGGCGTCTTCACGGTTGCGTCGACGAAGGAGCCGGTGGTGTGCGCGAAGGGCCTGCGCGTCCTCGCCGACCACACGTGGGAGACGGCGCCCGAGGCGGACGTCGTCGTCTGGCCGGGCGGTCGCGGCACGCGTCCGATGCTCGGGGACGAGGAGGTGCGCATGCGCGTCCGTTCGCTCGCGGAGCGCGCGGAGGTGATGGCGAGCGTGTGCACCGGAGCGCTCGTGTACGCAGACGCGGGCCTCCTCGCAGGTCGCCGCGCGACGACGCACTGGGGCTCGCTCGGGCGGCTCGCCGAGCTCGGAGCGGAGGTCGACGCCGACGCGCGCTGGGTCGACCACGGCGACGTGATCACCTCCGCCGGCGTCTCCGCCGGGATCGACATGGCGCTCCACCTCGTCGCGCGGCTGCACTCGCGCGAGCGCGCCGCCGAGGTGCGGCGCTACATCCAGTACGACCCCGAGCCTCCGGTCTAGCTCAGCGGCGGCGCGCTCCAGGGAAAGTCGATCCAGCGGTCCGTTCGCCGCCACACGTACTCGCAGCTGACGATCGACCGCGGCTTCTCGTACAGGACGGCGACGCGCGACTCGCGAACCTTGTCGGCGAGGAACTCCTTGACGAGGGCGAGCGTCTGACCGGTGTCGGCGACGTCGTCGGCGATGAGCACGCGCTGGTCGTGCAGGTCGACCGGGTCCGGAATCGGTGGGAGCAGCATCGGCACCGGGAGCCGCTCGTCCACGCCGGTGTAGAACTCGACGTTGATCGTGAACGTGTTCTTGACCTCGAGGGCGTACGACAACGCTCCCGCGGTCAGGAGGCCGCCGCGGGCGATGCCGAGGATGAAGCCGGGCTCGAAGCCGTCGGCGACGACCTGAGCGGCGAGCTCGCGGGCGCCGGTGCCGAGGTCGTCCCACGTCATCCGCTCGCGCTCGGTCGCCACGCTCATCGTCTCGATTCTTCCACGCGGCCTAGACTCGCGCCATGGTGCGCGTGCGCTTCGCTCCCAGCCCGACGGGCTCCCTTCACCTCGGGAACGCCCTCAGCGCGGTCGCGAACCGCCGGTACGCCGACGAGCACGGCGGCACGCTGCTCCTGCGGATCGACGACACCGACCAGGCGCGCAACCTCGAGGGCGGCGCGCACGAGATCGCGGCCGACCTCGAGTGGCTCGGCGTGCGCTGGGACGAGGGGCCGGTCCACCAGAGCAGCCGCTTCGTGCGTCATCGCGAAGCTGCGCACCAGATCGGGGAGCCTGACGCCGAGGGTGCGCTGCGCTTCGGCCGCACGACGCTGTTGCGCCCCGACGGGACGCCGACCTATCAGCTCGCGAGCGCAGTGGATGACGTCGACTTCGAGATCACGCACGTCATCCGCGGCAGCGACCACCGCGCGAACGCCGAGCTGCAGACGGAGCTGATCCGCGCGCTCGGCGGCGACCCGCCCGAGTTCATCCATCACGGGTTGCTGCTCGGCGAGGACGGGACGAAGCTCTCCAAGCGGCACGGGGCGGCGACCGTCGCCGACCTGCGCGCTGCCGGCATCCCCGCCGAGGCGGTGCGCGCATACCTCGAGGAGCTGGGGCTGCCGAAGCACGACGTGCACCTCGACCAGGCGCGGCTGCGGCGTCTCTCGGTCGATGCACTGGCGGCGCTCTCCGACGACGACCTGGCCGCCCGCGTCGGCGTCGACGCGTCGCTCGCGCCCGTCCTCCGCGGCGCGCGCGACCTCGCCGAGGCGAGGGAGTACGCGCAGATCGTGCTCGAGCCGGAGCACGTCGACGTGGACGCGGCCGAGACGCTGGAGCGCTTCCGCGAGCTCGTCGAGGCAGGCCTCGAGCCGCGCGCGATCGTGCGCGAGCTGAAGGCCGTCGGGGGCGATCTGAAGTCCCTCCGGCTCGTCCTCACCGGGCGCGAGCGCGGCCCCGAGCTGGCCGCCGTGATCGCCGCGCTGCCGCGGGACGAGCTGCTCCGCCGGTCCGTAGGCTAAGGAGGTGCGCCTCTACAACACGCTCACGCGGCGGCTCGAGGAGCTGCCGCCGCCGCCCGGGCCGATCCGGATGTACTTCTGCGGGCCGACCGTGTACGCGCGGGCGCACGTCGGCAATGCGATCCCGTTCGTGCTGCCGATGTGGCTGCGCGCATGGCTGCGCGACCGCGGCTACGACGTGACGCTCGTCCACAACATCACCGACGTCAACGACAAGATCTACGACGCGGCGCCGGGCAAGAGCGCCGAGCTCGCGGCGCGTGCGACGGCGTGGTACCTCGAGGACACCGGCGATCTCGGGCTCGGCATGCCGGACCTGCTGCCGCGGGCGACGGAGACGATCCCGCAGATCGTCGCGTTCATCGAGCAGTTGGTCGAGCGTGGCTTCGCCTATGAGGTGCAGGGCGACGTCTACTTTCGTGTTGCGCGCGACCCGGAGTACGGGCGGCTCTCGCGGCAGCGCGTCGACCAGATGGTCGAGGAGGAGCCGAGCACGCTGAAGGAGGCGCCGCAGGACTTCGCGCTCTGGAAGACGACGAAGCCCGGCGAGGACACGTCGTGGGACTCGCCCTGGGGGCGCGGGCGGCCGGGCTGGCACATCGAATGCTCGGTGATGGCGGAGGAAGCGTTCGGCCCGGTGTTCGAGATCCACGGAGGCGGGCTCGACCTCGTCTTCCCGCATCACGAGAACGAGCTGGCGCAGTCGCGCGCGCTCGGCCACGAGTTCGCGCGCATCTGGATGCACAACGGGATCCTTCGCTTCACGGGCGAGAAGATGTCGAAGTCACTCGGGAACACGACGACGATCCGCGACGCGCTCGACGAGTACGGGCGCGAGACGCTCCTGCTCTTCTTCATGACCGGCCACTGGCGGAAGCCGCTCGACTTCTCCGAGACGACCATGGCGCAGGCTGCGGCGCAGGTCGAAGGCTTTCGCAACGTGTTTCGCTCGCCGAGCGAGCCGGTCGGCGACTGGGCGGCGCTCGAGACGGCCCTCGAGGACGACTTCAACACGCCGGAGGCGCTCGCGCTACTGCACGGCTGGCGCGACCACGAGCTGCTCCGGCGCGCGCTCGGGATCTTCGGGCTCGCATCGCTCGCCGAATCGAAGCAGGCGCCGGAGGAGCTCGTCGAGCTCGCCGAGCGGCGGTTTGCGGCGCGGGCGGCGAAGGACTTCGCCGAGGCCGACCGGCTCCGCGACGAGATCGCCGATGCCGGCTGGATCGTTCGTGACGTCGCGGACGGCTTCCAGCTCGTACCCCGATGAGCCGCGAGCAGGTCTACGGCCGGCGGCCCGTCCGCGAGGCCATCCGCGGGACGCGCGAGGTGCTGGAGCTGTGGGCGACGGAGCGTGCGGTGAAGTCCGAGCCGTGGCTGCGCGAGCTCGATCGTCCGCGCGTCCAGACGAAGCTCGACCGCGACATCTCCGAAGAGGCCGGGACGCGCGACCACCAGGGCGTGCTCGCGTGGTGCGAGCCGTACAAGTACGCGGACGCGTACGAGCTCGCCGGACGCGAGCGCCCGCTGCTCGCGTGCCTCGACCAGGTCAGCGATCCGCGCAACCTCGGCGCCGTCTGCCGGAGCGCGGAGGGCGCGGGCGCGACCGGCGTCGTCGTGCCCGCGCACGGGTCGGCCCGCGTGACGGCAGCGGTGTGCCGCGCCTCGGCGGGGGCGGTCGAGCACCTGCCGGTCGCCGTGGTGACGAACCTTGCGCGCTACCTCGCGGACATCAAGGGCGGTGACCTATGGGTCGCAGGCGCCGCCGGCGAGTCGGGAACGCCGATGTGGCAGGCCGACCTCTCCGGCGGGCTCGCCTTCGTCTTCGGCGCAGAGGGGAAGGGCCTGCGCCCGCTCGTGCGGCGGATGTGCGACCTCGAGGTCTCGATCCCGCAGCTCGGCCGCGTCGAGTCGCTGAATGTGAGCGTCGCCGCCGCCGTCCTCCTGTACGAGGCGCGGAGGCAGCGCGATGGCTGAGCCGACGCTCTACCTCTTCGACGGCTTCAACCTCCTGCACGCGGGCGAGTTCCGCTCGCCGGAGGAGCTGCGCGACCTGCTCGCCAGCTGGGTCGCCGCCAAGGGTGCGCGCGGCGTGCTCGTGTTCGACGGGCATGGCCCCGACGCACAACATGGCCCGCTCGAGGTGCGCTGGGCCGAGGACGCCGACACGCTCATCGAGCGGCTCGCGGCCGAGCGCCGGGGGAGGGAGCAGGTGGCAGTCGTCTCCTCTGATGAGGCCGTGCGCGGCACGTCCGGCGCCGAGGTGCGCAAGCTCTTCTCCAGCACGTTCCTCGCCGAGCTCGTCGCCCCAGAGCATGCCGATCGCACGCGCGGCGACATGCGCGACCGGCTCGATCCGGCCACGCTCGCCGCGCTCGAGCGGCTGCGCCGCGGCAAGTGAGTGCGGTCGTCCTCGTCGAGGGCGCCAGCGACCGGGTCGCGCTCGAGACGCTTGCACGGCGACGCGGTCGCGACCTTGCCGGCGAGGGTGTCTCGGTCGTCGCCATCGGCGGCGCGCAGGCCATCGGCCGCGTCCTCGACGACCTCATGGGCGCGAGCCTCACGGTCGCGGGCCTGTGCGACGCGGGGGAGGAGCAGGAATTCCGGCGCGCGTTCGAGCGTGCCGGCCTGGAAGCGGCCCTGGTCCACGTGTGCGTCGCGGATCTCGAGGACGAGCTGATCCGCGCCCTCGGCACCGATGCGGTCGAGGCGATTCTCGAGGCGAACGGCGACCTCGGCTCCTTCCGCACGCTGCAGAAGCAGGCGGTCTGGCGCGGCCGTCCGGTCGAGGACCAGCTGCGGCGCTTCATGGGCAGCGGCGCCCGCCGGAAGATCCGCTACGCGGCCCTGCTCGTCGAGGCGCTCGACCTCCATCGGGCGCCGCAGCCGCTCGACGGCATCCTCGGCCGCGTCTGACCGACCGAACACCTGTTCGTATCATGTTGGGTCCATCGCAAATGGACTTGTAAGAATTTGGACCGCTTGCTATGTTCTTCCTCAAGTTAAGGGTGAGAGTTTGCCCTGCCCTCGAACCGGGAGATGCCCGTGGCCACTCGCAGCACCGCACGCGCGTACTCGCCACAGAAGGCTCAACGCGAGCTGGAGGATCTCCAGATCGTCCTCCGCGCCCGCAACGGGGACAGCGTGGCGATGGACGCCCTCATTCGCCGCTACACCGGCTTCGTGCGGCTGAAGGCGAGCTCCTACTTCCTCGCGGGCGGGGACTCGGACGACCTCATCCAGGAGGGCCTGATCGGCCTGTACAAGGCGGTCCGGGATTTCCGCACCGACAAGGAGACGTCGTTCCGGAGCTTCGCCGAGCTCTGCGTCACCCGTCAGATCATCACCGCCATCAAGACCGCCACCCGCTTCAAGCACGCCCCGCTGAACACCTACGTCTCGTTCAGCCACACGCCCGCCGGCCAGGAGGGCGACGGCGAGTGCACGCTCGGCGACGCGCTGCCGGGACCTGGCGTCCACGAGCCGTCGGTCATGGTCATCTCGACCGAGGAGCTGCAGAGCCTCGTCTTCACGCTCGGCTCGGGGCTGTCCTCGCTCGAGGCCGACGCGCTGCGCCTCTACCTCGAGGGCTCCTCGTACGAGGACATGGCGGAGAAGCTCGAGTGCGACACGAAGACGATCGACAACGCCCTCCAGCGCGTGAAGCGCAAGATCGTCACGCACCAGAAGACCCGCGAAGTCCTTCTATAGCGACGCGGCCGACCTCGTAGTCGGCGGCGAACCGGATGCGGTCGACCTGGTTGTTCTTCGGCGGGTCAACGCGCAGGATCCCGTGACTTCGGGCGGGCAAGTGTCCGATGGGAATTAGGTACACGCCGGCGGTTTCGGGACAGTAGACGGCGAAGAGGTCGATCTCCCCGTGATACGTCCGCTTCAGAACGCGTGCGCTTCGGTGGTGCGCGTACGAGCTGCAGACGTTGAAGATGATCGCGCCCTTTCGAAGGCGGCCCGTCTTGCACTGCACACCATCCACGAATCCATCGCGTTCGAGCATGAGGTCACAGCGCGTGTTCTCCCCGTACGGGATGTAGAGGCCGTATCCGAGCGCCCGGAGCACGAGCGTGATTGCGAGTGTCGAGACGTCTCCGATGTTCTTCGGACGCTCCACGTTGCCACCGTTGCATACGCCTCGGCTGGGCCGTGTCCGATTCCGACAACCGGAAGGTGGCCTACGATGAGACGTCTGCCGGAGTAGCTCAATTGGTGGAGCAGCGCATTTGTAATGCGAAGGCTGTGGGTTCGAGTCCCTCCTCCGGCTCCTTCTCGCGCCCACGACTTTCTAAAAACTGATAGAAAGTCTAAATCATGGATCGCCTCGCCGCCGTCGGTGACCCCGGCCTCCGCTCCGCCCTCGCCTTCGTGCGCGGCTCGGAGGAAGCCGTCACCGCGGACGAGCTCGCCGAGCACGACGGCATCCACCGCAACGTCGCCCGCAGCCGGCTCGAGCGCCTCGCCGGCGCAGGCCTCCTCGAGGCCTCCTTCTCCCGCGGGCGAGGGGGGCCGGGCGCCGGCCGGCCGGCGAAGAAGTACCGCGCCGCGCCCGAGCTCGCGACGATCGAGTACCCCGCCCACCGCTACGAGGATCTCGTCGGCCTGCTCGCCGAGGGACGTTCCGACCTCCGGGAGGTGGGTGTCGCCTTCGGGCGCCGGCTCGCGGAGGCCGCCGGGCTGCGCCCCGGCTCCTCCCTCGACGAGGTCTGCGCCGGGCTGCGCAGGCTCGGCTTCCAGGCCGCGCTCGACGACGGCATGATCGTCACGCCGACGTGCCCCCTTCGCCCCTTCGTTGCCGGGCAGCCCGGCCTGGCGGCGATGGACGAGGGCATGTGGAGCGGCCTCATCGGCGAGCACGCCACCTGCACCATCGAGGGCTGCCTCGACCCCAACTCGTCCTGCCATGTGCGGGTCCTGATCGAACCCCGGAGGTAATGATGCGTTCCTACCGCTATCTCGTCGTCGGCGGCGGCATGACCGGCGACGCCGTCTGCGCCGGAATCCACGACGTCGACCCGGAGGGGTCGATCGGCCTTGTCGGCGAGGAGACGGTCCCGCCGTACAAGCGGCCGCCCCTGACCAAGGGCCTGTGGAAGGGCGGCGACGAGTCGAAGATCTGGCGCAACGTCGCCGAGCACGGCGCTGAGCTCGTCCTCGGCCGCCGTATCGTCTCCATCGACCCGGCAGCGCACACGGCGGTCGACGACACCGGCGACGAGTACGCGTACGAGCGGCTCATCCTGGCCACGGGCGGCACACCGCGCCGGCTCGGCGGCGACGACGGCGACGTCGTGTACTACCGCACGCTCGAGGACTACCGCCGCGTGCGCGCCCTCAGCGACGAGGGTGCGCGCTTCCTCGTCGTCGGCGGGGGCTTCATCGGCTCGGAGATCGCCGCCGCGCTGCGCTCGCAGGGTCGCGACGTGACGATGGTCTTCCCGGAGGAGGGACTCGGGTGGCGGACGTTCCCGCCGGCGCTCGCGCGCTTCGTCGCCGACTACTACCGCGAGCAGGGCGTGGAGCTCCGGCCGGGCACCACGTTCGAGTCGGCCGAGGGCTTCGACGCCGTCATCGCAGGGCTTGGCATCGTTCCGCGCACCGAGCTCGCCGAGAGTGCGGGCCTCCCGGTGGACGACGGCATCGTCGTCGACGTGTACGGCTGCGTCGAAGGGCACGAGGACGTCTTCGCCGCCGGCGACGTCGCGCGCTTCCCGATGCCGGCGCTCGGACGCAGCGGCCGCGTCGAGCACGAGGATCACGCCAACACGCACGGGCGGCTCGTCGGCGCGAACGCCGCCGGCGCGAACGAGCGCTACGAGCACCTCCCGTTCTTCTACTCCGACCTCTTCGATCTCGGCTACGAGGCCGTCGGCGACCTCGACTCGCGCCAGGACACCGTGCAGCTGTGGCTCGAGCCGAACAAGAAGGGCATCGTCGCGTACGTCGACGGCGACTCGCTTCCGCGCGGCTTCCTCCTCTGGAACGTCTGGGACAAGGTCGACCCGGCGCGCGAGCTCATTCGCGCGGCGAAGCCCGTCGACGAGGAGACGCTACGTGGGCTCGCAGGCTGAGGTGCGCGCCGCCATCTCGCGGTCGCGCTCGGTGACGCCGCCTTCCGAGTGCGTCGACCAGCGGACGAGCACGCGCTTGTACCGGATGTCGATGTCGGGATGGTGGTTCTCCCGCTCCGCGAGCTCCGCGACGCACGAGACGAACGCGATCGCCGCCGGAAAGCTCTCGAGCTCGAATTCGCGCACGAGCGCGTCGTCCTCCTCGCGCCATCCCTCCGGAACGCTCATGCGCCTGACTATGCCGGACCGGAAGCCCCGCGCGGGGTTCGAACTGCTCTGCGAGCTCGTCTTCCGGCCCGTCGCGCACGTGGTGGCCAGGGCGCTGCTGCCGCTGCGTGTGTCGCCTCCCGCCGTCGTGCTCGCCGGCACCGCCACCGGCCTCGCGGCCGCGGTCGAGATCGGTCGCCACGGATTCCTCGCCGCGGCGCTGCTCCTGCAGCTGAAGACCGTCCTCGACAACGCCGACGGCCAGCTCGCGCGGCTCTCCGGCCGCATCACCGCCTTCGGCCGCTATCTCGATTCCGAGTCGGACCTGCTCGTCGACGCCGCCGTCTTCGCCGCGCTGGGCCTCTGGATCGGCCCGTGGCTCGCCCTCGCCGGGTTCGCCGCCCTCACCAGCGTGCTCTCGATCAACTTCAACCTCGAGCGCCTCTATCGCGGAGCAGCCGCAGGCGCGTCCGACGGATCGCTCGTCGCGCGGATCTACGGGATCGTCTACGCGCCGCAGGACCGGCTCGCGGAGGCGCTGGTGCGCCGCCGCCCCGCGCGCGCCACCGTCGGCGTCGTCGCCAACTTCGGCCTCTCGACGCAGCTCGCCGCGCTCGGCGTCTGCCTGGCCCTCGGGCATCCGCGCGCCTATCTCGTCGTTCTCTTGTTCTGCACCACCGTCGTCATCGCATTCGTCGCCAACCAATCGAGGAGACGCACAACGTGAAGAACGAGCCCGCCGTCGTCCTGCCCTGGCACGGACGAGACGAACAGACCGCCCGCCTCATCAGCGACGCCGACTGGGAGCGTCTCGAGCGGCACGCCGGCGAGATCCTCGCCGCCTTCGGCATGGACCTGGACACGCCCGGCACGCGTGAGACGCCGACCCGCTTCCTGCGGGCGCTCTACGACGCGACCGCGGGATACGACGGCGACCCGAAGCTGCTGACTGCTTTCCCCGCCGAGCACACCGGCTCGCACGCGGGTCTCATCCTCGAAGGGCCGATCTCGTTCCACGCACTGTGCGAGCATCACGCGCTTCCCTTTCACGGCTCCGCGCATGTGGCGTACGTCGCGGGCAGCGAGATCATCGGAATCTCGAAGCTGACGCGGATCGTGCGTCTCTATGCGCGCCGCTTCACCGTGCAGGAGCGCATGGGGGAGCAGATCGCGGACGCGCTCGTCGAGCTCGTCGAGCCGCGCGGCGTGGCCGTGCATCTCGAGGCGGCGCACCTGTGCACGCAGATGCGCGGCGTGGCCGAGGACGGGTCGAGGACCGCGACGACGTTCTGGCGCGGCCTCTTCGAGGAGGATGTCGACCTCCGCCGCGAGTTCTTGCTGCAGATCAAGAGCTAGTGGAGCCGCTCGAGCTCCTGTACGAGCCCGCGGGGCTGCCCGCGTTCTCGCTCCCGCAGGAGCTCGGTGCGCTCTATCCGGGGACGCTCGGCTTCCCGGAGGACTGCCTGTACGCGAACTTCGTGGAGACGATCGACGGCGTCGTCGCGCTCCCCGGGATCCCGGCGTCGAACCGCGTGATCGCCGACGCGAGCGACGCCGACCTGTTCGTGATGGCGCTCCTGCGTGCCTGCGCCGACGCGATCGTCGTCGGGTCGCACACCCTGCTCGCGTCGCCGAAGAACCGCTGGACCGCGGAAGCCGCGTTTCCGCCCGCGGCGGCAGAGCTCGCGGGACTGCGAAAAGAGCTTGGACTGCGAGAGGAGCCCGACGTCGTCGTGCTCACGCGCAGGCGCGAGATCGAGTCGGCCGCGCTCGGCGAGCGGCTGCACGTGCGCGCCGACGTCGTCGAGGCGATCGCCGAGCTGCGCGAGCGCGGCTGCCGGCGCATCCTGTGCGAGGGAGGCCCGACGCTCTTCGGATCCGTGCTCGCCGAAGGCCTCGTGGACGAGCTCTTCCTCACCGTGTCACCCCTGTTTGCCGGCCGCGGGCTCCCGCTCGTCGAAGGCGTTGAGCTCCTGCCCGGCATGCGCGTCGCTGCGACGCTCGCAGGCGTGCGCCGCCACGGCGCCCATCTCTTCCTGCGCTACGCCCTCGAACGCTGACGCGTCACGAGCGCCGCCGCGACCACAGGCAGCTCGTCCTCGAGTCTTGCCTTGCGCACGTAGTCGGCCGCGCCGGCCGCGCGGATGTCGAGCACGCGCTCCTCGTAGTCGTGGCCGCTGATCGCGAGCACCGGCAGGCCGGGCATGCGCGTCTGCAGGATGCGCGTCGCGTCGACGCCGTCGAGGACGGGCATCTCGATGTCCATCACCACGAGGTCGGGCTGGAGCTCCTCGGCGAGCGCGACCGCCTCCTGCCCGTTGCGCGCGCGGCCCACGACCGCGAAGGCGCCGTCCGCATGGAGGACTGCCTCGAGCGCGTCGAGAAATGCCTCGTCGTCCTCGGCGACGAGGACCCGGTAAGGGTGCTCCAACCCCAAGAGCGCCGACAGGCTAGCCGAGGACCGGGGCAGTCGCTGCATGCCCGTTCCCGGCCGGCTTCGCCGCCTCGCGCGGGATCTCGACGACGAACGTCGACCCACGGCCGCCGTTCTCCTCCACCCAGATGCGGCCGTCGATGCGGCGGACGAGCTCACGGCAGATGTACAGGCCGAGGCCCGTTCCCCCGATGCCGCCGGTCATCTCCGGGTCGAGCCGGTAGAACTTCTCGAAGATCCGCCGCCGCTCGTCGGGCGGGATGCCGATCCCGGAGTCGGACACCGCGAGGCGGACGGCGCCGCTGTCCGGGCTCAGCGACACTGTCACCGGGCCGCCCTCGGGCGAGTACTTGATCGCGTTGTCGATGAGGTTCGCGACCACCTGCCGGAGCTGGCTCGGGTCGGCGGAGACGACGGGCAGCCGCTCGGGCGAGTCCAGCTCCAGCTCGACCGTCTCGGGCGCGTGTGCGCGGGCCGCCTCCACCTCGGAGCGCACGATCTCGAGCGGGTCGCACGGCTCGATCTGCACGTGCAGCTTGCCCGAGTCGAGCTGGCTCGCGAGCAGCAGGTCGTTGACGATCTCACCCAGCCGGGCGGATTCCTCCGCGATGACGCGGAGCAGCGTGTCGCGCATCGCGTCCTCGAGACTGACGTCATCGCGGCGCAGCGTCAGCGCGGCGCCGTAGAGTGCGGCGAGCGGCGTGCGCAGCTCGTGCGAGACGGTTGCGACGAGATCCTGGCGCATCGTCTCCAGCCGGCGTTCCTCCGTCAGGTCGCGGAATGCGTAGACGAGGCCGTCCTCGAAGCCGACCGCCGTGAGCGAGAGCCAGACCTCCCGTTCGCCGAGGTCGAGCGGGACGCTCTCGACCGACGGCGCTTCGCCTGCTTCCGCCACCGGGACGCGGGCGGCCACCTCCTGCCAGCCGGGAACGGCAGTCGTCACCTCGCGGCCGAGCACGTCCTCCTCGCGCAGTCCGGTGATGCGCTGAGCCGCGGCGTTCCACAGGCGCACGCGCCCGCTGCGGTCGAGCAGGAGCACGCCGTCGCCGATCGTGGCGAGCGCCCGCGCCGCCTCTGCGCGCTCTTCCGCCTGACGGTAGAGGCGGGCGTTCTCGATCGCGGCGGATGCACGGCGGGCGAGCTCTTCGGCGAGGCGCAGGTCGTCGACGCCGTACGAACGGCCGGGGCGGCTGGACACGAACGTGATCGCCCCGAGGGCGTGGTCGTGGCCCGGCAACGGCACGCACATGTACGAGCAGAACTCGAGCTGTCGCAGGAGGTCGAGGTGCAGCTCGTCGATGGCGGCCTGTTCGAGCATCGGAGTCGTGATCTCGGGGATGAGCTCCGCCTCGCCCGTTCGGATCACTGCCGCCGGGCCCGTTGGCGAGTCCGGGTTCGGGGGATACCGTTCCTGGAGCTCGCGGGCAAATGCGATCTGCGCCGGGTCGCGATGTGCGATCGCGACCTCCGCGACGGCACCGTCCGGCTCGACGATGTGCACCGTGCACCAGTCGCTGACCTTCCCGACGGCGAGGCGCGCCACCTGCGAGAGCGTCTCGCGGTAGTCGAGCGACGTGGCGAGCGTGTCGCCCGCCTCGAGCAGGAAGCTCCACTGCTCCTCGGCCCGCTTGCGGTCGTCGATGTCGGTCGCCGTCCCGACCCACGACTCGACGCGGCCCGTCTCGTCGCGGATCGGCGCAGTCCGTGCGAGGTGCCAGCGATGCGTTCCGTCCACGGCGCGCAGACGCACTTCGTGCTCGAATACGCCGGCCGAGCCGAGCTTCGAGAGCCAACCGGGGAGGTCTTCGACGTGGACGACGACGCTCCAGGGCGACGCGGCTGCCTCCGCGGGCGTCATGCCGGTGTACGCGAACCAGCGTTCGTTGAAGTACGTCGCGTTTCCGTCCACGTCGGCGCGCCACACGATCTGCGGCATCGCGTCCGCGAGCTGGCCGTAGCGGGTCTCGTTGGCGCGCTCGAGCGCGAGCAGCTCCTGCTCGCGCAGCAGCCGGTTCTTGTCCCAGAGGTCGACGAAGACGCCGACCTTGGAGCGCAGGATGCCGGGATCGATCGGCTTGAAGATGTAGTCGACCGCGCCGACGGCGTAGCCGTGGAAGATCTGGCGGTCGTCCTCCGGCAGCGCTGTGACGAACACGATCGGGATGTGCCGCGAGCGGGCGCGCTGCTTGATGAGCTTCGCCGTCTCGAAGCCGTCGATCTCCGGCATGTCGACGTCGAGGAGGATGCAGGCGAAATCGTGGCGGAGCAGCTCGCGGAGCGAAGCGACGCCCGAGTCGGCGCGCACGAGGTGATGGCCGAGCGGCGCGAGGACGGCCTCGAGGGCGAGCAGGTTCTCCTCGCGGTCGTCGACGAGGAGGATGGCAGCCTTCTCGTTCATGCCGTCTTCCGGAAGATGCGCTCGTCCGCGGCCAGCGGCGCGAAGCGGTCTGCGCTCGACGAGAACGCGACGGTCTCCCGGCGGCCGAGCCCGAGGATGCCGGGAGCGTCCAGGCTCTCGCAGAAGAGGTCGATCACGCGGTCTTGCAGCGGCGTGTCGAAGTAGATGAGCACGTTGCGGCAGATGACGAGCTGGAAGTCGCTGAAGGCCCGGTCGGTGGCGAGGTTGTGCTGGGCGAAGACGACGTTCCCCAACAGGTCGCCGGTGAATCGCGCGGCGTCGTAGGCGGCGACGTAGTACTCCGAGAAGTCGCGGGTGCCGCCGCTGCGGATGTAGTTCTCCGTGTACTGCTGCATGCGCTCGAGCGGCACGATGCCGGTCCTCGCAGCCTCGAGCGCGTACTCGTTGAGGTCGGTCGCGTAGATCCGGCTCTGCTCGTACAGGCCTTCCTCGTGCAGCAGGATCGCGAGGGAATAGACCTCCTCGCCGGTGGAGCAGCCGGCGCACCAGATGCGGGTGAACGGCTGGTCACGAAGGTACGGGACGACCTCGCGGCGGAGTGCCGAGAAGAACGCGGGGTCGCGGAACATGGAGGTGACGTTGATGGAGAGGTCGAGCAGCAGCCGCTCCATGCACGCCGGATCACGGAGCAGCAGTCCCTGCAGCTCGGAGAGCGACTCGGCGTCCTCGGCCAGGGCGCGGCGCAGCAGCCGGCGGCGGAGAGGCGCGGCGGCGTAGTTCCGGAAGTCGAACCCGTACCGGCGGTGGACCGCCTCGAGCAGGAGCTCGAGCTCGATCTCCTCTGCCTGGTCTACCGATACAACCACACGCGCATCAACGAGAGGAGCTGATCGGTGTCGACCGGCTTCGTGATGTAGTCGGACGCGCCCGACTCGATCGACCGGTCGCGGTCGCCCTTCATCGCCTTCGCCGTGAGGGAGATGATCGGGAGCTGCTCGAACTCGGGCATCTCCCGGATTGCGCGCATCGCCTCGTAGCCGTCGAGCTCCGGCATCATGATGTCCATCAGCACGAGGTCGACGTCCGGGTTCTCCCGGAGCGTCTCGATGCCGGTTCTCCCGTTCTCGGCAAAGACGACGTCCATGCCGTTCGCCTCCAACGCCGACGTCAGCGCGAAGACGTTGCGAACGTCGTCGTCGACGATCAGCACCTTCTTGCCGCGGAAGACGCTCTCGGCCGTGTGCGCCTGTTCGAGCATGCGGCGCTTCGTGCGCGGCAGTCGCGACTCGACGCGGTGCAGGAACAGCGACGTCTCGTCGAGCAGCCGTTCCGGCGAGCGGGCGTCCTTGACGACGATCGCCTCGGCGTAGTCGCGCAGCTGCGTCTCCTCGGTCTCTGTGAGCTCGACGCCCGTGTAGACGATCACGGGAAGCGTCCCCAGGCGCTCGTCGCCGTTGATCTGCTCCAGCAGCTCGAAGCCGCTCCCATCCCCGAGGCGGAGGTCGAGCACCATGCAGTCGAAGTCCTGGTCGGCGAGCGCATGCTTCGCCTCCGCGCAGGAGGCGACGGCCGTGATCTCGACGTCGTCGGCCCCGATCAGCTCGACGATGGAGGCGCGCTGGTCGGCGTCGTCCTCCACGACGAGAAGGCTCTTCACCTCCCGGTCGATGAAGCGTGCCATCCGGTCGAACGTCTCGGAGAAGCGCGCCGCTACGAGCGGCTTTTCGAGCACGGCGATCGCGCCCGCACGGAGTGCGTCCGTTTTGCCGTCGTTCGCGGACACGATGTGCACGGGGATGTGTCTCGTCGCCGGGCTGTGCTTCAGCTCGTCGAGGACGGCCCAGCCGTCCATCGCCGGTAGCGCCGTGTCGAGGACGATCGCCGACGGTCGCAGGTCGTGCGCGAGCGCGAGTCCCGCGTCGCCGCGCCGGGCGACGACGCCCTTGAAGCCGCGCTCGCGGGCGGCTTCGAGCATCGTGCGCGCGACGTCGCCGTCTTCCTCGACGACGAGCACGACGCGGTCGCCGTCCTCGATGTCGTTGCGGTCGTCCTCCACGTCGCCGGGGAGGAGAAGCGCCGGGTCGAGCTCGGGTGCCCCGCCGATCGCGAGCAGCGCCGCCGTCTCGTCGAGCAGCCCGCGCCCCTCGCCGACGAGCCGGTCGAGGTTGGCCTCGAGCGCGCCGGTGCGCAGCGGAACCGTGTAGACGGCCGGCAGGTACAGGGTGAACGTGCTGCCGCGGCCGGCGACGGAGCGGACGCGGATCTCGCCGCCCAGCAGCCGCGCGATCTCGCGGCTGATGGACAGGCCGAGCCCGGTGCCGCCGTACCGGCGCGAGGTGGTGCCGTCCGCCTGCTGGAACGCCTCGAAGATGACGTGCAGCTTGTCGTCGGGAATGCCGATGCCCGTGTCCGTCACGGAGAACGACACGACGTCCGCCGCATCTGCGAGCTCGGGCGTTGCGAACTGCACCTCCTCGGCGGCCCGCTCGATGCGCATGACCACGCCGCCGGACTCGGTGAACTTGACTGCGTTCGAGAGCAGGTTCTTGAGCACCTGCTGCAGGCGCACCTCGTCCGTGACCATCGTCTCCGGCAGGTCGGGACCGACCTCGACGTCGAGCCCCAGGCTCTTGTCGGCGGTGAGGGGGCCGAATGTCCGCTCGACATAGTCGCGAACGTCGCTGAAGGCCACCGGGGCGACGTGCACCTCCATCTTCCCGGCCTCGACCTTCGACAGGTCGAGGATGTCGTTGATCAGCTGGAGCAAGTCCGACCCGGCGTGATGGATCGTCTGCGCGAACTCGATCTGCTTCGACGTCAGGTTCCGGTCGGTGTTCTCGACGAGCAGCCGCGCGAGGATGAGCAGCGAGTTCAGCGGCGTCCGCAGCTCGTGGCTCATGTTCGCGAGGAACTCGCTCTTGTACCGGGACGAGAGCGCGAGCTGCTCCGCGCGCTCCTGCAGCGCAGTCCGCGCGAGCTCGATCTCGCGGTTCTTGATCTCGATGCGGCGGTTCTGCTCGGACAGGAGCTGCGCCTTGTCCTCCAGCTCCTCGTTCGTCTGCTGCAGCTCCTCCTGCTGCGACTGCAGCAGCTCCTCCGACGCCTTCAGCGTCTGCGCCTGCTGCTCGAGCTCGGTGTTCGCGCGCTTGAGCTCCTCCTGCTGCGACTGGAGCTCCTCGGAGCGCTCCTGCAGCTCCAGCGTCAGCGCCTGCGACTGGCGGAGCAGCTCTTCCGTCCGCATCGTCGCCTGGATGGTGTTGAGCACGATCCCGATGGTCTCGCCGAGCTGGTCGAGGAACGTCCGCTGCACTTCCGTGAACGGGTCGAACGACGCGAGCTCGACGACGGCCATCACCTGGTCCTCGAAGAGGACCGGCATGACGATCACGGCGCGCGGCGTGGCCTCGCCGAGGCCGGAGGCGATCTTCAGGTAGTCGGCCGGCGGATCGGCGAGCACGATCGACTGCCTCTCGAGCGCCGCCTGTCCGACGAGCCCCTCGCCGAGCGCGAAGCGGTTCGACGCCGTCTTGCGCTCCTTCAGCCCGTAGCTGGAGATGAGCCGCAGGTACGGCGACTCGGCATCCTCCATGAGGAAGAACGCGCCGTAGCCCGCGCCGACGAGCGGCGTCAGCTCGGACATGATCAGGCGCGAGACGGCCTGCAGGTCGCGCTGGCCCTGCATCATGCCGCTGAAGCGCGCGAGGTTCGAGTTCAGCCAGTCCTGGTCGGCGTTTCGGGCCGTCGTCGCGCGGAGGTTCGCGATCATCTGGTTGACGTTCTGCTTGAGCGCGTCGACCTCGCCCTTCGCTTCGACCGTGACCTGCCGCGTGAGGTCGCCCTCGGTGACCGCGGTGGAGACGTCCGCGATCGCGCGCACCTGCGTCGTCAGCGACAGCGCGAGCTGGTTGAAGTTGTCCGTCAGGTCCTTCCAGACGCCGCTGACGCCCTCGACGTTCGCCTGGCCGCCGAGCATGCCCTCGGTTCCGACCTCGCGCGCGACGCGCGTCAGCTCGGCCGCGAAGGACGAGAGCTGGTCGACCATCGTGTTGATCGTGTTCTTGAGCTGGAGGATCTCGCCGCGGACGTCGACCGTCACCTTCTTGGAGAGGTCGCCCTGCGCGACTGCGGTCGTCACCTCGGCGATGTTGCGCACCTGGCTCGTGAGGTTGTCGGCGAGCGTGTTCACCGAGTCGGTCAGGTCCTTCCACGTGCCGCTTACGCCCTTGACGTTCGCCTGGCCGCCGAGCTTGCCCTCGGTGCCGACCTCGCGGGCGACGCGCGTGACCTCGTCGGCGAACGACGAGAGCTGGTCGACCATCGTGTTGATCGTGTCCTTCAGCTGGGCGATCTCGCCTTTCACGTCCACCGTGATCTTCTTCGACAGGTCGCCGTTCGCGACCGCGGTCGTGACCTGCGCGATGTTGCGCACCTGCTCGGTCAGCGACGACGCCATGAAGTTCACGTTGTCGGTCAGGTCGCGCCACACGCCGCTGACGCCTTCCACGGACGCCTGGCCGCCGAGCTTGCCCTCGGTGCCGACCTCGCGCGCGACGCGCGTGACCTCGGCGGCGAACGCACGCAGCTGGTCGACCATCGTGTTGACGGTCTCCTTCACCTCGAGGACCTCGCCCTTGACGTCGACGGTGATCTTCTTCGAGAGGTCGCCCTGCGCGACCGCGGTCGTGACGTCGGCGATGTTGCGCACCTGGTTCGTCAGGTTGTCCGCCATCTGGTTCACGTTCTCGGTCAGGTCGCGCCACGTGCCGCTGACGCCTTCGACCTTCGCCTGGCCGCCGAGCACGCCCTCGGTGCCGACCTCCTTGGCGACGCGGGTGACCTCGGCGCCGAACGCGGAGAGCTGGTCGACCATCGTGTTGACGGTGTCCTTGAGCTGCAACACCTCGCCGCGCGCGTCGACCGTGATCTTCTGCGTCAGGTCGCCCTGCGCGACCGCGGTCGTGACCGCGGCGATGTTGCGCACCTGGTCGGTGAGGTTCCCGGCGAGCGTGTTCACGTTGTCGGTGAGGTCCTTCCACGTGCCCGACACGCCGCGCACCTGCGCCTGGCCGCCGAGCTTGCCCTCGGTTCCGACCTCGCGCGCGACGCGCGTGACCTCGTCGGCGAACGACGAGAGCTGGTCGACCATCGTGTTGATCGTGTTCTTGAGCTCGAGGATCTCTCCCCGCACGTCGACCGTCACCTTCTTCGAGAGGTCTCCGTTCGCGACCGCCGTCGTCACGTCGGCGATGTTCCGCACCTGTTCGGTCAGCGACGTCGCCATGAAGTTCACCGACTCGGTGAGCTGGCGCCACGTGCCCGACACGCCCTCCACCTGGGCCTGGCCCCCCAGCCGGCCCTCGGAGCCCACTTCGCGTGCCACGCGCGTGACCTCGTCGGCGAACGACCCGAGCTGGTCGACCATGGTGTTGAGCGTGTTCTTCAGCTCGAGGATCTCGCCGCGTGCTTCGACGGTGATCTTCTGCGACAGGTCGCCGCGTGCGACGGCGGTCGCGACCTGGGCGATGTTGCGCACCTGACTCGTCAGGTTGTTGGCCATCTGGTTGACGTTCTCGGTGAGGCCGCGCCACGTGCCGCTCACGCCTTCCACTTCGGCCTGGCCGCCGAGGCGGCCCTCGGTGCCGACCTCGCGCGCCACGCGCGTCACGTCGTCCGCGAACGTCGACAGCTGGTCGACCATCGTGTTGAGGGTGTTCTTCAGCTCGAGGATCTCGCCGCGTGCGTCGACGGTGATCTTCTGCGTCAGGTCGCCGCGGGCGACGGCGGTCGCCACCTCGGCGATGTTGCGGACCTGGTCGGTCAGGTTGCGGGCCATGCCGTTCACCGACTCGGTCAGGTCGCGCCACGTGCCGCTCACGTCCTCGACCTCGGCCTGGCCGCCGAGGCGCCCGTCGGTGCCGACCTCCTTGGCGACGCGCGTCACCTCGTCGGCGAACGCCGACAGCTGGTCGACCATCGTGTTGATCGTGTTCTTCAGCTCGGCCACCTCGCCGCGCACGTCCACCGTCACCTTCTTCGACAGGTCGCCGTTCGCGACTGCGGTCGTCACCTCGGCGATGTTGCGCACCTGCTCGGTCAGCGAGGTGGCCATGAAGTTCACCGACTCGGTGAGCTGGCGCCAGGTGCCGCTGACGCCCTCGACCTGCGCCTGGCCGCCGAGGCGGCCCTCGGTGCCGACCTCCTTCGCGACGCGCGTGACCTCGTCGGCGAACGACGAGAGCTGGTCGACCATCGTGTTGATGGTGTCCTTGAGCTCCGCGATCTCGCCCTGGACGTCGACGGTGATCTTCTTCGACAGGTCTCCGTTCGCGACTGCGGTCGTCACCTGGGCGATGTTGCGCACCTGGGTGGTGAGGTTCGCGGCGAGCGTGTTGACGTTGTCGGTGAGGTCCTTCCAGACGCCGCTGACGCCTTCGACGTTCGCCTGGCCGCCGAGGCGGCCCTCGGTGCCGACCTCGCGGGCGACGCGTGTCACCTCGGCGGAGAACGCGCGCAGCTGGTCGACCATCGTGTTGATCGTGTCCTTCAACTGGAGGACCTCGCCGCGGACGTCGACGGTGATCTTCTTGGAGAGGTCGCCGTTCGCGACCGCGGTCGTGACGTCGGCGATGTTGCGCACCTGGTCGGTGAGGTTGCCGGCGAGCGTGTTGACGTTGTCGGTGAGGTCCTTCCAGACGCCGCTGACGCCTTCGACGTTCGCCTGGCCGCCGAGCTTGCCCTCGGTGCCGACCTCCTTGGCGACGCGCGTCACCTCGGCGGAGAACGCGCGCAGCTGGTCGACCATCGTGTTGACGGTCTCCTTCACCTCGAGCACCTCGCCCTTGACCTCGACCGTGATCTTGCGCGAGAGGTCGCCGTTCGCGACCGCAGTCGTGACGGCGGCGATGTTGCGCACCTGCGTGGTGAGGTTCGACGCGAGCTCGTTCACCGACTCGGTCAGGTCCTTCCAGGTGCCGCTGACGCCGGTGACCTGCGCCTGGCCGCCGAGCTTCCCTTCCTCACCCACCTCGCGCGCGACGCGGGTGACCTCGTCGGCGAACGACGAGAGCTGGTCGACCATCGTGTTGATGGTGTTCTTCAGCTCCGCGACCTCGCCGCGGACGTCGACGGTGATCTTCTTCGACAGGTCGCCCTTCGCGACCGCCGTCGTGACGTCGGCGATGTTGCGGACCTGGGTGGTGAGGTTCGCCGCGAGCGTGTTCACCGAGTCGGTGAGGTCCTTCCACACGCCGGAGACGCCGCGCACCTTCGCCTGGCCGCCGAGCTTGCCGTCGGTGCCGACCTCGCGGGCGACGCGCGTGACCTCGTCGGCGAACGACGAGAGCTGCTCGACCATCGCGTTCACCGTGCGGCCGATGCGGAGGAACTCGCCCTTGACGGGGCGGCCTTCGATCTTGAGGTTCATCTTCTGGGACAGGTCGCCCTGGGCGACGGCGTCGATGACGCGCGCGACCTCGGTCGTCGGTCGCGCGAGGTCCTCGATGACGGTGTTGAACGCGTCGAGCGTCTCGGCCCAGGAGCCGTCGAGGCCGGCCCGGGACGCGCGCTCGGTCAGGCGGCCCTCGCGGCCGATGGCGCGGCCGACGCGGGAGATCTCCTTGACGACGGTGTTGCGCTGGTCGGCAACCTCGTTGAAGGCCCGGCGCAGCTCCGCCCCGATGCCGGTGCCCCTGGCGGGGAGGCGGGCGACGAAGTCGCCGTCACGCGCAGCGGCGAGCGCTGCGAGGAGCTCCTCCAGCTCCGCGCGAGTTACGTCGTGATCCCCGTTTCCGTTCCCGGTCACTGGTTGCGCCGACGTCCGCCCCTCGGGCGTCGGGCGCGCACCGCGTCCATGCGCGACGGCCACAGCTGCCCCCGTTCCGATGTTGTCCGAGCCGACTGAGGATAGGCCCTAGGACACGGCCTGTCTAGGCCGTTCGGCCCACCGTTGCAAAGGACCCTCTTATACGTTGTCGAGGGCCTGGGCGAGGTCGGCCCAGATCTGCTCGGGGTCTTCGAGCCCGACGCTGAGCCGTACGAGGCCGCGCGGGATCCGGTCGCCCTCCCACCGGAACCGTCCTTCGATGAGGCTCGTGACGCTCCCGAGCGAGGTGGCGTTGACGATGAGTCGCGTCGAGGTCTCCACGCGGCGCACCGCCTCGGCGTCGGCGAGATCGAACGAGATCAGGCTTCCGAGCCCCGGGTAGCGCACCGTTCCCACCTTCGGATGGCCCGCGAGCCGCTCCGCGATCACGGCTGCGGACTCCACCTGCCGGCGCACCCGCACCTCGAGCGTCCGCAGGCTGCGGAGCAGGAGCCGGGCCGGCTCTGCGGCGGGCGAGATGCCGGTGCGGCTGCGGAACGTGCGCAAGGTCTCGGCTGCGGCCGGGTCGCGGCAGACGACCGCGCCGAGCATGACGTCGTCGTGGCCGCCGAGGTATTTCGTGACGCTGTGCAGGACGTAGTCGGCGCCGTGCTCGAGCGGGCGCAGGCCGACCGGCGTGGCGACGGTCGAGTCGACGAGGACCGGAGCGGGATGGGCGGCGGCGGCCTCGAAGTCGGGCATGGTCAGCATCGGGTTCGACGGAGCCTCCAGCCAGACGAGCTGGACGCCCGCCGGCGGCGGGCCGGTCTGGTCGAACTCGACGTGGCGAAGCCCCCACGGCTCCAATGCCTCGAAGAGCCTGCCGGTGCCGAAGTACGCGCCGGCGGCCAGGGCGATGGTGTCGCCCGGCCGCAGCAGCGAGAGCGCGAGCGCGGTCGCTGCGCCCGTCCCGGACGGGAAGAGGAGGGCGGTGCCGCCGTCGAGCGCGCCGAGCGCGGCCTCCGCCTCGTCCACGGTCGGGTGCCCGTAGCGCGCGTAGTAGAAGTCGCCGACCTCGCCGCGCTCGTACGGCCACAGGATGGCGTGCTCGTCCACGTCTGGACCTTATTCCGCCGTCGCCGGCCTGAGCTCGTCCAGCCGGCCGAGGCGCGAGAGGGCGGGGAAGAACCGCGGCCAGGTCGCCGCGATGCCGATCATCGCCGCGCCGCCGGCGACGACCGCCCCGACGGTGCCGATGAGCGACGCGACCGCCCCGGACTCGAACGCGCCCAGTTCGTTCGAGGCGCCGATGAAGACCCACTCGACGGCGTTCACACGTCCCTGGAGCTCCATCGGCGTGACGAGCGCGAGCGTCGTCGCACGGATGTTCACGCTGATCATGTCGACGAAGCCGGAGACGGCGAGCGCCGCGAGCGAGAGCGGCAGGGATTTCGAGAGCCCGAAGACGATCATCGCCGCCCCGAAGGTCGCGATCACGCCGAGCAGCGTGCGGCCGGCACGCCGTTTCAGCGGCCGCCGCGCGAGCATGAGCCCGGCGGCGAGGGCGCCGACCGAGGGCGCCGCGCGCAGCGCGCCGAGACCGATCGGCCCGACGTCGAGGATCGTGCGCGCGAAGACGGGCGCGAGCGCGATCGAGTCTCCGAGCAGCACCGCGAACAGGTCGAGCGAGATCGCGCCCAGGAGCATCCGCGTGCGCACGATGAAGCGGACGCCGGCGACGAGGCTCTCCCAGTCGGGCGGCGGCTGGTCGGCGAGCGGGGCGGCCCGCGGCGACAGGGTCAGGATCCCGATGAGCGCGACGATCCCGAGGCCCGCGGCCACGGCGTAGGTGGCGACGGGGTCGACCGCGAAGATCACGCCGCCGATGGCCGGGCCGGCGACGATGCCGATCTGGGACGCGACGCTGCGGAGAGCGACTGCTCCGGCGAGGAGCTCGGTGGGGACGATCTCCGGCGTCAGCGCGCGCGTCGCAGGGCTCCCGACGGCCGACGCGACGCCGGCGATCGCGCCGACGACGAGGAAGGGCCAGATCGCGTGCGCGCCGGCGACCGTGATCGCGAGCAGGACGCCGACCATGACGAGCGTGAGCACCATCGACACCGCGGTGATCGTCTTCCGCGAGACGCGGTCGGCGAGCTGGCCGGCCGGCAGCGCGAGCAGCGGCAACGGCACGAACTCCGCCAGCCCGACGAGGCCGAGATCGAGCGGGTTGCGGTGGACGGCGTACACCTGCCACCCGATCGCGACCGCGATCATCTGCGATGCGACGCCGTTCGCGAGCGAGGACGTCCAGAGCAGCGCGAAGTCGCGCAGCTGCAAAGCCGGTGGAAGTCGCCGTCTCACCGGCCCAGGTTAGGCTCCGCTTCGTGGCGGACGCGCACGAGACGACGGAGGCGAAGCTCGCCTGGCTCCGGGAGCTGCGCGCGGAGGCGCTGCATGCCGGCAGCGAGAAGGCAGTGGAGCGGCGGCGCGACGAGGGGCAGCTGCTCGCCCGCGAGCGCGCCGAGCGTGTGTGCGATCCGGGCTCGTTCGTCGAGCTCGACCGCTACGTCCGCCACCGCGAGTCGAACTTCGGGATGATGGAGCGGCGGCCGTACGGCGACGCTGTCGTCACCGGCTACGGCACCGTCTTCGGCCGCAAGGTCTTCGTCTTCTCGCAGGACTTCACCGTCTTCGGCGGCTCGCTCAGCGAGGTGTTCGCCGAGAAGATCTGCAAGGTGATGGACCTGGCGGTGAAGTACGGCTGCCCGGTCATCGGCATCAACGACTCGGGCGGTGCGCGCATCCAGGAGGGTGTCGTCTCGCTCGCGGGGTACGCGGAGATCTTCTGGCGCAACGTGCAGGCCTCGGGCGTCGTGCCGCAGATCAGCCTCGTCATGGGGCCGTGCGCGGGCGGCGCCGTGTACTCGCCCGCGATGACGGACTTCGTCTTCATGGTCGAAGGCTCGTCCTACATGTTCATCACCGGGCCCGACGTGGTGAAGACGGTGACCGGCGAGGAGGTGACGTTCGAGGAGCTCGGCGGGGCGTCGACGCACGCGGCGAAGTCGGGCGTCGCGCACTTCACGTCATCCGACGAGGAGGCCTGCCTCGAGGACGCGCGCTACCTGCTCTCGTTCCTGCCGCAGAACAACCGCGAGCGGGCGGTGTTCACGACGCCGACGGATCCGCGCGAGCGCGAGGACGCGGAGCTGGACACGCTCGTCCCCGACAACCCGAACAAGCCCTACGACATGCACGACGTCATCCGCCGCGTCATCGACGACGGGGAGTTCCTCGAGGTACACGCGCGCTGGGCGGAGAACATCGTCTGCGGCTTCGCGCGGCTCGGCGGGCACGCCGTCGGCGTCGTCGGCAATCAGCCGCGCATGCTCGCGGGGGTGCTCGACATCTCGTCGTCGGAGAAGGCGGCGCGGTTCGTTCGCACGTGCGATGCGTTCAACGTCCCGCTCGTGACGTTCGTCGACGTCCCCGGTTTCCTGCCGGGAACGGCGCAGGAGTGGGGCGGCATCATCCGCCATGGCGCGAAGCTCCTGTACGCGTACTGCGAGGCGACGGTGCCGAAGCTGACCGTGATCACGCGCAAGGCGTACGGCGGCGCGTACGACGTCATGAGCTCGAAGCACGTGCGGGCCGACTTCAACTTCGCGTGGCCGACGGCCGAGGTGGCGGTGATGGGGCCGGAAGGCGCCGTGAACATCGTGTTCCGGAAGGAGCTCGAGGATGCGTCCGATCCGGAGGCGCGGCGTGCGGAGCTGATCGCGGACTACAAGGAGCGCTTCGCGAACCCGTACTCGGCCGCCGAGCGCGGCTACGTCGACGACGTGATCGAGCCGCGGCGAACGCGCCCGGTGCTGATCGACGCGCTCGAGACGGCGCTGACGAAGTCGGAGCCGCGGCCGCAGCGCAAGCACGGGAACATCCCGCTGTAGGTGTCAGACACAGGCGTGCGGGTAGCGCCTGGGCATGACGAAGAAACAGCACCGCATCCCGGGCATGCACGCGCCCAACCGCGCCGAGCGGCGCGACACCCGGCCACATGTCGACGAGCCGCCCCGCGACGAGTCTCCGCCGAAGGACATCGACACCGGCAGGGGCCGCCGCAAGACGACCGCGGAGAACTGGAACCAGTAGCCGGCCGGTACCAGGTACGCGCACGACTGTGTGACGACTTCCCGGAGCTCTCGTTACGGGGAGTGTCCCCGTCCGTGTCCCGCGGGGACTAGTACACGTGTCCGGAAGTTCGGTGGTCATGCCGCGAGCTGAAGGTCGCGCTCGTGTGCGGTGATGCTGGTGAGGACGTGGTCGAGGTCGTCTCGGGTGAATGTCCATTCGAATGGTCGGGCGATCTGTCGGTAGTGGTCGCCGAAGCCGAGTAGCCGCTTGGCGAGGGCGTCGAGGGAGTCGAAGTCGTTCGGGGTGAGTGCCTTGCGTTGCACGATCGAGAAGTAGAGCTCGATCTGGTTGAGCCAGGAGGCGTGGATCGGCAGGTGGATCAGCCGCAGGTTGTCGTAGGCGCTTTCGAGCCGGTCGATCGACGCCTGCCCGGCGTGCGAGCTTCCGTTGTCGACGATCCAGAAGACGGTGCGGGCCGAGCGGTAGGGCTCGACGCTCATCAGATCGGCGACGAGCCGGTCGAATGGCTCCCGGCCCGTCTTCGCCTCGACCCGGTCGAACAGCTTCGCGTGGTGGACGTCCCAGCCGGCCAGGTAAGCCAGGGTGCCGTTGCGCTTGTAGTCGAACTCGAAGCGAGCCGCGCGTCGCGGAGCGGGTGGCAGCTGCGCGTGCTTGCGGCCGAGCGCCTGCAGCTGTGTCTTCTCGTCGGCGCAGATCACGTACTCGTCCGGGCGCAGCCTGCGGCCCTGGAAGCGACGTTGGTAGAGGTCGAGCACCCGGCCCGCCTTCGCGGCGAAGCCGGGGTCGCGGATGAAGATCCAGGAGCGTTGCTGCCACGGCTTCAAGGCGTCGTCGCGCAGCCATCGCCAGATCGTCGAGGCGGAGGCGTCGCTGAGGCCGCGCTCGATCACCAGGCGGTGCAGCTCAGTGCGCGAGAAGCGTCCGAGCGGCAGGCCGTGCGTTTTCGGCAACTCGCAGGCGAGCGCCTTCACCTCGGCGATCTGCTCCGGGGGGAAAACGGCGCGGGCGGCCCGCGCGCTCCCGATCCTCGAGTCCGGCCAGCCGCTCCTCGAAAAAGCGCTTCCGCCAGCGGCCGACAAGATCGGCCGCCGTCTCCAGCCGGCGCGCGATCTCGGCGTTGCTCTGCCCCTCGGCGGCGTACAGGATCATCTTCGCCCGCACCACCACCTTGTGCGGCAGCGTGTAACAAGCGACACGGCGCTCGAGCTCGGCCCGCTCCTCGCCGCTCAACTCGATCACGAACCCGCTCCGCCGCGCCACGCCGACAGTATTCGACGCCCAGCGGCCGGTCCCTTCACCAATTACCGACCGAACTTACGGACGGCTGTACTAGC
>DASUIG010000036.1:0-53746 GCA_036273155.1 Gaiellaceae bacterium | reverse complement strand
GCGGGTAACCGCGCGCCGGAGCCCAAGGAAGCCGCCCGCCCAGGCGGCCCGCCTACGACGAAAGGGAATCCAATCAGCGACACCATGCACCTGCACGACCTCACGCCTGCCGAGCGCCTGGTCGAGGAGTCCGCCGAGCGCGGATTCGTCGACGAGAAGGAGCTCGTGGCGTTTTCCGACGAACACGAGCTCGGCGAGGACGAGCTCGCGGCGCTGCGGACCGCGCTCGAAGAGCGCGACGTCATCGTGCGCGCCGACGCCCCTGCGAAGTCGAGCTACACGGCCTCGTCGGGCGGCACCCTCGACCCCCTACAGCTCTTCATGGACGCCGCGGGCCGGCACAAGCTGCTGACGGCCGCCGACGAGGTGTTCCTGGCGAAGCGCATCGAGCGCGGCGACGCGGCGGCGAAGGAGCGCATGATCAACTCGAACCTGCGCCTCGTCGTCTCGATCGCGAAGCGCTACCAGGGCCACGACGTCCCGCTCCTGGACCTCATCCAGGAGGGCGTCATCGGCCTGAACCGCGCCGCCGAAAAGTTCGATTGGCGCAAGGGCTACAAGTTCTCGACCTACGCGACCTGGTGGATCCGCCAGGCCTGCCAGCGCGCGGTCGCGAACCAGTCGAAGACGATCCGCATCCCGGTTCACGTCCAGGAGCGCCGCATCAAGCTCAACCGCGCGTCCGCGGAGCTCCAGGCGAAGCTGGGCCGCGAGGCGACCATCGACGAGCTCGCCGACGCCACGCGCCTCAAGAAGGAGCACGTCGAGGAGGCGCTCGACGCCGTCGACTCCGTCTCGCTGAACCAGGGCCTCGGCTCCGACAGCGACTCCGAGCTCGGTGACCTCTTCGCCGACGAGAGCTCGGCCGACCCGGCCGAGGAGGCCGCGGAGGCGCTCCGGCGCCAGCGCGTCCAGCGTGCGGTGTCCGAGCTGCCGGAGCGGCAGCGCCGGATCATCGAGCTGCGCTTCGGCTTCGGAGGCGAGTCCGCGTCGCTGGAGACGATCGGCAAGGAGCTCGGACTGACGCGTGAGCGTGTGCGTCAGCTCGAGACCGAGGCGCTCACGCGGCTCCAGCTCGAGCTCGGCGACGAGCTCGCAAGCGCTGCCTGAGAGCTAGCTCTAGTGGCCGTGACCGGGGCCGCCGCCGTGGCCGCCGCCGTCACCTTGGCCGCTGCCCTGCCCATTACCGCCGTTTCCGCCGGGGTCCGATGCCCCGGTGGGCGGCGGCGTGGAGCCGGTCGCCGACGAATCGGCCGGGCCTTGCCCCTGACGTGAGTCGCCCTGGCCCGGGTCCGAGTTCGCCTGCCCCCGGCCGCTCTGGTCGCCTGAGTTGCCCTGGCCTTGACCCTGGCCCGGGTTCCCCTGCCCCGGGTTCCCCTGCCCTTGGCCGGCGCCCTGCCCTGAATGTCCCTGACCCTGGCCGTTTCCATGACCGTTCGACACCGGCGGCGCCGGAGCCGGTCCGGGCGGCGTCTGCGCGCCGGCCGGGCTCGCCGGCGGCGTCGCGGGCTCTTCCTCGGTGACGGGAGGCCGAGGTGCCTCGGTCGCCGGAGCGACCGGTGAATCGCCGATCGCCGGCCGCGGGGCGCTGCCGGCGGCCGCCTTCGAGGTCGACGGATGGGTGGGTCGCGGCAGGGCCGCAGGCGCCGGGTGAACCGATGCGGGCCCCGGCAAGGGCAGCGACGACGGTGCGGGAGCCGACGCCGGCGACGAGGCGGGCACGTGCGATTGGGGATGGTGCTGCGCCGGGTCGGCGACGGCGACGGTGCCGGCGCCGACGACTGCGACGATGGCCGCCGTCTTCGCCGCCGCAGCGGCGCCGCCGAAGAGGATCGACTTGAGGCCGGTGAGAACGTTGCCGAGGTCCGCGCCGCGCACCAGGCGCCGCTTCTCCGCCGGCGCCGCGGGCTCGGCGAGACCCTTCGCCAGCGATCGCCGCGCACGGAAGATCAGCGTCTCGACCGCCGTCTGCGAGAGCTCCAGCTCCGCGGCGATCTCGCGGTAGGACAAGCCTTGCCACTCGCGGAGGAGGATCGCGCGCCGCTGGCTCTCCGGCATCTGCTCGAGCACGTCCTGGAGCCCGACGAGCTCGTCGGCGAGCCGGCTCGGCGCCGGGGTCAGCTCCTCGACGACCTCGAAGTCCGCGGTCGACTCGATGCGGTTCCGGCGCCACGTCGACCGGCGCCGCGAGAGGCAGACGTTCTCCGCGATCTTGAACAGCCACGCCGACTCGAGCTCGGGCACGACCCCGCGCTTGATCCCGCGAAAGGCATTGAGGAAGGTGCTCTGCACCGCGTCCTCCGCCTCCTCGCGCGAGCCGAGCTGGTGGATGCAGAACCGGAAGATCTGGGTCGAGTAGCGCTCGTACAGCGCGCGCGTCAGGTCGGCCTCGGGCGCCGGAGCGCCGGAGACGCGATCTGCGCGACCTATGGACGGAACTGCAGCCATTCCTGCCCCCAGAGCTCGAACCGTCGCCCTATCTTCCGCGCGCACGGGCGGTACGGCAAACTCGAAAGGGGGATCTCTCAGGAACCGGCTCTTGCCGACAGAGGCGCCCCCGCGAAGGCGCGGCGCAGCCGGACGAGGAGCGCCTCGACCGCGAGCGGCATCGAGAGCTGCAGCTCCTCCGCCTCGCGCCACGCCGCCCGCACCGCCTCGCACGCCGCCTCGGCGGCGGAGATCCGGTCCCGGGAGGCGTCCTCGCGCAGCTCGGGCAGCCGGTCGACGTGCACGACCGCGTCCTCGGCTCCGACGGCGGCGACGATGAGGTCGCGATACCACCACTCGAGCTCCTCCAGGACCGCGAGCAGCTCGTCTCGCTCCGCGCCGCGTTGCGCGCGCCGCAGCCGCTGGTCCGCCTCGCGGCCGGTGAGCTCGAGGACGGCGACCGTCTCCTCGGCGCGCCCCCGCGCCTCCTCTCCGCGCTCGGCGATGCCGGCGAGGATCGTCTCCGCCCCGCCGGCGGTGTCGAACTCCGGATCGAGGTAGACCGCGCGGGCGACGCCGAGCAGCTGCTCGCGGCGCTGCTGCGCGGCCGGGTCGAGCAGCCGCTCCGCGCGGTCGAGCCGCCCGCCGGCGACGCGCGCGATCGTGATGACCTCTTCGTCCGGCAGGTCGGGCGCGCGCGTGCGGACCGCGTCGCGCACGGCCGTCTCCGAGAGGCGCCGGAACGACACCAGCTGACAGCGGGACCGGATCGTCTCCGGCAGCGGCCCGAGGTCGTCGGCGACGAGAAGGATGACCGCATACGGCGGCGGCTCCTCGAGATCCTTGAGCAGCGCGTCCGCGGCGTCCTCGTTCATCGTGTCCGCGCCGAACACGAGGTACACGCGCCGCGACGCCTCGAACGGCCGCATGTGCAGGTCGTGCCGCAGCCCGCGGATGTCGTCGATGCGGATCTGGTCGCCGAGCGGCTCGAGCACGTACAGGTCGGGGTGGGTCCGCCGCTCGACTCGTGCGTGGTCGCCCAGGAGCTCGGCGGCGAAGAGCATCGCGAGGTCGCGCTTGCCGACGCCGGAGGGGCCGTGCAGCAGATACGCGTGCGCGGGGCCTTCCGCGAGCGCGGCGCTCAGGAGGCGCTTCGCCTCGTGCTGCTCAGATACGGCTTCGAAGTCGCTCACGAATCACCTCCGACAGCTCAGCGGCGGGCCGCCCGCCGTCGAGGGCGACGATGCGCTCGGGGAACCGCTCGGCGAGCTCGCGGTACGCCGCGTCGACGCGTGCGCGGAAGTCGGCGCCCGCGCGCTCGAGCCGGTCGGTCTCGCCCGCGCGCCGTCCCGCCTCGACCGGGTCGAGCAGCAACAGGACGGTGAGGTCGGGCATGAGCCCCTGGACGACGTGCAGGTTGAGCTCGAGGACGTGCTCGATGCCGACGCCGCGCGCGATCCCCTGGTAGGCGAGCGACGAGTCGATGTACCGGTCGGATACGACGTCGGCTCCGCGCTCGAGCGCGGGCCGCATGACGGTGGCGACGAGCTCGGCGCGCGCGGCGGCGAACAGGGCCGCCTCCGCCCACGGCGTCATCTCCGGCCCGTTGAGGACGAGCTCGCGCACGCGCTCGCCCAGCTCGGTCCCGCCGGGCTCGCGCGTGAGCACCACCTCGCGGCCTTCGACGGCGAGCGCGTTGCGGAGGAGCTCGGCCTGCGTCGACTTCCCCGATCCGTCGACTCCTTCGAAGGTCACGAACACGTGGCTCCTACCATAGGGAAGTGCGCGCGATCGTGACCGGAGGGGCGGGGTTCATCGGCTCGAACCTCGTCGATGCGCTGCTCGATGGCGGCGCCGAAGCGCACGCACTCGACGATCTCTCCAAGGGCTCGCGCGAGAACGTGTCCGCCGCCGCCGAGCTGCACGTCGCCGACATCCGGGAGCCGGACGCGGTCTTCGACGCCGTGCGGCCGGAGGTCGTCTTCCACCTCGCCGCCCAGGCCGACGTCCGCGTGTCCGTCGAGCAGCCGGCCCTCGACGCCGAGATCAACGTGCTCGGCACCATCCGGATCCTCGAGGCCGCGCGCAGGCACGGCGCGAAGATCGTCTTCGCGTCCTCGGGCGGCGCTGCATACGGCGAGTGCGACGGGCCTGCGCCCGAGTCGGCGCCGCTGCGCCCGCTGGCGCCGTACGGAACGTCGAAGGTCTGCGGCGAGGAGTACCTCGCGACGTGGAACCGGCTGTACGGCACCGCGCACGTCGCGCTGCGGCTCGGGAACGTGTACGGCCCGCGGCAGATGCCGCACGGCGAAGCCGGCGTCGTCGCGATCTTCATGGGCCTGCTGCGCGACGGCGGCACGCCGACGATCTTCGGCGAGGGCCGGCAGACGCGCGACTACGTCTACGTCGGCGACGTCGTGAACGCGATGCTCCGCGCGCTCGAACGCGACGGCGGCGTCTACAACGTCGGCACCGGCGTCGAGACCTCCGTGGTCGGGCTGTACGACGCGATCCGCACCGCCTCCGGCATCGACCGTGAGCCCGCGTTCGCTCCGGCGCGTCTCGGCGAGCTGCAGCGCAGCGTGCTCGACGCGTCGCTCGCCGGACGCGATCTGGGCTGGCGCCCCGAGCGCTCGCTCGCCGACGGGCTCGGCGCCACCTGGGAGTGGATCTCCACGCGGTAGAAGGATCCCATGCGGCACCGGCGAAACCGACCGGGCCGTGGCGACCGTCGAGAGCTATTCCGAGCCCTTCCCGTGGCGCACGGCGACGCTCGTCGCCTCCGCCGTCGCGACGCTCGAGCTCCTCGGGCTGATCGTCATCGGCGCGTTCTTCCTCGCGCATCCGTTCCGGCATGCCGCGAAGCCCACGACGACCACGGCAGCGAAGGCGGCCGTCGTCCATCACGCAGCCCCCGTCCGCCGCCATGTCGTTCCCGTCCCGGCGAAGGACCGTGTGGCGCGGATCGCGTCCCACCCGCTCCTCGCGCGGTCGCACGTGCGCGTGCTCGTCCTGAACGCGAACGGCGTGCAGGGCGCGGCGCACGCGGAGGCGGCGCGCCTGCAGTCCCTCGGCTATCCCATCGGCGGCGCCGCCAACGCGCCGAGCCATCATTACGCGCAGTCGATGGTGATGTTCGTGCCCGGGTACCTGAAGGAGGCGCGGCGGCTCGCGCACGATGCGGGCATCCGGCTCGTGGCGCCGGTGGACGGACTGACCCCGTCGACGCTCAGTGCGTCGCGGCTGGTCGTCCTCCTGGGCAGCTAGGCGGCCACACCTTCAGCACCTTGTGCCGAGCCTGGTCGAGCCGGCCGCATGGCGTGCCGGCCGGGCCGAAGTGGTCGTCCTGCCAGGCCCTGCTGTATGCGAGGTACGCCTCGGTCCAGCGGTGGAAGTCCCAGAAGAAGTCGCCGAGGTCGTACCACGTGTACGTGTTCTGCGGCTCGAGCGTGACAGCGTCGCGGTAGAGCTGTTCCGCACGCTTCGGGTTCACCGCCTCCTCGAACGCGGCCCACTCGGTGAGGACGTCGGTCGAGAGCGGGTCGTACGCATGCGCACGCTTCACCTGGGGGATGGTCGTCGCCGTGGCGAGCTGCCGCGCCGCGAGCCACGGGGCGGCGAGCGAGTAGATCGCACCGAGGGAGAAGAGCACCGCGACGGCGGCGAGCAGCGGTCGCCGCGCGGGAGAGGGCGCGCTCGATCCGCGCACGACGAGCGCGCCGACGACGAAGAGCAGCGGGCCGCAGGTCGCGATGTAGTCCCAGTCGGTGTCGACGACGAGATGCGCGAGGAACGCCGCCGCGCCGATCGCCAGCGCTGTGCGTGCTGCGCGCTCTGTTCCACGCGCGCGTAGGCGTGCACGTGTGACTGCGAAGACCGCGGCGACGGCGGCCGCCACGAAGAGCAAGAGCCCGACGACGCCGGTCTCGCTCAAGAACTGCAGCGGCACGTTGTGCGGCTCGGTCGTCCGCAGCGGGCTGTGGTGCAGCATCGCGTCGGTGATCTGGAACGTGCCGGCGCCCGTGCCGCCGCCCGGATGCCGCAGGAACGCGTGCCACGCTTCCTGCCACCAGCTCCAGCGGTTGCTCGAGTTGAGGCTGCCGAGGCGCGCTCCGTTGGAGGCGATCTGGCTCGAGACGGGATTCGCGAACGAGTGCCAGATGCGGCCGGCGAAGACGACCGCGACGACGACGAGAGCGATGACGACGGCCGTGCCGGCGATCGCGGCCGTGCGCTCGATCCGGCGGCGCGTGGCGTCGGATACGCGCAGGCGACGGCGCACGAGCGACGACGATCCGGCGACGATCGCGCCGCCTGCCACGACGGCGAGCGCGAAGATCCAGCCGTCGTGTGCGCGCACCACGTGCGGCTGGCCGTCCTTCGTTATCCCCGGCAGCGCGAGTGCCGCGCCGAACAGCGCGGCCGCCGCGGCTCCTCCGATCCCGACCGCGGCGAGGCCGGCGACGCGGTCCTCCGCGAGCACGATCCCCGCGACTGCGGCGAGACACGCGAGCGCGATCCCGAAGCGCGAGTAGGTGAGCAATACCGTCAGTCCGGCGCCGTACAGGAGGACCGTGCCGGCCGCCGGACGCCGCGCCGCGAGCCACAGCGCGACCGGCACCGCGACCGCGGCGAGAAGCGCAAGCTCGTTCCAGTAGTCGACGGGCGCGCGCAGGCGCGCGAGCCGCCCGTAGTCGGAGTAGAGCGATGGAACGCACTTCGCGAGCAGCGCCCATCCGAGCAGCAGCGACAGCAACACCGCGGAGCCGCGCGCGAGCGTCTCGGCGGGCCGCTGCAGGAGTGCGGCCGCCAACGCGCCGAGCAGCGCGAACGCTGCGTAGACGAGCGTCCGGTTCGTGTACTGCCACGAGCTCTCGGGCGAGGCCGACCAGAACGTCGTCGCGCCGACCCAGATCGCGAGCCCGAAGAGCGCAGCGAGGAAGCCGGCGCCCGCGCCGTCGAGCCGCGGCGCGGGCAGCGCGCCTGCGAGAACGGCGGCAGCCGCGACGGCGGTGGCGAGGACCGCGAACGCGCCGATCCACACGAGCGAGGAAAGCGCCGTCCCGCGGGCGAAGAAGAATGCCGCGAATGCAAGCGCGCCCCCAGCTGCGGCGACGACGGCTCCGGAGGTCGCCCGTCGATCGACCAGAGCGCGCACCGGCGAGGACGCTAGCATTGCGAAAGACAGCTCCGACGGCCCGTTCACAAACGGTTTACATGGTCGTTACGCCGAGAACACCGCCGTTGGGGAGACTTGCCACAGGCTTTGCGCTTCGGACGTTTGGGCCGTCCGCCATCGGAGCACGGGAGACGAGATGCTGAGGACACGTTCGATACGGAAGACGGGGCTGGCAGCCGCCGTCGTCGTCTCGGCGCTCGCGCTCGTCGCGGTCGGCGCGCCGGCCGCCTCCGCGGCCCCGGCCGCGACGCAGCACGCGACGAACACCTGCTGGAAGACGGTCGTCAACGACTGGCTCAACAACCAGCCGAACCTCAAGGGCACCTATCCCATCCCCTGCTACACCCAGGCGATCCAGCACCTCAGCAACTACCCGGACATCAAGCAGTACTCGAGCGCGATCGACGACATCCACCGGGCGCTGCTCGCCGCGATCCGCGACGAGCGCGGCGGCGGCGGCGGCGGCTCGAACAACAGCAGCGGCCCCACCCCGGGCGCTGGGGGCGGCGGCGGAGGCGGCGGCGGCGGCACCTCGGGCACCTCGGGCGTCCACAAGGGATTCATCCACCGGCTCGCGGCCGACATCGGGCCGAGCAACGCGCAGTCCATTCCGCTGCCGCTCATCGTGCTCGGCGGCCTGGCGCTCCTCCTGCTCCTGACGGCGGCCGCGACGTGGCTCGCGCGCCGGCTCCAGGCCCGGCGGGTCATCCCGGCTCCGGCGCATGCGCGCGCCGCAAGTTCCGTCCGACCCAAGCCCTAACCTCCGGTCCCCCTCGCTCGGGCCGCAGGCAGGCTCGGACGGGGACGTCGAGCACATCAACAGGGCTACAGTGGAAGGGGCCGGCCATGGCGAGCGTTGAGCAGCACAACACGACGGATCCGACGACCGACGAGGTGGTCAACACCGTCAATGACGAGGGTGCTCGCCTCGGGGTGCGCCGCTTCTTCACGATCCCGGGGCGCGACCCCTTCGACGAGATCGAGTGGGAGACGCGCGACGCCCTGATCCCGGGCCGGAACGGGCCTGCATTCGAGCAGCGCGGCGTCGAGTTCCCGAAGTTCTGGTCCCAGACGGCGACGAACATCGTCGCCCAGAAGTACTTCCGCGGCCGGCTCTCGTCTCCCGAGCGCGAGTCGAGCGTCAAGCAGATGGTCGGCCGGGTCGTCGACACGGCCGTTGCCTGGGGAACCCAGGGCGGCTACTTCGCCGACGACGAGGAGCGCGACACCTTCGAGGCCGAGCTGAAGGCGATCCTCGTGAACCAGTACGCCTCGTTCAACAGCCCCGTCTGGTTCAACGTCGGCTTCGAGGAGAAGCCGCAGTGCTCGGCGTGCTTCATCCTCTCCATCGACGACTCGATGGAGTCGATCCTCGACTGGATCCGCCGCGAAGGCGTCATCTTCCGGGGCGGCTCCGGCTCGGGCGTCAACCTCTCCAAGCTCCGCTCCTCGAAGGAGCAGCTCTCCAAGGGCGGTTATGCGTCCGGCCCCGTGTCGTTCATGCGCGGCGCCGATGCGAGCGCGGGCACGATCAAGTCGGGTGGCAAGACGCGCCGCGCTGCGAAGATGGTCGTGCTCGACGTCGACCATCCCGACGTCGAAGAGTTCGTCTGGTGCAAGGCGAAGGAGGAGCGCAAGGCGCGCGTCCTCGAGCAGGCGGGCTACGACATGTCGCTCGACTCGCCCGACTGGGCGTCGATCCAGTACCAGAACGCGAACAACTCGGTGCGCGTCACCGACGCGTTCATGGAGTCGGCGACCGAGGGGCGCGAGTTCAACCTCACCGCGCGCACCGACGGCGCGGTCGTGTCGACGGTCGAGGCGCGCGACCTGCTCCGGCAGATCGCGGCGGCTGCGTGGGAGTGCGCCGATCCGGGCGTCCAGTACGACACGACGATCAACAGCTGGCACACGCTGCCGAACACGGGCCGCATCAACGCGTCCAATCCGTGCTCGGAGTACATGTCGATCGACGACTCCGCGTGCAACCTCGCGTCGCTGAACCTGATGAAGTTCCGCCGCGAGGACGGCGAGCTCGACGTGGAGGCGTTCGAGCACGCGTGCGACGTCGTCTTCCTCGCCCAGGAGATCCTCGTCGGGTACTCCTCGTATCCGACGCCCGAGATCGAGCGCAACGCGAAGCGCTTCCGCCAGCTCGGCCTCGGCTACGCGAACCTCGGCGCGCTGCTCATGGCCCGCGGCCTCCCGTACGACTCGGACGAGGGCCGCGCCTATGCGGCTGCGATCACCGCGCTCATGACCGGGCGCGCGTATCGCAAGTCGGCCGAGATCGCGTCGCGCATGGGGCCGTTCGACGGCTACCAGGTGAACCGCGCGCCGATGATCGGCGTCATCGCGAAGCATCGTGCGGCGGTCGGCAACATCGAGAACTCCGACATCGTGCCGACCGACCTGCTGACCGCCTGTCGCAAGGCATGGGACGACGCGCTCAACCTCGGCGAGGTCCACGGCTTCCGCAACGCGCAGGCGACCGTGCTCGCGCCGACCGGGACGATCAGCTTCATGATGGATTGCGACACGACGGGCGTCGAGCCCGACTTCTCGCTCGTCAAGTCGAAGCGCCTCGTCGGCGGCGGCGAGATCACGATCGTGAACAAGACGGTGCAGGCCGGCCTCGAGAAGCTCGGCTACGCGCCGCGCGAGGTGGACGAGATCGTCGCCTTCGTCGACGAGCGGAACACGGTCATCGGCGCCCCGTACGTCAAGACCGAGCACTATCCGGTGTTCGACTGCGCCGTGGGCGAGCGTGCGATCCACTACCTCGGCCACGTGAAGATGATGGGCGCCGTCCAGCCGTTCATCTCGGGCGCGATCTCGAAGACGGTGAACCTGCCCGAGACGGCGACGGTCGAGGACGTGATGAGCCTCTACGTCGACGCGTGGAAGCTCGGCGTGAAGGCGATCGCGATCTACCGCGACAACTGCAAGGTCGCGCAGCCGTTGTCCAGCTCCGGCAAGGAAGGGAACGCCGCGCCGCCGCCCGTGCTGGTGCACGAGCGCAAGCGGCTGCCGCTCGACCGCACCGAGGTCGGCCGGAAGTTCCAGGTCGGAGACCACGAGGGCTACATCCACGTCGGGCTCTACGACGACGGCAGCCCCGGCGACATGTTCGTCGACATCGCCAAGGACGGGACGACGCTCCAGGGCCTGATGAACTCGCTGATGATCGCGGTGTCGATGGGCCTGCAGTACGGAGTCCCGCCCGAGGTGTACGTCTCGAAGCTGTCGCACATGCGGTTCGAGCCGAGCGGGCTGACGAACGACGCGGACATCCGCACGGCGAAGTCGATCGTCGACTACATCTTCCGCTGGTTCGGCAAGAAGTTCCTCACGGCCGAGCAGCAGGAAGAGGTCGGGATCCTCTCGCCCGAGGTGAAGGCGCGCCTCGCGCAGCGCTACCAGAACGGCGGCGACGCGCCCGCCCCGGCCGAGCCGGGCGAGCTGCCTCCGCCGGGGCAGACGGCGCTCTTCAACTCGTGGGAGGACGCGGTCGAGTGCGCCCGCTGCGGCGGCCGCATGATCCGCACCGGCTCGTGCTACACGTGCCGCGACTGCGGCACGAACACCGGCTGCAGCTAGCCGATCCGACGGGAGCAGCTCACCGGAGGCCCTGGCGACAGGGCCTCCGGTCGTTTTACGGCCCGCTGAGGTCGCAAAGGTTTTGGGCGCGCCCGGACGCGGGAACCGTGTTGCAATGCTCGCTCCCGACAGGTCGTTCCCGAACGGCAGCCCCGTTTGCGACTACTGGCTGAGCCGATGCGAGGGATTCACCGTTCGCGCCGGGCATCGCACGCTCGGCGTCGTCGAGACGGTCGCGCACGGCGCGGACGCCGGGCGCGCCGACAGGATCGTGCTGAAGAAGCGGCATCGTCACCGTGCGCTCGACGCAGAAGAGGTGATCGCAGTCGTGCCTGCGCGCAAGCTGCTCCTCGCACGCCGCCACCAGCACGCGAAGCCGCTCGTGCAGCACGCTGCGCAGCAGGTCGAGCACGGAGTCGAGGTCGCGACGCCCATCGTCGCCGGCATCGTGTTGAGAGCCGCATCTGCTGTGTGGAGGCTCATCCGCTGGGCCGCCGCCGAGCTGCGCCGCGAAGTGCCGCGCCTCGCACGACTCGCGGCGGCAGAGATCCGCGAGCGGAACCTCCAGCGCGCCGCGCCCGAGACGGGTCGCGCCCACCGCGTTCCGAACGACTACCGCCCGGCTAGTACGCGCGGCCGGTAACGAGATAAGCGACCGTGAACGCTGCCGCGATCTCGAGCGCGATGAGAAGCGCGATCCCCGAGAGCAGGAGTGCGAGCGCACGCGCGAAGGGCTGCTCGCCGTCTCGCGTGCGTGCAGGCCGCAGCCGCCACGGACGCAGCTCGAGCACCGCCTGACCCGGTAGGGCGGGCCGCTGGGGCGGCACGACGAGCTCGCCGGTCACCTCCCACGAAGCGGCGCCGTCGTGGACGAGATGCGGCGCCCCGAGCTCGAGGACATGCGCCTCTGCGCGCATGACGACGCGCTCTCGCTCGAGCACCACGGCCTCGACGTCCTCGGCCGGCAGCAAGCCGCGCCGGCCGTCGACGAGGCGGAGGGCCAGCGCCGCGGGCTCGTCCGACGGCCCGATCCAGGTCTCCTCGACCCAGCCGATGGGGCCGTCTGCGCTCTCGACGCAGAAGCCGTCACAGCGTTCCAGGAGATGCCGCGACATCGTCGCCATGACGGACATATGCCCGCGCCCGCGCGGTTGAATCAGCGCTGTTCGAGCCGGCGCAGCGCCTTCTCGAACGAGGCCGCGACCGGCTTTCCCTTCGAGAGCGCGATCATCCGGCCCATGAACTTCCCGCGCAGCGACGTCCCGCTGCGTTCCCAGTGAAGCCGGACGCGCGTGCCGCCGTCGTCGCGCGGCTCGAGCGTCGCCGAGACGAAGCTCCCGGGCGTGCAGAAGTTGCTCTCGACCACGGTCCAGCGCACCGTCTTCGCATCGGACCAGTCGTAGTGCTCCTTCGCCCAGAACTCGCCGATGGGGAGGCGCGTCCCTTCCTTGATCTCGGCCGAGGTCTCGCCGACCGAGTACACCTGGTACAGGTCCGGGGTTATGCCCGGCCAGACCTGCGGACGGTCGGGGCCGAAATCGATGAGCGCGCTGCGCACCGTCTCCGGCGGAAGCCTCGTCTCCACATCCATGTCCACCTTGGGCACGGCGGAGATCGTACGACTCAGCAGCCGCTCGGTCTAGGCCGGAACGTCGGCCCGACCGTGAGCCCCTCGCTCCGGGCCAGCGCCGCGAGCCTCGCGCGGTAGACGACCATGTCCGCGTGCTGCCAGTCGCCGTGCGTCTGGCAGCGCCAGGGCGCGTACAGCTCCTTGTGCAGCGGGCTCGTCAGGCTCTCGTTGTGCCCGATGACGTTCGCCAGCCGGATCCGGTAGCGCCACATGAGCCACGCCGTGAGTTGGAGCGACGAGCGCATCTGCGCCGCGTCGTGCATGACCTCGGCGTCGGAAAGGCCGACGTGCTCGATCCCGATCGCCGCCCAGTTGAGACCGACCGTGTGCCGGCACATGACGTTCAGCGGCACGAGCTGGTAGATGGTGCCGTCGCGGTCGATGACGAAATGCGCGCACGTGCCCGGAAGCTCGTGCAGCTCGGCGTCGGGGACGTCGGCGGCGAAGGTGTTGTAGGCGGACGAGAACGAGTTCGTCGCCGTCACGTGCTCGACGATCGCGCGTGGATGCAGCACCCACGACCGGATCCCGTAGTGCTCGTTCGCATAGGCGGCCATCTCCGCGCGGCGCGTCGCGCCGTACGGGATGGGCTTCCACACGATGTGCGGCTTCGGCGGCGCCGCAAGAGCGAGGGCGGCGAGAGCGAGGGCGATCACCGCAGCCGGTATACCCGGTCTGCGACCTCGTCGACGTTCCAGCGCGCGAGGAAGCCGGCCGCGGCGGGGCGCCCCGGGTCGGCGACGAGGACGTCGCCGCCCAGGCGCGGGAGCAGCTCGAGCAGCAGCTTCGCGTTGCGCTCCTCGTACAGGAGATCCGCGCCCAGGACGAGGTCCCACGGCGCCTCCTCGAGCAGAAGGCCGGGCTCGTCCCAGCGCACGCGCTCCGCGCGCAGCGCGATCCCGTTCCGCGCCGCGTTCTCGCGCAGGAGCGTGACCGCCTCCTCCGCCCAGTCGGTGGCGAGCACGTCTGCGCCGCGGAGGGCCGCGGCGAGGGACGGCAGTCCGAGGCCGGCGCCGAGCTCGAGCACTCGCTTGCCGGCGAGATCCTGGTCGCCGAGGAAACGCGCGAGCGCGGCGCCGCTCGGCCACAGCTCGGCCCAGTACGGCATGAACTCGTCGGCGCCGAACGCCTCCTCGTCGATCAGCTCGTCCGCGCTCGGCGGCCGGAGGAGCGTCAGCCCCCGGCCCGCGAGCTCGAAGGGCTCCTCGATCAGAGAGTGGCGAAGAGGTCGACCGGGACGCCGTCGGGATCCGCGAGCTGCGCATACCGCTGTCCCCAGAACGCGTCCCACGGCTCCTTCTCCCCGTGGAACCCGGCGCCGACGACGCGCCCGTAGACGTCGTCCACCTCGGCGGGGCTCTCGCACTGGAACGCGAGCGCGAGCTGATTGCCCGTCGCGCGGGCCCAATCCGGCCAGAAGCTTCGTATGAGCTCTTCCGAGTCGAGCATGAGGCGAGTGCCGTTCGGCAGCGTCGCCTCGATGTGGCCCTCGTCGGCGGGGAACTCGATCCCGAGCAGGCCGTAGAACGCGATCGACCGCGCCAGGTCGGCCGAGACGATCCCGATCGCGTTCAAGTGCGGCACGGCTCTGACGCTAACGGATAGCGTCGAAGGCGTGCGCTACCGCCAGCTCGGCTCGAGCGACCTGCAGGTCTCCGAGATCAGCCTCGGCTCCTGGCTGACGTACGGGGGCGGCGTTGGGACCGATCAGGCGGAGGCGTGCGTCGAGAAGGCCTTCGAGGCCGGCGTCAACTTCATCGACACGGCGAATGTCTACGCCGGCGGACGCGCCGAGGAGTTTCTCGGCCAGGTGCTGTCGTCGCGGCCGAGGGACTCGTACGTGCTCGCGACGAAGGTGTTCTTCCCGATGCCGAACGGCGATCATGGGCTCTCTCGCGCGCAGATCTTCAAGAACATCGATCTCTCGCTCGCGCGACTGCGCACCGACTACGTCGATCTCTACCAGTGCCACCGCTACGACTGGGACACGCCGCTCGAAGAGACGATGGAGGCGCTCACCGAGGTCGTGCGGCAGGGCAAGGCGCGCTATCTCGGGTTCAGCGAATGGCCCGTCGAGAAGATCCGCGAGGCGATGGAGATGCCCGGCGTCGAGAAGTTCGTCTCCAGCCAGCCGCAGTACTCGATGCTCTGGCGCGGGCCGGAACGCGACGTCATCCCGTACTGCCGCGAGCACGGCATCTCGCAGATCGTCTGGTCGCCCCTCGCGCAAGGTGTCCTCACGGGCAAGTACAAGCCGGGCGAGCCGCCGCCGGAGGACAGCCGCGCCGCCGCGGAGAGCATGAACTACTTCTTCGGGGAAGACCGGCTGGCCGACCCGCTGCTCGAGCGCGTGCAGGAGCTCGGCGGCGTCGCAAAAGATGTCGGTATCAGCATGGCGCAGCTCGCACTCGCGTGGGTGTTGCGGGAGCCGAACGTCGCATCCGCCATCGTCGGCGCGTCACGGCCGCAGCAGGTGGAGGACAACGCCGCCGCGAGCGGCGTCGAGCTCGACGGCGCGGCGCTGGCGCGGATCGACGAGATCCTCGCCGACTCCGTGGTGTACGCAGGCGCCGCTTCGTAAAGAAGTCAAGCCGTGCAGCGCGATGTCGCGGTCGTTCTCTCGGGTGGCGCCGTCAACGGCGTCCTCATCGAGCTCGGCTTCCTGCAGCGCCTGCGCCGGAGCGATCTGTGGCCGCGCATCGGCTGGATCTACGGCACGTCGGCCGGCGCCCTCGCCGGGACGATGGCTGCACTCGACCGCATCGACGACCTCGAGCGCTTCATGCTCGAGCTCCAGCCCGAGGACGTCTTCCGGCCGCATTCGCTCTGGCGGATGCCGCTGCTCGGCTCGCACGACTACCGGCTGGGCGAGACGATCGCCGAGCGCCTGGGCGACATCTCCGAGATCGCGCGCGAGCTGGCGGAGTCGCCCATCGACGTGCTCGTGTGCGCGACCGACGTCACCGACGACGACGCGACGCTGAACGGCGCTCACGCGTACGAGCTCTGCTACTCGTCGCGCTCGACGCCGCCGGATACGATGGCGCAGGCGATCCTCGCCTCCGCCGCCGTCAGTGCGCTCGTCCTCCCGCGCCCGATCGGCGATCGGATCGCCACCGACGGCGCCTGGGTGCGGAACTTCCCGCTCGGGCACGCCTATCGCCAGCCCGGTGTCGAGCTGATCGTGAGCTTCCGTTATGTGCCGACATACCCGCGGCTCAGCGCCGAATGGCTCGTGCGCATGCGGCGCCGGCTCGACCGGTTCCCGCGCATCCCGCCGGTGAAGGCGCTGTCCGCCGAGCTGCGCGAGGCGGAGGAGCGCGCCGCCCGCGGGGAGCCCGCCCACTGGGGCGACATGATCACGCGTCTGATGCGGGTCGCAGTGCAGCAGAACACCGCGGTCGAGGAGCGCGTCGCCCGCGACAAGGACGAAGCGCTCGCCGCGCTCGCTCGCCTGCGCGACGACGTCGGCGCGATCGCCCGCCGCGAAGGCGGCCGGCGCGGCGAGCGCATCGCGCGCGCGATCGACGACCGGTTCGCGGCGGCGACGTTCCCGTTCCTCGGCGACCGTCTCATCCCGCGCATCGCCGTCAATGCCACCGCGGGCGAACTGTCGCTCGAGACGGGCCTGCGCCGGCCGCAACCGTGGGGCGAGGCCGAGAAGCGGGCGCTGATCGCCCGCGGGTACTCGCTGCTCGACGAGGTCCTCGCCGAACGCAACGCAGCCTAGATCGGGACGACCTTCCCCGGGTTGAGGATCCCGTTGGGGTCGAGCAGCTCTTTGATTCCACGGTAGAGCGGCAGAAGGTCGCCGTGCTCGCGGGCGAGGTAGCCGAGCTTGCCGTAGCCGATGCCGTGCTCGCCGGTGCAGGTACCGCCGCGCGCGAGCGCATCCTCGACGACCGCCGTGTTCAGGGCCTCCGCGCGTGCGACCGATTCCGCGTCGGCCGGGTCGAGCAGGAACGCGACGTGAAAGTTGCCGTCGCCCACGTGGCCGACGATGCCGCCGCGCAGGCCTGAGCCGTCCAGCGCGCTCCGTGCATGCTCGATCGCAGCGGCCAGCTCCGAGAGGGGGACGGCGACGTCGGTCGTCATCGCCTTCGATCCCGGCGAGAGGGCGAGCGAGGCAAGGAGGGCGTTGTGGCGCGCGTCCCACATCCGCGTGCGCGCCGTCGGGTCAGTCTCCGCTTCGAACGCCGATGCTCCCTCGTCCTCCGCGAGCTCGCGCACCTCTTCGACCTCGCCCGACAGCTCGAGGAAGAGATAGGGCGACTCGGGGAAGGTCGTCCCCGTGAACGCGTTGAGCGCCGCGATCGTCGTCGCGTCGAGGAGCTCGCAACGGGTGACGAGGATGCCGGCGCCGATGATCCCCGCCGCAGCGCGGCACGCCGCCTCCACGGTCGGGAACGCAGCGCGCGCGACGACGATGTGGTCCGGAATGGGATGGAGCCGGAGCGTCAGCTCGGTGATGACGCCGAGCGTCCCCTCCGAGCCGACGAAGAGCTCGGTGAGGTTGTAACCCGCCGACGTCTTCACCGCCCGCGTGCCGGTTCGGACGACGCGGCCGTCGGCGAGCACCACCTCGAGCGCGAGCACGTGGGCGCGCATGCCGCCGTAGCGGACGGTCGTCGTGCCGCTCGCGTTGGTCGCCGCCATGCCGCCGAGCGTCGCGTCCGCTCCCGGGTCGACCGGGAACCACAGCCCGTGCGGGCCCACGGCCGCCTCGAGCTGGGAGCGCGTGACGCCTGCCTGCACGGTCGCGGTCAAGTCGTCGGGGCGCACCGCGAAGACTCCGTTCATCCGCGTCAGGTCGAGGCTGATCCCGCCGTGCAGCGGGATGACGTGTCCCTCGAGGCTCGTGCCGGCGCCGAACGGGACGACCGGGACGCCGCCCTCGTTCGCGAACGCGAGCACCGCCGTCACCTCCTCCGTCGACTCGGCGTAGACGACGACGTCGGGGCGGTGCGGCTCGTGGTAGCTGAGGTCGGCGCCGTGCTGGTCGAGAACGGACTCGACCTCGCTCACGCGGGACTCGTCCGGCACGAGCCGGAGGAGCTCCGAGCGGAGATCTGCGGTGATCGCCACCGACAAAGCGTATGTGAGCTACCGCGACGCCAACACGGAGTCGACGAGCCCGTACTCCACGGCCTCCTCGGGCGAGAGGAAGCGGTCGCGGTCGATGTCCTGCATCACCTGCTCGACGTCCTTGCCCGAGTGGCGCGCGATGATCTCCGCGTACTTCCTCGTCAGCGCGAGAATCTCGCGCGCCGCGATCTGGATGTCGGCCGGCGTTCCGCGGAAGCCGCCCGAGCCCTGATGGATCATCACCTTCGCGTTCGGCAGCGCGTGGCGCTTGCCCGCAGCGCCCGAAGCGAGCACGAGCGCGCCCGCAGACATCGCCATGCCGACGGCGTACGTGCAGACGTCGGGCTTGACGAACTGCATCGCGTCGTAGATGGCGAAGCCCGCGTATGCGTCGCCGCCCGGCGAGTTGACGTAGAGGTGGATGTCCGCGTCGGGGTCCTCCGCCTCGAGAAAGAGGAGCTGCGCGACGATGAGGTTCGCCGACTGCTCGTCCACCTGCGTGCCGAGGAAGACGATCCGCTCCCGCAGCAGGCGGGAGAAGATGTCGAACGACCGCTCGAAGCGCCCGTCCGACTCCACGACCATTGGCACGAGGGCTGCCACGTCGTCTATAATACGCAACCATGGAGTTGCGCGTCGAGCGAGAGGTCGTCTTCCCCGCCGATCCGGCCGAGGTCTGGGAGGCGCTGACCGAGCCGGAGCGGCTCGAGGAGTGGTTCGCGACCGAGGCGGAGCTCGATCCCGTTCCGGGCGGCGAGGGAGTCTTCCGCTGGGGCGACGGCGACGAGCGCCGGGCGGTCGTCCGGGAGGCGGAGCCGGAGGAGCGGCTCGTGCTCGACTGGGACGACGGCGGAGAGGTCGTGCTCGAGCTGGAGGAGGTCGAGGGCGGCACGCTCGTCCGTGTCTGCGAGACCTCGCCGGAGTGGAGCACGGCCCTCGAGCTGCACGCGCTCGCGTGGGCACCCGTTCGGTAGACGCGGTCTTCGACGCGCTCGGCGATCCGGGCAGGCGCGCGCTCGTCGCCTCGGTCGCTGATCGCGGCACGGCGACGGCGACGGAGCTCGCGGCGGAGCTCCCCGTGACGCGGCAGGCGGTGGCGAAGCAGCTCGGCGCGCTCGCGGACGCCGGGCTGCTGCACGCGACGCGCGTGGGCAGGGAGACGCGGTACACGGTGACGCCGCAGCCGCTCGGCGACGCAGCCGCCTGGCTCGTCGAGATGGGCGGGCGCTGGGACGAGCGCCTCGCCGCGCTCGGCCGCTCGCTGGCTAGGGCGCGAGCCGCTCGATAGCCCAGCCGTCGCCGTCGCGGCGGTAGCGAAACCGGTCGTGCAGGCGGTTGTCCCGGTGCTGCCAGAACTCCCAGGCCTCCGGCACCAGGCGGAAGCCTCCCCACCATTTCGGCCGCGCGGGCTCCCCGTCCGCCTCGAGCTCGGCCACGCGCTGCTCGAGCCACTGCCGCGACTCGACCGGCCTGCTCTGCGGCGATGCGACGGCCGACAGCCGCGCGCCGAGCGGCCGCGTGGCGAAGTACGCATCCGACTCGCTGTCCGACACCGGCTGTACCTCGCCCTCGATGCGCACCTGCCGGCCGAGCGGCTCCCAGTAGAAGAGGACGGCCGCGCGGGGGTTCTCGGCGAGCTCCCGGCCCTTGCGACTCGGATAGTGCGTGAAGAACACGATCCCGTCCTCGTCAGCCTGCTTCATCAGCACCATGCGCACGGATGGGCCGCCGTCCGCGCCCGCGGTTGCGAGCGCCATCTTCTCCGCTGCCGGAACGACCGCTTCCGCCGCCTGGAACCAAAAGCGGAACTGCTTCAGCGGATCGTCGACGAGGTCGTCGCGATCCAGCGACTGCTCAGAGGCGGGCACGAAGGTCGGCCGGCCTCAACGTCCCGGTGCCCAGATCCGCGCTCGCGGGGACGAGCTCGCGCACGATATGGAGCACCACGTCGGCCTCGTCGCTGAGCGGGCTGAGCAGCTTGTTTCCCTTCAGCAGGGCCTTGCCGCGCGGCGCGGGATGGACGGCGAGATCGCGCTCGGCGTAGCCGCGCTCGCGCAGCAGCGCATTTGCGGCCTCGATCGAGTCCGATGTCACGTGGCCACGCTAACGGAAGAGATCGCGCTCAGGCGGGACCGGGATGTCCGTCGCAACGCCGTCGCCGCGGACGTCCAGACCGCGGACGACGGTCACCGGGATGCGGGCGAGCTTGCCGGAGACGAGATGCGCCGCCGAGGCGATCTCGTCCGCGACGGCGATGACGGTGTTCTGCAGCTCGTAGCCGATCGGATCGCGCTCGCCCTCGAGGTCCTGGAGCACGACCACACCGGCGGCGCCGATGGCGACGTCGACCGTGCCCTGCCGCCACGGGCGGCCGAACGAGTCGGTGACGATCACACCGACGTCGCGGCCGGTCCGTTCGCGCAGCTCGTCGCGGAGCCGCGCCGCCGTTCCGTCGGGGTCGAGCGGAAGGAGCACGAGCGTCCCCGGCTCCGGAGCGTTGGATGCGTCGACGCCGGCCGAGGCGCAGATGAACCCGTGGCGCGTCTCGCAGATGACGAGCGGCGGGCGAACCCGGATCACGCTCTTCGCCTCGCGGAGGATGACCTCGATCCGGCGGGCGGGGTCGCCCTCGTCGCCAGCGATCTCCACAGCGCGCGGCGAAGGCTCGATGCCGTCCAGGCGCACGATCCGCCCTTCGATCTTCGAGATCGCCTTCTGCGCAACGACCACGACGTCGCCCTCCTCGAGCTCGATGCGCTCCAGGATGAGCGTCACGAGGTCGTCGCCCTCCTGGAGCTCCGGGATGCCGGCGACGGGGAGAATCGAGACGCCGCTCACAGGCCGACGATGCGGATGCCGGCGTGGCCCTTGTAGCGGCGATTGAGGTTGACGATCACCGCGGTCATCCCCTCGAGCGCCCGCGCGCTCGAGAGCGGCCCGGCGTCGAGCGCCCGGCCCTGGATCACCTTGGACGCGAGCTCGAGAGCCAGATCCTTGGCCGGCGGATCGTCGCCGCAGACGAGCGCGTCGCCCTCCGCCTTTCCGCCTGCAAGCGACACGGCGGCGAGCGAGTGGAGGCCCGCGGCCACCGGGGCGCCGAGCACCTCCTGCGTGCGCTCGGCGATCGAGCGGTCGCCCTCCGTCGGGTGGATGCCGGACTTCGTGAAGCGCAGCTCGCTCGCGACGCTGAGGACGGGCGTCTGCCCGATTGCGTGCGCGAGCTCGGTCGCCGTCGGAATCGCCGCGTCCGCCTTGACGGCCAGCACGACGATGTCGACGCCGCGAACCGCATCGGCGTTGGTCGCGCCGCCGGCGGCGCCGGCCTCCGACGCCTTCGCGCGCGCGCGTTCGGCGTCGCGGGAGCCGATGACGACGTGGTCGCCCGCTTCCGCAAGACGTTGCGCGAGCGCGAGCCCGAAATCTCCCGTTCCCCCGACGACCGCGATCCTCATGCCGGCACCGCGCCGAGCGCCGCCTCGGCGAGGCGCCGCCGAGCGTCGCCGTCCACCATGAGGGTGCGCGCGACGATCGGCCGGACGCCGCCGAGCCCGTCGAGGTCGCCGGCGTCCGCCTCGTCGACGACGAGCGCGTCGATGAGTCCTTCGTAACAACTCGCAACGTGCCGGGGCGACGTCCCCCCGGCGAGGCGCGCGAGCATGCGGTCGGCCGGGCCCTTGACCGCCCAGCCGGCGATGAGCGGGCTCACCGCGACGCACGGCACGGTGCGCGCGGCGAGGGCGTCGCGGATCTCGCCCACCGCGAGGATCGGGGCGATCGACACGTACGGGTTGCTCGGGGCGAGCAGCAGCAGGTCGGCCTGCTCGATCGCGTCGAGCACGCCCGGGGCCGGCGTCGCCGTCTCCGCATCCTCGAAACGGAGGCCGTCCACATCGTCGCGATGCCCGCGCGACACGAACCATTCCTGGAACGGGAATTCTCCGGCCGCGGTCGCGATCCACGTGCGCAGCCGATCGTCCGTGGCCGGCAGCAGCCTCGTCGCGACGCCGAGCGCGGCGGCGATCCGCGCCGTGACGCGGGAGAGCGGCTCGCCCGCGCGCAAAGCCTGTGTGCGCACGAGGTGGACGCCGAGATCGAGGTCGCCGAGCCGGAACCAGGTCTCGCCCGCCAGGGCGGCGACGCTCTCGAGCACTCTCCAGGTCTCGCCCGCGCGCCCCCAGCCGCGCTCCTCGTCGTTGAGGCCGGCGAGCGCGTACACGATCGAGTCGAGGTCCGGCGACACGTGCAGTCCGAGCACCTCGACGTCGTCGCCGACGTTGCCGACGATCGTCACGTCCTCCGTCGCGGCAACGACGCCCTGGACGAAGCGGGCGCCGCCGACTCCGCCGGAGAGGACGACGAGACTCACGACGCGGTCCCGGCGGAGAGCGCCGCGAGCACGGATTGCGTGCGCGGGCCGCACCGGAGCTGCAGACGCTCGAGGTCGGCGAGCGTGTCCACGTCCTCGGCGAGGTTCGGCACGGCGACGGCAACCGTCTCCACCGGGAGCGCACGGAAGCGGCTGGCGCTGTCGGGGCCGTAGAGCGCCTCGAAGATCCCGCCTTCAGACAGGCCGAGCGCGTTCGTCGTGCCGTCGAGCGCCTCGACGAGCGCGAGGCCGTCTGGCGGGATCGCAGCGAGCAGCGCGCGCAGATCGGCCGGCACCGCGCAGGGAAGGTCGGCGTTGACGACGAGCACCGGCTCGTCGCCTGCGCGCTCGAGCGCGGCCGCCACGGCCGCTCCCTGCCCGCCGCCGGGATCGGAGACCGCTTCCGCTCCCGCGTCGGCGGCGAGCCTCGCCCCCGCGGCGTCTCCGGTGACGACGAGCGTCCGCCCGACGACGACCGTGGCGGCCAGGACGTCCGCCAGCATCGCCAGGGACAGATCGCGCCGAGTGCTGCGCGATGCGTCCAGGCGCGTTTTTCCCTCCGAGCCCGCGAACGGCACGACCACCGTCGTCATGGGGAGAGCGTAGTAGCGTGGCGCCGGTGAAGGTCAGGGCGACCCGCGAGCTGCCCGGATCCGCGTGGAGCGAGCTCGGCGAGCTGGAGCTCGCGCCGGCCGATGCGCCGGGGCCCGACGTCGAGGCGCTCGTCGTCACGAACGAAGGCGTCGACCTCGATCTCTATCCGTCGCTGAGGCTGGTTGCGAACTACGGCGTCGGCTACGACCGCATCGACGTGGCCGCCTGCAGCGCGCGCGGCGTGGCGGTGACGAACACGCCCGGAGTCCTGGATTCTGCGACGGCCGACCTCGCCATCGCGCTCATGCTCGCGGCGCGCCGCGGGCTCGTCGCCGGCGACCGGCTCGTGCGGTCGGGATCGTGGGGCAGCCACTGGGCGGAGCAGTCGCTCGCGCGCGAGGTGACGGGCGCCACGCTCGGCATCGTCGGTCTCGGACGCATCGGCTCCGCGGTCGCACGCCGGGCGAGCGGCTTCGACATGCGAGTCCTCCACGTGCGCAGCACGGAAGGCGAGCTGGACGAGCTGCTGCGGAGCGCGGACATCGTCTCGCTGCACGTTCCGCTCAATGCGGAGACGGCCGGCTTGATCACGCGTGAGCGATTGGCGCTCCTGCGCGACGGGGCGACGCTCGTGAACACCGCGCGCGGCGCGGTCGTCGACGAGCCGGCGCTCGTCGACGAGCTCGTGTCCGGGCGCATCAGCGCCGGGCTCGACGTGTTCGCGCACGAGCCGCACGTGCCGGAAGCGCTCTACGGCCTGGACAACGTCGTGCTGACACCGCACATCGCGAGCGCGACGACCGAAACGCGCGCCGCCATGACGCGCGTCGTCGTCGACAACGTCCTCGCGTTCCTGCAAGGCGAACCGCTTCCGAACCAGGTCGGCTAGAAGCTTTGGCCTGGTCGGCCGGCGCGAATCCATTCGCGCACCTCGAACCAGTGGCTCGAGCGCAGCGCCTCGGCTACCCGCTCATCGGTATGGGCGGCGTAGAACACGTTGTGCTCGAGGTCGCAGCAGACGGCGACGTCGGCGAGCGAGATGTCCGTGATCTGCATGAGCGCGTCGGCGGGAAGCTGCGCCTCGGCGACGGTGTAGTGCTTGAACTGGAGCTCGGCCGCGATCTCCATCAGATCGGGCCAGTCGGGGCACGTGCGGCTGCTCATGACCACCGTCCTTCGAGGCGGACGAGCCCACGTCCTTCATCCGCGGGGTAGACGACGAACACGAGCGCGTCGTCGAGCGAGTGGTATTGCTGCTCGCCGCGCTCGTCGACGAGGTCGACGCGGAGGTGGAGCCGGCCGTCGGCGAACGGCGGCCGCTCCGTGTCGAAGCGCAGCGGCAGCAGATGGGTGTCGCCGTTCCAGCCGTGCTCGGACGTCGGCACGGCGCCTGAGGCCACGAGCACTCCGGCGTCGTCGCGCAGCTCCCAGCCGAGCCGCGGGGGCGCGAGCACCATGTCCGCCGCGACGTCGAGCGCGATCGCAAAGGGCTCCCCCGCGAGCAGCTGGCTGCGCTCGTCCCCATCGGGCCCGAGCAGGCGCACTCGCTCGACTCGCGCAACCTCGCCGCCCCACTCCTTCAGTCCGGCCGCGCGCTCTTCCGGGTCGCGCTCGCCGGCGAGCATGCGGCGATACGCGACCACGGCTTCGTGCGTCGGGCCGTCGAACGCGACGCGTCCGTCGCTGAGCAGCACCGCCCGGTCGCACAGCCGCTCGACGGCGCCGGCGTCGTGCGACACGAAGACGATCGTGCCCCCGCGCTGCTTGAACTCGAAGATCTTCCCGAAGCACTTGCGCTGGAAGGCCTCGTCGCCGACGGCGAAGACCTCGTCCAGCAGGAGGACGTCCGCCTCGATGTGCGACGCGATCGCGAAGCCGAGGCGCATGTACATCCCCGACGAGTACGTGCGCACGGGCAGGTCGATGAAATCCTCGAGGCCTGCGAACGAGACGATCTCGTCGAGCTTCTCGCGGATCGCAGCGCGGCGCAGGCCGTGGATCGAGCCGTTGAGGTAGACGTTCTCGCGTCCGGTCAGATCGGGATGGAAGCCCGCACCCAGCTCGAGGAGCGAGCCGATGCGGCCGCCGACCGCGACGCGTCCCGACGTCGGCTTGACGATCCCCGAGAGGAGCCGCAGGAGCGTCGTCTTGCCGGAGCCGTTACGCCCGACGAGCCCGATCGCGCTACCCGGGTCGACCGCGAACGAGACGTCGCGCAACGCCCAGACGTCCGTGCCGCGCGTACGCCCGCGCGCGACGACGAGATCCTTGAGCGCACGGCTCTCGCGCGGATAGACGCGGAACCGCCGCGCGGCGTGCTCGACGTGGATCTCGCCGGCTCTCATTGCAGGGCTCTTTTCACGATCGTGGCAAGTGTGCGGATGAACGCGGGGTCGTCGTTCGGCATCTCGATCCGCTCGAGCCGCATTCCGAGCGCTGCCGCCTTTTCCTGCGCCTCGACGTCGAGGTCCCAGCGGATCTCCAGATGGTCGGAGACGAAGCCGACGGGACAGACGAGCACATGGTCGACGCCGTCCGCGTGCAGTGCGTCGAGGTGGTCGAGGATGTCCGGCCCGAGCCAGGGCTCGCCGGTGGGCGACTCGCTCTGGAACGAGAACGAGAAATCGCGAATGCCTGCGGCCTTCGCGATTTCTCCGGACGTCTCCAGGAGCTGGTCCTTGTACGGGTCGCCCATCTCCAGTATCCGGGCGGGAAGGGAATGCGCGGTGAAGACGACATGCGCGTCGGTGCCGCGGATGCGGTCCGCGAGCAGCTCGACGAAGCCGGGCTCCACGTGCCAGCTGTCGACGAAGTCCAGCTCCGCCCGGCCGGCGAGCGCCTGCTCCAGCTGGTCGCGGTAGCCCTTGATCGAGAGCACGGAGTAGTGCGGCGCGAGCACGAGCCCGACGACGCGGCTCGCTCCCGCGGCGATCGCCGCGCCGGCGGCGTCGGCGATGCGCGGCGTCCAGTGCTTCATGCCGGTGAAGACCGGAAGCTCGAGCTCGCGCTCGAGCGCGCCACGCGTCTGCTCGGTGATCGCATTCAACGGCGACGACTCCTCGATCCCGAGTCGCCGGTAGCGCGAGACGAGATCGTCGAGATGCTCGGGCGCGACCGGCCGCCCGCCGCGGATGTCCGCGTAGTAGGCGGGCACGTCGGCGAGGCGTTCGGGCGACCCATACGCCATCAGGACGACGGCGTCAGACACGCGCCTCCACCGTGCTCTCCTGCACGAGCGCCGCGAGGCGCGTGAGCACGTCGGGGTCGGTCTGCGGAAGGACGCCGTGGCCGAGGTTGAAGACGTGCGAGCGTTCCTCGCCTTCGGCGAGAACGTCGAGCGCCTTGCGCTCGACCAGGTCCCAGGGCCCCAGCAGGACCGCGGGGTCGAGGTTGCCCTGGACGGCGCGATCCTCCGCTACGGCGCCGAGAGGGAGGCGCCAGTCGACGCCGATGACGTCGCCGCCGGCACGGGTGAGAGCGGCGAGGAGCGACTCCGTCGCGCCGGTGCCGAAATGGATCGTGGGCGCATCCACCGCATCGAGAATGCGCGCGGAGTATCGCTCGACGTACTCCGCGTAGTCCGCAGGCGACAGCGCGCCGACCCAGGAGTCGAAGAGCTGGATCACGTCGGCGCCGGCCTGCACCTGCGCCGCGACGTAGCGCGCGAACTGGTCCGCGAGACGCTCCATCAGCGCGTGCCAGACATCCGGCTCGCGATACATCAGGGCCTTGGTGCGCGCGAAGTCGCGGCTCGGCTTCCCCTCGACGAGATATCCGGCGACGGTGAACGGGCCTCCGCAGAAGCCGATGACCGCGCTTTCCGGGTCGAGCTCGCGGCGCACGATGCGGATCGCCTCGAGCACGTTCTCGTCCGGCTCGGTGACGGACAGGCGCTCGACGTCGGACATGCGCGCGACCGGCCGCTCGACGACCGGACCGACGCCTTCGACGAGCTCGACGCCGATTCCCATGCCGACGACCGGGGTCATGATGTCCGCGAAGAGGACGGCGGCGTCGACGCCGTGGCGGCGCACCGGCTGCAGGGTCACCTCCGCGCACAGCTCCGGCGTCCCGGCGAGCTCGAAGAAGGCGTGCCGCTCCCGCAGCGCGCGATATTCGGGCAGCGAGCGGCCGGCCTGCCGCATGAACCAGACCGGCGTGCGCTCGACCGGCTCGCGCCGCGCGGCCCGCACGAGGAGAGGCTCGGCCATGCGTCTACAGTAGCCCGGTGCCCGGCTCAGGCCCGCTGGTCGTGCGATGGCGTGCGCTCGAGCTCGCGCCGGTCGAGGCGGGCGCGCGGCAGCTCGCGACGGTCGAGGCCGAGAACGCCGGCAGCGCGCCGTGGCGCACGCGCGGCCCGCAGGACGGGCTCTTCCTCGCCTACCACTGGCTCGACGAGCGCGGCAACGCGATCGTGTGGGACGGCGAGCGCACACCGCTCGATGCAGCGATCGAGCCGGGCGGGACTTTGCGCCAGACGGTGGCGGTGCGCGGGCCGATCCCGCCGGGCCGGTATCGCCTGGCGATCGACCTCGTCGAGGAGACGCGCTTCTGGCTGGCCGAGCTCGGCAACGACGCCCTCGAGCGGGACGTCGACGTGGGCCGGCGCGACCCCGCCGGCGCGCGCACGTTCCTCGCGGACGGCGCCGAGCCGCCGGCGGACTGGCTCGAGCGGGCGCGCGCGCTGCACGAGGAGGGATACGCCGCAGTCGGCGGCGCGATCGAGACCGACGGAGGCCTCTTCCGCCGTCCGCCGGCCGAGCTCGCGCCGTACGCGCCGGGCGGCGGCCGCCACCCACGCTTTCCGCATCCGCTCGTCTGCCCGTCGCTGCTGCCCCCGCTGGAGCCGAACGACGAGGTGGCGGGGTTGCCGGCCTATCGGCCGGACGGCGACGAGCCGTGGATGTTCGACGGCCGGATGACGATCAGACTTCGATCGCAATCTGATCGTCGACACGCGTGAAGACGAACGCGCCGAGCACGAGCGCAACCGCGCACGCGACGACGAGATAGAGGGCGTCACCCCAGAACGGCATCTGTCCGAGGAAGAGCGGCGCGCGCACCGCCTGCACCGCGGGCGACAGCGGATTGACCCAGTGGATGACTTCGACGACGTGACGGTGCTTCGCGAACTGCGACAACGGATAGATCACGGGCGTCAGGAAGAACCACGGTACGAGCGCCGCAGCGACGATGAACTCGACGTCGCGAAAGAGCACGTTGAGCGAGGCGAAGGTGAGCGCGAGCCCGGACACGAGGCCGACGACGAGCGCCGCGAGCGGGATCGCGAGAAGCTCGGTCGCACGGACGCGCGGCAGGAGGATCCCGTTCAGCACGAGCAGGATGACGAGCATTGCGGCGAAGCTGACGAGGTGCGCGCCGACGACGGAGAGCGGCACGAGCTGCCGCGGGAACCGGATCTTCCGGATGAGGTTCGCGTTGTCGAGCATCGAGCGCGTCGCCGACTGCAGCGCCGCCGCGAAGAAGGTCCAGATCGCGAGCCCGGAGAGAAGGAACAGCGGATAGTGCGATACCGCGGCGAAGCGGGTGCTCCACATCACGCTGAAGACGAGCAGGTAGACGCCCATCAGCATGATCGGGTTCACGATCGTCCAGAGCACTCCGAGCGCCGAGCCGCGGTACTTCGCCTGCAGGTCGCGCCGGAAGAGGTTGCCGAACAGCTCGCGGTAGCGAACGACGTCCGCGTAGACGTTCATGCGGGCTTCCGTGCGTAGACGGAGACGCCGCAGTAGTGCACCGCGCTCAGGTGCGTGAGCGTCCCCAGCGAGAGGCCGATCTTCGGGATCTTCGACAGCACGCGACCGTACGGCGACGGCGGCCAGCCGTCCGGGCGCTCGAGCCGGCGCACGCGCAGGCCCGCCCCGAGGAACGCGGCGACGTACGCCCATACCGTGTGCACGTGCTCGTTGATCCCGACCTCCTTCTCGGACGCCTGATCGGGGTTCTCCGGACTTCGCCCGAGGCCTCGCGTTCCCTCGTTCAGTCCGGCGACGACAGCGCCGGGACGCGCGACGCGCGCCATCTCGCGCACCATCTGGCGCAGGTCGAGCGCGTGGTGCAGCGTCGCCACGCAATAGACGACGTCGAAGCTCTCGTCCGCGAACGGCAGATGCTCCCCGTCCGCCTGCACGCGGCCGAACTCGCCGTAGAACGCGCCGCGGCCGAGGCCGATCTTCGGGTCGACGAGGATGTCGGTGGCGACGAACTCGCAGTCGCGCTCGAGCCAGAACCGGGACGCCCATGCCTTCGCCGCGCCGACCTCGAGCACGCGAAGCCCGCGCAGGTCCCCGACGTAGCGATCGAGGAGCACCTGGAACGAGTGTCCGTTCGCGAGCCAGACGAGATCGTTCCAGCCGAGGTCGCGGTTGACGAACGGGAGCACCGAGTCGACCTCGTCGTCGGGCTCGTACCAGCCTTCGGCCCGGGCCTTCTCCACCCAGCCGGCCGTCTCCCCGAGCTTCTCGCTCGCTCCCGGGAGGTCCTCGTGCAGCATGAGCGGGATGCCGTCCTGGACGCCGAAGCTGCGGCCGCAGCCCGAGCACGTCAACGACTGCTCCCCGGCCTCGAGCGAGGCGTGGCAGAACGGGCAGCGCAGCAGCTCGAGGAGGGGCGTTTCCATGTCCGCGTCGGCGGCCAAACTAGCGGACGGCTGCCCAAACAACCGCTTAACAGCCCTTGAATAGCCTTCTCCCGTGACCGTCGCCGCCGCGGCACTCGCTGCGTTGCCCGCGAGCGTGCTCGCGATCTGGGCGCTCCGGCGCACGCCGGCGGCGCTCCACGTGGTGGCGGCTCCGCGCGCCGACCGCTGGCACACGCGCTCGACGCCGCTTCTGGGCGGCAGCGGCATCTTCGCCGGGATGCTCGTCGCTGCCGGAATCGCCGTCGCGGCCGGCGTCGTGCCCGCGAGCCGCGAGCTCGCCGGCATCCTCGGCGGCTGCGCCATCCTCTTCGTCGCCGGCCTCGTCGACGACGTCTTCCGGCTTCCTCCGCTCGCGAAGCTCGCCGCTCAGGGAGGCGCTGCGGCGCTCGTGATCGCTTCCGGGGTCCGAGTCCAGATCATCTCCAACAGCGTCCCGGCGACGGCGCTCGCCGTCGTGTGGCTGCTCGGGATGACGAACGCGTTCAACCTGCTCGACAACATGGACGGCCTCGCGGCGTCGCTCGCCACAGTCGCGTGCGCGTTCTTCGCCATCGACGCGTTCACGATCCACCCGGACGACATGGTCGCGCTGCTCGCGCTCGCCATCTCCTTCGCCTGCCTGGGCTTCCTGCCGTACAACCTGCGGCTGCGGCGGCCTGCGTCCGTCTTCATGGGCGACAGCGGGAGCCAGGTGCTCGGCTTCGCGCTCGGATCGCTCGGCCTCGCGTCGAGCTGGAACGTCGCCGGCTCCACCGTCGCCACGCTGCTCCTGCCCTTGCTCGTCCTCGCGGTGCCGATTCTGGACACGACGCTCGTCACCGTCGTGCGCCTCCTCGAAGGACGGCCCGTCACGCAAGGCGGGCGCGACCACAGCTCGCACCGCCTCGTGTACGAGGGCCTCTCCGACAAGCGCGCCGTCGTCCTGCTCACCGGCGTGTCCGCCGCCCTCGGGCTGACGAGCCTCGCGTACGAGGTGCTCGGCGACACCCGGGTCACGCTCATGGGGGTGCTCATCACGTTCGCGTTCCTGCTGCAGTTCGGCAGCTACCTCGCGGACGTGAACCGCGCGCCCGCCGCCGATCGCGCGCCGAGCTTCCTCGCCTCGCTGCTCGTCCACCGCCGCCGACTGGTCGAGGTGGTCGTCGACTTCCTGCTCATCTCGGCGTCCTTCACCGCGGCGTTCATCGTCCGCCTCGAGGGCACCGGCGTGGTGTGGCAGCGGCACGTCTTCGACCGCTCGCTGCCGGCGCTGCTCGTCGCGCGCTATGTCTTGTTCATCGCCTTCGGGCTGTACCGCGGCGTCTGGCGCTACGCGGGCGCGCGCGACGCGGCGAGCGTGCTCGCAGCCTGCGTCCTCTCGGAGACGGTGGCATTCCTCTTCACGTGGGCGACCGTTCCGTTCAACGGCTTCCCGCGCAGCGTCTATCTCATCGACGTGCTCCTCTGCACGTTCCTCATCGGCCTCTCGCGTTTCTGGGAACGTGGCGTCGCCCGCGGCCTGGCCGCCCTCGTCGGTCGAGGCGACCAGCGGCGCGTGCTCATCGTCGGCGCGGGCCGCAGCGGGCGGAGCCTGCTGCGCGAGCTGCGCGAGACGCCGGGCGAGCGCGTGGTCGGCTTCGTCGACGACGACACCGCCCTGCGCCGGCGCCGGATCCAGGGCGTGTCCATCGTGGGTGGGCTCGACGACATCGGCTGGGCAGTCGGAAGGCTTGCGCCAGACGCCGTCTTCGTAACCATTCCGGATGCCGCGCGCGGCCGGCTGGACGGAGTCCTGGAGGCATGCAAGCGCGCTGAGATACCGTGCAGCTTCGTGCGCCGCGAGATCGAGATCACGCACGCCGCTCCGCTCGGCGCCGCAGCCGAGTGAGCGCGCTGGCGAGGCCGCGCAGCGAGCTGCGCTCCATCACTCTGACCGACCGCGTGCTCGCCGCCGCGCCGCTGGCGAGCATCTACCTCTGGCTGTCCGGGATCTACATGGTCGAGGCCTGGCGGCGGGCGACTCCATGGCTCTTCGGGGACGAGCTCGAGTTCACGCAGCTCTCGCGCTCGATCGCCGCTACCGGGCACGCGGCCGAGCGCGGCCAGTCCCACTCTCCGGACTCCATCTATCCGTATCTGACCGCGCCGTTGTGGCACATCCACGACGTCGCCGCCGCGTATTCGGCCATCAAGTACGTCGACGTGCTCCTCATGGTCGCGGTCATTTTCCCGACGTACCTGCTCGCCCGACTCGTGGTCGGGAAGACGGCGTCGCTCTTCGCCGCGGCGGGCGCCGGCGCGATCCCGGCGATGGCGTACTCCTCGTATCTCGTCGAGGAGCCAATCGCGTATCCGTACGCGGCGCTCTGCTTCTATTTCATCGCCAAGGCCTTCGTCACGCGCAGCCGAGGCTGGATCGCGGCCGCCGTCGTCGCATCGATCGTCGCTCCCGCAGTCCGCACGGAGCTCTCGGTCATACCGGCAGCGCTCGTGCTCGCAGCGATCTTCGTTGCGTGGTCGAGTGAGTCGGCGCGACGCCGGCGCGCCGGCTGGTCGATAGGCGACTGGATCGGAACGATCGTCCTCGTCCTGGGCGCGATCTTCTTGCTCAGCGCGATCGGTAGCGACCACTCGGACGAGATCCTGCGCGTCACGCGCGGGTACAAGCATCGAGAGATCGTCGAGGGGAACTGGGCCGCCGGCACGCTCGCCATCGGCATGGGCGTGCTCCCCTTCGTCGCCGGGCTCGCGTCGCTCTTCCGCGCCCGCGGCGAGCCTCGAAGCCGCGAGGTGCGGATCTTCCGCTCCGTCGCGCTCGCGGGCATCGTCACGTTCGGCCTCTACACCGCGATCAAGGCCGCCTATCTGTCCACCGCGTTCGCGACGCGCGTCGAGGAACGCAACCTCATCTACGTCGCGCCGCTCCTGTTCGTCGGCACCGCACTCGTCTTCTCGCGTCGTCGAGTGAGCTGGATCGGCCTGACGTCCGCCGGCGCGTACACGCTCTACCTCGTCGGGTACGCGCTCTATCACGTCACGCAGTACCCGTACCAGATGGGGATCCAGCTGTACTCCGACGCCCTCGGGTTCGCGATCCTCCAGCAGGGCAATCGCGATCTCTCGTGGACGCCGCACTTCGTCCGCATCCTCTTGATCGTCATGTTCTTCATCGCGATCGCCGTGCTCGTCGCGCTGAGCCTCCTGCGCGGCCGCACCCGGATCGCCGTGCCGCTGGTCGTGGCAGCCGCGATCGGCGTCGTCGGCTGGAACCTCACCGGGCAGCTGGCGGCCGCAGCCGGGACCAGCTCGATCGCGCGCCAGGCAGCGGCGACGCTCAAGCATCCGTTCACGTGGGTGGACGACTCGACCGGCGGCGCGTCGGCGCTCTACATCGGCCAGGAGGAGAACGATCAGAACCCGGAGTGGCTCCTCGAGTTCTGGAACCGCTCCATCACGGGCGTCTCGAGCCTCGACGGGACGCTCGGCGGCCCCGGGCCGGCCGGCGGGCCCAACTTCCTGCGGAACGGCACGCTGTACTCGGGCGACGACGCGCAGCTCGGCTCATGGAGATACGCGTACGCGGTCGAAGACCTCCCGTGCATCCAGCTCGCAGGGCAGCCCATGGGCTCGCACCCGTACCGCGCCGGCGGAGGGACGCTCTACTGGCGGCTCGTCCGGCTCACACAGCCGAACCGCATGCAGAGCGACTGCATCGGCATCTATCCCGACGGCTGGAGCGGGGCGAACGACAGCGTCTACTACCGCTATTCCGGTCCGGCCGGCTGGCTTCGCATCGCGTACTCCCGCCCGGAGGACTATCCCATCCCGCCGACGCCCATCCGGATCACGCTCGGGACGATGAAGATCGTCGACAAGCAGCCGACGATCGCGCACGCGAACGAGCGGATCGACACCACCATCGGCAACCTCCAGAGCAAGGTCGCGTGGATCCGCGTGCCGGCCGGAGGCTTCGCAGCGCACGTCGTGGTCGCGAAGAAGTTCGTCCCGGACGACTACGACCACCGCGGCGACAAGCGGCAGCTCGGTGCCCAGATCACGTACCGCTACTACCGGACCAGGCCGCACAGATGAGCGTGAAGCGGAAGCGCAGGATCGCCTGCGCGAGAGGCCCGCTGCGCTCGAGCAGCTGAAAACCCGGAAGCGCCGCCCGCGTCTGCGGTACGAAGAACGGCCGCGTCGCGAGACGGTCGAGGCCCGCAGCCTCGAGGTCGGCGCGCACGTCGGCGAGCCGGTACTGCCGCGGGTTGAGGTCGAAGACGAGCTTGCGGGTCGTGTAGCCGGCGATGCGCGTCAAGAGCTCCCGGCGGTCGGCCGCGTAGTAGATGGCGCGGAAGATCGTCGTCGCCTCGACGTGAGCGTCGGGCGTGTACGCGTTGAGGTCGGCCTCGACCATCTCGCGCCCCGCCGCGCGGCCGGCGGCCACCATCTCGGCGTTCGCGTCGACGCCGACGTACCGCTGGTCCGGCAGGAAGCCCGCGAGGCCACCGTCGCCGCAGGCGAGGTCGAGCACGGTGTCGCCGGCCTCGAGCCGGGGCCCGAGCGTCCGAATGAGCTCGGCGCGGCGGGCGAGATATGCGTCCGCGTCCGCATACGCGGTCTCCGACCAGCGCCCTGCCTTCGCGCCGTACTTTTGCCAAGGAGGCGCCGAGTGAATCGGCGCCTCCTCCATGTGTCGGCGTTGGAAGCGCCGCCTCGGCCAGGTCATCGGAGCGCGAGCAGACGTTCGGGGTGCTTGCGGAGGAAGCGGAGCATGGCGCGAGCGTGCCAGAGCGTGTGCCGGGTGAGGAAGCGCTTGTCGATCACCGCGGCGTACTCGTGCCGGACGACCGCGGCCGGCACGTACCACCGCTCCCAGCCCGCGCGCGCGGCACGGTAGTTGAGGTCGATGTCCTCGCAATACATCCGGAAGCCGGGATCCCAGCCGCCGATCTCGTCGAGCATGTGTCGACGCATCAGCAGGAAAGCGCCGAGCATCGTGTCGGCGGGGACCGGCTCGCCCGGGCGCTCGTCGAGGAGGTAGTGGCGCCGCTGCCAGCGCAGCGGAGGGAAGACGAGGCGCAGCGGAGTGCGCCGCACGAGTGTGGCGCCGATGGTCGGGAAGCTGCGACGCGATGCCTGCCAGCTGCCGTCGCTGTACAGCATCTTCGGGCCGGCGACGCCGCAGCGTGGGTGCGCGCCGACGAACTCGCGCAGGATGCCGACTGCCCCCGGATCCGGGATCGCGTCGGGGTTCGCGATGAGGACGAGCTCGTGCTCGGTGTTCGCCGCGCCGACGTTCGCGTTTGCGGCGAACGAGAGCGGCCGCTCGTTCTCGAGCACGCGGACGCCCTCGGGGAGCTCGTGCGGGAGGCTCCCGGGGATGTTCGCGATGAGGAGCAGCTCGTCCACCTGCGGTGCGAGGACCGGCAGCGAGTGCAGCAGCTCGTCGGCATGCCCATGCGAGATGACGATCGCGGACACCTTCATGCGAGCCTCCGGTAGACCTCGGCCGTGCGTCGAGCGGTCTCGTCCCACGTGTAGAGACGCGCACGCTCGAGCCCGGCGGCGCGCAGGCGGCCGCGGTCGGCGAGCGCGCGCGCGACGCCGCCGGCGAGATCGTCGGTGAGGATGCCGGCTTCGCCGACGAGCTCGCGCACGGCCGCGTCCGGTCGTGCGACGACCGGCGTGCCGCACGCCATCGCCTCGGCGCACGTCAGCGCGAAGCCTTCGTACAACGTCGGGTGGACGAGGCAGGCGGCGCGCTGGTACAGGCGGACGAGCTCATCCTCGGGAACGTATCCCCGCACGTCGGCGCCCCCCTCGCGCATCGCCCGGACGAGTGCGGGATCCTTGTGCGGCCCGACGACGACGAGCGGCATACCGACCGCCCGGGCGGCCGCGAGCGCAGCGAGCGGGTCCTTGCGCGGCTCGACGCTGCTGACGAAGAGGAGATAGTCGTCGTGACCGTCGTCGTCGGCCGGCCGGAACTCCGGTGCGGGCGCGAGCGGCGTGACCGTGACCTTCTCCTCGGGAATGCGATACAGCTCGACGAGGTCCGCGCGCGTGCGCTCGGAGATCGCGAACACGTGCACGGCACGGCGGGCCGACCACGGCACGACGGCCTTGAAGATCGCTCGCTCGCGCGCGCCCATCACGGTCGGGTCGCGCTCGAAGGAGAGGTCCTGCACCGTGAGCACCGCGGGGCACGGCAGCCGCGGGGGGATCGCATGCACGAAGTGCGCCAGCGCCGGCTGCAGCTGCCGCAGGAGGCGAGGCAGGCTCCACAGCATGCGCAGCTCCTGCACGCGCGACTGCAGCTCGATCGCGCGCACGCCGTCGGGGACGAGGTCGGGCCGCCGCGTGACCGCGGCCAGCTCGAGGTCGCGGGGCAGCGCGCGCAACAGCTCGCGCACGTACGTCTCGTCACCGGTGCGGTGGCGGCCGAGCGTGTCGGCGTCGACGACGATCACGCAGCCGCCTCGTACGCCTGCACCAGCAGCCGTGCCGATTCGTCCCACGAGTACGCGCCCGCGCGGCGCAGGCCGGCGGCGCGCAGCTCGTCGCGGCGCGCGATCGCGTCCTCGATCCCCGCCGCGATCGAGGAGACGTCTTCCGGATCCACGAGGACCGCTGCTCCGCCCGCGACCTCCGCGGTCGCGCCGACGCTCGACGTCACGACGGGCGCGCCGCACGCCATCGCCTCGAGCACGGGGATGCCGAAGCCCTCGTACAGCGACGGGTACACGACGCAGAGCGCGCCCCGGTAGAGCGTGGCGAGCTGCTCGTCTCCGACCTCTCCCTCCCAGCGAACGCCGTCGCCACGCGCCTCGACGCCGCCCCAGCCGCGAGCACCGGCCACCCGAAGCTCGACTCCGAGGCGCTGCGCCGCCTCGATCGTGCGTGCGAGGTTCTTGCGCGGCTCGAGCGTTCCCACGGCGAGCACGTAGTCGCCCTCCTCGCGGGGGCCGGGCTCGGTGAAAGTCTCGGCCGCCGCGTTCGGCACGACGCGGATGCGCTCGCGCGGCACGTGTAGCACCGTCTCCAGCTCGCGCGCGGTGAACTCGGACACCGCAGCGACGACGCGTGCTGCTTTGACGACACGCGGAACGACGACGCGGCTGTAGTTGCGCGTCCACGGCGGGAACGCCTCGGGGTGACGGAAGACGGCGAGATCGTGCACGGTGACGACGAGCGGCACGCGGCTGCGCACTGGGCCACGGTATGTCGGGCAGTGGAGCACGTCCGCTCCGCGCGCACGATGTGGAAGCACGTGCGGGTACCACGCCAGGTCGAGCCACAGCGTGCCCGCCTTTCCGGCGGAGTAGCCACGCAGGCGGTCGACCGTCACCTCGCGCTCGACGCGCGGGAGGAGCGATCCGAGATAGCGTGCCGTGCCCGCGCGGGTCAGCTCGAGGGGCGTGACGTCGACCGCAACCTTCATCGCGCCGCCTCCCACGCGGCCAGGTGGACGCGTCCGTTCTCGGGCCACGTGAAGCGACGGGCGTGCTCGAGGCCGCGCCGGGCGAGCTCGCCGCTCTCGTTGCGCGCGCGCTCGACCGCGGCGGCGATCGCGTCGACGTCGTCGGGATCGGCGCGGACGGCCACGTCGCCGGAGGCCTCATCGAGCGACGGATGGGACGACACGACACACGGGGTACCGCACGCCATCGCCTCGAGGACCGGGATGCCGAAGCCCTCGAAGCGCGACGGGTACACGAACGCCGCCGCCCCGCGGTAGAGGGCGGGAAGCTCGGCGTCGGCCGGGTACCCGAGCCAGGTCACGTTTCGTCCCTCCGCCTCGACGCCGCCCCAGCCGCGCGCGCCGACGACGCGCAGCTCGACGCCGAGCTGCTCCGCGGCCGCGATTGCGCTGGCAAGGTTCTTCCGCGGCTCGAGCGTTCCCACGGCGAGCAGGTACTCACCCTCGGCGCGTGCGCCGACGGGCGTGAACCCGTGATCGACACCCGGGTAGGCGACATGGATGCGGTCGCGCTCGACACCGAGCGTCTCGGCGACGTCGTCCGCGGTGAACCTCGAGTTGACGACGACGACGTCGCACGCGCGTGCGGCGTGGCGGTACTTCGCGCTATGCATGCGCTCCGTCCGGCGGTGGACCCAGTCCGGGAAGTGGAGCGGGACGAGGTCGTGGATCATCGTCGAACGGACGCCGCCGCGCTGCGGCGGATACATCCAGTCACTGAAGTGGAACACGTCGAGGGCCCCGACGACGGCCTCCAACGGCGGGACGCCGATGCGCGACCACGCCGTGCGCAGCGCATGCGCGGCCGGCACGACCGGGAGGCGGCGCTCCGCGTCGATGCCGTCCAGTGATTCCTCGATCGCCCGCCGCCCGGCCCGGGACGCGGGCGCGAAGGCGACGAGGTCCCGCGCGCCCGCCTGCGCGAGCCCGAGCAGGGATCCACGGATGTAGTTGCCGACGCCCGTCCTCGGGTGGGACAAGGGCGCGACGTCGACGACGATCCTCACGGCGTGTAGTGGAACGGCGCGAAGTGCAGGCCGAGGTAGCGCGTGTCCGTCGCACCGTGCTCGTAGCGCACGGGCTGGTGCGTCGGCGAGATGGCGAAGTCGACGCGGCAGACGCCGTTCGCGGGAGTCAGCTTCAGCGTGATCGGACGGTCGACCGTCGTCGGCGCGATGCTCAGCGTGCGTGACGTCGTCGTGCCGCTGATCGCGACCGTCGACATCGCTTGGAACAGCCTCGCGTCGCTCGAGACCTTCACCGCCAGCGTGCCGCCCGTGCACTCCGAGTGGATCCAGCTCACGTGGGCGCGTGACCAGGCTTCCACCCCGGGCACCGTCGGATAGAGGCCGATGACGCGCGTCGTGATCCGCGCCGGCTGCGTCACGCGGTAGAGCACGAGCTGCTTCGCGGGATCGGCCGCGATCCTCGCGCCGACGAGTTGCACCGCAGTGGGCGCGAGCACGTACGGCTCGGTCACGCCCCGCAGCGCGCCGGTGGCGGGGTCGACGCTCGTCTGGATCTCCGGCATGTCGCCTGGCAGCCGGGCGCCGAGCCCGTAGACGCGATCGACGCTGCGGTTCCAGAACTCGTTCTCCAGCACGGCGAGGTCGTTGCCGCCCGCGAAGACGACGCCGACGTGCGCGTCGCGTCCGACCGCGCGGTCGATCCAGCTCTTGTCCTTCTTGCCGATGCCCTGGGCATACGCGCTCGACGCGAGCCGCGGGAAGCTGTGCGTCCAGAGCTCGAGCGGAATCCAGGTGAGCACGAAGCCGACGGCGACGAGCGCGGGCAGGACCGGCGCGTACCGGCGCGGCAGCCAGAGGAAGCACGCCGCGAGCGCGAGAGCGAGCAGCACGGCGACGACGCCGACCCCGTGCCGGCCGGTCCAGGTGTTGCCGAGGAACCACCACGGCTGGAGCCCGATCGTGTCCGACTGCGCGGTGATGTTGAAGAGGTGCGCGAACGGGATCGCTCCCGGGAGCGCGGCGGCGATGCCGGCGGCGACAACGGATGCGCGCGGCGGGAGCGGCTGCCCGCGCTCGATCCACGCGAGCAGCGCGATCACGAGCAACGGCATGAGGTAGAAGAGGTTCCGCTCCTCGATGCGCTGGGAGTAGCGCGACGCGAAGACCGCGACCTCGAGCGCGAGCCAGACCGAGAGCGAGGTCGATCCCGCGATGAAGACGCGCAGCCGCCGGTCGAGATGGCGTGCGTTCGCGACGAGCACGATCAGTGCGGCGAACGGCAGCACGAACACGGCGAGGTCGAGCTCGGCGAGATGGAGCACGAGCCAGTCGATCGCCGGCCACGGCATGTAGCCGCCGTTCGAGGTGACGCTGTAGTTCCCGAGGATCGCGGCGGGAGAGCGCCCCCGTGCGACCTCGACCGCGACGACGATGACCCCTGCGGCGGCGACGATGCCGTACAGCGGCGCGAACGCTGCGAGTCGCCGAGGGCGCCCGCGCTCGATCCAGGCGAGGACGAGCGGCGCCGTCAGCACGGCGGCGACGATCGCCACCGTCTGCGCCCGCGTCTCGAACGCGAGCGCGCAGACGGCGAGGAGCAGCACCTGCCGCACGCGCGTCGGTCGCTCGAGCGCGGCGACGAGAGCGAACGCGAGCCAGAGGAAGACGGGATAGAAGACGTTCTCCGTCATCAGCGTTCCGGCGTAGGCGGTCGACGGCACGGCGACGGCGAGCGCGGCCGCGACGAGCGCTGCGGACGGGCGAACGACGCGCCGGGCGAGCAGGTACGCGGGCAGGACGGCCGAGCAGAGCACGAGGGCGTTCACCGCCTGCGACCAGCGGTAGACGTCGGACATCGGCCCGATGGCCGCGTACACGGGCGACAACAGCAGCGGATAGACGAAGCCGTAGTTCGCGTGCGTACCCCGGATCAGGAAGTGGCCCGTCCGCGCGAAGCTGCGCGCCATGTCCGAGTAGACGATCTCGTCCACCATGATCCACGGCGAGGTGACGCGGAGCGCAAGCGCGAGCTGGACGGCGACCGCCACGGCGTACAGCCCGCCGAGCCACGCCCAGATCGGCAGCGTCCGCAGGAACCGCGGCCCGGTACCAGGTACGGATACCGATCCGTCACGGGACACGAGCGAGGCGCGCACCAGCTCGGCGGCGAGCGGCTCGGCGTCGGCACCGACGTCGGCCGCAGCGGCCGCGACCTCCTGGAGCACGGCCTCGCGGACCGCGGCTCCGCCCGCCGCCTCTTCCAGCGTGGCCACGTACCGCTCGGCGACGCGCCCGACGTCGTGCTCGCGCGCGACGAGCGCACGCGCCGCCTCGCCCATGGCCGCTGCGGCGGCCGGGTCGGCGAGCCGGCGCAGCGCCGCCGTCAGCGCCTGCACCTCCTCCTCACCGCCGACGGGGATCTTGATCGCGACGTCGTCGGGGAGCTCCGAGAACCACCCCACGTCGCTGACGACGAGCGGCTTGCCGAGCGAGAGCGCACGGATCGCGGCGCCCGAGGTCTCCCCCATCGTCGGCGCGCGCAGGAGCACGATCGCGTCGCATGCCGCCATGAGCGACCACAGTCGCTCCTCCTCGACGTACGGCTCGCGGATGACGCCGGTCGCGTCGAGGCCGGTCCGCTCGATGCGCCCGGCGAGGTCGAACCCGGGGGCCTCGGAGCCGACGACGAGCAGGCGCGCTCCGTGGCGCGTCCGTCGCAGCGCCGCGAACGCCTCGAGCAGCTGCGGCATCCGCTTGTTCTCGTTGATGTGCCCGAAGCTGCCGACGAGCGGGGAGCCGGCCATGGTCTCCGCCGCAGCGGGCGGCACCGGCCAGGCCGGGTGCGGGATGCGGTGGAGCGGCCCCGAGTAGCCGTGCTCGCGCACGAGCGTCTCGACGTACCGCGAGTGCACGATGACGCCGGTCGCGCGATCGAGCACCTCTCCGGCGAGCGGGAACTCCTGCGGCCGCACCTCCCACAGCGGGGGCACGCGGCCCTCGAGCACCCCGTAGCCGAGCAGCCGCCCGGGGACGCCGGCCTCGCGCTCCATCGCCGCCAGATAGGCGTGCCCGTCGTGGCGTCCGATCGTCAGCCCCGCGACGAGATGGTGGATGACGAAGTCGTGGAGAACGACGACGCCGGGTCGCCGGCGCAGCGCGTCGACGATCCACCCGTGCGCGTCGGGGTCGTTGCCGACGTGGTAGAGCGCGACGTCGGCGTCGGCGACGGGTCGCGTGCGGCCGGGGCGCACGACGTCGACGTCGATCAGGCGCTCGAGCGCGGGAAGCAGGAGCGCCGAGTAGTCGGCGATGCCCGACGTCGAAGGCGGAAGCGGTGAGAAGTAGGAAACCCTCACGCGACCGCTGCAAGGAGACGGTCGATGCACGCGTCCCACGTCACGCCGCTCGCGACGTCGCGGCCCGCGCGGCCGAAGGCACGCGCCTCGTCCGCGTGGTCGCGCAGCCACACGCATGCGCGCGCGAGCTCTGCTGCCTGCGGCTTGACGACGAGGCCGGTCTCGCGATCGTGCACGACGTCGAGCGGACCGCCGGCGTCCGTCGTCGTCAGGACCGGCTTCTCCGACAGGAACGCCTCGAACGGGACCATGCCGAAGTCCTCGTCCACCGGCGCGTAGTAGACGCCGAGGCAGCTCGCGTACAGCTCCGTCAGGCGCGCGTCGCTGACGCGTCCGGTGAACTCCGCGCGACCGTTCAGGCCGCGGTCCTGCGCAAGGCGCTCGAGCCGTTCGCGGTCCGGCCCGTCGCCGGCGATGACGACGCGCAGCGTCGGCTCTGAGGCCGCCGCCTCGAGCAGGAGGTCGATCCGCTTCGCGCGATCGAGCCTGTTGACGGAGAGGATGAAGTCGTCGTAGCGGTCGCAGCGGTACTCGAGGGGCGCCGGAGGGTGCGGCATGAGCTCGGCCTCGAGCCCCGTCGACGCCTGCAGCCGGCCGGCGACGTTGCCGGAGGTCGCGAAGATCGCGCGCGCCTCGCCGAGAACCGTCCGTTCGAACGCGAGCACCTGCCGTCGCAGGGCACGATCCTCTGCCGACTCCGAGAACTGCCCCAGCTCGGTGCGGTCGAGATCCCAGGCCTGCCGGAACTGGTGCAGGAGCCACACCACCTTGCGCGGATGGCGCACGGCGTACGACGGGAACTTCGTCGCGATCACCGCGTCGATCGGGCGGCCGTTCGCCTCTTCGAGGTCGAGCAGCCGCCAGAGGAACGCCTGCGTGAGGACCCGCTCACCGGGATACCACTTGTACGGAACCGTGACGAGCTCGGCCTCGTGCCCGCGCGTTCGCAGCTGCGCGACGAGGTCGTCCGCGACGATCTCCGCGCCGCCGCGTTCGAACGGCACCTGCGGGAGGCAGACGGCCAGCCTCACCAGCGCGCTTCCAGCTCGTCGACGCGGCGCGCGAGGTCGTCGACGAGGCGCAAGAGCGCGTCGTTGACGATCCGCTGCTCGGCGAAGGCCGGCTCGACGTACCAGCGCATGAGCTTGCGCAGCACGCGCTTGGCCTGGAAGGCGACCCAGCCCTTCGGCCCCGGCCGGCGCTCGAGCGGCTTGTCCGCGCTCACGGGCCAGAACCGCTCCGCGAGGCCGCGCGTCGACGCGACGTCGCGGGAGCCGCGGTCGACGGCCTCCTTGAGCCGCGCGTACACCTCGTCGACGGAAAGCTCCTGCTGGTCGGCCATTTCGCGGTGAGTCTAAGGACGTTCTGTTACCGATTCGTGAGGCGGTCTCGAGCAGCATCGACGAGCAGCCGGACGAGGTCCTCGAAGGCGACCCCCGGGGTCCAACCCAGCTCCCGGCGCGCCTTCGAAGCGTCGCCGGCGAGGTCGTGCAGCTCGGCCGTGCCGCGCACGAACGCGGGATCGACCCGGACATGGGCGTGCCAGTCGAGCCCCGCGTGCGCGAACGCGAGCTCGACGAGGTCCTCGACGGTGTGCAGCACTCCCGTGGCGACGACGTAGTCGCCCGGCTCGTCCTGCTGCAGCATCAGCCGCATGGCCTCGACGTAGTCGCCGGCGTATCCCCAGTCGCGCTGCGCACCGAGATCGCCGAGCGCGAGCTCGTCCTGGAGCCCGAGCGAGATCGCGGCCACAGCATGCGCGACCTTGCTCGGCAGGAAGTCGACCGGCCGGCGAGGCGACTCATGGTTGTAGAGGATCCCGCAGCTCGCGTGCAGCCCGTAGCGGCGACGGTACGAGCCGACGATGAAGTGCCCGTACGCCTTCGCGACGCCGTACGGCGTCACCGGATGGAGCGGCGTCTCCTCCGTCTGCGGCACGACCGGCGGCTCGCCGAAGATCTCGCTCGAGGACGCCTGATACATGCGGATGTCGGGATCGACTGCGCGGATCGCCTCCAGCAGCGCAGTGACGCCGACGGCCGCAAACTCGGCCGTGCGGACGGGTTGATCCCACGACATCGGGACGAAGGACGGAGATGCGAGGTTGTACACCTCGCCCGGCGCGTGCTCGCGCAGTGCGTTCCCGAGCGCGACCTCGTCGAGCAGGTCGACCTGGAGCAGCTCGACCCGTTCGCGAACGCCCGCGAGGTTCTCGTATTCCGTGTCGAGGCGGGGGACGATCCCGGCGACGTCGTACCCCTGCGCCAGCAGCAGCTCGGCGAGATACGAGCCGTCCTGCCCGCCCATCCCGGTGATCAAGGCTCTCATCGGACAGCTCTCGGTCGCGGCCTCGGAGCACGAACCTTCGAGGGATCGTTCGCGTCGAACTCGGGCGCGTAGCGCATCATTGATGCAGCCCTCGTACGTACGACCACGCTTCGCTGAGGCCGAGCGAGCGCAGCGCGACGATCATGGCGCCGTAGAGGAGGACGCCCACGGCCGCCGTTGCGACGGGGGAGAGCGCGAGGCGCAGCGCTCCGAACGCGAGCGCGGCCGCCGAGCCGACCGCGAGCGCGAGCCGCGCGAGGCCGAGCGCGGCGATGCCGAGCGTCCGCGGCGAGAGCGTGGCCATCAGTCCCGCGGCGATGACGAGCGTCGAGAGCCCGACGGCGACGGCGATGCCGGGCAGGCCCCACAACGCCCGCAGGCCGAGCCCGAGCGGGATGCACAGGCCGAAGCCGAGCGCACCGAGCGGGACGAGCGTCCAGCGCTTTTCGACGACGAAGACGAGTGGGAACGTGACCGCGAAGCCCACCCACGCGAGCATCCACGGCGCGAGGTAGACGACGAGATGCCCGAGCTGCCGCCCGACGCCGCCTCCGTATGCGCTGCCGAGGACGACGCCCATGATGCGCCCGCCGACGATCGCGAAGACGCCGGCCGCCGCGCCCACGATCGTCAGGCTCACCCAGGCCGCGTGAACGACATGCCGCGCGGCGGCGACGGGATCGATGCCGCGCCGCGTCAACGGCGCGGAGGAGATCAGCCCCACCGAGAATGCCGTCGCGCCGACCAGCGTCGAAGCGGCGAGGTACGCGTACGAGAAGCTCGTGACGCTGCCGACGCCGAGATGGGCGGCGAAGCGCAGCGCGAGGAGATAGCAGCCCTGGAGCGCGACCGGCACGGACGCGCCCTGCACGAGATGCCAGAGCCGCGGGCCGATCCGCAGCCGCTCCGGCATCCCTCCGCCGAGCGCGTGCCGGCGCACCAACGCAACCGTCGGCACGCTCACGGCCACGAGGGAGTTGGCCCCGAGCCCCCACGCGAGCGCGACGATCCCGTGGCCGTTCGCGAAGATCGCGAAGACCACGAGGCCGGCGACCCCGCCGCACGCGAACCCGGCCGCGGCGATGCCGTAGCTGTCGAGGGCCGCGAGCGCGCTCGCCGCGAGCGCGGCGAGCAGCTGGACGAACGCCGCCGGCACGAGCACGATGAGTGCCCGCGCCGCGATGTGCGAGGCGCGCGGCGGCAGGTTTCCGGTGAGGAGGTCGGCGATCTGCGACGAGAAGACGCCGACGAGCACCGAGACGGGAACGGCGAGGCACAGATAGGCGAGCGCGTAGCTCCGGCTCTCCCCGCCGAGCCGGCCCCCGGCCGCGGCCCGCGTCAGGTCGGGGACGACGACCATCCGGAATGCCTGCGCGGCGAAGACGAGCACGAGGTACACGGCGTAGGCGCTGAGGAATCCGTCCGTCTCGGCGTTGCGACCGAACTTGTGTGCGAGGAGGGCACCGGCGCCCGCAGCGGCCAGGGCGACGACGACCTGCGCCAGCCCCGTCAGCAGGCCGCTTCTGAGTGCAGATCTTCTTGCCACGAAGCTACCCTAGGCATCGGTGCGGATCGTCGTCACGGGTGGAGGTGGCTTTCTCGGGTCACACCTCGTCGAGCGCCTGCGGCAGCGCGGCGAGGACCCCTTCGTCGCGCGGCGCGCCGACTACGACTTGACGGTCTGGGACGACGCCGAGCGGCTCTTCCGCGATGCGAAGCCGGAGCTCGTCTTCCATCTCGCCGCCGAGGTCGGGGGCATCGGCGCCAACCGGTCCAATCCCGGCCGGTACTGGTACGCGAACCTGATGATGGGCGCGCACGTGCTCGAGCTGAGCCGCATGCACGGCGTGGACAAGCTCGTCACGGCCGGCACCGTCTGCGCGTACCCCAAGTTCACGCCGGTCCCCTTCAGCGAGGACGACCTCTGGAACGGCTATCCGGAGGAGACGAACGCGCCGTACGGCGTCGCGAAGAAGACCTTGCTCGTCGGGGCGCAAAGCTATCGCGCGCAGTACGGAACGGATGTGATCTTCCTGCTGCCTGCCAACCTGTACGGGCCGCGCGACAACTTCGACCTCGAGACCTCGCACGTCATTCCGGCGCTGATCCACAAGATGGTCGCGTCGCAGGACGAAGTCGTGTTGTGGGGCGACGGGTCGCCCACGCGGGAGTTCCTGTACGTGGACGATTGCGCCGAGGGTCTGCTCCTCGCCGCCGACCGCTACGACGGCGAAGAGCCGGTCAACCTCGGTACGAGCGAGGAGATCTCGATCCGCGACCTCGCCGAGCTCGTCGCGGAGCTCACCGGCTTCGAAGGCGAGATCGTGTGGGATGCGTCGATGCCCAACGGGCAGCCTCGCCGGCGCCTCGACGTGTCACGCGCAGAGCGCCTCTTCGGGTTCGTCGCGCACACGACGCTGCGCGAGGGCCTCGCCCGCACGATCGAGTGGTACCGCGCCTCGCTGCCGGTGACGACGTGAGCGCGCTCGCCGCCCGCGCGATCGCGGCGCCGCGATTGCTCGGTCGACTCGAGCACGTCCGGCCGCTCTACATCCTCTCCACGCTCATCGGCATCGAGTGGCTGACGATCCTCGGCGTGGCGCTGACGGTGCGCCACAACGGCTGGCTCTACTACCAGGGCGGCGACCAGCTCTGGCACTACACCAGCGCTTGGGTGATGGGGCAGGGACGCCTCTCGCACACGTCGGTCGGCTACGCGTGGTCGACCGTGCTGCTCCCGTTCGCGCTGATCGGTGGGCCCAACCTCGTCTCGCCGCTCCCGTTCATCGTCCTGCTCAACGTGCTCGTGCTCATGCCGATCGCGTTGCTGGCGACGTACGGAATCGGGCGGCGGATGGGTGGCCGTCTCTTCGGCTACTGGGTCGCCCTGCTGTGGATCGTCGTGCCGCTGATCGGCATCGAGTACACGGTCGCCGGCTACCACCAGCGCTACACGGAGCTCCTCCTGCCGCAGTCGCTCGGACTGACGGCGATGTCCGACTTCCCGTCGCTCGTCGTCAGCATCGTCGCGGCGTACTTCGCCGTGCGTGCGGTTCAGGACGACTCCCGGTGGGACGGGCTCTACGCCGGCCTCTTCGCCGGGGTTGCGCTCGGGATCAAGCCGTCGAACGCGCCGCTCGTCGTCGGAATCGTCCTCGCGCTCCTCTGGGCGCGTCGCGGCCGGTCGCTCGCCTACGTCGTCGCCGGCCTCAGCCCCGGTCTGCTCGCGCTCGCCCTCTGGAAGGTCATCGGCGAAGGGAAGCTGCCGATCATCAACAGCGGAGGCCCGGGGGCGCATGCGGCGCCCGTGCTCGCGGTGTCGCTGAACATTCACCGGTACATCCACCCGAGCTGGAGCTTCTTCTCGACGCAACTGCACGATCTCGGGCAGTACTTCTGGAGCGTGCGGCTGCTCGAATGGCTCGCGATCGCGGGTACCGTCGGCCTCCTGCGGCACTCGCGTCCGATCGGCCTGTTGTTCGGCGGCTGGTTCTTCTCGACCATCTTCGTGAAGTGGACATCGCCGGGACACGGAACGGTCGCCACCTCGGATCTCCTGCGTCAGAGCATCTCGACGATTCCGGCCGCGCTCATGATCTTGGGCGGAATCGTCCTCCTCGTCCCGGGCCTCTCGCGACGGCTGCACTCACCCGGCACGGAAGAGTGGGGGACGCATCGCATCCGGATCGGCCTCGCCGCCGCGCTCGTCGTGCTCTTCGGCGTCGTCCCGGTCGCGCTCGCCGCCGGCCTGCCCGTGCTGAAGGAGACCGACACGATCTCGTACTACTTCCAGCCGGGCTCGCTGTCTGCGCCGTTCGGCGTCGACAAGGACTGGCGGCCCACAGTGACGCGGCACGGCGGCCGCATCCGGCTGTCCTGGCCGGCGCAACGCCCGCTCGGCGGAACGATGGACTACGTCGTCTTCCGCGCTTCCGCCAAGGAGCCGATCTACTGCGACACGACAGGGGGCGGCGCCCAGTGCCGGCTCATCGGCGAGCCCGTGATCGCGACGCGGAAGACAACCTTCGTCGACCATGTCACAGGGGGAGCGTTCGAGTACAGGATTGCCGCGGTAGCGAGCTGGATCAACGATCCGACGGCGGGAGACATCTACGTCGTAAGCCCGCCCCTGAGCGTCATCGTGCCTCGGTAACCCCGCTCTCGACCTGCTGCTCGAGCAGCGCCAGCCGCTGCGCGAGCAAGACGTTCTGATCCGAGAGCCGTGAGATCACGGTGGAGTAGTGCAGCAGCACGGCGAGGATGAAAAGGATCCCGACGGCAAAGAGCACGGCCGGCGGATAACTGCGGACGCCCACCCAGCCGGCCATGGTGTTGAGCCCGTTTCGCCACGCCGACAGCGCCGTGAGCGTGATCCCGGTGGCGAGCCAGAGCAATGCGTAGCGCTCTCGCAACCGGCGGCTGCGAATCAGCTCGAGCACCACGAGGACGAGCGTGAACGAGGCGATGGCCCCCGCGATGGAGACGGCGAGCGGTGTCATTTGGCTTCCTCCTGCGGAACGACGTTGCGCCTGAACAGGCCGATGAAGATCGCGAGCAAGACCTTCACCATGTAGTAGACGGAGCGCAGCGCGGTGATCGACGACCGTCCGCCGTCGCGCTCCCGCATCGACACCGGGACCTCGCACAGGCGCAACCGGTGACGGAACACCATCACTGTCGCCTCGACCTCCGGATAATCGTGCGGGTAGTCGTGCGCGAAGAGGGCGATGCCCTGTCGGTTCACGGCCTGGAATCCCGAGGTCGTGTCGGTGACGCGCTGACCGACGATCCGGGAGACCACCCACGCGAGCAGACGAATGCCGGCGCGGCGCGCCCGCGACGAGCGATAGCCGTCCTCGTCGCTTGCGAAGCGCGACCCGACGGCGATGTCGGCTTCGCCGCGCAGGACGGGCGCGAGCACGCGCGAGAGCTGCGCAGGGTCGTGCTGTCCGTCTCCGTCGACGCGGACAGCGAGGTCGTAGTCGTTCTCGAACGCGAAGCGGAAGCCCGTCTGCACGGCGCCGCCGATGCCGAGATTGAACGGCAGGCGCAGGACTCGTGCGCCTCTGGCGGCCGCGACGACCGCGGTACGGTCGACCGAGCCGTCGTCGACTACGACGATGTCGAGACCCGCATCGAACGCCCGCAGCTCGTCGATGACGCGCGGAACGGCGAGCTCCTCGTTGAACGCCGGCACGATCGCCACGCGGCGCAGTTCGGCGAGGCCCGGCAGACCGGTCGCCGAGGACGCCGCGACCACGGTGTCAGACACGGGCAGCCGCCGGAAGGCCGATCCCGAGCAGCTCGAGCAGCCGTCGCGCGCGATGTCCGTAGGTGTGCTCGTCGAGCACTCGCTCGCGAGCCCGCTGTCCGAGCTCTTCGGCGAGCGCGGGCTCCGCGAGCAAGTCGCCGTACGCTGCGACGGCTTCGTCCACGGAGCCGACGACGCGGAGGTCGAGGCCGGCATCGAACCAGCGCTCGACCCCTGCGAGCGGATTGGACACGATGGCGGCGCCGGAGGCGGCGAGCTCGAAGAGCCGGCAGGTCGACGACGCATACACCTGCGCATGCGCGCGCCGAGTGACATTGAGGTTCACGCGCGCAGACGAGATGGCGTGGGGAAACGCGTTGAATGGAATGCGACCGAGCATGCGCGCCGTCCCCGTGTCGCTGCGGTAGTCGTATCCGCCGATCGCGAAGTCGACGTCGGGCAGCCGCCGGCTCGGCTCACCGATCAGATCGCGCATCCACTCCCGGCGGAACTTGTCCGAGTGCCCGTAGAAGAAGACGTCGACCTCCTTTGCGAGGTCGTGTGGCCGGAAGAGATCCGGATCAGCGGCCCAGTGCACCGCCTCTGCACGCCGCGCGCCGAGCGCCCGCAGCCGTTCGAGCGCGCCCTCCGAGTTGCCGACGACGAGGTCGTACTCGCCCGGGTCGGCGCCGACGTAGTAGTTGAACCCGCTCGTGTCGGTGCCGCCGTATTCGGGCAGGCTCATCGGGAGGTCGCCGTCGTAGTAGACGACCGGAACGTCGAAGCGCTCCCGCAGTGCGGTCGGGATGCCACGGAAGTGCGCCATCGGCACTGTGAAGACGATGATCGCGTCGACGCCGCCTTCCCGCTCGATCGTTTGCTCGAGATGACGCCGCCAGCGCGGCGTGACGTAACGCCAGATCGCGGCGCGCACGACGCGGTCCGAGACCGTGTCGCCGGGTTCGTGCTCTGCGCGCCGCACGAACTCCTGACGCTGCAGCCGGGCAGCGAGCCCGCGCGCCGCCGCGAACGCCTCCGCCTCGCGGTAGAGCGGGTTCGGCACGGTCCGCCACCACGGCGACTCGACTGCCCGCCCGCGGTACGTGGTCACGATGAGATCGACGCCGCTCTCGGCCAGCGCCTTCCAGAGCTGCCACCACGCGGGCGTGCAGCCGTACTTGAAGTCCAGATCCGCCGCGGACGCGACCGCGAGAACTTTGGGCACTCTCACGCGCCTATTGTGTCAATGAGATCTGAAGGAACCGTTAGCCGGTGTTAGTACGCGCCACGGCGCGCGGCGACGGCCGGCAGCGTCTTCGCCAGGATCGAGATGTCGAGCCAGATCGACCAGTTCTCGAGGTAATAGAAGTCGAGCCGGACGAGATCGTCGAAGCTGAGGTCGATCCGGCCGGACACCTGCCACAGGCCCGTCATGCCCGGCAGGACGAGATAGCGCTTGCGGTGCCAATCCTCGAGCTGCACGTAGTCGCGCAACGGGAGCGGGCGCGGACCGACGAGCGACATCTCGCCGCGGAGCACGTTCAGCACCTGCGGCAGCTCGTCGAGCGAGTACCGGCGGAGGAACCTGCCGACGCGCGTGACGCGCGGATCGTCCTTGATCTTGAACAGCGGGCCCGATGCTTCGTTGGAGGCCTCGAGCGCCGCCTGCCGGAGATTCGAGTCGACGTACATCGACCGGAACTTGAACATGCCGAACTCCTGCTCTCCGAGCCCGACCCGGCGATCGCGATAGAAGATCGGGCCCGGTGAGCTGAGCTTGACCGAGAGCGCGATCATCGCCCAGAACGGCGAAGCGAGAACGATCAGCCCCGTGCTCACGACGAGGTCGAACGCGCGCTTCACGATCCAGTCGAGACCCACGAACACCGGCGGCCGCAGCTCGAAGAGCGGAACGCCCTGACCCGGGACGTACTCGGCACGCTGCGTCAGGAGCTCGGCCGTCGTCGGCGCGATCCGCACCTTGACGCCGCGGCGGTGAGCCTCCTCGACGAGGTCGAGCAGCTGCTCCTCGGGGAGCCCCGTACCGCCCACGATCAGCTCGTCGGGCCGGTGCTCGGTGAGGACGGCCTGCAAGTCTGCGAGCCGGCCGAGGACGGCAAGCCCGCCGGTGTCGGTGTTCGACGCGAGCACACCGATGAACTCGTAATCGATGCCGCTTCGCCCACGCCCGATCGCGCGGCGAAGCGACATGAGCTGCTCGCCCTCGCCGACGAGGAGCGCGCGACGCCGAACTCCCGCGACCCGCCACAGGTCGGCGGTGACGACCTCGTAGCTCGCGCGCAGCACTCCGATCACGAGGACGCCGAGAACGAACGCCGTGACGTACAAGCCGAACGTCGAGTGCTGGTAGCCGGTGCCGACCGAGAACGCCAGCGTCACGACCGTGACCAGGAGCAGCGACGAGACGATCCGTCCCACGCCGGCGCGGCGCTCGCGCGGCGCGTACAGGCCGGCCTGCCAGAAGACGAGCACCGTCACGACCATGAGGAACGGCAGCCAGTTCTGTTCTGCGTCCCAGGGGATGCCCCAGAGAATGGGCCGCTCTCCGTAATAGAGCTCCCGGAGAACGAGCGCGAGGTACAGCGATCCCGCGAGCCCGGAGAGGTCGATGAAGACGAGCGTCGCCGCGCTGAGCGTCCGGCGTGCGATCGCCCGGACCTGAACTCGCGAGGGAAGCACCGAGACCGAGCGGATGTCGGCGGCGCTTGGGACCTGCTCCGGCCGTGCGCCGTCGCCCGAGCCGGTGCCGACAAGAGGCTTCGTTGCCACGAAGTGGCCATTGTACTTGCCCTCCTCCGAGCACACCCGGAAACGGTCAGATCTTCTCGGCGCGGCGTCCGAGCACGGCGAGCGAGGCGACGAGCGCGTAGCGCCTGCGCACATCGAGCAGGTCGTAATCGTGGAAGTACGCGTGCACGTAGCCCGGCAACGGCCGTACGACCGCACGGGCGAGCGCGCCGAGCGAGTGCGTCGTCGGGAGGACGCCCACCGTCGGCTCACCGTCCCGCGGGGTGCAGTCGACGAGCCCGAGCTCCGCGACGGCCGCGCGCACGGCCTCGTCCGTGTACCACCCGCCGCCGCAGAAGTAGCGCGGCTCAAGCCCTCGCTCGCGCAGCCATTCCGTCTCCGTCCGGACGCGGGCGGCAGGATCGCCGCCGGTCGGACGCGCGTGCGTCGGGCTCGTCCAGTGCGTATGCAGCCCGAACGGCGCGCGGGCAGCCGCGGCACGCGCACGCTCGAGCCAGGGCTTCTCCGCCTCGCCGTGCTCCGGGTCCGGCGGGCGCATGAGCGCGATCACGTCGAAGCCGCCGGGGCGCCTGCGCTGGAGCCGGTCGAAGCGCTCCCAGGCGGCGTCGTCCAGCGGGCGCTCGACGTGGCACGAGGCCACGGCGGCAGTCCGGGCTGCCGGTGAAGGCACACTGTTGCCGATGTGCGGGATCTGCGGACTCTATTCGCCGTCCGGCAACCCGCCCCCGGCTGTCGTCGACGCGATGCGCGCACGCATCCGCCACCGCGGCCCCGACCAGGGCTCCACTGACGCGTTCGGCCCTTGCGTACTCGGCCACCAGCGGCTGCAGGTGCTCGACCCGGAGCTCGGCTACCAACCGGTGGCGAACGAGCGCGGCGACGTGATCGCCGTCTTCAACGGCGAGCTCTACAACTTCCCGGAGCTGCGCGGCGAGCTCGCCGCACGCGGGCACGAGGTGCGCGGACGCGGCGATACACCGGTCATCCCGCATCTGTACGAGGAGTACGGCCCCGCCTTCGTGGAGCGCCTCGAGGGGATGTTCGCGATCGCGCTCTGGGACGCCGCCGAGCAGCGGCTGCTGCTCGCGCGCGACCGGCTCGGGAAGAAGCCGCTCGTGTGGACGCGCCTCGCTGACGGCACGCTCGCGTTCGCATCCGAGGCGAAGGCGCTGCTTGCAGTGCCCGGCGTGCAGCGCGAGCCCGACTTGGCCGCGCTCGATTCGTACCTCGCGCTGCAGTACGTCCCCGGCGTGCGCACGGGCTTCCGCGGCATCCATCGCCTCGCCCCCGCGTCGGTGCTCCTCGTCGACGCCGCCGGCGAGCGCGAGGAGCGTTATTGGCAACCGCAGGCCCACGTGGAGCAGACCTCCGACGAGCTGTGGCTCGAGCGCGTCCGCGACGAGGTGACCTCGGCGGTACGTGCGCGTCTCGCCTCGGACGTGCCGCTCGGCGCGCTCCTGTCGGGCGGGATCGACTCGGCCGTCGTCGTGGCGCTGATGGCGGCGTCCGCGCAGTCCGTGCGCACGTTCACCGTCGGCTTCGCCGATGCGCGCTACGACGAGCGGGCGTTCGCGCGCACAGTCGCGCAGCGGTACGCGACACAGCACGAGGAGATCGTCCTCGAGCCGGACGCAGCGGCGACGCTGCCGCGTCTGGCGGAGGCGTTCGACGAGCCGCTCGGCGACGAGGCGGCGCTTCCGCTCTTCCTCATCTGCGAGGCGGCGCGGAACGAGGTCACCGTCGGGCTCGTCGGCGACGGCGGCGACGAGTCGTTCGCCGGGTACGAGCGCTACGCCGCCGCCGCGCTCGCGGAGCATGTGCCGCGGCCGGTCGCGAGCGCCGGCGCGCGCGTGCTGCGCCGGCTGCCCGCCGGCCGGCGCGAGCGCCGGTCGCCGGTCTTCCGCGCCGCCCGCTTCCTCGAGGCGGCGGCCGTCCCGCGCGCAGAGCGCTACGGCGGCCTGATGCAGGTGTTCACGCTCGCCGAGCGCGCCGAGCTGTGGACGGACGACGCGCGAGCGGAGATCGGTGTCCTCACGTCACCTGGCTTCCTGCTCGGCGAGACGCCGGCGGCCG
>DASUIG010000035.1:0-62802 GCA_036273155.1 Gaiellaceae bacterium | reverse complement strand
GCCCAGCCCGGAGCGCACCTCGGCTATCATCACGAGGGAGCGCACTCCGTGCGCACAGCCGCCGGGGCTTCGAGGTCCTCTTCGACTTGCTGACGACCTCGAGAGCGGAGGAGCACCACACTGCCGGCATTCGTCTCGATGAGGGTCGCGTCACTCGCGCGTGCTGTCTGGGCGCCCGGCCGGCGTCGTTTCGTGGCCGGCGGCATCTTCGCGGTGGTCACCGTTGCGGCGTGCGTGCTGGTCGGCCGCCGTATGACGTACTCGAGCTGGCCGCTTGCACACGCAGAGACGCTGCTCGTCGCCCTTGCCACCGTCTGTTACTTCGTGAGCTTCGTCGTGCGGGCGCGCGGCTGGCATCGACTGTTCCCGCGCGAGCAGTGCCCCGACCAGGCTCGCTGCCTGGCGTCTGTCGGCGCGGCTGCGGCGAGCGGCGCCGTGTTGCCGTTCCGTCTCGACTACCTGGTCAAGATCGGGACGCTGCGTCGGCTCGGCGGGATTCGGATCGGCCTCGAGGCGATCGCGCTCTCGATCATCTCGCTCGGCATGGTCGACGCAGTCGCCATGCTGCCGCTCTCGGTCTCCGCAACAGCGACGAGCTCGGCGAGCTTCCGCTGGCCGCTGCTCATCGTCGTCTTCTTCGGCTTGGGATGCACGGCCTTGCTGATCGGCAGCGCGTGGCTCGTGCGCCTGCCGCTGCTGCGGCGCAGCCGCCGGCTACGCATCGTCTCCGAGCATGTCTCGGCCCATCGAACGCGCCAGGGCCGGCGAAGCGCAGCCGTCGCGGGCGTCTACTTGTTCCTCTGCTGGACGACCCGCGCCGTCGGGAGCGCGCTGCTCCTCAGCGCGCTGGGGTTCGCGTTCTCTCCGACGATCGCCCTGTGCGTCCTCTGCCTCAGTGCCGCCGCGGGCGTGATCCCGATCACGGCCGGCGGCGCAGCCGTCAACGCGGGCGCGACGGCGGGCGTTCTCTTCGCGCTCGGAGTCGGCAAGGACATCGCGATCAACTTCTCGCTCGCCTCAGCGCTGCTGCTGATCACGAGCGCCAGCGCGGCAGCCCTGTGCGGAGCCGGCGTCTCGCTCGCACACCGTCGTCCGGCGATCCTTGGCCAGTAGCGTGCTGGGCTCTCTCAGACAGCGATACACGCGCCGCTGGAGCTGTCCGCATTGCAGCAAGCGGCTGCGCCTCCTGCCCGCGTCGACCTCGTGTCCGCGCTGCGGGCGCCAGATCTACGGCGCGACCGATCGCCGCCGCCGTTACTGAGCTCAGGCTGCGGCCTGGTACCCTGTTGGCACGACCTGAGCGAGTACCGGATGCGCACGACGCGCCTCCTCTGCCCGTTCCTGAGCAGTGGAGGAGGTGTTTTTTCTATGGCAACCGGAACCGTCAAGTGGTTCAACGCCGACAAGGGGTACGGATTCATTACCCCCGATGAAGGCGGTAAGGACTTGTTCGTTCACCACAGCGCGATCCTCGGCGAGGGCTACAAGTCCCTCGCGGAGAACGCGAAGGTGCAGTTCGAGGCCGCCGAGGGTGCGAAGGGCCCCGAGGCGAAGAGCGTCGAGCTCGTCGCCGGCTAGCACCGATTCGAGCTGCGGGGCCGCGCGGTCCCGCAGCTCTTTCACTTCGCGACACGAGGAGGCTCATGGCTTCAAGGAGACCGGAAACGATGGCCAAGCGGGCCCGTGAGCTCGCTGTGAAGGAAAAGCGCGAGCGCAAGAAGGCTCGCAAAGAGGCGCAGCGCGACAACCCGGTCGAAGGTGCGACAGCCGAGGCCGATACGCGCCCGAACCTGAACGATCCCCGGATCGGCGAATGATGACGTCGGCGTCCGCGTCGGCCGCACCGCGCGTCGAGGTCACGATCGCCCGCGGGACCGTGCCGCTCATGCAGGACGAGATCACCCGCCTCCTGCGGGCGCTCACTGAATTAGGGTCGTCGGCGGCAGATTCGATCGCCGAAGAGATCTCCGCGCTCCGCCTCGCCGGAGTGCGCATGCAGCTGCTGCCGAGCGAGAGCGAGCTCGTCGCGCTCCGCGCGGCGCTCGTCGCCGCCGACCACAGGCCGCGGCCCGCTTCCGGGCTGACGCGTCTGCGTCTGCTCTGCGACTCGAGCCGCTGAGCAGCGGCTCGGCCGCTCAGCGGAACGTCGTCTGGAGCTCCTGGACCTGACCGGTCTCGGACGAGCGGTAGGCGGCGTCGATGATCTCGATCACGTGCCGCGCATGCTCGGCGGTGACGATTGACGGGGTGCCGTCGTTGACCCAGTCGACGAGCTGCATGATGTCCTCGAAAACATGCTGCTCGGGGATATCCCTGTGCGCACCGTGGATGTGGGGCAGGAGCCACTCGTTCCCGCCGCCGCCGGGGTCGAGGTCGCCCGAAGGCGCCTGGCGCGCGAGGTCGCGACCGGGGTATTCCAGCGGTTCGCCGTTCAGCGTCAGTCCGGCGATCGTGCCCTCGGTTCCGAAGTACGTGCCGCTGAAGCCGGGACTGCCGGCGACGCCGCCGGCCGCCGTTCCGTAGACGACGGCGAAGAGATTGTCCCCGAAGTCGACCAGCATGATCGTGTTGTCGTCGGCGTCGGTCGGGACGAGCTGTCCGGCGAAGTGGCGCTCGCGAATCCGCACCCCTGACAGGGCGGTGACGCGGCGAGCCGGACCGAGGATGCCGGTCAGACCGTGCAGCGCGTACACGGTCATGTCGTAGAGCGGCCCGCCGCCCGGGCGACGGAAGTACCAGCTGGGATCGATCGGCGGATGACCGTCTGCTTCCGTGCGCTCGGGCTCTTCCTCGTGGTAGCGGCCGAAGGCGGCGCCGCAGATCGCCCAGCAAGGCGTTCCGATCGCTCCTTCGGCGATCAGCCGGCGGATCTCCTGGTTGTGCGGGCGCAGCATCTCGCCGGGCGACGCGACGATCCGCAGGTCTCTCGCGCGCGCGAGCTCGATGAGCTCGGACGCCTCCTCGACCCGGACCGACATCGTCTTGTTGAAGTGCACGTGCTTGCCGGCCAGAAGCGCCTGCCGTCCCTGCTCGAAGTGGAGCCCGATCGGGGACGCGATGCTGAGCGCGTCCACCTCGCTGTCCGCGAGCAGCTCGTCGTAGGAGATCGACGCGCGCGGGACGCCGAAGAGCTCGGCGGCCCGCTCCGCGCGGCCGGGAACGGGATCGCAGACGGCCGTGAGCCGGACGCGGTCGTGGACGTCGGGCTGCGCCAGGTGGGGGAGGATGCCGCGGAGCGCGATCGTTCCGGCCCCGACAACTCCCAGGCGAACGGGTGCTGACATGCTGGCGCGCGATCCTAGTGCACGCGTGAGGTCACCGTGCCCCGTTCGACGTCGTCACCTGACGAACAGCGAGAGGACGTTGTCGTCCTTCGCCTGGCCGACCATGACGATCCTGTAGGTCCCGTGGCGGAGCGTGACCCTGTCGCCGACGCCGGCCTCGACCATGCCGAGGCGTCCACCCACGATGTCCAGCGTGGCCATGTCGTAGTTAGCCAGGGAGATCGGCCCCTTCACGGTCAGCGTCCGCTTGAACGCGCCGTTGACGGAGAACCAGTGGCAGCCCGGGTCGTGCATGACGACGGTCACCGGGGTCGGAGCCGTCCGCGTCTTGGCGGCGGACGCCGGTCCAGCGGCGAGGACCAGCAACCCTGCTGCGAGTGCGACTGCGAGTGTCAGTGAGCGCTTCATTTCCCGACTCCTTGTCGTTGTCTCCCGCATGGTCGGCGCCGGGCGCCCACGTGACATCCGGGCTTCACCGCCGACCGGTGCGGCTTTCCCGCAGGCCGGCTAGGAGAGCAGACGGCGGGCGGCGTCGGCTGCGACGACGTCCTCGCGCGCGCGGATGACGTGAACGGCGACCGGGGCATCGGGCATCGACACCACCGCGTCGGGGACAGCGCTCTCATTGGCGCGCTCGTCGAGCGCGCACCCGAGGAACTCGAGCCGCCCGCACACATCGGCGCGGACGCGGCCCGACCGCTCGCCGGTCCCACCCGTGAACACGATCGCATCCAAGCCGCCGAGCGTCGACGCCATCGCCGCCACCGCACCGGCGATGCGGTGCGCGAACACCGCGAGGGCCAGCGCAGCATCTGCCGAGGCCGACGTCTCGAGCTTCTCGACGCGGGACGACTCGCCGGAGATGCCGAGCAGTCCGGACTCGGACTCGAGCGCCCGTTCGAGCTCCTCGATCCCGAGCCTCTTCGTCCGCAGGAGATGCAGCACGATCTCCGGGTCGATCGACCCGGACCGGGTCGCCATCGGGACTCCATCGAGCGGGCTGAAGCCCATCGTCGTGTCCACCGACCGGCCGCCCAGCACCGCCGAGACCGAGCAGCCGCCGCCGAGGTGGCAAACGGCGAGACGGGGCACCGGCACGCGCCGCGCGCACCAGTCGACCGAGAGGCCGTGGAAGCCGAAGCGCCGGATGGCCCACTCGTCGCGCCACGTCTGCGGTACCGCATAGGTCGAGGCCTCCGCCGGGATCGTTGCGTGGAATGCCGTGTCGAACACCGCGACGTGCGGGACATCCGGGAAGACGCGGCGCGCATCGGCGAGCGCGTCGAGGGCGGGGCGGTTGTGCAGCGGCGCCAGCTCGGTGAGTGCCGCCAGCTCGCGCTCGACTGCCTCGTCGACGACGACCGCGTCGCAGAAGCGCTCGCCGCCGTGTACGACGCGGTGCGCGACGGCGTCGACGTCATGTGGCGCCGACTCGAGCGAGGCGACCTTCTCGGAGAAATCGTCGGAGGACACGACGGACAGCTTCAGGCTCGTGGAGCCGGCGTTGACGACGAAGACGTCGTTCAGTGCGGCCACGTCCAGTCGCGGATGTCGGGGAGGTCGTCGCCATGCTCGCGTGTGTAGGCGCGGGCGGCGAGGCGTCTCTCTTCCATCTGCTGGCGCAAGTGGCCGGCGCGGTCGGCGAGGCCCGGGACGCGGTCGATCACGTCGATGACGAGGCGGAATCTGTCGAGGTCGTTGAGCATGACCATGTCGAACGGCGTGGTGGTCGTGCCCTCTTCCTTGTAACCGCGCACGTGCACGTTCGCGTGGTTCGTGCGACGGTAGGTCAGTCGGTGGATGAGCCATGGATAGCCGTGGTAGGCGAAGACGACCGGCTTCGAATGGGTGAAGAGCGCGTCGAACTCGGCGTCGGAGAGCCCGTGCGGGTGCTCGGTGTCGGGCTGCAGGCGCATGAGGTCGACCACGTTGACGACACGCACCTTCAGATCGGGCAGCTGTTCGCGCAGGATCGAGACGGCGGCGAGCGTCTCCAGCGTCGGGATGTCGCCGCAGCACGCGAGCACGACGTCCGGCTCGCCCGGGTCATCGTTCGACGCCCATTTCCAGATCCCGATGCCGCGCGTGCAGTGGACGACCGCCTCGTCCATCGTGAGGTAGTCGAGTGCGGGCTGCTTTCCGGCGACGATGACGTTGACGTAGTGGCGCGAGCGCAGGCAGTGATCGGCGACCGACAGCAGTGTGTTCGCGTCCGGCGGGAGGTAGACACGGATGATCTCGGCCTTCTTGTTCACGACGTGGTCGATGAAGCCCGGATCCTGGTGGGAGAAGCCGTTGTGGTCCTGCCGCCACACGTGTGAGGAGAGCAGGTAGTTGAGCGAGGCGATCGGGCGCCGCCACGGGATGCCGCGCGTCACCTTCAGCCACTTCGCGTGCTGGTTGAACATCGAGTCGACGATGTGGATGAAGGCCTCGTAGCAGTCGAACAGCCCGTGCCTGCCGGTGAGCAGGTAGCCCTCGAGCCAGCCTTGGCACAGATGCTCCGAGAGCACTTCGATGACGCGGCCCTCCCGAGCGAGGTGCTCGTCCGTGGGGAGGATCTCTCCTTCCCACTGGCGCTCGGTGACGGTGAACACGTCGCCGAGCCGGTTCGAGACCGTCTCGTCGGGCCCGAAGATGCGGAAGTTCTCGGGATTGCGCGCGACGACGTCGCGCAGGAAGCCGCCGAGCACTCGCGTTGCCTCGCTCGTCGCGGCGCCGGGCTCGGGCACATCGACGCCGTATGCGCGGAAATCCGGGAGCTCGAGATCGCGCAGCAGCACGCCGCCGTTCGCGTGCGGGTTCGCACTCATCCGGCTGTCGCCGCGCGGTGCGAGCTCGGCGAGCTCCGGGACGAGGCGTCCGCCGTCGTCGAACAGCTCGTCAGGTCGGTAGCTGCGCATCCAATCCTCGAGCGCACGGAGGTGGCCGGGCGCATTCACATCGGGGATCGGGACCTGGTGCGAGCGCCACGTTCCCTCCACGGGAAAGCCGTCCACCTCCTTCGGCCCCGTCCAGCCCTTCGGCGTGCGCAGGACGAGCATCGGCCAACGCGGCCGCGTCGGCGCGCCGCGCAACGTCGCGATCTCGTCGAGCGCCTCGTCGAGCGCGGCGGCGAAGTCGCGGTGCACGGCGGCAGGCTCGTCCCCCGCGACGACGAGCGGACGCCAGCCGCACCCTTCGAGGAACGACACGAGCTCGTGCTCCGGGATCCGCGCGAGAACCGTCGGGTTCGCGATCTTGTAGCCGTTCAGATGGAGGATCGGCAGCACGACGCCGTCGTGGGTCGGGCTGAGGAACTTGTTGCCGTGCCAGCTCGTCGCGAGCGGCCCCGTCTCTGCCTCGCCGTCCCCGACGACGCATGCGACGATGAGGTCCGGGTTGTCGAACGCCGCGCCGAACGCGTGCGCAAGCGCGTACCCGAGCTCGCCGCCCTCGTGGATCGAGCCCGGCGTCTCGGGCGCCGCATGGCTCGGGATCCCTCCCGGGAACGAGAACTGCCGGAACAGCTCTTTGAGGCCTGCTTCGTCGCGGCCGATGTGCCGGTAGAGCTCGCTGTACGTCCCCTCGAGGTATGCGTTCGCGACCATCCCCGGCCCGCCGTGACCCGGGCCGCAGACATAGATGGCGTCGAGGTCGCGCGCGCGGATGGCGCGGTTCATGTGCGCGTACACGAGGTTGAGCCCCGGCGTCGTCCCGAAGTGACCGAGCAGGCGCGGCTTTACGTGCTCGCGGCGCAGCGGCTCGCGTAGGAGCGGGTTGTCGAGCAGGTAGATCTGGCCGACGGAGAGGTAGTTGGCCGCCCGCCAGTACGCGTCGAGCAGGCCGAGGTCGTCGCTCACGTGGGAGGACGGCGCTCGAAGATCACGAGCACCGCGAGCTGCTCGTAGCCGACGAAGCGATGCTCCGCGCCTGCGGGTACGAAGATGGCGTGGCCTTCGCGCAGCTCGACCGCTTCGCCCTCGATCTCGAGCGTGCCGCCTCCGTCGAGGACGACGTACACCTCGTCGTCCTCGTGCGGCTGCTGGCGGTCCGGCTCGGGCGCGACGAGCACGTACACGCCGATCTCGAGGCCGGCCGACTCGTGCACGATCTCGTACCCGCCCTTGCCGGCGGCGAGCCGGCGCTGCACGGCCTCGATGTCGAACGGATGCGTCGAGCCGACCATGCTGCTCACCACCCTTTCACGGGTCGGGCGTCGGGACGAACCTTGACACGGATGCGCGCGTCCACGGCGATACAACCATCCTCGCCCGCGATCACGGGATTGAGGTCGAGCTCGGCCGCCTCGGGCAGCTCTTCCGCCAGGTGCGCGAGCCGATGCACGAGGTCGACGAGCGCCCCGCTGTCTGCTGGAGCTGTGCCGCGGAAGCCGCGCACGAGGATCCCGACTTTCCCCTCATGGACGAGCTCCTCCGCGTCGACATCGGTGAGCGGGGCCGTCCTGATGCCGGCGTCGCCGATCAGCTCGGCGAAGACGCCACCCGGCCCGAAGGCTACGAGCGGGCCGAAGACGGGATCCTGCACGACGCCGGCGAGAAGCTCGGCTCCTCCCTCGATCTGCGGCTGCACGATCACCGGCGCGCCGATGCGCTCGACGGCCGCGCGGACGGCGAGCTCGGTGCGCAGGTCGAGCGCAACGCCGCCGCTCTCCGTCTTGTGCGCGCCGGCGACAGACGACTTCACGACCACCGGGTAGCCGAGCTCGCGCGCGGCGGCGACCGCGTCGTCGGCGCTCGCAACAAGGCGCTCGGGCACGAGCGGGAGGCCGAACGCCTCGAGCACGGTGCGCGTCTCCTGCGCGTCGAGCCACGCCTCGCTCGAGCCGTCCAGCGCACGGGCGACGACGTGTCGCGCTCGATCGACGTCGATGCCGTCGAGGACGGGAACGCTTCCCGCCGGCCGTCGCAGCCAGTCCGCGCGCTCCGCGGCGAGCCCGAGCGCGTGCGCCGCCGATTCCGGGTACGGGAAGCTGGCGACGGGCGAGCCGGAGCTGCGGAGCGCTGCGGGAGTCCCGTCGGCGCTCATCACGACCGCGAGCACCGGCTTTCCGGTCGAAGTCGCCTCGACGGCGCGGCGGATCGCATCCGCGACGTCGTCTGCGCCGGCGACGACCGGCGGAACGAACAGCACGATGAGCGCGTCGATATGCGGGTCGTCGAGAAGCGCGGGAAGCGCCGCCTCGTACGTGGCGGCCGTCGCCGACCCGAGGAGGTCGACGGGGTTGGCGACGCTCGCCTCGAGCGGCAGATGCTCGGCGAGCGCCTGGCGCGTCTCCTCGGTGAGCGCCGGCAGCTCGAGACCGGACGATTCGCACGCGTCGGCGCAGAGGATGCCGAGACCGCCGGCGTTCGTGACCACACCGACGCGGCGTCCGGCTGGCAGCGGCTGGCTCGCGAACAGCGCGGCGGCGTCGACGAGCTCCTCGAGCGTGCGCGGCCGCAGGACGCCTGCGTGTCGGAAGAGCGCGTCGATCGCGGCGTCGGAGCCGGCGAGCGCGGCTGTATGCGAGGTCGCCGCGCGCGCGCCGGCGCTCGTCGTCCCCGCCTTCAGCGCGAGGATCGGCTTGCGGCGGGCGACCCGCTGGGCGAGCCGCCCGAACTTGCGCGGGTTCCCGAACGACTCGAGGTAGAGGAGGACGAGGTCGGAGCTCTCGTCCTGCTCCCACCACTCGAGGAGGTCGTTCGAGGAGACGTCGGCCTTGTTGCCGATGGAGACGAAGGACGAGAAGCCGAGGTTGCGCTCCGCCGCCTTCTCGAGCAGCGCGAGGCCGAGGGCGCCGGACTGCGACGAGAACGCGATTCGGCCCGGAGGGAGCGCGCGCGGCGCGAACGTCGCGTTCAGCCCGATCGCGGGCGCTGCGACGCCGAGGCAGTTCGGCCCGACGAGGCGCGCGCCGTGTGCGCGAACGGAGGCGAGCAGGCGTTCCTGCAGCGCGCGTCCCTCGGCTCCCATCTCGGCGAAGCCGGACGAGATCACGCACAACGCACGCACCCCTGCGCAGAGCGCCGACTGGGCTGCGGCGAGCACCTGCGCGCCCGGCACGCAGATGACCGCGAGGTCGACAGGCCCGCCGATCTCGCCGATCGAGCGGTACGCGTGCACGCCGGCGACCGGCTCGGCGTTGCGGTTGACGGGGTAGACCGACCCGGCGAAGTCGGCTTCGAGCATGTTGCGGAACAGCTCGCCGCCGATCGAGCCGCGGCGTCGCGATGCGCCGACGACGGCGACCGTCTCCGGCTCGAAGAAGGGGCGGAGCGATGCGACGACGGCGACATGGTCGCGTTCGTCGACGCGCGCTCGGAATCTCTCCGCCGCTGCGATCGGGAACCGGACCTCGACCTCGCCGCTCTCGAGCTCGCGCGCGACCTCGAAGCCGGCACTGGTGAAGACCGAAAGCATCTGCACGTTGTCGGCCATGACCTCGGCGATGAAACGGTCGATGCCTTCCGCCGCCGCGCGGGCCGCCAGCTGCTCGAGCAGCCGCGTTCCGACCCCGTGGCCCTGCAGTTCGTCCGCGACCACGAAAGCGGCCTCGGCGCCGGTGCGGTCGCGGAGGCGAGCGTAGTTCGCGAGTGCGACGACGTGGTCGTCGAGCGTGCCGACGAGCCCGCCGCGCTCCACCCAGTCCGGATCGAGATATGGCTCGACGAGCGCGTGGTCCACGCGCGGTAGGCCGTGGAACCGCAGGTAGAGGCTCTGCTGCGAAAGAGCCTCGAAGAATGCGAGCAGGGCGCCCGCGTCGTGGCGTGCGGGCGCCCTCAGCCGAAGCGTCGACCCGTCGCGGAGGATGACGTCCGTGGCATCCGCCGCGAGGACGTCGGCTTCAAGCACCGGCGACGGCAAGCGCCTCATCCTTCCGCGCAGGGACAGCCGCGGGCGGGACCGCGAGGACGGGGCACGGGGCCGAATGGAGCAGCCCCTGCGTGACGCTCCCGAGCAGGACGCCCGCCAGCGGGGAATGTCCGCGCGTCCCGACGACAACCACGTCTGCGGCGACGCTCTGCGCGAAGTCGGCGATGGCATTCGGTGTCCGTCCGGCCGCGCAGCGCACGGTCTCGAAGGACGCGTCGAAGCCCTCCGTGCGGGCCGTCTCGACCTGCGCCCGGATCGTGGAGCGGAGGACGTCCTCGTCGGCGCGGACGGAGACGCCGGAGCTCCGGCCTCCCGAGAGATGCTCCTCGCTATGGACGGCATAGAGCTTCGCGTCGCTGCGCGAGGCGAGCTCCTTCGCGTATGCAAGGGCACGGTCGGCGGACTCCGATCCGTCGGTCGCCCAGACGATGTTCTTGAACATGTCCAACCTCCTTTGTCCCTCCAACTGTCGCGCCCGGCGGGTGCCGCGGCATCCGAGTCGGAACGGTGCGCGTTGCGGGTTTCCCCGGATGCGGATCGGCTGCGCTTTGCCGACCATCGATGAATGACGTATGCCGTCGTATGGAGCGAGAACGGCGGAGCTCCACGCGTGGGGAGGCTCGAGCTCGCGAGCAGCTTCCTGCGCCTCGGCGGCAACCCGGCGCGCGAGCTCTCCTATGACGACGTCGCGGACGTGCGGATCGACCGGCGTCCGACGCTCCGACTTGCCGGACGCCCGACGCTCGTGATCGAGAGCCTTGCCGGGGACAGCTTCCGGGTCGCCTCGTTCGACGGCGCCGGCACGTTGCACGAGCTCACCGAGCGGCTCGAGACTGCCCGGCGTCCGGCCTGATTACGCTTATGCCGTGGATGCAGCGCCGACCGGCGAGAGCCGCCTTCGAGCCTTGTTCGAGGCGGGCGTCGCCATCAGCTCCGAGCTCTCGCTCGACGCGGTCCTGCAGCGACTCGTCGAGGCGGCGGCCGAGCTGACGGGTGCGCGCTATGCGGCGCTGGGCGTCATCCATGGGAACGGAGCGGAGCTCGAGCGCTTCCTCACGCACGGGATCGACGCGGAGACGCACGCGGCGATCGGCGCGCTCCCGCGCGGACGCGGGATCCTCGGCGCGCTCATCCACGACGCGAAGCCGCTGCGCCTGCACGACTTGTCGGACGATTCGCGCTCCGTCGGGTTTCCGCCGAACCATCCGCCGATGCGGACGTTCCTCGGCGTTCCAATCCTCCTGCGCGGCGTCGCGTACGGCAACCTCTATCTCACCGAGAAGGAGCTCGGGGAGGACTTCACCCACGAGGACGAGGAGCTCGTCTCCCTCCTCGCGAGCCAGGCTGCCGTTGCGATCGAGAACGCGCGCCTGTACGAGGCGTCGACAAGATGGTCGCACCAGCTGCAGTCGCTGAACGAGATCGGCAACGCACTCGCGACCGAGACCGACCTCGAGCGCCTGCTCAACCTCATCGTCGGCCATCTGCGCGAGCTGCTGGGTGCGAGGTTCGTCAGCGTGGCGCTGCCGAGCGGCGACGACGAGCTGCGCTTCGCGGCGGCCGCCGGAGAGCTTGCCGACGCTCTCGTCGGACGGACGATGCCGCGCATGGGCTCGAAGAGCGGCCGCGTGTTCGAGCGGCGCAGGAGCGAGCGGGTCGACTCGGTGATCGACGATCCCGAGGTGAACCAGGGCGTCGCGAGGCGCGTCGCGGCCCGGACCGGTCTCTGGGTGCCGCTCGTTGCGCGAGACCGCGTCATCGGCGTGCTCGAGGTCCACGACAAGGAGACGCCCGGCGATGCGCGCTTCACCGACGACGACCTGCGCCTGGCGGAGACGTACGCGTCGCGCGCCGCAGTCGCCGTCGACCTCTCCCAGCGGGTCGCGCGCGACGCGCTGCGTCGCGTCGTCGCCGCGCAGGAGCTCGAGCGGCGGCGCCTCGCACGCGAGCTGCACGACGAGACGGGGCAGGCGTTGACGTCGATCCTCCTCGGGCTCAAGCCGCTCGAAGACGGCACGGCGAACGAGGCCGTCGCGGAGCTGCACGAGCTCGTGGTGACCGCGCTGCAGGACGTGCGCCGGCTCGCCGTCGAGCTGCGGCCGAAGGTGCTCGACGATTTCGGCCTCGTACCGGCGCTCGAGCGGCTGGCGGAGTCGTTCGGCGAGCAGACCGGCCTGAGAGTCGACTTCCGTTCGACGATCGGCGAGGAGCGCCTGCCGAGCGAGGTCGAGACCGCGCTGTTCCGTCTCGTACAGGAGTCGCTCACGAACGTCGTCAAGCATTCGCACGCGAACAACGTGAGCATCGTCCTCACGCGCAAGGGCGACGCAGTCGCAGTCGTCGTCGAGGACGACGGCACGGGCTTCGACCCCGGCGAGACGGGCGACGGCATCGGCCTGCTGGGCATGCGCGAGCGCCTGGCGCTGCTCGACGGGACGCTCGACGTCGAGTCCGCTGCCGGGAGCGGGACGACGCTCGTGGCGGAGGTGCCGTGGCGGTGACGACGCGCGTCCTCATCGTCGACGATCACGCGGTCGTGCGGAAGGGGTTGCGGCTCGTGCTCGAAGCGGAGGACGATCTCGAGCCGGTCGGCGAGGCGGGGAACGGGCGCGACGCGATCTTCCAGGCGCGCGCGCTGAAGCCGGACGTGATCCTCCTCGACGTCGTCATGCCCGAACGGAGCGGCCTCGACGTGCTGCCGCAGCTCGTGCACGAGCATCCCGAGGTGAAGGTGCTCGTCCTGTCGATGCAGGACGACCCGCACTACGTCCGGCAGGCGTTCGCCTCCGGCGCGAGCGGCTACGTCCTGAAGGAGGCGGCCGACACGGAGGTCGTGAACGCGATCCGCGAGGTCGCGGCCGGCGGACGGTACGTCCATCCCGAGCTCGGTGCGCGTCTCATCGCGGCCGATGCCGAGGCTGCGCGACGCGCGGCGGCCGACCCGCTGTCGGAGCGCGAGCACGAGGTGCTGCGGCTTCTCGCGCTCGGGCACACGAACCAGGAGATCGCCAAGAAGCTGTACATCTCCGTCCGCACGACGGAGACGCACCGCGCGCACATCATGCAGAAGCTCGGGCTTCACTCCCGCGCCGAGCTCGTGCAGTACGCGCTCGTGAACGGGGTCATCGAACAGCCGTAGACGAAGGGCCGCCCTTGTGACGGCCCTTCGCTGTCTCCCTGTGGTGGAGTCGGGCGCGGTTTACGCCACCGGCACCGCAGGAATCTTCCGAGAGGTCGTCGGCCTGTGGACGAAGCCGAGCGCCGTCTCCGGGTTCCGGAGCGCCCCGCCGATTGCGAGGACTCCGAAGCCGATCCCGGCGAGGAGCAGCGCGACGCCGACGACGATGCCGAACAGCGCGATCTGGCTCGCCAGGTAGGACGTGTTGAGCGCGGTGGTGAGCGCGGTCTCGGTCACCCACACGTTGCGGGCGCCGTTCTGCACCGGCTGCTTCGTCGTAGGATCGACCGCAGCGAACTGCGCGTTGCTCGTCCCGCCACCCGGCATGAGCTGTGCCTTCGGCGTGTCGGGCCTCGCGACGTAGATGCCCATCTGCGCGTAGACGAAGCCGCCGGTCGCCTCGAGCGCGTGGATCCGCATGTACTGCGCGAAGCACCGCGCGCGTGCGCCGCTGTTGACGGCCTTGTTCGCGACCGAGCACGTCGGGAGGCTGATGTTCTTCAGCCCGGCCTTCTGTGCCTCGGCGTTGATGCCCGCAGGCGTCATGTCGGGCGTGCCGACGATCTGCTGCTGCTTCAGCTCGTTGCCGACCGTGCTGCGGCCGTTGACGCTCATGACGATCGCGACTGCGCCGAACGCGACGAGCACGACGGCTGCGACCAACCCTCCGATCTCGAATACCTTGCGCATGACCCGACTCCTTTCGATGCAGTGGCGTGTTCTCGGCATGATCGGCTGGAACGGGCGCCGTGCAATCGGGGGCGGCGCTGAAGATGGCTGCGGGAAACCCGAACGGTCCCGCCGACGCCGTTGGCCGGGCGTCATGCCGCGACGCCGGCCTTCTCGGTCTCGACGTCCGCGAGCGCGGCCGCCTCCCCCGCGACGACGAGCACAGGTGCGTCGGCGTGGTGCAGGACGTACTCCGAGACGCTGCCGTGGATCATCCGGCCCATCCGGCCCCAGCCGTGGGCACCGACGACGATGAGGCGGACGTCGCGCTCGTGTGCCGCCTTGCAGATCTCCTCGCCCGGCATGCCCTCGAGGGCGACGGTCTCACCGGCGACGCCGGCGGCGGTAGCCAGCTCGCGAACGGTTGCAAGCACACGCTCGACGTGCTCCCGCTGCATCTCGCGCAGCTCGGTGATCACGTCGGTGTACGCGTAGCCGTAGTAGCCGATCGTCGGCAGCTCGGCATGCGCGACGGACACGACGGTGAGAGGAACGTGAAGCTCGCTCGCGAGGTCGATCGCCTCCCGTGTCGCCTCCTCCGCGGAAGGGGATCCGTCGGTTGCCAACATGATCGATTTCATCGCGCCTCCGGTCACTCGTGGACTTCGAGTGTCGGCTCCGAGCGAGGTAGGCGAATCGGGGTAGTCGCTGAGCACGCTGCGGAGAAACCGCTGACGACCGGGCACCTACGGCAGAACCCAACGAGAGGCCGCAACAGCGGCCTCTCGGCGCGCACGCGTGAAGACCGCTCAGGTCAGCCTTGCTCGCTCATCCCCGCGGTTCACGGGTCGGCTCGGCTCGAAGCTCGCGTCGCAGGATCTTTCCCGTGGAAGTCTTGGGGAGCTCGTCGAGAATCTCGATCTGGCGCGGATACTTGTACGCGGCCATCCGTTCCTTGCAGAACTCGATGAGCTCGGTCTCCTCGGCGCTCTGCCCGGGTCTGAGGCTGATGAACGCCTTGACGCTCTCGCCGCGATAGGCGTCCGGCACGCCGACGACGGCCGCCTCCCGCACGGCGGGATGCGCGTAGAGGACGTCCTCGACCTCGCGGGGCCAGATCTTGTATCCGGCCGCATTGATCTGGTCCTTCTTCCGGTCGACGACGTAGAACCAGCCCTCGTCGTCCATGACGCCCACGTCGCCCGTGTAGAGAACGCCTTCGGGGATCGTGTGCCGCGTGTCGCCGGGCTTCTCCCAGTAGCCGGGGACGATCTGGGGGCCGCTGATCGCGATCTCCCCGGCGTCGCCGGCCGGGAGCTCCCGGTGGTCCTCGTCGACGATCGTCGACATCGTGTTGAAGACCGGGAGGCCGACCGCGAGGGCGCCCGAGGCGGGATCGACCGGCGCGCGCGTGCCGAACGGGACCATGTGAGACGGCGACGTAGTCTCGGTGAGGCCGTAGACGGAGTGGATGTACGTCCCGAAGCGCTGCTCATAGGCCTCCACCGTCGTCGGCGCGATCGGCGCTCCGCCGCTGTACAGCTTCGTGAACGACGAGAGGTCGCGCTCGTGCGCGGTGGGATGGTTCATCAGCCCGATGAAAGCGGTGATCGCCGCGACGGTGAACGTCGCGCGGTGGCGCTCGACCATGTCGACGAGCGTACCCACGTCGAATCGGTAGAAGAGCACGATCGGCATGGGCACGAGCGTGGCGACGGCGACGTGCGCGATCAGCCCGGTGATGTGGAACAGCGGGGCGACTCCGAGCACGACGTCGTCCTCGCCGAGATGGATCCAGTCCCGGTACACCTGCGCGTTGAACACGACGTTGCGATGGGTGTTCATCGCGCCCTTCGGCGGCCCCGTCGTTCCCGACGTATACGACAGGAACGCGACGTCGTCGGGCCCGAGGACGACGGGATCGAGCTCCTGCCCGGCGTGCGCGAGCGCGAGCTCGAGCAGGTCGTGCGTCCCGGTCGGCCGGCTCCGCCGCACCCCGGCGAGCAACGCCGGGAACGGCGCGTCGAGGAAGTCGAGCTCCGACGTCGTGACGACGACGCGGACCGGGGTGGCAGGGACGGCGGCCGCCGCCACGTCCCGGTACAGCGTCTCGAGCGTGATGAGGGCGGCGGCGCCGGAGTCGTTCAGGGTGAACTCGAGCTCGCGCTGCTTGAGCATCGGATTGACCGGCACCACGATCGCGCCGAGCTTCCACGTCGCCAGCTGCGCCAGGACGAACTGCGGGATGTTCTGGACGTAGACGGCGACACGCTCCCCGCGCCGGATGCCGAGCTCGTACAGGCCGCGCGCCAGTCCGTCGGAGAGGCTGTCAGCGGCGCTGAACGTGATCGAGGAGTCGAAGTAGTGGATGAACGGCCGGTCCGCGCTGCGCTCGACGGCTGCCGCGAACATCTCGAGGGCGTTGGAGAAGCTCGGCGCGATGTCGCCGGGCAGCCCAGATTCGTACCGGTCGAGCCACGGGCGGTCCAGGTACGCGCTCATGTGCCCTAGAGCAGGCTGTCTCCGGTTCGGCGGTCGAAGAAGTGCAGCCGGCTTGGATCGAGAGCGAGCCGCACACGGCCACCACGCTGCGCGCTCGAACGCGGGTCGATGCGCGCGTTGAAGAGCGCGCCCTCGTCGACGAGCACCGCTTCGTCGTTCTCGCGCGCCGCGCGCAGGTCGACGGCGTCGACGCGCGGCGCGTCGATGGGGAAGATCACGTGCGCGTCGGCGCCGAGGTCCTCGAGCACGACGACCTCGACCTCGATCTGCGGCAGCCCCGGCTCGGCGAACGCGGCATCCTCGAAGCTCTCCGGCCGCAGTCCGAGGATCACGCGCCCGTTGTCGGCGCGGCGCGGGCGCCGCTTCGGATCGAGGGGGAGGGTGAAGCCGGCGAACGACACCGAATCGTCGGCGACGGCGGCCTCGACGAGGTTCATCGACGGCGAGCCGATGAATGCGGCCACGAACAGGTTCGCCGGCTCGCGATAGAGGGCCTGCGGCTCGCCGGCCTGCTGGATGCGCCCGTCGCGCATGACGGCCACCCGCTGCCCGAGCGTCATCGCCTCGATCTGGTCGTGCGTGACGTAGACGGTCGTCACGCCGAGACGCTCATGCAGGCGGGAGAGCTGCGCGCGCATGTCCACCCGCAGCTTCGCGTCGAGATTCGACAGCGGCTCGTCCATGAGAAACGCCGCCGGCTCGCGCACGATCGCGCGGCCCATCGCGACGCGCTGCCGCTGACCGCCCGAGAGCTGGGCCGGCTTCCGGTCCAGCAGCTCATCGAGGCCGAGCATCCCCGCGACCTCGTCCACGCGGCGGCGGATCTCGCTCTTTTCCGTCTTCCGCATCCGCAGCCCGTAGCCGAGGTTCTCGCGCGTGCTCATGTGCGGATAGAGCGCGTAGCTCTGGAACACCATCGCGACGTCGCGGTCGCGCGGCGACACGTCGGTGACGTCTCGGCCGCCGATCTCGATGCGTCCGTCGGTGACGTCCTCGAGCCCGGCGATCATGCGCAGGAGCGTCGTCTTCCCGCAGCCCGACGGGCCGACGAGGACCATGAACTCTCCTTCGTCGACCGTCAGGTCAACGGCGTCCACGGCGACGACTGAGCCGAAGCGCTTCGTCACTCCGCTGATCGCGATCCCGTGTCCGGCGGCAGCGGTCATGCGTACGGGGGTCGCACCGTGAGGACCGGGACGCCGAGCAGCTGCATCGCCACCGGCAGGCTCGGCATGTCGTCGACCATGAGCGCCACCTGCTCGCCTCGCCCGACGAGCCCGCCGACATGATGCACCTTGAAGTCCTCGAGTCCCGGGGGCACGCCGTCGACGCCGCCGAGGATGAGCTCGTCGTACGGCACGCCGTGCGCGGCGAGCCATGCTTCGGTCAGATCGCGCGCCGCCTCGTCCCGCGAGCTGACGATGACGATCCGGTAGTGCGGCGCGAGCAGCTGGACGAGACGGCACGCACCGGGGATCGGCATGTCGTTCTCGCATGCGAGCGAGTAGGCGACCCAGTCAGTGTCCTCGCGCGGGTCCGCGATCAGGTGGTGGCGCGGGCTCGTGTCGCACAGGGTCGAGTCCAAGTCGATGCAGATCGTCCCCCGCTTCGGCGCCGACCCGATCGGAGCGCGGACGTCGTACCAGCGGCCGTACTCGGCGATGACGCGGGTCGTGCCCGGCGGCGGCAGGAGCCGGAGCGGGTCCGCGCTGTGCAGCGGATAGAGCACGTCCGGCGTGACGAGCTGGACGAAGCGATGCAGGTCATGGGGTGTCGCGTGGCCGCTCGTCCCGATGGACGCGAACGGGATCTCGAGCCGCGCGAGCCACTGCTGGAGCAGGTCCCACGCCGGCTGGAACGGGCCGAGCGGCTCCCCGTTCGCGTGCAGGAAGATCGAGCCGACGCCTGCGGGCAGCTCGAGCAGCACGTCGAGCCTCTCGGAGGCGACCTGGACGACGAAGCGGGACGGGTCGCTCCGCACCGCGTCGATCGCCGCGCCGTCGAGCGCTTCCACACCCTGCATGCCCCAGGCACGAAGGAACGATGCGATCGCCGGCGGCCACAGGATCGTGCGCCCGTGCTTCCGTGCGATGGTCGTGAACGACTCGACCCGTTCGATGTCGCGCGGGTACAGCGTGAGCAGCACGAGCCCCGGAGTCCGCGCGAGCGCGTCGTCGAACGCGGCCTCGACCTCGCTCTCCGGCCGGAGGACGATACGGGGGTCGCCCGTGAGCGTCGTCCCCTCCATCACGAGCGCATGCGCTCCGCGTGCACGTTCCGCGAAGCGCTCCGTCAGCTCGGGATGGCGCCCGTGCAACCTGAGGTCGCCGCTGTAGGCGACGACGCCGGCGTCGGTGTGGACGAGGAAGCCGGAGGCGCCGGGGATGTCGTGGTCGACGGCGTACCGCTCGACGACGAGCGGCCCCACGGTGACGGGCTCGCCCTCGGGCATCGGCTCGACCGTGGCGGGGCCGCCCTCGAGACCCTGGCCGGCCGCCTCGAGCGCGCCGAGCATGCGCGCGGTCTCCTCGGCGGCGCGGATCGGCACGGAGGGATCGACCCAGCCGAGCAGGCCGACGTGGTCGATGTGACAGTGACTGACGAAGACCGCCGTGCGGCCGTCGCCGACCGCGCCCGCCACCCCGGTGCCGGCGACCGCCTCGGGCCGGTACAGGCCGGCGATCGCGGGCGCTTCGCCGAGGCGGAGCCGCGTGCGCAGCTCGGACCCCGGCTCCGGTCGCAGCGGACTGCGTACGAGCCCTTCGCGGCCGGGAATGTCGAGGCCCATGTCGAGCACCACCCGCCAGCCGTCCTGCTCGACGACGACTTTCGTCGAGCCGATGACGCCGACGCCGCCGTAGAAGCGCATCCGAGCGCTCATGCCCCCATCCCCACAAGCTGCTCTCCGGACGTCCACGCCTCGAGCACGGGCAGGAGATCCTCGATGCGCGTCGCCTCGAACGTCGCCCGGCCGACCGGGCCCACATGGAACGGATCGACGTACGCGGTCGCACACCCGAGCGCGAGCGCCGGTGCGATGTCGTTGACGAAGTGGTCGCCGACGCTCAGCACCGAGGCATGCGGGACGTCGTGCACGCGCGCGAGCGAGGCGAGGCGGGCGGTGAAGCGCTCGGGCTTCTGGGCGTGGCACACGATCTCGTCGAACAGGCCGAGGACTCCGAGGCGCTCGAGCAGGGGCATCACTCCGAAAGCGGGCGTGTTCGACATGAGCACGTGCCGGGCGCGGCCGGCGCTTCGCTCGAGGAACTCGGGCAGGCCGTCCGGCACCTCGAGCTTGCACTCGTCGGTGAGCATGAATGCCCGCGTCCGCGCAAAGGCGTCCGCGTAGGCACGCGACGCGCCGCGCGGACCGCCGGCGAGCACGACCGCCGCCTCCCATCCGTCCGACGCCTCGACTCCGCCCTCGCCGGCGAGATATGCGTCGAGCGCCGCGAGATATGCGTCCCGTCGCTCCGCCGCGAGCTCGGAGGCGACGCCGCGTGCGTAATGGCGGCATGCTTCCGCGCTTCGGTACACGGTCCCGTCGAGGTCCCACACGACGACTGCAGTGGGCCGGCCGGTCATCCCTTCATCGCCCCGGTCGTCGCGCTCGCGCCGGCGACGAGTCGCCGCTGCGAGAGCATGAAGACGAGCATGATCGGCAGGGTCGTGAACACCACCGCCGCCGACAACCCCGGCCAGTCGGTGCCGTTCGTCCCGAAGAACGTCGAGAGGCCGACCTCGATCGGCTGCACCGACGGGCTGCTCGTCATGATAAACGGCCAGAGGAAGCTGTTCCACGAGCCGATGAAGATGTACAGCCCGATCGTGATCAGTGCCGGGCGGGCGAGCGGCGCCGCGATCGTGCGCAGGAACTGCATCTGCGACGCCCCGTCGAGCTCGGCGGCCTCGATCAGTTCCGGCGGGAGGGAGCTGAAGAATTGGCGGAGCAGGAAGATCCCGAACACCGACGCCCCCCACGGGATGATCTGCGCCCGGTACGTGTTGAGCCAGTGCAGCTCCTTGAGAACGATGTAGTCCGGGATGAGCAGCACGACCTTGGGGATCATGAGGATGCTCAGGATCAGGAAGAAGCAGATCTCCCGGCCGCGGAAGCGCATGACGCCGAGCGCGTAGCCGGCGAGGAGCGACGTCAGCAGGACGAGAGCGACCGTGCTGCCCGCGATCAGAGCGGTATTGAGGAAGTAGCGAACCCACGTCGCCTCGTGCCAGGCGGTCGAATAGTTGCCCACGACGCCGCCGGGCAGGAAGTTCGGCGGGAACTGGTACACGCGGTTGCTCGTGTTCAGCGACGTGACCACGACCCAGTAGAACGGGAACGCGAAGACGACGCCCACGAGGAGGGCGAGCAGCCCTGTGCGGAGCCGGGTGACCCGTCTCATCGACAGGGCTGCTCGCGTCCCCGATCTCACGAGCTCGCCGCCGCCATCGCCTTCTGCTGCGCGGTCGCGAGCGCCGAGGCCGGGCTTGCGCCGTTGTCGAGGACGGCCTGCATCGCCTCGGCGACGTATCCCTCCGCCTGCGTCCACCACGCGTACGGCGGGTTGCCGCCGGCGTACTGGAGAGCCTCCGCGGCGATCTTCTGGTACGGGTGCGTCGCGATGTACTTCTTCATGTACACGAGCGCCGACTTCGTCACGGGCAGGTAGCCGGTCTTGATCGCCCAGTACGCGGTCGCATGCGGGCTGCTCAGGTACTTCATGAACTGCCACGCAGCCGCGCGCTGGGCGGCCGACGCCTTCGTGAAGATGACGGTGTTCGTTCCCGCCATCGCGTTACCCTCGCCGCCGTTTGGCCCGGCGGGGAGCGGCGCCACCTGCATGTTGAACTTGCCGCCCACCGCGGCGAGCATGTACGGGTAGCCCGCGATCGAGGAGACCGCGAACGCGGAGCGGCCCGCGCCGAGGGCGGTCTGCTCCGGGTAGTTGGTGCCGACCTGAAGCGCACCGTGCGTCTTGAGGTCGTCGAGGAACTGGAGCGCCTGCACCGCCGCCTTCGTGTCGAGGGTCGGCTTGCCGTTCTTGATCCACGTACCGCCGAAGGCCTTGACGATCGCGAGGTACTCGAGCGTGCCGTTGGCCGGAGCCGACAGCGTGCCGGTGTCGAGGCTCTCGCCCCAACTGCCGCCGGTGGTGACCTTCTTCTCCGCGGCCGCGTACTGCGCCCACGTCGTCGGCACGGAGAGGCCGGCGGCCTTCAGCATGTTCGCGTTGTAGAAGAGGACGTAGTCGCTCTTGTTGAACGGCCACATCCAGATCTTCCCGTCGGGCAGGAACAGGTCGTTCCAGACGCCCTTCCAGATGTGGCTCTTGAAGGTCTTCGGGACGCCGACCTTCTTGTTGTTCACATAGCCGTCGAGCGGAATGATCGCCTTCGCGCTCGCGTAGGCGGCCGCCCAGTTCTCGTATGCCTGCCCGATCGTCGGCGGGTCGCCCGCCGCGATCGCCGCCTCTTCCTTCTGCTGCAGGACGCCGTAGTTCGGCTCCGCGATGAGGTTGATGGTGATTCCGGGATGCGTCGACTCGAAGTTCTGCGTCAGATCGTCGAGCGTCGGCTTCTGCGTCCCGGACGACATCGCCTCCATGAACGAGATCGTCACGTTCGTGCGATGGCTCGTCGTCGCCGCCGATGCTGCGAGCGGCGCTGCGACCGCCGCCAGCACGGCGCCGATCGCGATGAACCGTCTGTGCCGTTGCATGCTGCTTCCCTCCTGAATCGGTGGTATGGACGTCTTCACGCTGCACGCCGCGACAGCCGCAGCTGGAGCAGGGTGAACAGGGCTATGACGACGAAGAGGACGACGGCGATCGCGGCGCCGAAGCCCGTCTTGTAGAAGACGAAGCTCTGCTGGTAGAGGAGGAAGCCGGTCGTCGTCGTCGCGCTGAGCGGCCCCCCTCCGGTCATCGTGTAGATCTGCGTGAACGCCTGCAGGGAATCGATCGTCGTGATGACGACCACGAAGAGCGTCGTGTTGACGAGCTGCGGGATCACGACGTCCCGCACCTCGTGCCAGTAGTTCGCACCGTCGACGCGTGCGGCCTCACGGAGCTCGCCGGAGACGGTCGCGAGTCCCGCGAGGAAGATGATCACGGTGAACCCGAGGTCGTGCCAGAGCGTGTACACGATGAGCGCCGGCATCGCCCACGTGGTCGACTGGAGCCAGCCGACCTCGGGAAGATGAAGAAGCCGCAGCAGGCTGTCGACGAGGCCGAACTGCGGGTTGAAGATCCAGACCCAGACGATCGACGTGGCGACGAGCGGGGTGAAGTACGGGGTGAGGACCGCGAGTCGCACGATGCGGCGGACGATTCCCCGTCTGCTCAGAAGAAGTGCGATCCCCAGCCCGAGCACCGTGCTCCCGCCGACCGTTGCACCGACGAAGTACACCGACGTGACGATCGAGTTCCAGAAGTCGCTCGAGTGCACGAGGGCGGTGTAGTTGCCGCCGCCGACGAAGTGCGACTGCGACGGGTTGAGCAGGTTCCAGTTGAAGAAGCTGATGTAGAGGACGAAGATCGCCGGCCCGATCGTGAACACGAGGAAGACGAGCAGCGCCGGCGAGAGGTACAGCATCGCCAGCCGGCCGTTGCGGATCCCCTTCCTCGAATGGCGGCGCGATCGCGAGATGCCGAGCGCGCGAGCGGTGAGCGTGCCGTTGACGCTCATGCCGCGGTCCCGGCTCGTGCCCGTGTCGTCGTTCGCCGCACGACGAGCTCGTGCTCCATGATCACCTCGCGCGGTGGAAGATCCGGCTGGGCGAGTCGCTCGAGCGCGAGCGAAACCGCGGCGCGACCCATCTCGTGCCGCGGCTGGCGGACGGTCGTCAGCTGCACGAGCCGCGACGACGCGAACCAGATGTCGTCGTACCCGGCCACGGACACGTGTTCAGGCACCGACAGCCCGTGCGCGAGGAAGGCGTCGATGGCGCCGAGCGCGATGAGGTCGTTGCCGCAGAGCACAGCGCTCGGCGCGTGCCCGCGGGACTCGAGGAGCTGCTGCGCCGCTCGGTAGCCGGCGTCGCCGGTGAGGCTGCACTCGAGCATCGACTCCGGCGAGACCTCGACGCCTGCCTCGGCGAGGGCCTCGCGGTAGCCCGCCGTACGCTCGGAGCTGGCCGAGGACGCGGAGGGCCCGGCGAGGACGGCAATGTCGCGATGGCCGAGATCGATCAGATGTTGCGCCTCGTCGCGCGCCCCCGCGCGGTCGTCGATGCCGACGAAGTCGGCGCGGATCCCGGGTATGCGCCGGACGGTCTGCACGATCGGCACGTCCGGAGGCACGACGTCGGAGAGGAGCGGGCCGTCCGAGACGACGAGCGAGGTGAAGATCAGCGCGCCGCACTGGTGGTCGCACAAGGCCTGCACCACCTCGCCGTCGAGCCTGCCGTCGGCGCCACCGTGACTCAGGAAGACCTGGAAGCCGGCCTCGGCGGCGGCCGCGATCACCCCGCCTGCGATCTCGGGATAGAACGGGTTGGTGATGTCTGCGAGGACGAGGCCGAGCACCTGGGTTCGCCCCGTCCGAAGACCGCTCGCGACGCGGTTGAGCCGGAAGCCGAGCTCATCGGCGATGCGAAGCACGTTCGCCCTCGTCCGCTCCCCGACGCCGCCGCGGTCGTTCATGACGTACGAGACGGTGGCGATCGAGACCCCGGCCTGCTTCGCCACATCGGAGAGCGTCACTCTCGGCGCAGGCTCCCGGATGGCTCCGTCGCCGCCGCCAGCGGATCCCCCCGTTCCATCGGACACCGTCGGTAACGTACGGCTTCTTAAACGTTTCGTCAATTGACTGCCGCGTGACCTCTCAACGAGCGATTTGCGTCGTCGGGGCCGCTCTGATCGACCTGATCAGCTACGTGCCCCGGCTGCCCCTGCCGGGGGAAACGCTGCACGGAACCGACTTCCGGATCGGGTACGGCGGCAAGGGCGCCAACCAGGCGGTGATGGCGGCGAGGCTCGGCGCGCGGGTTGCGATGGTGACGCGGGTGGGTCGGGACACCTTCGGGGACGGCATGCTCGAGAACTTCCGCGCTGCGGGGGTGGACGTGACGCACGTCGTCGTCGATCCGGACGCGCCGTCGGGGGTGGCGCCGATCGCGGTCGAACCGGGCGGCGAGAACGCGATCGTCATCGTCACCGGCGCCAACGCCCGGATGACGGTCGCCGACATCGACGCCGCGCGGGGCGCTATCGCTGCGGCCGACGTCCTCGTGTGCCAGCTCGAGATCCCGGTAGAGGTCACCCTCGCGGCGCTGCGCGCCGCCGCCGCGGCCTCGACCGCCACTGTCCTGAACGCGGCGCCCGCGGCAGCGCTTCCCGCGGGCGCGCTCGCCGACGTGGACGTCCTGTGCGTGAACGAGTCCGAGGCCGCCACGCTGCTCGGGCGGCCGATCGAGCCGGGCGAGGAGCTCGAGGCCTCACGCGCGCTCCGCCGCCTGGGGCCGCACGCGTCGATCGTCACGCTCGGCGCGCGCGGCTGCGTCGTCGCATCGGAAGGCTGCGAGGCCCTCGTGCCCGCGACGCAGGCGGAGGTCGTCGACACGACAGGTGCCGGCGACGCGTTCACGGGCACGCTGGCATACGCCCTGGCGGGCGGAGTGCCGCTGATCGAGGCCGCGGCGCAGGCGAACGCCGTCGCCGCGATCAGCGTCGGCCGGCGCGGGACGCAGACGAGCTTCCCCTCGGCGGCCGAGGTCGCATCCGTCGGGAAGGCGGAGTGAAGCGTGGGAGCGAGGGCACTCGGCGCCTCGTTCGACGCCCATCGAGATCCGTGAGCAGACGACGGCCCCGGGGCCAAGTCGCTCGCCGCAGGGCGAGAATGTCCGGTGATGACGACCGTCGTCGTTCTCTCCGGCGGGCCCGACCGTCCCGCCGTCGACACGCTGCCGCCGGGCGCGACGGTGATCGCTGCCGACGGTGGCGCCGAGCTCGCGCGGCATCTCGGGCTCGAGGTCGACCTGGTGGTGGGGGATCTCGATTCCATCTCCGCTGCGACGCTGGAGGGAATCGCGCAGGTCGAGCGACACGCAGCTGAGAAGGACGCCACCGATCTCGAGCTGGCACTGCAAGCTGCGCTTCGGCTCGAGCCTGAGCGGATCCTCGTCCTCGGTAGCGCGGGCGGGCGCCTCGACCACCTCTTCGGATCGCTGCTCCTCCTCGCCGCCGAGGCCTACGCCGACGTCCAGGTCGATGCACAGTTCGGACCTGCCGCCGTGCACGTCGTACGGGACGAGCGCATCCTGCGGGGAGACCTGGGCGATCCGATCTCGCTGTTCGCGGTCCACGGTCCGGCGAGCGGCGTCGTCACGCATGGTCTCGTCTATCCGCTCCGTTCCGAGACGCTCGAGCCCGGCTCGAGCCGCGGCGTCTCGAACGTCTTCGCCGCGCCCGAGGCGCGAATCGGGCTCGAGCGCGGCGTGGTGCTTGCCGTGCGGTCTAGCGGCAGCGCGACGGCAGGAAGCTAGCGTCGACCACCGATCCGGCCCGGATCGGTGCCTTCAGGAGCCGCCGTGCTCGCATCCAGTCGCCGAAGCGCTGCCACGCGCCGACGTTGACGCAGCCGACGCCGTCCGGCCCTGTGAGCAGCCGTAGCGTTGCCGGGGTCGCCCGGGCGAGGAATCGGCGGTCGGACGCGGTTACCCTCTCGAGGATGGCGAGTGCGCGCGCCGGGTGGCGGCGGGCGTCCGCCGTGCCGGCGAGGAACGCAGTGACGAAGCGTCGCACTTCGGAGCGGTATCCGGGCTCGTCGCGGAGGCGGTCCTTGTTGGCGACGAGGACGAGCTCGTCGTACGTGGGGACGCCGGCGCGGTCGATGGGGATGACGGCCGGGTGGAGGCCGCGAAGCTGGAGCTGGATCCCCTCGACGTTGCGGTAGACGCCGAGCACGACGTCGACGCGGTGGGCGAGCAGGGCCGGCAGCAGGTTGTAGCCGACGGTGACGACCTTGACGTCCTTGCGGGTGAGCCCGGCCGAGTGGAGCGCGGTGTCGAGGGTGGCGTAGTCGGACGGCACACCGGTGATGCCGATCGTGCGTCCTTTCAGGTCGCGCAGCGACTTGACCTGCGGGTCGATCGCCATGAAGGAGTTGAGGGGCTGCGGGACGACGGCGGCGACGGCGACGACCGGCAGCTTCTTGGCGGCGGCGAAGAAGAGCTCCTGCTCGTAGCTGACGGCGAGGTCGCTGCGGCCGACCCCGACGAGCTTGAGCGGCGCCGTCGGATCGGATGGAGAGCGGACAGCGACGTCGAGGCCGGCGCGCGCGAAGAGCCCGGTGTCACGTGCGTCGAAGATGCCCACATGGTCGGGGTTCGGCGTCCAATCGAGCGTCAACGTCATCTTCTGCCGTCCGCCGGCGAGAGCGGCCGGGACGAGGGCGACGAGCGCCGCAAGAGCGGCGACGGCGATGGCTCTACGCATTGCGGGCCTCCGGTTGCCAGGGGACGAGGAGTCGCTCGGCGAGGGTGACGAGCGCATACAGCGCGAGCGCCAGCGCGCTCAGGATGACGACGGCGGCGAAGATGCGCGCCGTCTCGAGCGCGGGCTGCGCCTGCAGGATCACGAAGCCGAGGCCGGACGAGGAGCCGGCCCATTCGCCGAAGACGGCCCCGACCGCGGCGTAGGTGGCCGCGACGCGTGCGCCGGAGAACATCGCCGGCAGCGCGCCGGGTAGCTCGACGCGACGGAAGATCGCGAGCCGGTCGCCGTGCAGTGTCTGCATCATCCGAACCAGCTCCGGGTCCGCCGACCGGAGGCCGTCGACGGCGTTGACGACGATCGGGAAGAAGCAGACCACCGCGACGACGACGAGCTTCGGCTCGATGCCGTAGCCGAGCAGGATGGCGAGGATGGGCGCGAGCAGGACCGTCGGCACGGTCTGCGAGAGCACGAGGATCGGCAGCAGCGCCCGGCGCAGCGCGGCCGAGAAGTGGAGCACGACGGCGATCGCGACCGCCACGGCGACGGCCAGCACGTAGCCGAGCACGATCTCGCGCACCGTCACGAGCGTCGCCCGGCCGAGCAGGCTGGCGTCGCCGACGAGGGAGGACACGACCGCCGTCGGCGCCGGGAAGAGGTAGTCGGGCACGTGTGCAAGGCGCACGACCGACTCCCACAGGCCCACCGCGGTCGCGAGGAACGCGAGTGGCGGCCATGCCCTTCTCATCCGATCGCGTCCAACGCCCGCTGGCGCAGCTCGACGAAGGCCGGGCTCGTCACGACGTCGCGTCGTGGCGCGTCACGCGGGACATTCACGTTCAGCTCCGCGGCTATGCGACCGCCGGCCAGCACGAGCACGCGCTCGCAGAGGAGCAGCGCCTCCTCGACGTCGTGGGTGACGAGCAGCACCGTCCGCGGCTCCGCCGCCAGCGCATCCGCAAGCCACTCCTGCAGCTCCGCGCGTGTGATCGCGTCGAGGGCGCCGAACGGCTCGTCGAGCAGCAGCACAGGCTTCTCGGCGAGCAGCGTGCGCAGGAAGGCGACGCGCTGGCGCATCCCGCCCGAAAGTTTCGCCGGGCGAAGTTGCTCGGCTCCTGCCAGGCCGAGCCGTGCGAAGAGCGGCGCTGCGCGACGACGTGCCTCGCGTCGCGGAACTCCGGCATTCTCGAGCGCGAGCGCCGCGTTGTCGAGCGCGCTCCGCCACGGAAGGAGACAGTCGCGCTGCGGCATGAGGGCGCAGGCGGCAAGCCGGCCGCGCGCCGTCGCCACTCCGCCGAGTGCGATCTCGCCCGCGTCTGGCTCATCGAGGCCGGCCACGAGCGAGAGCAGCGTCGACTTGCCGGCGGCGCTTCGTCCGACGATTCCGACCCGTCCGTGGGCCGGCACGTTCAGATGGACGCCGTCGAGGATGCGCCTGCCGTCGAACACGCGCACGACGCCATCGGCGGCCACCCCGGCACCGCCTGCGACTCTTGACTCGACTAGTGAAAGCGACACCGCACTCCCTTCGCCGGCATGACCCGGATCAGGTTCGACGGGTACGCGCAAGGAAGCGCTCTCTCAGCCCCTCGCATAGGGGCTCCCCGGTGTTCGAAGCTTACTCTCGGGCGGTCACGTCAAGGCGATCCACAATTCGGGAGCGCCTCGGCACGCGAAGACCTCAACGGGAGCGACGGGGCTCAGCCCCTCGTCAGGCACCCCATCGAAATTCGGGAGTGACGGCTCGATCGGCCTTCGGTGTCAGCGGTGACCGACCTAGCCCGGAACGACCGAGAGCGTGCCGCTCCAGCCGCCTGCGCTTCCGTCGCCGCTGTAGTGCCAGCGGATGTTGACCTTGTTCGCGGCATCGGTCGAGAGAATCGCTGCGCTGAACGCGCCCCCCTGCTGAAGGCGCACGAGGCCGCCGGAACACAGGTTCGGAATCGTCGTCGCGCCCTGATAGACGAGCGGGCTCGTCTGGTCGCCGCTCGGGATCCAACTGCTGCCGTTCGCGGGATCGACGTAGCTCGCGTTCGCCATCGGAACCGTGATGGTGCCGCCGCCCGGGCCGTTGACGCAGGTGGCGGCGAAGGCCACCTGCGCGTCGACCACCTGCACGGTGGCCTGCGGGTGCTGCCCCGGCATCGTGAAGTCGTATCCGACGCTTAGCGTCGTGCCTGCCGCGAGCTTCAGGTCGCCTTCCATTGCCTGCGGCATGGTCGAGACCGTCTTTGCCACGTAGTAGGTATGTGTCACGCTCGCGGTGTTTCCGGCGTTGTCCGTCGCAGTGACGACGAACGTGAATGTTCCGGTCGAGGCGGTCGGGATCGATGCGCCCGACGCGAGCGTCCCTATGCACGACGCGATTCCGGAGCCGCCCGGATCGTCGTTGCAGGAATACGAGGCCGCTTCCTGTGAGCCTGGTGCGAGAACTTCGCCGTCGGCGGGGTGCGAGAGCGTGATCGTCGGTGGCGTCGTATCGGTGGGTCCGAACTTTACGACGAACGCGTCGAAGCGGCTGCCACCGAAGGTGGTCTGGTACGCGCCAGGCGTCGTGGGGAAGTCCGGACCGTTCTGACCCTCGGTCGAGCCCGTCACGTAGACACCGCCCCTCGTATCGAGGGCGATTCCTGAGCCAAATGCGTCGCCGGCTCCCCCGAGATAGGTCGAGTACAGGAGGCCCGACCCGGCCCCGTTGAGCTCGCTCACAAAAGCGTTCACCGTTGTCCCGTACCCGGGTGGTCCGAGGGTGGTCTGGAATGCGTCAGGGGTCGTCGGGAAGTCGGAGGAATACGTCTGTCCGGTTACGTACGCGTCGCCGGCGGCGTTGATAGCGATCCTGTTCGCGCCGTCGGTTCCTCTGTAGTCGCCGCTGCCGCCGAGATATGTCGAGTAGACGAGGTGGCTCCCGTTGGGGTCGAGCTTGCTGACGAATGCGTTGCCTCCGCCGACGAGCACCGTCTGGAAGGCGCCTGCCGTGACGGGGAAGTCGCTGGAGCTGGTACTGCCGGACGCGTAGGCGTCGCCCGAGGCGTCGATGGCAACTCCGGCGGCGCTGTCGCTTCCACTCCCACCCAGGTAGGTTGAGTAGGCGAGTGCGGTCGCGGTCGGATTGATCTTCGCGACGAACGTGTCGCTCGGGCCGGTGAGCGAACTCTGGAAAGCGCCAGGCGTGACGGGGAAGTCGCTTGAGGCGGTATTGCCGGATACGTAAGCGTCACCCGAGCTGTCGACTGCGATCGCAGATACCCCGTCACCCCCGTCGCCGCCGAGATATGTGGAATAGAGGAGAGCCGAGCCTGCTGGGTTGAGCTTGGATACGAAACCGTCCCTGTCGTTGCCGTCGCCGGCCGGGCCCGCCAGCGATGACTGAATTGCGCCGGAAGTCGTGGGGAAGTCCGACGAGGAGGTGGCGCCTGCAACGTATGCGTCGCCCGCGGAATCGACGGCGATCGCCGTTCCGTTGTCGCCGTAACAGCACGTGCCGCTGCCACCGAGGTATGTGGAATACAGGAGGTTTGACCCGGTCGGGTCGAGCTTCGTGATGAAGGCGTTCCCCGGTCGGCCTGCGGTGGTCTGGAACGCTCCGGGTGTGGTGGGGTACGCAGGGTTGCCGTTGATCGTCCCGAAGCTGCCGGTGACGTACGCGTCACCGGCGCTGTCGACGGCGATGGCAGAGCCGCCGGAAGCTTCGCCCAGATAGGTGGAGTAGAGAACTGCCGTGCCCGAGGGGTTGAGCTTCGCGACGAAGGCGGCGCCGCAGCAGCCGTACCCCGACTGGTACGCACCCGTCGAGATCGGGAAGCCGCCGTTCGTGCTGCCGACGACGTACGCATTGCCCGAGCTATCGACGGCGACGTCCTGGCCATTGTCATTACCGCTTCCGCCGAGCAGCGTCGAGAACGAGATGACCGGATCGATCACGAGCGCGCGCTTCGGATCGTGGGTTCCAACGCGGATCCCTACCGTTCCGTCGGCGCGCAGGACGAACCGGGACGAGACGAGGACTCGCCTGCCGCCCACCGTCTGAAAAGCAACCGGCGCGAGCTGACGGATTGCGCTTCCAGCCAAGCGGAGGCGGAGGTCGCCGCCGCTGCCGAAGCTCATCGAGTGCTGCCCCGTGAAGGAGAGCCCGATCGAGCCCGCATCGGCTCGGGGAGCTAGCCGGAAGTCGTATTCCAGTCGGCCGCGAGATCCGTGAAAGTCGAGGTCGATACCGGGATAGACGCCGCGATAGCGCACGGCGGCGAAGGTCGGGATGCCGCGCAGCCACGTCCGCGGGTTCGTTCCGATGAAGTAATTCACGGTTCCCGGGAGACGATGGAGGCCGGTCGCCGTCACGCCATGGTTTGCGCCCACGAGATGCAGCGTGAGCGACGCGGCCGTCTTGGAGGCGCCTACGCCGATGACGGCATCGCCGGACAGCAGCGACACGCTGTACCCGGCCCCGTGACCGACGAATCGCACACCGGTCTGGGCCTGGCCTCGGTTGGGCTCGAACGAGATCGGCAGCAGGCCGTAATCGGGGCGCGGCCGCTCTACGGCCTGCGCGCCGCGCGGTGCGGCTGTTCCGGCCCATTGCATCAGAGTGAGCGACGTCGCTACCGCGCACGCTCCAACGACGCCGAGCCCGATCGCAATGAACCGCCGCATGTCTTGCCTCGCTCCCGGTCGCTTGTTGCCGACGCTACGCGGCGGCGGGACGCCTGTCAATCAAGCCGAACCGGATTGTCTTCATGAAGCGGCAGGCGATCGAGGAAAGCTCCTGCCGTTCGTGCGCTACTTCAAGTCGATGCAGAGACTGAACACCCCGCCACGCGGGCGGGGTGTCAAAGGCGGGAGCGACGGGACTCCAGCCCCGGCTTTACACCTCGTGAGATCGAGATCCGGTGACTCGACGTTCGTCGACCGCCGGGGTGTGGCTGCGCGGTCGTGCTGCAGTTCTTCAGCTTCGACGGCCTGCTTGACGGAGTCGAGACAACCTACGCATTCGCGCTCCGCCGCCCTCCAGGCCGTTCGATCTGTCGTGCCGTTCTCGTGAACAGCGAGACAGGGCATCACCAGGCAACGAGCGATGAGCGCGTGCGGTGGCCGTGCCATCGACCGCGGCAGTCGCCGCCGCGCGCCGACTCTTCGCCCGCCTGAATCCGGCCGCGCGGCTCATCGGCGAACCAGCTGTATCTACGGTCGTCTGATGTGGTACGTGTCTAGCGTCCCAAGCCTTCGGGAAGGGATCCGGTGCCTGGCCGGGTCATCAGCACCAGGCACCGGACTTGTTTGTCTGCGGCGAGATCTGCACCTCGCCAGCGACAGGTCAGGCATGCTCAGGCAGCTACGACGTCCTTTCGAGATCAGCTACCAGGCGCTTTAGCCATGCCTCGCTGCGCTGTGCGCCGGTCGCCTCAGCAAGGGCGATCTCGAGTGACTGATTGTTGCTCCGGCTGAAGCCTTCAAGCGTGACGCTCCAGACTCCGCCCTGGCCGCGCTGGATCGACATCGAGCCGGCCGGCGTGCTAGCTCGCCACGAGCGCGCGACGTTCGCGCGCTGCGCTGATTCTGCCGCGAGCTCTGCGGCTGTCTGAGCCGACGCTGTGGCCTCGTTGTGCATGGGCATCTACGGCTGCCTCGGCATCGGCACGAGGAGAACACGCTCGTGCGGTTCGTCGAACGCAAGGCTGGCGCACGGTCGCTTGGACGAGAAGGAGCCATTGACTTGCACCGTCCAAGTGTCCGCGCCCACGCGTCTGATTGTTGATCTCGCTGTGGCGAGCGCGCTTGCGCGATTCTCACATCGCCTAGCTAGAAATTCTTTGACGAGCGCACTCTTGAGACGCACGGCAACACCAGCGGAAGATCGCGGTTGCACCTTCGCAGGGCTCAATGGCACGAGCTTCAGTCGTCGACAGGTTGTCTGGGGGCCGGGGAAGACGCCCATCGCACCTGACGGCAGCACGCATGCTTGGAGCGGGGGAACGACGTGCCCGCCGAAGTCACCGCGGCGCCAGATGACTCGGCACGCCGCTACGGGCGATGCATCAGTAGCGCCAACGACGACGGTATGCGCTTGCAGGTTCGCGGTCCCATAGCAGCCGATCGTCAGATGCTTGCTCGCCCCGTGAGTCAAAGCCCAAGCGCCGGCGGCGATCGCGCCAGCAACCGGGATCAGAATCAGAACGTAGGTGCGGCGATTGAAACGAGAGAGGCGCGGCCGGCGAAGCCTCGTTCGCCAGCCAGCTCGCCGTCTGCCGCGGACGATGTCCTCGAGTGCGCGCTGCGCCTCGTCGCTCGATGCGGCGTTGCGAACGGTGTCGGGCTGAACTGGGTTCAGCCGGCGCAACTCCTCGAACGGGTCCGCGTCTTTTGGGTCCAGGGGTTCGCTCACTCGTCTACTTCCTCTTCTTAGATGGCCGCAGCCGCAGCCGCTCAACAGTTCTATGGCCAGAGGGATCGTTTTCTTTCGTGTAAACTTCTGTCAAACGCTTGCGCGCACGATGTAGGCGAATAGCCGCCGCGTTTTCGGTACACCCCAGCACTCGGGCCAGCTCGCTCGTCGAGAGCTGCTCCCACGCTGCGAGCATCAGCAGCTCGCGCTCAGAGTCGGACAGCTCTAGGAGAGCTTCTAGCAGTCGTTGAGCATCGCGGCGGTGAGTGGCGACGTCCTCTGTGCTTGTGCTCTGGTTTAGCGCGTCGGCAAAGCGCTGTGCAAGCCGCTCCTGTCGTTGCCGTGTCCGATGTCGGTTAGCAAGCACTCGCCGCGCGATGCCATAGAGCCAGAGCAGCGCTTCCTCGTCGCTCGAGGGCGCGTCGCTAAATCGTCTCCAGAGAACGAGAAACGTGTCGGCAACGACGTCGTGTGCATCTGCCGATCCTGTTGTCCTTCGGAGCGCGTAAGCCAGCAGCGCCGGGTAGTGGCGTTCGTACAGCCGGCGAAAGCGCCGCTCCCTATCGGCAGTCATGAAGTCGAAGAGCTGAAGCGGCCGGCGCGTTCTGAAGGCGCCGGCCGCGACAGATCACTGGATATAGAGCGAGGAAATGCGATCGTTCCAGCCGGACACCATTGACGAGGCGCTGGCGCCGGCGTTCGTGTTGCCCGGATACCAGGAGCCACCTCCGTTTGCGCCGTCGGCGAGGTAGACGCCACAGGCGCCGACTTTGTACGACGAGGTCTGATTGTCGAAGCTCCAGTCACTCAGGTTCTGCCAGTAACCACGATCGTAGAAGTCGAGCTCGCGGCCCCCGTAGCCCGTATCGGCGTAGAGCCTGAGCGGCGTTGAGCATGTCGAGGCCGCGATCGCCGGGTCGGCGCTGGCCTGTTCCTGAAGCTGCGATTCGCGCGCCAGCAGTCCCGCCTGGTCGCGGAAGCACTCGACGACCCCGGCGCCATTGGCAACCAGACACGCGTGGGCGTCGCCCCAGCCCTTCGAGAGGTCGATCGTGTGTCCCTCAAAGACGGCTTGCCCAGGCGGGCTGGGAGCAGCCTGGTTACTGGCGAGACCTGCTATCGGCAGCAAGAGAAAGATCGCAGCCGCCAGGGCAGCCCCCAGAAATCTCTTATGCATGCGTGCCTCCTTCCTCCGCGCTTTGGGGCGCAGATTGAACTGATGACCCGTTGAGCAGGGCGACAGAGACGAGAACTCGCCCGGACGTCTATGTCCGGGAGGGGCGAAACCTTTCGGGCTTGGTTTCAGCGCCGGCAGCGGCGCCGCTGGTGGAGACGTCGACCCCAGGTCGGCGAGCGTTGAAAGGTCGCGTGAGCGGCATCTAGATCGTCAGCTTCGGCGGACGGTCCTCGCTGGCCAGGTCCCTCACCTACAGGATCACTCTCAGGAACCGCACGGGGACACCGGTGAAGTTCACATCCTGCCCCGGTTACACCGAGGGCATCTACGAGGTGGGCTTCCACGTGCAGCGGTGGTTCGCGCTCAACTGCGCCAGTGTTCACGTGATCTCAGCTCACAGTGAGGTGCGGTTTGCAATGGAGCTGTCGATCCCGGCGAAGACACCGCCCGGTTACGCGAAGTTCGCCTGGAGCTTGAACACTCCGAACGGTCCGGCGGCAGGTCGCGTCATCACCGTGCGCTAGACCTCGTGATGGCCATGCACGGTCGCGGCCCCACGCGAACGTTCACTCGATCCTTCTGCCGTGACTTGCCTTTGCTTGCAGAAGTTCGTTGCACCGCTGAAAGAAATCGCCTGATCCGGCCATGAGCATGTAGCTGTCCGAATCCGAGGAGGTGCAAAGGCTGGGGATTGCGCGAGCTCAGTGATCGAGATAGACGCTCTGCGGCAGTTTCTGTCATGCCCAACGTCCTAGAAAGACAGGGGATGATCTTGAAGAAGAAAGCTGTCTTGCCGCTCGCCGCGGCAGTCGCGGCAGTGATCGGACTGGCCGCCGCAGGCGTCCTCACCGCTGCACCAAACGACCCGCTGCCGACGGGCTCTTCCGCGGCGCAGCTGCCCGTTGTATCGCTGGATGGCACGACGAGTTCGGCGATCGCCACGGCTCTCAGCGGTGCCGCCTCGACCTTTGGCATCGATCAGGACTCGCTACAGAACGTCCGTCTTCTGCTGACGAACGACGTTGGCACCTGGTACGTCGTACCGGGAAGCCGCGGAGTGTGTCTCGTTGCCATCGATCGCAGAGGTTCGAATCCTGGGGCTTGCGGTCCGACATCGAGCGTCAATGCGGGGGTCGTGTCTCTGCTCATCCCAGACGCCGCGGGCGCCGACTACGTCGGTGGCGGGATCTATCTGACTGGCCATCAGCTCTCGATCAGTCGAGGCGATGGAACTGCGGTCGCGCCGTCATCGATCCCCGGTGGCTTCGCTGTAAGCGATGCCCAGGGCTTGTCGGTGAGTGAGAACCCCAACGTTGTCGGTCGGTAGAGGAGATATCCAGATGAAGACACTCAACTCCATCCGCCGGCGCGGCGCAGCCGTCCTGATGCTCGTCGTCGCCTGTTCGATCGTATTCGCCATCGGAGCGGGTAGCGGGGGCGCGAGATCGTTGGCCTCGCATTGCACCGAGTACGCACCGTCTCTCCAGCCCGTCGATACGAACTGTGGTCTCTACGGGACGATGGCAGGCACGGGCTACTACCAGACGCCGAGCACTGCGCTACGTGACTACAACCAGGAACTGACGTACGCGGCTCGGGGTCTGAAGGTCTGGTACCCGAGCACGTCGATCTCGGCGACTGCGAACGGAACCTACGTCGAGATCCAGTCGAGTGGAAGCACCTACGTCTATGCCGACTGCGAGATTACGTCTGGCGGATCGGTGACGGGTTACTGCGAAACGACCTGGCACAATTGAGCCAAGCAGGGACAAGGGGGAGACGCCACTGCGGCGTCTCCCCGTTTACGGCAAGGTCTGGGCGCCAAATGGAAAACGCCGATGTAACGAACCGCTGCCAGCGAACACGTAGTAGTTAGTGATGAGTCCAAGCGACCACGAGCTCTGGCAGCGGCTTCGCGGCGGCGAGGGGGAAGCGCTAGGCGAGCTTTTCGAGCGACACGCTCAGTCGATATACGGCTACTGCTTCCGAATGACCGGTGACCCTGGAGCCGCAGACGAGCTGCTGTCTACAACGTTCCTGGAAGTCTGGCGTCTACGCACGAAGATGCCCGTGCCGGACGACGTTCGCGCCTGGATGTTCGGCGTCGCAACCAACCTTGGTCGTAACCGCCGGCGCGCACTCCGCAGATATCGGGCGTTCCTGGAGCAGCTTCCGCAGCTGACCGACGCGGCCTTCGTCGAGGACGCTGGCGAAATGGTTGTTCTGCGGGACGAAACCCGCAAACTGCTCTCGTCACTGTCACGGCTCCCGCAGCGGGAGCGCGAGGCGGCCTTGCTTGTCTGGTGTCAGGGGCTGTCAGTTGAGGAGGCCGCCGACGCCTTAGACGTCGAAACCGGAGCTCTAAGGACACGACTTCATCGAGCGCGGACTCGGCTCCGCAACGAACTCGATTCACCGAGCGGAAAGTGGAGGTTAGCCCCCGATGAATGAGCCCAACATCGCAATGGATGTCCCGACCCTGCGCGACGAATGGATTGCGTCACGTGGGTCGCAACTCGTCGACGCAATCGCAAGCAGGCGCGGGCGCCTCAGCCGAGGTCGTAGGCCCGCAATCCTGGTTGCGGCTGTCCTCGTGATCCTGGCCGTCGCAGGGAGCGGGTTGGCGCTTGGCCTCAATCATCTGTTTGGTGGTCCGCCGCAGCCACTGACCTCGCGGATCGACGTCGCCTCAGCCGGCTCCGCTGAGCTTCAGGCGTGGAACAGCGACCGAGGGATCTGTCTCGACATTCTCGAGAGCGGCGCGAAGCTGGCGAGCGCGTGCGGTTTCCCGGTGCGCGACGCGCCGCCGGATCAAGTCGGCCAGGGAAGCGGAGCCGACGAACTCGCGCCGATGACGGCCTCGAGCGCCTCAGGAACCTTCTACATCGCCGGCGTTGTGGCGTCCGATGTCTCCAGCGTCACCGTCAAGCTCGCTGATGGAACGAGCGTCACGCCCAGCATCTACGCGGCGCCCTCGGCGCTTCAGACCCCGGTCAAGCTCTTCTTCACCGCTCTCTCGCTCAACGGCCGAGATCCGAGTCAGATCATCGGTTCGTACCTCGCCCTCGACTCGCGCGGCAACGTCATCGCCGCCGTTCCGGCGCAATGACGCATTCACGGCCAGGCCAAAGCGTGGCCAGAACGAACACGGCGTCCTGAAGTCCGGCTGCTGATTTTGAGGCGGCGCTGCCAGGGCCGCCTTCTTTTTTGCCCTGCGTGTTCGACCCCAGTCCGGGCTCACTGGGAGTTGGCCAGCGCTCAACCAAGTCTGTGAACCCGACCGGGAAAGACGCGAACCCTCACCAGGCCACCTCAGCGCCAAAGCGACCGTCTTCGTTCTGCTGGCGGCCGTCGAGGGAGGGCCGTCTCCGAGATTGGACCTGCGAAAGCATTCGGCGATGCCGGACATATCCCGACTGATGGAGGCAGTGACGGGTCCAGTTCCGACAAAGGAGCGCTTGTGGGGATTCCCGATGGGAGCACGTCGGATCTACTGCTCAGGTTCTTGAGCAAATTGCGGCGGCGTTCGGGCTAGTCACAAGCGACGTGCGTAACCAGGAGGCATAGATGAGACGTCTTCTCCCGCCAATCATCGCCGCGCTGATGGTGGCGGCGTCGCTGGCATACAGCGCAACAAACGCGCAGGCAAGCCATAGCCGTGCGACACAGGGCGACACGTACGAGTGTGCGTACTGGCTCGGCTATCTCAGCAACAACCAGAGCCACTATCTGCCCTACTACTACATCACCTGGTCCAACTGGGACACGACCGGCGGCCTGTATCACAACGACTACCGCCAGGACGCGAACTACAACATCACCTACCACGTATATACGAACGGTCACGATCAAACGACGACGTCAAGCGGTAACGACACTCTGTTACAGACCTACATCGTTCGCGGCGGCTCCGCGAGCGACCAGGAATACGTCGACGAGTGGTCTCACAACGGCTGCGGATGACCGCGAATGAGGAAAGGAGCACACCGTGAGATGGCTTCTCGTTCTGGGCGTCCTCGCCTCGGCCGCAATCCTTGCCAACGCGGCTCTCTCGACCCGACACGGCACGCCGCCGAGCTTCGCCGGGATGGGCCAGATCGCACCAGGCAGCACCGTGCGGCACGAGGTCAGTACCTCTGACGGAGTCGATACGTGGAGTTCTGGCACCTACACCGATGTAGTGGGCGAGCGCTGTCGGCAGCTGGACATCCCGGCAGGCGGCATCAGTGATACATGCATCGCGCCTACCAAGGTGTTTCCGGCCGGCGAGCAGCTCTACGTGCAGATCGGTTCCCGACAGAAGACCGCCCCCTACGCGGAGACCCAGTGGGACGACATCTGGGTTGATGGCTACGCAAGCCAGCAGGTCGCTAGACTGCAGCTCGTCAACACCGACTGCAGCGTGAAGGACCTCCCGCTCACCGGGGACGGCGCCTTCCTTTCGGTCACCGGCCGCGACGACATCGTCCGCGGCATCGTCCCTTACAAACTCGTCGCCCGTGACGCCACCGGGGCGGTGCTCGAGGAGAAGAACGTCCTGCAGCCGCTGCCCCCCAACGGCGTCAAGGCTGGTCTGACCGCACCGTCACCAGCAGCCTCCTGCGCCTAGCAGCAGCACAGGGTCGAAAGGGTGCTTGGGGCCGCGCGAATGTCGCGGCCCCAAGCCCGTCGCGTTCGATCGTTCGCACGCTCATCAGCCATGCGGGTCAGCTACCACAACTGAACGTCGCTACCGCGCGGATGGATGATCCCACCGGCATTTCGCGGCGACCGGTCGGGACATCGCAAGCGGACGCAGTGCTGGTTGTCAGTTCCGAGACTCGAAGTTCAGCCGTGATTTGGTTTGCGCAAGTGGGCTATTCCCCTCGGTGGGAACAGCTCGTCGAGTTCGTCGCTGACTTCAAGCCCGAGCCGTTCCTATGCGACGAGATCCTGCACCGCCTCGCCGCCGGCAAGGGCTCCGAGACAAAGCAAATGATCCGAAAGCGGGCCGCGCTCGAGGAACGACTGCGCCGCCTACGCGACCTGTACGAACTCGGCGACCTCGACCGCGGCGAATACCTCGCCCGCCGCCAAGAGATCCAGACCCACCTCGCCGAACTCGCACCCGAACCGCTCCCCGACCTCGACGAAGCCGAACAAGTCCTCAACGACTTCTCCCTCTTCTGGCGCGACCACTCCGACCCCGAAGCGAAACGGCACATGCTCCAACTCGTGTTCGAACGCGTCTGGCTCGACGACGGCCACATCGTCGCCGTCCGGCCCAAACACGCCTTCGCACCCTTCTTCCAGAAGCGGGCGAAGACGAGGTGTAAAGAGCGGGAGCGACGGGACTCGAACCCGCGACCTCCGGCGTGACAGGCCGGCGTTCTAACCAGCTGAACTACGCCCCCAGGGACGGCGCATTGTAGCGGCGCCCCGTCCAGCGGGTACGCGAGACTGGCTCGGTGAAGCCGAACATCGTCGACTGGATCGCGCTCGCCGTTGTCGCTCTGACCGCGCTCGGCGGCATGCGGCGCGGGCTCGTCGTGACGGCGCTCTCGTTGGGCGGTCTCGTCGCGGGCGCATACGGAGGCTCCCGCGTCGCGCCGCACCTGCTCAGCGGCGGCTCCGGCTCCGCCTGGACACCGGTGGCCGGGCTCATCGGCGCGGTGGTCGGCGCCGTGCTCCTCCAGACACTCGCCGGCATCGCGGGGTCGTTCGCCCGCGGAGGCCTCCGGCTCACACCCTTCCGCTTCCTCGACTCCCTGGGCGGTCTCCTGCTCGGCGGCGCGAGCGGGGTCGTCTTCGTCTGGGTCCTGAGCGCGACGGCGCTCCTCGTCCCCGGCCAGTCGCAGTTGCGCCGCGACGTGCAGCGCTCGACCGTCGTCCGGAGGCTCGACCAGGCGGTGCCGCCGCGCCGCTTGCTCAACTTGCTCGCGCGCATCGACCCGTTCCCGTCCATCGCCGGCCCAACGCCTCCGACCGCGCCTCCGAGCGGGGAGATCGCCGGCAACGCCAACGTCCAGCGCGCGTCGCGCGACGTCGTGCGCGTGCTCGGCACCGCGTGCGGCGTCGGCATCGAGGGCAGCGGGTGGTTTGCCGCGCGCGACCTCGTCGTCACCGCTGCGCACGTCGTCGCCGGCGAGCACGACACCGGCATCCAGCTCCCCGGCACGTCGAACCTCCAGCGCGTCGACGTCGTCGCCTTCGATGCGCACAACGATCTCGCAGTCCTGCGCCTGCGCGGACCGGGAGCGGCGTTTGCGCTGCCGCTCGCCGACCCGCAACCGGGCGCCCCCGTCTACATCGTCGGCTACCCGGAGGACGGGCCGCTACATGGAACGCCCGGCCGCATCGGCCGCACCGCCGTCGCGCTGACGCAGGACGCGTACGGGAACGGCCCCGTGTCGCGCACGATCACCGCCCTCGCGGGCACGATCCGCCACGGCGACTCGGGCGGTCCGGCGATCGACGCGAGCGGCGCGGTCGAGGCGACGATCTTCGCCGCGCGACTCGACGCGCCCGGAGGCTACGGCGTGCCAGCGTCCGTCGTGCGGAGCGTGCTCGACTCCGCCGGGACGGCGTCCGTCTCGACCGGCGCCTGCGCCTCCGGCTGAAGCTCGGGAAGGAAGTCGACGACGTTCATCGGCGCGCGGAACGGCGCCATCACGTAGACGCCCTGCGCGAGCTCGCGCGCAGCGTCGATCAGCTCGAGCCCGAGCGCGCCGCCGACCTCGCGCGCGTTCGCGCCCGCGCGCCGATAGCGCTCCTGCACGTGCTCCGGAACGACGATGCCCGGCGTCTCGTTGTGCACGCGCACGAGCGTCTCCACCGTACGGATCGGCCAGACGCCGACGAGGATCGGGATCGGCAAGCCGCCGACGCGGTCGCGGAACGCCTCCAGCGGCTCGAGGTCGAACAGGATCTGCGTCATCGCGAAGCGGGCGCCGGCGGCCACCTTCCGGTGGAAGCGCTCCGCCTCGAGCCCGAGATCGTCCGCCGTGGGGTTGACGGCGACGCCGGGGTAGAACGAGGTCGGCGCGTCGATGGCGCGGCCGTGGTGGTCCTCGCCGCGATTCAACCGCGCGAGCAGGTCGACGAGGCCGATCGCGTCGACCTCGTACACGCCGCCGCGGCCGGGATAGTCCCCTGCCTCGGGCGGGTCGCCCGTGACGGCGAGGATGTTGCGCACGCCCTCCGCGTGCGCGCCGAGCAGGATCGACTCGAGCCCGGTGAGTGTCATGTCGCGCGGCGTCAGGTGCGGAATCGTCTCCACGCCGGTGAACCGCTCGATGGCGACCGACGCCATGATCCCGCTCATCCGGGCACGCGCACGCGGGTTGTCGTTCACGTCGACGAACTGCGCCTTGTTCGTGTCGCGCACCGCTCGCGCCGTCTCGATCAGCGCCTCGGGATTCGCGCCGAGCGGGGGATCGAGCTGGACGGAGACGACGAACGTGCCGTCGTCGAGGAGCCGTTCGAGCTCGGTGCTCCCGCCCGCCGTCGACGGCCGGGTCGCCCGCGCGCGCTCGCGCACGAGCAGCGGCCCGGCGGGTGCGACGTTCTCGTCCACCGCGGCGCGAATGGCGGCGATCTGCGCAGGCGTCGTCCCGCAGCAGCCGCCGATGATGCCCGCGCCGAGCGCGCGCGCCTGGGCGGCGAACTGGCCGAAGTACTCGGGCGTCGCGTGCGGGAACACGATGCGGTGGCCGGACATGCTCGCGAGCCCGACGTTCGGCAAGGCCGCGAGCACGCCGCCACCGGCCATGTCGCCGAGCGCGCGCAGCGCGGCCGCGGGGCCGGCGCCGTGGTTCGCTCCGAACGCCGCGACGCCGAGCGCGCGCAGCCGCTCGCCGGCGACGCGCGCGGAGACGCCGGCGATCGTCTCGCCCTCGGCGTCGAAGGACATCAAGGCGACGACGGGCAGGCTCGACACGCTGCGGACCGCCGCGACCGCGCGCTCGAGGTCGTCGAGGTCGAAGAACGTCTCGACCATGAACAAGTCGGCGCCGCGGCCCTCGAGGATCTCCGCCTGCTGTGCGTAGCCGTGCCCGGAGTCGGGGCCGATCGAGCCGGCGATGAAGACGTCGCGGCCGGAGACCTCGCGCGCCTCGCGTGCGAGCCGCACGCCGGCGGCGTTGATCGCCTCGAGCTCGTCCTCGAGGAATCGCTCGGCGAGCTTCGCCCGGTTTGCGCCGAACGTGTTCGTCTCGATCAGCTCCGCCCCGGCGCGGATATAGCCGAGGTGGACGTCCACGACGCTCTCCGGCGCGCGGAGGTTCGCCTCCTCCGGGCATCGCAGCCTCGGCACGGCACTGGCGATGACGGCGCCCATGCCGCCGTCGGCGACGATCGGCAGGCCCGCCGCCAGCCGCTCGAGAAACCGGCTCATTCAGGCCAGTCTAGGGGCTCAAGCCGCGGAGCTTTTATGCCGATACGTGGTTAACTCCTCCTCGGGGACTGACGGCAATCATCTCTGCGGCAGGGGGACGCGGCGGCGCGCAAGCGCCGCTACGCGTTTCTAGGCCACGACCTCCGCGCGCTGCGCAGCTGCGGCCCGTTCGATCCACGGTCGTGCGCGAAGACCTTCGAAGATCTCGCGGGCCTCCGCGCGGGCGGGCTCGTCGCCGGTGAGCTCGGCCTGCTCGAGCAGCGTGACCGCCACCCAGAAGGGCGTCTCCAGCTCGCGAAAGCCCTGGACGGCCGCCTCGAGGCCGGCCGCGTCACCGCCGACGCGGGCCCGAAGCCGCTGTGCGTGGAGCTCGAGGAAGCGCGACGGTCTTGCCGCCGGGACCCCGTCGATGAACGCGAACAGCTCCTCCGCCTTCGACGTCTCGCCGAGTGCGAGCGCGGCCTCGAGCGCGTCGACCACGCCGTGCTTGACTCCCTGGAAGTTCTCCCCGAGCACCTCGGCCACGCGAATGGTTTCCGCACCGGCAGCGAGCGCTTCCTCGAGCCTGCCTTCCGCGAGATGCAGCGACGCGAGCGCGGCGTGGTGGGTGCCCTGGTCCTGGAAGTCGGTCGAGCTCTCGAGACGCGCGAAGAGGTCGATCAACCGGCGGGCTTCGTCCAGCTCTCCCCGCTGCGCGTAGACGGCGACGCCCGACTGCATCACGCTGAGGACCACTCCTCCGGCGTTGATGATCTCCTCGTCGAAGGCCTCGCACATCTCCACCACCTCGTCCCAGCGTCCCAGCATCCACAGCGAGTACGTCTGCTCCGAGAGGGCGCCCCACTCGAATGGGCGGCTGCCCAGCTTGCGCGCCTGCTCGAGCGATTGCTCGAGATAGCTGAGCGCGTCGCGATAGTGGTCGAGCCGGAACGACAGGTCGGAGAGAATGAAGTAGAACGTCGAAGCGTGCTCGGCGAGATCGTGCTCGAGCGCCAGCTCGAGCCCGTGCTTGTTCAGCGCTAGACCCTCTTCCATATGGCCGCGACTGAAGAGGACGGCAGCCTTTGCGCGCAACGCGTGCACGACCGCCTTCGGGTACCGGTTCGCCTCCGCGATGTCGAGCGCCAGCTCGGCGCGCGCAGCGGCTCGCTCCAGGTCCCCGCCGAACCAGTAGGAGCGCGAGAGAAGGGCCGCGAGGCTGGCCAGATCCTCGTCCGGCTCGTCCGCAGACAGAACGTCGAACGCGCGCTCGAGCCGCGCGAGCGCTTCGTCACGCTGCCCGGAGAAGAGCTGATATCGCCCGAGGCGCATCGACGCGCGCGCTGCTGCGTGCGTGTCTCCGGCTGCATCGAAGACGGCGAGCGCTTCCTCGAACGGCGGCGTCGCCTCGTCGGCCCCGCGCGCGCGGCCCGCCATCTCGCCCGCTTCGACGAGAAGCGCGGCCCGGTCGAGCGGCGCCGCCGCCAGCGCGGCCGCCTGCGCGTAGTAGCGCCAGGCCTCCGCCGCCGCGGCGAGCGACTCGGCGTGCTTCGCCGCGCGGACGAGGGCTTCGCACGCCTGCGCCTTGATCGTGGCGGCGTCCTCGGCATCGGGCATCGCCTCGTACGCGGCCACCCAATGGGCGGCGATCACTTCGACGAGCTCCGCCTCCTCGGCCGCGGCTCCGCCGAGATGCTCCGCAGCCGCGAGATGGCGGTTGCGCCGCTCCCGCCGCGACAGCGTCTCGTACGCGACGTGGCGCACGAGGTCCTGCAGGAAGCCGTACTGGCCGTGCTCGGGCGAGCGCGGGTCCGCCTGCACGCCCAGCACTTCCTTGCGCACGAGCGAGCCGAGGAGCTCGTCGATGCGATCGGCGTCGAGCCCGGACAACGCGGCGAGCCCGTCCCGCGTGAAGGTCTTCCCGAGGACGGCGCCGTCCTCCAGCAGCCGCCTCTCGTCGGGTTGCAGCCCGTCGAGGCGCGCGGCGATGAGGGCGTGCAGCGTCTCGGGCACCTCGAGCGAGTCGACGGCTCCGGTCGGGCGGTAGGCCGGCCCGTCCTGCACGAGCAGGCCGCGGTCGAGCAGCATGCGCACCGTCTCGACCGCGTACAGCGGCACCCCTTCCGCCCGGTCGAGGATGCGATCGCGCAGATCCTGCGGCAGCCCGGGGACGAGCCCGGCGAGGATCTGCTCCATCACCGCGGTCGGCAGCGCTTCGAGGAACACCGAGGTGAAGTTGCGGCGACCCGCTCCCCAGGTGGGCCGGCGCTCGACCAGCTCGGGCCGCGCGAGCGTGATGACGAAGAGCGGATGGTCGCGTGACCAGTCGAGCAGGTACTCGATGAAGTCGAGCAGGCTCTCGTCCGCCCACTGCAGGTCCTCGAACACGAGCACGGTCGGGTACGTCGACGTCAGCCGTTCGAAGAAGAGGCGCCATGCGGCGAACAGATCGTGCTTCTCGTGCGCCTGCTGGTCGGCGTAGCCGAGCAGGTGCGCGAGGCGCGGCTCGACGAAGCTCCGCTCTTCCGCGTCGAGCACGTGCTCGTCGAGGACTGCACGCAGCTTCGTCAGCCCCTGCGCCGGGTCGTCGTCCTCGGCGATGCGACACCGCATGCGCACCATGTCGGCGAGCGCCCAGTACGTCACGCCTTCGCCGTAGGGCAGGCAGCGGCCGCGATGCCAGTAGATCGTCTCGGCGATCCCGTCGAAGTACTTGTAGAACTCCCACGCAAGCCGCGACTTGCCGATGCCGGCGATGCCGGTGACCGACAAGAGGCGCGCCTTGCGCTCGTCGGCCGACGCGTGGAAGAGATCCTTGAGCGTGCGCAGCTCGCGGTCGCGGCCGACGAACGGCGCCTCCAGGCCGTGCGACTTCAGCGACCCGCGCAGACCGGAGACGACGCGCAGTGCGCGCCACAACGGCGTCAGCCCTTCCTTGCCCTTCAGCTCGAACGTGCCGGCGTCCTCGAAGACGACGGTCTCCTCCGTCGCGCGCCGCGTCGACTCGCCGACGTACACCGTGCCGGGCGGTGCGCTCGACTGGATCCGGGCGGCGCTGTTGACGAGATCGCCAGCGACCATCCCCTCGCCCTCGGCGCCGAGCGTCACGGCGGCCTCGCCGGTCAGCACGCCCGCGCGGGCGCGCAGGTCGTCGGCCCCGACCTCGGCTCCGAGCGCGGCGACGGCCGAGACGAGGTCGAGCGCGGCGCGGACGGCGCGCTCGGCGTCGTCCTCGGTGGCGGTCGGCGTCCCCCAGACCGCCATGACCGCGTCGCCGATGAACTTCTCCACCGTGCCGCCGTACACGGAGATGATCCGGCGGCTGATGTCGAAGTAGCGGGAGAGGAGCTCCCGCACCTCCTCGGCGTCGCGCGACTCGGACAGGGGCGTGAAGCCGACGAGGTCGGCAAAGAGGACCGAGACGAGCCGGCGCTCGGCGGCCGGCGCCTCGCGGGGGGCGGCGGCGACCTCCGCGCCCAAGGGTGTGCCGCAGTCGCCGCAGAAGGCGTCGTCGGGCTCGTTGGCCGTGCCGCAGCTCGGGCAGCTGAGGGCGAGCGCCGTCCCGCAGCGAGAGCAGAACTTCCGGCCGGGACGGTTCTCGGTTGAGCACGAGGGACAGATCACCCCTCCAAGTCTAGGAGTGGACCGTCCGTCCTTCCATACCGCCGGCCACGGTGACGAGCTCGCCCGTGACGTGGCCGGAGAGCTCGTCCGAGGCGAGGACGACCACCGCCCGCGCGATGTCCTCGGCGAGCGCGACCTTGCGCAGCGCCATCGTGCGGGTCAGCCGTTCGACCAGCTCCGGATCGAGGGCGCCGCGCGTCATCGGGGAGTACGTCCATCCCGGCGCGACCGCGTTCACGCGCCCGCCGGGCGCGATGCGGACGATCTCGTTCTTGAGGCTCAGAAGGAGGCCGACCTGGATGGCGGCCTTCGCCGCCGCATAGTCCGCGTGGCCCGCCTCGCCGAAGCGGCCGGCGGTCGAGCCGACGAGGACGAGGTTGCCGCGGCCGGTGCGCTCCACCTCGCGCAGGAATCCGCGTGCGGTGAGGAACGTCGCGGTCAGGTTCGCGCGCAGCACCTTCTCCCAGCGCTCGAGCCCGAGCTGCCAGACGGGCTCGTCCTCGCGTGGCCAGACGCCCGCGACCGCGGCGCAGACGTCGACGTCGCCGAGCTCCTCGCGCGCGCGCGTGAACAGAGAATCCACTGCGGCCTCGTCGGTGAGGTCGGCGCCGATCGCGACGCCGCCGATCTCGGCGGCGAGCTCCTCTGCCCGCTCGCGGCTCGTGCGGTAGTGGACGACGACGCGCGCGCCCTCCGCCGCGAATGCACGCACGCAGGCGCTGCCGATTCCGCCTGCGCCGCCCGTGACGAGCACGACCTTGCCCGCGAGACCCGTGTGCACGCGCGCACAGTAGTCTGCCGCCGTGCGCGTCCACGTCATCAGCGACATCGAAGGCGTCGCCGGCATCGTCAGGCGCGGCCAGGTCGGCGGCGACCTCCCGCTCTATCAGGAGGGCCGCAAGCTCTACACGGAGGAGATCAACGCCGCCGTGCGCGGCGCCAAGGCCGCCGGCGCAACCGAGATCGTCGTCATGGACTGCCACGGCGCCGGCGGGGAGTACGACTTCAACTCGCTCGTCGCCGACCAGCTCGATCCCGACTGCGAGTTCGTCGTCCAGAGCGAATGGACGGAGTACACCGCGTTCCTCGAGGAGGGCTGCGACGCCGCGCTCTTCATCGGCATGCACGCGATGGCGGGCACCGCCGACGGCGTGCTCTCGCACACGGTGTCGGGCCAGGCGTGGCTGAGCCTGAAGTTCAACGGCACGCTCGTCGGCGAGACGGGGATCAACGCGGCGCTGTGCGGAACGTGGGATTGCCCCGTCGCGCTCGTCAGCGGCGACCGCGCCGTCTGTCGTGAGGCGACCGCGCTCCTCGGCGACGGGCTGACGACGGTCGAGGTGAAGGAGGGGATCGGACGCTTCAGCGCGCGGTCGAAGACGCCCGCGAAGGCGCGTGAGCTGATCGAGGACGGCGCGAAGCGCGCGCTGAAGGATTTGCAGGCGGTGCGGCCGTACGATCCCGGCCGGCCGTGCGAGATCGAGGTGGCCTTCTTCACGCCCGACCGGCTGGACGAGTACTGCCACCGGCGCGGGGTCGAGGTCACCGGGCCTGCGTCGCTCGTCTCCCGTGGAGACGACTGGTGGCAGGCGTGGTCCAGCTTTTACTTTTAGGCGCGCCGCGCGGCGGCTGAGAGCTAGACGACGCCGAGGCCCTCGACGAGGGTGAAGAACGAGCGTGCGAAGGGCGACGCCTCCGTTCGCACACGTACGTCCTCCCAGTCCACCTGCTCGCGCAGCGCGCGGGCGAGCTCGAGCACGCCGCCGAAGTCCGGCTCCTGCTCGTTGAGCGCGAGCAGCTTCGTCGTCATCAGATCCTCGAGCGAGGAGACGCGCAGCCGCAGCGCCATCACTTCGATCACGGGCGCACGCTCGATCGTCTCGTCGGTGATCGGCCCGCCCGCGGGGCTGTAGATGAGGTCCACGAGCGTCCCGTTCGGATGGAAGGCCTTCACGAGCCATCCCTCGGGCGGGCGCTCGGTGCGCATCCCGGCTTCCTCGAACGCCGCGAGCGCCTCGTCCGCGTCCTGCTCGCGGATCAACAGGTCGACGTCGTGCTCCGAGCGCGGCCCGCCGCGCGCCCACGCGGCGAGCCCGCCGCCGAGCACGAACGGGATGTCGCGGGTCTGCATGACGGCGACCGCGTCCTTCATCGCGTCCACCATCTCCTCGAAGGTTGGTTCCGGCATGGCTGCCGAGCCGTTTCCGTTCCAGGGAAAAGTGCAACATGGCTCGTGTGATCCGGATCGCGGCCGCAGGCGACGTGCATGCTTCGGAGGCGATCCGCGAGCGCGTCGAGAGCGCGTTCGAACGCGTCGAGGACGAGGCCGACGTGATCCTGCTCGCGGGCGACCTGACCACGACCGGGGAGCTCGAGCAGGCGCAGGTGCTGGCGGATGCGTGCCGCGCGGTCTCCATCCCGATCTTCGCCGTGCTCGGCAACCACGACTACCACGCCGGCTGCGCGGCCGAGATCGCCGCGCTGCTCACGGAGGCGGGCGTGCGCGTGCTCGACCGTTCGTGGCAGACGTGTGAGGTCGCCGGCATGCAGCTGGGCGTCGTCGGCACGAAGGGATTCGTCGGCGGCTTCCCGGGCTGCGTCCTGCCCGACTTCGGAGAGCCGCTGCTGCGCGAGGTGTACGCCGAGACGTCGCGCGACGCCGACGCGATCGCCCAGGGGCTGCGCGAGATCGTGCACAGCGACCTCCGCATCGTGCTGCTCCACTACGCGCCGGTCGAGGCGACGGTGATGGGCGAGCCGGCCGGCATCCACGTGCTGCTCGGCAGCGACCGCCTGGCGACGCCGATCGCCGAGTGCGGCGCCGACCTCGTCCTGCACGGGCACGCGCACGCGGGCTCGTTCGAAGGGAGCATCGGCCAGATTCCGGTCTACAACGTCGCCGTGCACGTGACCGGCCGTGACTTCTGGATCTTCGATCTCGAGGGTGCGCGCGGACGCAGCGAGGTGGAGGTGGAGGGCCCCGCGTAAATAGACTCGGAGCGTGGAGCCGCGCGTCGTCCGCATCTCGGTCGCACCCGTGAAGTCGCTCGGCCTCGTTCATCCGGAGGAGGTCGTGCTCGAGCAGGGCGGCGTCGTCGGCAACCGGCGCTTCTGGCTTCGCGACGAGCAGGGCGCGCTGTACGCGGGCAAGCGCGACGGCTCGATGATGCGCATCCGGCCCGAGTGGGACGAGTCGACGCGGCGGCTCGCGCTGGCCTTCCCGGACGGCGAGCGCGTCGAGGGCGTCGTCGAGCTCGGAGAGCCCGTCGACGCGGAGCTCTATCGGCTTGTGCGGCCCTCGCACCGCGTCGTCGGGCCCTGGGAGGAAGCGCTCTCGCGCTTCGTCGGGCGGCCGCTCGAGCTGCTGTGGGCGGACGACGGCGCCGTCGACCGCAGTCCGCGGGGCGGAACGGTCTCGCTCGTGTCGCGCGCGTCGCTCGAACGGCTGGGCGAGGAGGTCGGCACCGAGGACGCCCTCGACGGCCGCCGCTTCCGCATGCTGTTCGAGATCGACGGCGTCGATGCGCACGAGGAGGACTCCTGGATCGGCCAGGAGATCCGGATCGGCGAGGCGACGGTCACCTTCAACGGCGACGTCGGCCGCTGCATCGTCACCTCGCGCGACCCCGACACGGGCGTCGTCGATCTCCCGACGCTCGTCACCCTCGCCGCCTACCGGCGAGACGGCGTCTCCGAGTCGCTTCCGTTCGGCGTGTACGGCTCCGTGCTCGTGCCCGGCCGCGTCCGCGTCGGTGACATAGCACAACGGCTATACTCGTCCGAATGGCAGCAGCCCGCAGCCGCACCGAGCTGAAGCGCCCGCTCGACCGCCTGCGCGAGCGGATCGTCACCGGCGACCGCGGCTATTTCTTCGCCGCGATCGCGGACAAGGTGGCCGAACGGCGCGTGCAGATGAACATGTCGCAGCGGGAGCTCGCCGAGCTGTGCGGCACCACCCAGTCGTCGATCGCGCGGCTCGAGCGCGGCGGCCGTCCGCCGCGAATCGACACGCTGCTGCGCATCGCCGAGGCGCTCGACTGCGATCTCGTGGTCGAGCTGCATCCGCACTCGCGGTGACTCGCATCGTGGTCGCCGTCGTCGGCGACTCGATCAGCGCCGGTTCGCCGCTCTGGGATCCGGACCCGTCCGTGCGCGCGCATATCGGCACGGCGGCGGACGAACGGAGCCAGTGGCAATGGTGGGCGAACGCCCACGATCCGCGGCTCGAGTTCCGCACGCGCGCGGCGTACGGCAAGCGCACGGACGAGATCGCAGCGTTCGTGGAGGACGTCGCCTCGGGCGCAGACGTTCTCGTTGTGCAGGGCGGCATCAACGACGTCGCCCAACGGCGCTCGGTCGAGGACGCGGCACGCAACCTTGCCGGCATCGTCGAGCACGGCCGGCGGCTCGGCCCGAAGGTCGCGCTCGCCGACGTGCTGCCGTGGCCGAACGGCGACGACCGAGCCGCCCGCGAGATCGGGCGGCTCAACGAGCTCGTGCACGCGATTGACGGGGTGACGCAGCTCCCGTTCCACGACGCGCTCACAGCCCTCGAGGGCTGGAGCGACGACGGCGCCCACCCGTCGGTCGAGGGCCACCGGCTGCTCGGCGAGCTCGCGGCGCGCGTTGTCTCAGAGATGTAGCTCGAGGCCGTCGTACGCGCGCTCGAGCCGCTCGTCGAGCGGCAGCTCGTCCGGGCGGTGGATCACGACGAGCCGGCGCGCGCCGGATGCCTCGAACGCGTCCGTCGCTTCGCCGGCGGTGAGATGGCCCCGCTCGGCCGGCTCCGGATCGGCGAGGGTGGCCTCGCACAGGAACACGTCGGCGTCGCGCGCGAGATCGGCGAGCCGCGGCGTCGGAGCGGTGTCGCCGGAGTACGCCACTGTTCGGCGGCCGTCGCTCACGCGCAGCCCGAACGTCAGCTCCTCGTAGTGCGCGAGCTGCACCGGCAGCACCTCGAACCCCGCGGTGGAGAACGCATCTTCGCCGCGGTACTCGTGCAGCTCGAACGCCCGCTCGATCTGGTCCGAGAACGAGAGCTGCCCGCCGAGCGCGCGCAGGCGGTCGGTACCGCCCGGCGGGAGCCACAGCTCGGGCTTGTGCGTCCGGCGGCCGGGGCCGAAGGCGGCGCCGAACGTCCACGGGACGAGGTCGCCCCAGTGGTCGAGGTGGAAGTGCGTGATCGCGATCGCGTCCACCTCGGGCCAGCCGCGGTTGCCGTTTCGCAGCCGGGCGAGCACGCCGGGCCCGCAGTCGAGCAGCAGCCGCCCGCCCGCACCTTCCACGAGGTATCCCGACTGGGCGCCCCCGGCGTTGGGCCAGGCGGGCGAGCAGCCGATGACGGTCACCTTCACCTTCACATCCTCGCGGATCGTCGCGACTCCGCGGCGTGTATAACTCCGCCGTGGCCGGCGCCTCCCCCGACGTGCTGAAGAAGGTCCCGCTCTTCTCGGGCCTGGACAACCGCGAGCTCGAGCAGATCGCCGCGTCGATGCGCGAGCGCCGTGTCTCCGCGGGCGACGTCTTTCTGGAGCAGGGCGCCGGCGGCGCCGGGTTCTTCGTCGTCGAAGAGGGACAGGCGGACGTGACCGTGGACGGCAACCCCGTCGGCTCGGTCGGCCCCGGCGACTACTTCGGCGAGATCGCCCTCCTCACCGGCTCCGACCGCACCGCCACCGTCACCGCCAAGACGGACATGCTCTGTTACGGCATGACTCCGTGGGACTTCAAGCCGCTGGTCGAGTCGAACTCCGCCATCGCCTGGAAGCTCCTGACGGCGATGGCCCAGAAGCTGCGCTAACCGAAGGCCTTTCCGCCGAGCTTGCCGTGGAGGCCCGAGGCGCCGAGCTGCAGCGTGCCGGCGGCGGCCGCACGTCCGGCCACCTCGAGCGTGCCCTGGAACGTCACCGCGACGCCGCCGCGCTCGGCCTCCCTGAGCCTGCCGCTCACCGTCACGCCCGCCGCGATCCCGTACCTCGTGAGCCGGAAGGCGTCCGACCCGATGGGGGTGAGCGCTCCGCTCGTGAGCCCGGGGATGGAGGCGGGCGATCCCGAGAAGGTCGCGAACAGCCACGCGGCCTGGGCCTCCGCGATCGTCTTCGACGCGACGGCGAAGGTCGCGGCGGGGGTCGCATGGCGCGTCGAGCGCGCCAGATGCGGGAACGCTCCGATCGGCGCAACGAGGAACGGCGGCCGGGGGCACGAGTCGCTGCTCGACGGGTCGAGCATCCAGTCGTGCACCGCGAGGGCGGCGCAGCCCGACCAATCGGCCGACGTGACGCTGTGCCCGATGCCCGGGACGACGACGAGCTTGCCCTGCGGGAACTGCGCGACGACGGACTGCGCGCCGGCGGTCGGCGTCCGCATGTCGAAGCCGCCGCTGAGCGCTAGGAGGGGCACGTTCGGGAGCGAGCCCGTCGCCAGGTTCACGCCGCCGGCAGGTGTCGGCCAGGTGTCGCACAGGGCAGCGTTGCCGAGATCGGACGCCCAGCTTCCGAACGGCCCGAACGTTCCGGGCGGAAGCGCGGCGACAGCGCTGCGCAGCAGCGCCGGCCGCGTCGCGGGGTCCGAGTTCGCAGGCCACGGAAACGGGCCGTCGCGGCAGTCGGTGGCGGCGTAGAGGCCGAAGCTGAGGTCCGGCGCCGAGAGCGCCGAGCCGACGGTGTCCAGGACGTGCAGCCGCAGGAGCGGCGCGTCGTTGCCGAGCCGGGCGGCGTGCGCCGCCGCAGGCAGTTCCGCGGCGAGGCCGGGGTTGAGGTCCGCGTCGACGACGAGCGAAAGGAGGTCGACGCCGGAGAGCGTGTCCTTCTTCGTCCGCCCGTTCACGAGCAGGACGTTCCCGGTTGCGGGCTTGGCCGCGAGCCGGTTGGCGACGGCGACGACATCGCCGGCGAAGTCCGGCGTCGCCGCGCGGCACACGTTGGCGCAGTACGCCGCCAGCGTCGCCGGCATGGCGCGGGCGACGTTCGCGCCGTACGGGTCGGGAAGGTCGGTGGGGAGGACCGAGTCGAGCACGAGGCGGTCGACGTTGCCGGGGTGCGCGTATGCGTATGCGAGCGCGAGCTTCGTCCCGTATGACACACCGAAGAGCGCGATCTTGTCGAGACCGAGCGAGGTCCGCACCGCATCGAGGTCCTCGACGTGGTCGGCGGTGCCGTAGAACGCCGCTTGCGGGCCGAGCGCGGACGCGCAGGCCGATGCAAGGAGATCCTGCCCGGTGGGAGACGTCGACACCTGAAGGGCCGGGCAGTTGAGGAGGCCCGAGTCCCCGGTGCCGCGGTCGTCGTAGGCGACGAGCGTGTAGCCCGGGAAGAGGAAGCGGTAGACGAGGGCGTCCCCCGGCGTGCCCAGGCCGAACGTGTGCGCGGATCCCTGGCCGGGGCCGCCCGCGAGGAGGAAGATCGCCCCGAGCGGCGGGCCCGTCGTCGGTGGCAGCTCCTCGACGTGCAGGCTGATCGTGCCCCCAACCGTTCCCGTCCGGTCGACCGGGACGACGACGGTGGAGCAGAGCAGGCCCGGCGTCGACCCGCACGGCGTGCCGGCCGCGGACGCAGCTCCGGAGAACACCGCCAGCGCGAGCGCAACCACGGGCGCGAGCGCGAACGCCCGCGCGCTACCCCTCAGACCCACAGGGTCGATGGTAGCCCGCGGATCAGGAACCGGCCACGAGGCGCCGGGCGCCGTCGAAGCGGCTGGCGTACCAGCCCGACATGGTCGAGATCCGGACGACCGTGCCGGTGTGCGGGGCGTGGATGAAGCGGCCGTGGCCGACGTAGATGCCGACATGCCCCTCGCCGTCGAAGAAGACGAGGTCGCCGGGCTTCATGGCCCAGCGCCCGACCTTCCGGCCGCGCCAGTAGTCGGCGAAGCTCGAATGGGCGAGGGAGACACCGAAGTGGCCGTAGACGTAGCGGACGAAGCCCGAGCAGTCGAAGCCGGTGCGCGGGGACGACCCGCCCCAGGAGTAGCGCACGCCGAGCAGGTGCTTCGCGTAGCCGACGACGCGTTCCCCGAGCGCAGGCGCCTCACGCTTGCTGCGCAGGTGCTTCCGCACTGCCGACGGGGTGCGCAGGAGCGGCACGGGGCTCGCCGTCGTCGCCGGCGTCGGGACCGGTATGGGGTCGGAACCCGGGCTCTGCGGGTCGCTCGTGTCGGCCCGGCTCGCGACCGGCAGGACGAGCGAGACCGCCAGCGCGAACGTGACGAGAAGCAACAGGAGTAGGAGGCGTGATGTCCGCAATGTGAGAGTCCCTTCGGCACGGGTGCGGCCACTCACCTGGGGGCCGCCTGTCGTCGGGCGGGCCCATTGAACCCCGGTATCCGCCGAGCGTCACTCCCCCGTATGGGGGGTTCGCACCAAGATTCCACACAGATATGGATCCAAGAACCGGGCGGGAGCGCATGCGGACGCCGCATCGCCCATTTTTCGGATCCAAGTTGGGTATTGGCTCTTGCGCTCGAGCGAGACGGGTCCCGGTACGTGGATCCCGGGACCCGTTTACCAGGCGGCTATCTATCCCAGCCGTAGGTCGTGCTGCTCGGCGAGGGCGGGAATCGAGTCGAAGTCGATATCGAGTTCGTAGCGTGAGACGACGTCGCCGATCGCGGCCTCGTCCCGGTCGGTCGCCGCGAGCAACGGCGCCAGCTCGCGGAAGTAGTTCTCGAATCCCGCTGGCGAGATGATCTCGAGCAACCGCGCCGGCTCGTCGCCGGCGTTCCAGAATGCGTGGGCGACACCGCGCGGCTTGAACACGAGGTCGCCTGGCCCAGCCTCGATCACGTCCTCGCCGATCTGAACGCCCACCCGGCCTTCGAGCACGTACGAGTACTCGTCCTCGTTCCGGTGCGTGTGGACCGGCGCACCGAGTGCCCGGGGCGGAAGCGGATGCTCGACGAGGCTGAATGCACCTCCTGTGGCGTCGCCGTCGACCATGAAACGGACGCCGAGTGCGAGCAGGTGCACGACCTGCCCTTCGTCAGGGCCGAGCGTGTGGCGGCCGAGTACTCCCTCCATCTCTTCTCCTTTCGGTGTACGGAGCGTAAGATGAAATAATCCGATACGAGCTGGCGGTTGTCAAATTCGCTTTACGCCACGTCTAACCAAATGCCACAGAAGCGCAAATACGAGCTGAAGAAGCGCGCCGAGAGGCTCGAGGACACGCGGCGGCGGATCGTCGAAGCGACGGTCGAGCTCCATCGCACGGGCGGCCCGGCGGCCACCCAGGTGAGCGAGATCGCACGGCGCGCTGGTGTCCAGCGCGTGACGGTCTACAACCATTTCCCCGATGAGCACTCGCTGCTCGCTGCGTGTTCTGCGCACTGGCGGGCGTTGCATCCCGCGCCCGACCCGACCGGCTGGGAGGCAGCTGCGGATCCCGGCGAGCGGTTGCGCCTCGCTCTAGGCGAGCTCTACGCCTGGTATCGGGAAACCGAGCCGATGACGGCGAACGTCCTCCGCGACGCCGAGATCGTCGCCGCGCTTCGACCGATCGTCGAGAACGGGCTCGGACGATATCTCGAGCAGGTACGCACCACGCTCGCGGAGCCGTTCCGTGCGCGCGGGCGCCGTCGAGAGCGCATCGACGCCGCGATACGCGCAGCCCTCGACTTCCACGTCTGGCGCGCCCTTGCACCGCTCGGCGACCGCGAAGCCTCCCACCTTGCCGCCGGATTGGTCGAGCTGGCGGCCCGCACGTGAGAGCGCCTTAGCGCCCACTGGTTTCGGGGCAATCGTCACTGCCGGGGCGTTGTGCCGATACGCCGTACGGCGTATCTTCGAAGCGTGGGGCGCCTGTCGGAGGCCGACTGCCGTGGGATGCTGGCGCTGCTGTACGAAGCCGGCGAAGTCGACGGCCGGGATCCGTTCCCGGAGCCGATCCTCGAGCAGCTTCGTCGCCTCGTCCCGTGCGAAGTGCTCTCGTACGGCGAGTACGACCCGGAGGGCTTGTTCTACCGCCGTCTCGGCTGTCTTCGTCTCTCCGGCGCCCCGCTCGAGCCTGTGACGCCCGCGATCCGTGAGGCGCAGCTCCGGCTACGCCACCAGTTCCCGCATCCGCCCGCCGCGGCCGCATCCGTCCCCGTGCTGCGCGTCACGGACCGAGTCCCGCTGCGTGAGATGCGCAAGCTCGATCTCTATTGGGAGGTTGGCCACCCGCTCCGCATCGACTACATGGTCAACGCATGGCTGCACGACCGCAGCGGGCGCCCCATCGGCTACTTCGCCTTCGATCGAAAGAAACACGACTTCAGCGACCGCGATCTCTTCCTTCTCGAGACGCTCCGGCCGCACCTGTGCCAGCTCGCCCGCAACGCCTCTCGACGACTCCCCGCCTCCAGCAACGGCCTGACGTCCCGCGAACGCGAGGTGCTCGCCCTCGTCGCCCAGGGAAAGGAGAACTGGGAAATCGCCGCCCTTCTCTACATCGCATCCGGGACGGTGCACAAGCACCTCGACAACATCTACGCGAAGCTCGGTGCACACAACCGCGCCGAAGCGGTCGCACGCGCTCGCCTCGAGGCCGAGGAGTAGTGGTGGTGGGCGGAACCGGACATTGCGCAAAGCATGTCATCGCACCGCCCCGCTCAGTGTCGCGTGACCCCGGCAGGTGGCTTGCCCGCCCGGCTGCCTACGTCGCGAGCCGCGCGCTGATCCAGTCGAACTCGAAACGGTCGTCCGGGTCCAGTGCAGCCCCGAGCTCATCGAGCTTGCGCTTGCCGGCTTCGAACAACCGCACCGCCTCCTCACGTCGCCCACGCGCGAGTGCGACTCCTGCCCGGTTGAGCTCGGTCCAGGCGTCGCCCGTGGCATCGAGACCCGAACGGGCATCGCGCTCGGCGAACATCCGCTCGGCAGCCGCAACGTCGCCGCGGTGCAGCTCCACCCAACCGAGGTTGTGGAACTCCTGCTGCTTTCGGCGCTCGTCTCCGAGCTCTCCCCCGAGGGCGATGCTCTCGAGGTAAAGCTCCCGCGCGCGGTCGTAGTCGCCGCTCAGTCGCGTGCCTGCAGCGTAGAGGTGGAGAGGCGAGCCCTCAGCTGCTCGGTCTCCGACCGCCCGCGCCTTGCGCAAGCCTTCGGATGCGTACTCGGCAACCCGCGGGAAATCGCCTTCGCGCAATGCCTCTCGCGCCAGGCCTGTCAGGCCGTCGCACTCGCCACGCACATCACCGAGCTCGCGGGCGAGGTGGAGGCACTCCTGCGCGTACGCGCCGGACGGCTCTCCACGACGGAATGCGAGGAGGTGTGCTCCATAGAGAACGCGCACACGGTCGACCGAAGGGGCGTCCGCCCCGGGCGCGTTCAACGCCTCGTCGACGCGTGCGGCTCCTCCGTCGAACTCGCCCCGATCGAACCATTCGCGCCAGTGCGCCGCTGCGTCCTGGAGCGTCGTCACCGAGCGATCGTACGACGGTGCGAAGGTCGCGCGCAACGGCCGAAAAGTGGGCGGAACTATGCGGTGCGCAAACCGGCTCTTGGTCACGGCCGAGCCGATTTGCCTGGTCTGATCCGGGACGAACAGGAACACCCTGCCGATCTACGGCAGGGGAGTCTCTGCGCCGATCGCGCGGATGACGCCGGCGATCTCCGCGTCTATCTCAGCGTCTGTTAGCTCGCGCGCAACGCGCTCGGGGCCGAAGCCCACGCCGAACTGTCGTTGGCTCCAGCCTGAGATGCGCGAGAGCGCGACTTTGCCAGACATGATCGCCCATCTCTGAGATCGCGATTGGTAGGCAGCCTCGACGATGCCCTCGGCTCGTTGGCGCGCGGTGGCGAACGTGAGCCTGCGATCTCGCGCTTGGATCTGTGTGCCGTAGCAGTCGGTGACCTCCCCGCGAAGCGAAGCGGCGATGTTGTCGAGCTCAGTCGCCACGTCGTCTGCGGAAGGAGACGCCGTTCCCGGTCCGCCTTCCGACTCGATCACCCGAGCAATCGCCTCTGGTACGAGGAGATAGTTCTCGATTTCCTTCTTCTGCCAGATATGGAGATCAACGGCTTCCTGCAGCGCTTCAGTGCGGCGCTCTTCGAGTTCGTCATCCGGGTAGTAGTCGTGGTCGAGAAGCGCGTAAACACGGATGCGTTCGCCGTACCGGTTCCTTCGCGGGACGGTGACGTTCCCGCTACGCAAACCGCCACGCCCGCCTAGATCGAAGTTCGGCGTGAGGTCGATGGGCAGCGCCGACGGGGCAACCGTGCGCTGCAGAATGCGGAGAACGCGGACGTCTTTGCCCTCGACTAGTAGGGCCGATCTCGAGCGCAGAAGCCGTGTCATCTGGATGCTGTGCACACCCCCGAGTGAGTCCACGACTGCTTGGACTGCTTCGACGTCCGAAGCGAACACTGAGTCCGGCTGGCGGCGATCGACCGCAAGGATCTCGGTCGGTTCGACGTCGGCGAGCATCTCAATCGAGTGAGTCGCGATCAGAAGCTGGCCGAATCGTCCCCGGACGATCCCGAGCAGACGACGCTGGAGATCCGGATGCATGTAAACGTCGGGCTCGTCCAAGACGACCGTTGCGTCGGCTGGCGCACGTGACAGGAACCAGATCATCTGGAGCCACATCTGGAGGCCGTGTCCCATCAAGCTCACCTCGCCGACGAAGTCGGTGTCTCGGAGCTCGAGTTCGATCGGCTCGTCGGGGTGCATTTCGTTCGACCGGAGCGCCCTGACCGCGAGACCTGGCCACGTTCTCTCGGCTAACTCTCTGAAGGCGTCCCAGGAATCGTCGAATAGGCGGAGTTGGTTACGGAAGTGCAGCGGCGTCAGGTAACTACCTGCGCCGCGTCGAACGGTTGCTTCGGCGAGGATCCGTTCCTCTCGTAGCAGTGGTGCAACCTGCGGCTGAATCCAGATGGGCGTCAGCTGCAGGTTTCTTGCCGCCGTCCCCGTCCCAACGGCGGTGTCCATGGCGTCCCGCGCAACCCCGTGGAGTTCACCATCAGGCCCGACGTAGACAACAACCGATGCCCCGCCGCTGAAGTGGGCGTTGATGATTGCCGGTGGTGGGTTGTACGCGTGGAAAGTGCTCCGACCGTGCCCCTCGAAGCCGCGTCCGCGAAGAGCGGGTTGGATGCCTCGATGTGCCTCGGGATGGTTAAGCCAGTCGGGGACGCCAACGAACTGGCTCCCTCCACGGCGCAGCCGGTTGACGACGAGCGCGACGAGTCGGAGAGCTTCGACGATCGTTGACTTTCCGGCGTTGTTCTCGCCGACGATGATCGTGGTCTTGCGGAGCGGAACGACGTGGTCGTCGAACCCGCGGAAGTTGCGAAGGCGCAGACTTTCGAGCACGACGTGACGCTAGAGGCGGGCCGTGGCCCTGTCCAGCATGAGGTCATCTCGGCGCTTTCTCCCGCGTCGTTGGGCCGAGAGGGTCGCCTGATCTATGCAGGTCGTCTGCGGAGCTTTTGGATGATCTCGTCGTCGACTCGCTCGGCACCAGTTGGCGAGAGCACCGCGGTTTCCGTTTCGCGGTCGTACTCGATGAGGCGGTCGCGGTGGAGCGGGAGCAGTACGTGCGTTCTGAAGTTGCTCATGCGCGGATGCTCGACCCATGCGAATAGATCTTCAACCGGGACGGGTGCTTCTTCGGTGTAGAGCAGGAGCAGCGTCTGCTCCCTGTAGTTGAGCGAGGGGTCGAGTACGCGTTTCGCGTTGGCCACTTCCCAGACCTGTGGCACCTCTCGCTCAGCGATGGCGTCGAGCAGACCTTGGGCCTCCTCCAGCGAGATGGCGTGGACGACGCGGATCAGTTCGGCGATGCACCAGTCAGAGACGCGGACAGCGGTAGCCGCGTCAATTTGATTCGCGTCGACGTCCCCGCCTTCGTGGCCGATCCCACGCTTGTTGCGAAGCGTGTAGAGGAAGTTGAGTGCGCGAGGCATGATCACGCGCATCCCCTCAGCTCCCGCGCTCTTTGGCAGCTTCTCTAGCCTGAGGCACTCCCGGTCGAATGCATCAAGCTTCGTGCCGAAGGGCGTGTGGCCACCCGTTAGCTCATTTTGGAGGACCCGAATCAGAACTTCGCATAGTCGGCCGGTGCGGAGGCCGCATGCGTCGTACTGCCCGTTGACGTAGGCAGCCTTGAGATCTCGGTAGCGGCTTAGAAGACGAGATCGGAGCGATGCCGGAAGACTCGAGAGCGCGGTCTCGAGTGTCGGCTCATTTTGCGCGGTACTCATACTGGCCGCTGGCGTTGCGGTCTCGGTCGAGGCGTCCCTCGCGCAACAATCGGACGAACGCGGGCGACAGGTCCTGGAGCGTGTACCGAACACCCTTCTTGTGCCTCAATTGTTCTTGGGCTTCCCCCATCGTCCGCGGTTCTTTGAAGAACCCGTCGTCGATGAGTTCGCCGACCACCGTCTTCGGCCCGCGCCGTCCACCGCGCGCTCGGACTGTGGCGCCCTTCTTCGCTTTCGGCGCCGACTCGGTCCGAGACTGCCCGGCGCTCTTCGGTTGGCGGCGCCGTGCGCGGCGCGACGGTCCTGCCGGCCGTTCGGTCGACTGAGATTTGCCTCCGCCGGCGTCGAGGTAGTCCTCGCCCGGCTGCATGATCCGATACACAGTCGTGCGTCCGCGTCTCCCGGTGTCAGCCATCGTGTGCGCTGCGCTCAGCGCTTGCGTCACCGCCTGCCGCGTCGTCCGCTGACGGAATTTCTCCGTAAGCACCTTCGCGATCTCCGGAGCTGTGAGGCCGTCGATGCCGAAGTCGCGGCTTGCCAGACGCAGGAGCGCGAGCGCTCGGTCGAGTACCTTCGACGCCGAGGCAATCTCGGGGTACGCCGTTCTGTTGATCTCGTCGATCAGCCGTGTTGCAGCGTCGTCGTTCTCCGCCTCATCCGGGCGCTTTGTTGCCGGCGGCGTTCTCCGTCGCGTCGAAGGCTTCGGCGCCTCTGGGCCTTGTGCTGGGACGCCGAGCACCTCGTCGAGGGCACGGTGGAACGCCGCCTCCTGCATTGATTCGGGAACGACAGCAGCGATCTCCGCTGCGCGTTTGAAGGCGGCCTTCAGCTTGTCGGGGTCAGTCGACCGTGCCTTTCCGGCCATGTTGACAGCAGGCTATTCCTCGACCCGGACGGTAGCCGTGCTGATTCGGCGCGCGAGCGAGCGCTCGGATTTTGGCACCGTGCGTTTGGCCCTAAGACTCGACGTCCCGACGAGAGGGCGCGTCAGCGCGCACGATTCTTAGCCGTTCCGGGGGCACGGGCTGGGTGACGATCCACCATCCATCTGGCCCGTTCTCGATCATGAGCTCATCGACGCGGACACCCCAGATGTCGCTCGGCGCTCTCGCCATCCCGAGGAAGAAATCGGTCTCGTCGACGGATTCACAGAGGAAGATCGCGTCGAGTTCTGGCCCTTGGCTTCCGGCGATGCCATGGCCACGCATGCGGCGCCAGTCGAGGCCGTGCTCAAGGATCGAGTTGCGGTTGCTCGCGGCTGCGACGTGGAACATCTCGCCGGCTCCAATGCGCACGTCGAGAATGCTTCGGCGACCGAGACTGCGCCAGGTTCGCTCATGGTCCAGGGCGGCAACGACCGCAGCGACCCACGCGTCGGAGGCGGCCCGGCCGCTCGTCGTGGCGATCACGTCCGAGGGGGTGCCGAAGGCGATGGTGCCGCCGTTGGTTGCCCGGGCGCCGCACACCGCGCCTGAATCCCACTCCTCGAAGTCGATCGAGCCGCCGCCGGGGACGTCAATGAAGCACGAGTGTGTCGGCTCCGTACCTATGTGCTGGCTCGCATGTTCGGCCAGCCATGTGTCACGGGCGTGCTCATATTCGATTCGCGCGTGTTCATCGGCAGCTGCTGCCCGTATCGCGTCGTCGTAGGCGGCGTCGAGCCGCGCGCGTTCGGTTGCGGGCGGAGGCCAGGGGCGCATTTCGACATCGCCGTCTCCGAGATCGACGGGCGGCGCGCCTGCCCAGTAGAAATCGGGAGCGAGTGTCCTCACGATGACGGTACGAGCTCTCGAAAGAGCCCACGCCACGGCCTTGTCCACATCATCGAAGCCCGGCGGGTACTCGTGGCAGTACCACCGCGGTCGTAGGGCGGGCGGGTCGTCCTCGATGACGTAGAGCACCTCCTCAGCCGTCGTCTCGTCGTCGGCGGGCTCCGGGGCACGGTAATCGCTCATAGCTCCGGTATACCTTGCTGCCGTTTTCGCCGGAAGTGCGCCAGTTCACGCGCTCCAGGCCTGTTGTGTCGGCTGTTTGTTCGCGAGTCAAGTGCGACACCGCGTGCTTGGGAGATGTGAGACGGAGTTGTTGCTAGGGGCGTCTCCTTCCTCGGTTGCCGAGCTTCTGGTAGCGCTTGCTGCGGTCGGGAGCGAGAGCGCGGATGAGCTCGTC
>DASUIG010000034.1:0-53731 GCA_036273155.1 Gaiellaceae bacterium | reverse complement strand
CCCCACTGCTGCCTCCCGTAGGAGTCTGGGCCGTGTCTCAGTCCCAGTGTGGCTGATCGTCCTCTCAGACCAGCTACGGATCGTCGCCTTGGTGGGCCGTTACCCCGCCAACAAGCTAATCCGCCGCGGGCCCGTCCTTGGTCGGAGGCCGAAGCTACCTTTTCCGACTGCCCCAAGAGGCTGTCGGGCCATCCGGTATTAATCCGAGTTTCCCCGGGCTATCCCGGTACCAAGGGTGGGTTACCCACGTGTTACTCACCCGTTCGCCGCTGTCCCCGGACCCGAAGGTCCGGTTCTCGCTCGACTTGCATGTGTTAAGCGCGCCGCCAGCGTTCGTCCTGAGCCAGGATCAAACTCTCCGTGAAGATAGTTCGCCGGCCTAAGCCGACGAGTCTTTTCACCTTGAGCTTGTGCTCAAAGTCCCACCCTCGAGGGGTGGAGACAGGTTTTCATCTAGACAGGTCGCAAGCGACCTGTTCTCGACGTAAACGCACGCTGTTGAGTTTTCAAAGACCAGGCCGTTGCGACGGCGTAAAAAAGGCCCCGACTCGCGCCGAAGGCCCAAGGATGCTCGGAAAAGCGTTCCCGAATCGTCCGAAGGCGCTCCAGTTTCCGTCGTTTGCAGGGACTTTCTTACACCGCCCACTCGGGCAGCCGAGGGATTGTAGCAAGGCCTGGCCCGGCGTCAAACACGAACAAGCCGCAAGAAGCGGCGTTTTCCCGCTTGGAGAGTGACGCCCTCGAGGTCGGCCCACGCGACGTCGTAGCCGGGGACCGGGTTTCCGTCCACCTTGACCCCTCCCTGGTCGATCGTCCGCCGCCAGTGGCTCGTCGACTCGCCGAGCTTCGCCGCGAGGAACGCCGGCAGGTGGAGCGGGTCCGGGCCCTCGAGCCTGACCTCCTCGACCTCCTCGGGAGCCTCGTGCCTGCGCACCACGCGCGTGAAGTGATCCTCGGCGGCGCGCGCCGCCTCCTCCCCGTGCGACCGCACCACGATCCGGCGGGCGAGCGCAAGCTTCGCCTCCATCGGGTCGCCGGCCGGCGCGGGCTGCTCGGCGACGAGGCTCCACCACTCCGGGAGCTGCTCGTCCGGGATCCGCATCGTCTTGCCGAACATCTCCTCGGGCGCCTCGGTGAGGCCGATGTAGTTGCCCTTCGAGCCGCTCATCTTCGTGCCGTCCCACGAGAGCAGCAACGGGACGGTGAGCGCGACCTGCGGCTCGAGCCCGTACGCCTGCATCACGTCGCGGCCGGCGAGGAGGTTGTACGTCTGGTCGGTTCCACCGAGCTCGACGTCGGCCTCGATTGCGACCGAGTCGTACGCCTGCATGAGCGGATAGAGCAGCTCCGAGATCGAGATCGGCTCCTTCGCCGCGAAGCGCTTCGCGAAGTCGTCTCGCTCGAGCATGCGCGCGACCGTGGTCGTGCGCGTGAGCCGCAGCAGCTCCGCGAAGTCGAGCTTGCCGAGCCACTCGCTGTTGAAGCGGACCTCGGTCCGCTCGGGATCGATGATCGTCTTCGCATTCTCGAAGAAGCTCTGCGCCATGCGATCGATGTCCGCCGGATCGAGGATCGGCCGTTCCGCCGACCGGCCCGACGGGTCGCCGATGCGCGTCGTGTAGTCGCCGACGATGAGAACCCCGACGTGACCCTCGTCCTGGAAGGCGCGCATGCGCTGTAGCGGGATGCCGTTGCCGATCGTGACGTGCGGTGCAGTGACGTCGATGCCGAGCTTCACCCGCAGCGGCCGCCCGAGCTTCAGCTTCTCCTCGAGGCCGCCCTCCGGGAGGACGTCGACGGCGTTCCGCGTGAGATCGGCGACGCTCAAGCCGGGGACACCGAGAGCGCGAGCGGCTCGATGTCGTCCGCCGGCTCGAACCCGAACACCTGCCCGACGAACGAAAGGGTCGCCTCGACCGAGCGCACGACGTTCTCCTCCTTGCGGAAGCCGTGCCCCTCGCCCTCATAGGCGAGATATGCGTACGGGATGCCCTTGCGCTCGAGCACCTCGACCATCATCTCCGCCTGCCTCGGCGGCACCACCTTGTCGTCGAGCCCCTGCAGCAACAGGAGCGGGCGCTCGAGCTGGTCGACGAAGTGCACCGGAGACCGCTCGCGGTACAGGTCGGCACGCTCGGGATACGGCCCGATCATCGAATCGAGGTAGCGAGATTCGAACTTGTGCGTGTCGAGCGCGAGCGCCTCCGCGTCAGCGACGCCGAAGTAGCTGACGCCGGCGGCGAACGCCTGAGGGTCGAAGACGAGCGCGCAGAAGACGACGTAGCCGCCCGCGCTGCCCCCTTCCACCCACGTGCGTTCCGGATCGGTGTCGCCCTCCGTAGCGAGATGCTTCGCCGCCGAGATGCAGTCGGCCCAGTCGATCTCCCCCCAGCGCCCGTTGAGCAGCCGCCGGTACTCGCGCCCGTAGCCGGTGCTGCCGCGGTAGTTGACGTCGACGACGCCGATGCCGCGCTGTGTCAAGTACTGCGTCTCCAGGCCGAGATGCGGCGCCACGTGCGCCGTCGGCCCCCCGTGGCACGTGACCTGCAGCGGCGGAACCTCGTCGTCCGGGCCTTCGAAGCCCGGGCTCGTCGGCGGGTAGTAGAACGCGTGCGCGACCGGGCCGTCTCCGGTCGGGAACTCGATCGCGCGCGGCGCGGAGATCGTCGCCGGATCGAGGTCGATCTCGAGCGAGCGCCGCAGAATCGTCTGCCGGCCGGTGCCGGCGTCGTACGCAACCAGCGTCATCGGCTCCATCGGCGACCCGGCGGCGAAGACGACACCGCCGCCGCTCGAGGCGAGGGCGGTGCTCGAGTACGTCGTCCAGCCGAGGCCGGCGTCCTCGAGCGTGCCGCGGGCCGGATCGAGGAGGTGGAGCGAGTCGACCGCGCGCCGCGTGACGATGCAGACGATGCGGCCGTCGTCGAGGAACGCGTACCGGCTCATACCGAAGACCCAGTTCGGCCCGCCGATCTCCGCGTCGTCCAGCGAGGTCAGCTGCTCCTCGCCGCTGTAGAGGTTCCACCAGCCGGTGCGGTCGGAGCAGTAGTGGAGGACACCGTCGGGCGACCACCGCGGATCGATCACCGACTCGTCGGCCCCGCCGGCGACGACCTCGCCGTCGAGGTAGAGCAACGTCCCGTCCCACGGCATGTTCGGGTGGTCCCAGGCGATCCACGCGAGCCGCTCGCCCGCCGGATCGAGGCGCGGAGCCATGTAGAAGTCGTGCCCGGACTGGATCACGGCCGGCTCGGCCGAGCCGTCGGCCGGGAAGGAGACGAGCTCGTTGTGCACCTCCCCGCCCTCGTGGCGCTCGCGGACGCAGATGACCGTCGCCCCGTCCGGCGTGACGACGCCGTCGGTGTAGCGCAACGAGTTCTCCGCCGGCGGCTCGGGCGTGACCGGGCGGACGCCGCCGCCGTCGATCCGGTACAGGCGGCTGTCGGCGAACTCGGAGTAGAAGACGACGTCGCCGTGGTACCAGACCGCGCCGCCGCCGTATTCGTGCACGCGCGTGCGCGCGTTCGCGCCCGCCGGGCTGAGGTCGCCCGCCGCCGAGTCGACCACCGCGACGCGCCCTCCGTCCTCGGGACGGGACTCGCTCCAGCGCACGGCGTCGCCCTCGGCCCAGAGGGTGGCGAAGCGGCGGCCGCCGGCACGCGCCACCGTGCGCGCGTCCAGCGTCGCGGGCCAGGTTCCATAGGGGCGAACCGTCACGCGGGCGAGTCTATGCGAGCACCGAGGCTAGAATCCCGCCCCTTCCGTGCTGTTGCGCAGACATCGCTCGGAGCCGGGGGGCCAACACCGGCGGAGGCGCCGGATCCGCAAGCTCCGCCTGCTGGCGCTCGTCGCCGGCCTCGGCGTGCTCGCGGTGACCGCGTTCTCGTACGGCGTCGTCCTCGCGGTCGGCCAGCAGCTCAGCGGGCTCGACCCGTTCCGGCACCAGCACGAGCAGGTAGACGGGTACGTCTACGCGTCCGACGGTCACACGATCCTCGCCGTCCTGCGTGGATCGCAGAGCCGCGTGCTCGTTCCGTCCAGCTCCATCTCGGGCTGGATGAAGCAGGCGATCGTCGCCACCGAGGACAAGCGCTTCTACCAGCACCGCGGCGTCGACATCCGCGGCATGGCGCGCGCACTCTGGGCCGACATCCGGCACAAGGGCGCGGTGCAGGGCGGCTCGACGATCACACAGCAGTTCGTCAAGAACGCACTGACGGGCAACGAGCGCTCGGTGACGCGCAAGCTCAAGGAGGCGGCACTCGCCTGGCAGCTCGAGCAGAAATGGACGAAGGACCGCATCCTCACCGCCTATCTCAACACCATCTACTTCGGGAACGGCGCGTACGGCGTCGAACGCGCGGCGCGAACGTACTTCGGGCACAACGCGGCCAAGCTGACCCTGCCTGAGGCGGCGCTCCTCGCCGGCATTCCCGAGGACCCGAGCCTCTACGACCCCGTGACGCATCCGCAGACGGCGCGCGCGCGCCGGGCGACGGTCCTCGATCTGATGCTGCAGCAGCGGGTCATCACGCCGGGCCAGTTCCGCGCTGCGACGAAAGCGCCGATGCCTCGGCCGCAGGACGTCCACCTCTCAGGCGTCCAGGGCCAGGTGCCCTACTTCGGCGAGTACGTGAAGGAGCAGCTGATCGACCGCTTCGGCGCGAGCAAGGTGTTCGGGAGCGGCTACCGCGTGTACACGACGATCAACCTGCGCCTGCAGCAGCTCGCGCGCGACGCGGTGCAGAAGATCCTGCCGAGCCCGGACGGCCCGCAGGCGGCGCTCGTCGCGATCAACCCGAGCGACGGCAGCGTGCTCGCGATGGTCGGAGGGCGCAACTTCCACGTCAGCCAGTACAACCTCGCCACGGCGCGCGAGCGGCAGACCGGATCGGCCTTCAAGCCGTTCGTACTCGCGACGGCGCTGCGCGAGGGCATCTCGCCGCTGACGACGTACGTGTCGAAGCCGGTGTCGATCTTCCTCGGCAACCGTTACTGGAGCGTGCACAACTACGAGGGCGAGTACCTCGGGCCGATCGACCTCGTGAAGGCGATCGCCGTGTCCGACAACTCCGTCTTCTCGCAGCTCACGCGCGACGTCGGCCCGCCCGGCGTCGTGCACACAGCTCACGCGGTCGGCATCACCGGCCCGCTGCAGAGCTACTTCGCCATCGGCCTCGGCGTCGAGCCCGTGAGCGTGCTCGAGATGACGCGTGCGTACTCGACGTTCGCAAACGACGGCAACCGCGTCGACGGCACGGTGTTCGGCAACGAGCCGCGCGTCGTGACGCAGATCGAGAACGACGCGCACAAGGTCGTGTACGCGAACGTGCCGAAGAACGTGCGCGCACTCTCGCCCGACGTCGACTTACTCCTCACGCAGCTGCTCGAGGGCGTCGTCACCGGCGGCACCGGCACCGCCGCAGCGCTGCCCGGCCGCACAGTCGCCGGCAAGACGGGGACGACGGAGAACTACGGCGACGCGTGGTTCTGCGGCTACACCCCGCAGCTCGTCACGTGCGTCTGGGTCGGCTATCCCGACCGCCTGCGGCCGATGCTGACCGAGTTCCACGGCGGCCCGGTGGTGGGCGGCTCCTATCCGGCCGAGATCTGGAAGGCGTTCATGCAGCCGGCGCTGACGGCGATGAACGCGCAGCCGAAGTCGTTCCCGTCGCCGCCGTACTTCTCCACGCAGACGCGGCGGGTGACGTACCGCGACGGCCGCATCGAGCTCGATGACGGACTGTGCAGGTCGACCTCGTTGATCGTCTACTTCTTGGGTCGCGGCCCCGGCAAGACGGCCGACTGCAAGCGCAACGAGGTGGACGTCCCCAACGTCGTCGGGTGGACGGTCGACAGCGCGCGGACGCGACTTGCGTCGCAGCCGCTGACGGCGCAGCTCGTCTACAAGCCGGCGAGCGCGGGCCAGCGGATCGGCGTCGTCCTGCGCCAGTTCCCGGACGGCGGGACGCTCTCGTCGTTCGACAAGGTGACGCTCGTGCTTGCGAAGCCGCTGCACGGCCTCGTGCCGAAGACGGTCGGGCTGACGCTCCGTGCGGCGCGCATCCGGCTCACGAAGCTCAAGCTCGTCCCTCAGGTGACCGGCAAGGCGGGACGCGTGGTGGCCCAGGTGCCGCGCGCGGGCGTCGCCGCCGCACCGGGGATGAAGGTGCGGCTCGTCGTCAGGCCGTCGTGAAACGCCAGGTCTTGCCGAGCGTGTCCTTCGGCCCGGCGACCAGGACCGTCACTGTGTAGCGCGTCCGCGGCCGGAGCGGCGACACCGGGATGAGGAAGAACACGCCGGGCGCGACGTACGGCCTGATCTTCGGATGCCCGGCCGGATCGACGACGCGGATCGACACCGGGCCGCCGGGCCCGACGACCTTTGCCTTCGCAAGATGGAACGCACCCTGGAACTGCCACGGGCCGACGGAGAAGACGTAGATCGTCGGGCCCGTCGTGCGCCCCTGCGGCAGCCCGACGACGTCGCCGGGCGACGCAGGCCATTCCCCGTGCACGGTCTGACTCGACGCGACACCGGTTCGGCCGTTCCCCGGATACGTGAACAGCTCGTCGTTCGCGAACTGGCGGCCGCCGCCCATCGCAATCGACATGCACACGCGTCTGCCGCTCTCGTACGCGCCGAGCTGCTGCAGTCCCGGCGCCATGAGCGTCGCCATGTGCAGCGGCAGGTTCTCGAACGGGTTCCCGTACTCCCAGCCCGACGTGTACGACTGGTCGCCGGCGCCGCCGGCGAGCTGCCCGTCCTTCGTGAAGCCGGGCCGGCCCGGCGTCTCGTGGTGCGTCCACGGGATGCCGTTCACCTCTTCGTAGTGCACGTGATGCCGGCAGCCGGCTGTCCACTGCGCGTTGAGCGTGATGCCGCCGGGAATCCCGTTCGCGACGCGCTGCGCGTTGAGCTTCGCGACGATCTGTCCCGGCGTGACCGCGGCGATGAGCGCCATGAGGAGGAGCCGCACGCGCGGATTGTCTACCGGAACGGCCGCGAGATAAAGGGCGAGCCCTCGAGCCCGTAGCGCCAGGTGTGCTCGACCGCGCGCGTTATGCCGATCCGCGGTCCCGTGACGATCGGCGGCGTTCCGTCGCGCGCGAGCAATGCGAACGGCGGCTCGTCGAGCGCGAGGCCGTCGTGCTCGCGCGTGACGCCGAGGGCCTGGCACAGCTTCCCCGGACCCGAGCACAGTGCACGGTCTGCAAAAACGCCGCGGCGTGAGCGCATCTCGTCGAGCCCCTGCTCCGGTGCGAGCGCCCGGATGAGCGCCGCCTCCGCTCGGCCCTCGACGTCGCACACGAGGTTCAGGCACCAGTGGATGCCGTACGAGCGGTAGACGTACGCGTGTCCGGGCGGGCCGAACATCACCGCGTTGCGCGCAGTCGGCCCGCGGAACGCATGACTCGCCGGATCCTCCTGGTCGTACGCCTCCACCTCGACGATCGGCCCGCCGACGCCGCCGACGAGCAGCGTCAGGCCGATCAGGTCGGGCGCGACCTCGTGCACCGAGCGCGCGAAGAAGTCACGTTCGAGCCGGCTCGCTATAGCCACGGCGGGAGCGTGGCGCCGTTGTCGACGAGCCGGCGGCGGGCGCTCTTGGTTGGGAACCCCGCCACGGCCACGTCAATCAGCCTAACTCGGGCAGCGCGGGCGTTTCGCGAGCACCGGCGTCATATCGGAGGAGGACGGGGAAGAGCGCGGCGACGACGATCGTCCCGACGATGCAGCCGATGCCGCCGGAGACGATCGAGAAGCGAAGGCTCGTCAGCTGCGCGACGACGCCGGCCTCGAGATTCCCGAGCGACGGCGTGCTCGCGACCTGCGCGAACTCGATGCCGCCGAGCCGGCCGCGCATGTGGTCAGGGGTGACCGTGAGGACGATCGTCGACCGGAAGATGGCGCTCACCTGGTCGGCGGCGCCCGCGACGCCGAGCAGCACGAGCGCGAACCACAGCGTGTGCGTGAAGCCGAATGCGGTGATGGCCGCGCCCCAGCCGCAGACGGAGAGGACGATCGCGCGGCCCTGCCGGCGCACGCGCATCGCCCAGCCGGAGAAGAGCGAGACGAGGAAGGCGCCGACCGCAGGCCCGGCGAACAGGTAGCCGACCGACGCGGGGTCGCGAAACACGTGCTGCGCGAGCGCCGGGAAGAGCGAGCCGGGCATGCCGAACACCATCGCGAGCGTGTCGATGAGGAAGAACGACAGGACGAGGTGCTGCAGCCGCAGATAGCGGAAGCCGTCGACGATCGTCGACAGGGTCATCCGCGGCGCGCCTTCGTGCGGCGGAACCGGCGGCAGCCGGACGACGGCGACGAGCGAAACGAGGATGCCCGCGAGCGACACGCCGTACGTCGCAGCGAAGCCGATCGACGTGATGAGCACCCCTGCGATCGCGGGGCCGACGACGAGGCCGAGGTTGTTGTACAGCCCGTTCAATGCGGCGGCGGCCGGCAGCTGCTCGAGCGGGACGAGCCGCGCCGTCAATGAGCGGATCGCGCCCGCGCCGAGCGAGAACGACGACCAGGCGACGAACCCGAGGAAGAACACGAGACCGACGTTGGGATGGCCGGCAGCCGACACGACGACGAAGGCCGCGCACGCGACGGCGATCCCAGCCGTGCTCCCGAGCAGCAGCCGGCGGCGGTCGTGCGTGTCCGCGAGCGCGCCGCCGATGATCGTGAACACGACGAGCGGCACGAACTGCACGAGGGCGACGAGGCCGACGTCGAGCGTCGAGCCCGTCAGCCGGTAGACCTGCACCGGGACGAGCACGAGCATCATCCGCCACGCGACGTACGCGATCGACTGTCCGACCCAGAGGCGGCGAAAGCCGGGCGACTCCCGCAGCGGCCCGACGTCCACCGCGAGCCGGCGGAGGCCGCTCCTCAAAAGAGCTGCTGCGCCTCGGGCGGCCGGGCCGTTCGCTCGAGCACGCGGCGCGCGCGGCGTCCGAGATCGGCGAGGTCGACCCGTCCTTCCTCGGCTGCGGCGGCGAGCCGCTCGGCGAGGTCGAGCGCCTCGCCGAGGACGAGACTCGTGGTGCTGTCCTGCCCCATGTCGGCGAGGATCGTCCGCTCCGTGCGCGACGCGACGATCGGGTCGGTCAGCCCCTCGATCCAGACGCGCGTCCGGCGACCGTGGCCGCGGTCACCCGGCTCCAGCGGCTCGAGCGCGTAGATGCGGTCCGACCGCGCCCACTTCCCGAACCCGAGGAAGATCATCCGCGGCGCTCGATCGGCCATGCGGTGACGCTACTCGAAGAACGGGTCGTCGTGCGAGTACGGCGGTGCGCAGCAGCACGTCGTGAACGCTTCGACGTCGGCCGGCGACGTGACCTGCATCAGGCGACGACGGACGCGAGAACCTCGGCCACGCGTTCCTGCGCGCCGCGGGCGAGCGCGGTGAAGAACGGCAACGCCAGGGTGCGCGAGCTCATGTCCTCCGACACCGGGCACAGCCCCTCGCGGAAGCCGAAGCGCTCGCGCATGTACGGCTGCAGGTGGATCGACGGCAGGTAGCGGTTGTAGCCGATCTGCTCTCGCTCGAAGGTCGCGATCGCGCGCTCGCGCGTGTCGTTGTCGGGCAGCGCGATGACGTAGACGAACCACGAGCGCTTGTGCTCGGCATCGTCAGGGCAGGGCAATTCCACACCGGGCAAGCCTGCGAGGAGCCCGTCGTAGCGTTTCGCAACGGCGCTGCGAAGCGCGAGGATCTCGTCGAGCTTCTCGAGCTGGCCGATCCCCATCGCGGCATGGACGTCGTCGAGCCGGTAGTTGAAGCCGAGACGGACGTGCTCGAGCCAGCCACCCGCGTCGCCGCGGCCCTGGTTGCGCAGCGAGCGCAGGAGGCGCCACTCCTCCTCGGAGTGCGTCGTGACCATTCCGCCTTCGCCCGTCGTCATCTGCTTGTTCGGGTAGAAGGCGAACACCGCACTCGGTCCCTGCGAGCCCAGCGGCGCGCCGCGGTACTCCGCGCCGAGCGCCTCGCACGAGTCGTCGATGAGGACGAGGCCGTGCCGTTCGGCGATCGCGCGCAGCTCGTCCAGCTCGCACGGATAGCCGTAGATGTCGACAGCGACGATCGCTTTCGTCCGCGGCGTGATCGCCGCCTCGACCGCAGCGGGATCCATGTTGCGCGTGCGCGCGTCGATGTCGGCGAACACGGGGACGCCGCCCTCGTACACGAAGCAGTTCGCGGACGCGGCGAACGAGTACGGCGACGTGATCACTTCATCCCCCGGCGCGATGCCGGCGGCGACGCAGAGCAGATGGAGACCGGCGGTCCCCGACGAGACCGCGGCGGCATACGGCGCGCCGAGCTTCGCGGCGAAAAGCTCTTCGAAGCGGTCGACCGTGGGCCCGAGCGAGAGACGCCCGGAGCGCATCACCTCGAGCACGAGCTCTTCCTCGCGCTCGTCGAGATACGGCCCCGAGAGCGGGACCGGACGGACTTCCTGCTTCACGCCTCGGTGCGGCTGGGCGCGTACTCGAGCCACTGGGCCCAGCGCTCGCTGCGCCCGTGCACCGTGTCGAGATAGGCCTGCTGGAGCTCGAGCGTCACCGGCCCCGGCGGCCCGACGACCTGGTCGTCGACCTCGCGGATCGGCGTCACCTCTGCCGCCGTGCCGCACATGAACACCTCGTCGGCGAGATAGAGGTCGGTGCGGATCAGCTGCTTCTGCACCAGCTGGTAGCCGAGGTCCTGCGCGATCTGGATGACCGTGTCGCGCGTGATGCCCGGCAGGATCGAGGCCGAGAGGTCGGGCGTCGCGACGACGCCGTCCTTGACGACGAAGATCGTCTCCCCGGAGCCGTCGGCGATGTAGCCGTCGTGCGTGAGAAGGATTGCCTCCTCGTAGCCTGCGCGTGTCGCCTCGCCGATCGCGAGCATCGAGTTCACGTACACCCCGGTCGCCTTGGCGACGTGCGGGATGACGTTCGGGCCGACGCGCTGCCACGACGAGACCTTCGCGCGAATGCCGTTGGTCATGCCTTCCTCGCCGAGGTACGTGCCCCACGGCCACGACATGATCGCCACGTCGACGGGATTCCCCTGAGAGCCGACGCCGAGCTCGCCGTAGCCGAAGAACGCGATCGGCCGCAGGTAGCACTCCGGCAAACCGTTCGCGCCGATGAGATCCCAGCAGGCCGCCTTGAGCTCCTCGACCGAATACGGGAGCTCCATGTACAGCAGCTTGGCCGAGTTCTCCAGCCGCGCCATGTGCTCGGTCAGCCGGAAGATGGCGGTGCCGCGATCGGTGTCGTACGCGCGGATGCCTTCGAAGACGCCCGATCCGTAGTGGAGGCCGTGCGCGCCGACGTGAACGGTGGCGTCCGCCCAGTCGACGAGCTCGCCGTTCATCCAGATCTTGCTCGTCTCCTTCATCCGCCCAATCGTACCCGGCCCGTGCGCGGTCAAGCCTCCGTCAGATCGCCGATCTCCGCTTTGGCGAGCCGCTGGAGGTCCTGGGGCGCAAGCGCCGCCATGTGCCGGTCGCTGCCGGCGCCGATCCACACGAGCTCGTGCCGGAGAAGGCTTCTGTCCATGAGAACGCGGGCGACGTTCGGCGCCGGAAAGGGCGCCACGCCGCCCGGTTCGAAGCCGGTGGCCGAGCGCACCTCCTCCGGCTTCGCCACGCGGGCGTAGCGGGCGCCCGCGGCGGCGGAGAGCCGTCCGGCATCGGCGCGCTTGTCGCCCGGGACGAGCGCGAGCACAGGGCGCTCGTCGCAGACGAAGACGAGCGACTTCACGATCTCGGCGCGCTTGCAGCCGGCGGCGCGGGCCGCCGCGCCGGCGGTCGGCGTCTCGTCGGCGAACTCCTCCACCCGGGCGTCCACGGCTGCGGCGCGCAGCACGGCGGCGACGCGCTCGACCGGCTCCGGCCACGGATTCACGGTGTCACGGTAGTCACCGGAACCGATCTGCGCGCTTCGCCGTTGTGCTCTCCCAATGGATGACTCACCGGAGATCCGAAAGGCCCGCACGGAGAGCGCGTTCCGCGAGGTGAACGAGCGCATCGCGGAGAACGCCGAGCGATTCGACGCCGGATCGACGGAGTTCATCTGCGAGTGCGACGACCCGCAGTGCATCCATCGCGTCGAGGCGACCCTGGCGGAATACGAGGAAGTGCGCGAGGACGGCGCGACGTTCATGCTCGCTCCCGGGCACGGCGACAGCAGCATCGAGCGCCTCGTCGAGCACCGCGGCCACTTCGTGATCGTCGAGAAGGTGCACTCCGCCGCGCGCGCCCTCGTGCGCCGTGTCAACCCGCGGGCTGCGGAAGCCTAAGGCCGTGCCGGCTTTGGCCGGCTCGGCCGCTAGAGCTCGATTACCCGGGCGTCGTCGAAGCCCTCGACGCGGATGCGCTCGACGAGCTCCGCCGGCGGCCGCGTGTCGACGCTCAGGACCATGAGCGCCTTGCCGCCGCGGCGCGAGCGCGACACGGTCATGTTCGCGATGTTCACGCCCGCGTCTCCGAAGAGCGTGCCCACGCGGCCGATGACCCCGGGAACGTCGTCGTAGCGGAAGAGCACGAGCAGCGGTGCGAGCTCGAGCTCGATGTCGAAGCCGAGCGCGCGCACGAGCCAGGGACGGTTCTCGCTGCCGATCGTCGTGCCCGCGACGCGGATGCTCTCCTCGCCGGTGCGTACCTCGACGCGCAGCAGATTCGTGTAGTCGCGCGCGGACTGCGAGCGCTCTTCGCGCACCTCGATGCCGCGCTCGCGCGCGATCAGCGGTGCGTTGACGTAGTTCACCGGCCGGTCGGCCCGGCCCTGGAACGCGCCGTTGAGCGCGGCGACGGTGAGCAGGCGCGTGTCGTAGTCGGCGATGCCGCCGTAGGCGGTGATGACGATCTCGTCCGCGCGGCCGCCGGTGAGCTCGAGCGCGAGACGTCCGAGCTTCGCGGCGAGCGGAACGTACGCCCCGAGGACCTCCATGTCCTCGGCGCCGATCGCGGGGATGTTGACGGCGTTCGAGACGAGCCCGCCCTCGAGCGCGGCTGCGACCTGCTCGGCGACGATGACGCCGGCGCGATCCTGCGCCTCGTCCGTCGAGGCGGCGAGGTGCGGCGTGACGACGACGTTGTCGAGCTCGAGCAGCGGTCCCGAGTACGGCTCGGCGGAGAAGACGTCGAGCGCGGCGCCCGCGACCTTGCCGGAACGGATCGCGTCGAGCAGCGCCGCCTCGTCGACGAGCTGGCCGCGCGCGGCGTTCACGATGCGCACGCCGTCGCGCATGCGGGCGAACGCGTCCGCGTCGATCGACCGGCGCGTCTCGTCCGTCAGCGGCAGGTGCAGCGTGATGAACTCGGCCGCGGCGTAGATCTCCTCGGGCGTCTCGACGCGATCGACGCCGAGCTCGCGGAACCGCTCCACCGCGACGTACGGGTCGTAGGCGACGACGCGCATTCCGAGTCCGAGCGCACGCCGCGCGACCTGCTGGCCGATGCGCCCGAACCCGAGCACGCCGAGCGTCTTGCCGGCGAGCTCGATGCCGCCGTACGTCTTCCGCTCCCAGCGGCCCTGCTTCAGCGCCGCGTGCGCCTGCGGGATGTTCCGCGCGAGCGCGACGAGCAGGCCGATCGTGTGCTCGGCGGCCGAGACGACCGTCGACTCCGGTGCGTTCGCGACGACGATGCCGCGGCGGGTCGCCGCCTCGACGTCGACGTTGTCGACGCCGACGCCCGCACGCCCGATGACCTTGAGGTTGGTCGCGCGGTCGATGACGGCCGCCGTCAGCTTCGTAGCCGAGCGGACGACGATCGCGTCGTAGAGGCCGACGATGTCGTCGAGCGGCGAATCGAGGTCGACGTCGACGTCGAAGCGCGCGCGCAGGAGCTCGACGCCGGCGTCGGCGATCGCCTCGCGCACGAGGACTCTTTGCGTCACGCGACCGAGGAGTGCTCGTACGCCTCGAGCGCCGCCGTCACCGCGACGCCGCGCTCGATGTCGGCGCCGAGCTCGGACAGCACGAGCTCGATTGCTGCGAGCGCAGTGGTGATGTCGAAGACGTCGAACCAGCCGATGTGGCCGATGCGGAAGATCTTCCCCTTCAGGTCGCCCTGACCGCCGGCGAGTGTGATGCCGAAGTGGTCGCGAACACCGGAGATGACCTCCGCGGCGTCCGGCGACCGCACGGCGGTGACGACCGCGCTGCGGTCGTCGTCCGGCGAGAAGAGCTCGAGGCCCATCGCCTTCGCGCCCGCGCGCGCTGCGCGGCCGAGGCGAACGTGCCGCTCGAAGACCGCCTCGAGGCCCTCGTCGAGCAGCAGGCCGAGCGCGACGTCGAGCGCGGCGACGAGCGAGACCGGCGGCGTGAACGGCGCGTCGAGCGCGCGCTGCGCCTTCCGCGTCCGCTCCCAGTCGAAGTAGAAACGAGGCGTCGAGCCGGCCGCTGCGAGCGCGGCGTCGGAGACCGCGGCGAGGCCGAGCCCGGGCGGTGTCATGAGCGCCTTCTGCGAGCCGGAGACGACGACGTCCAGGCCCCACGCGTCGGTCTCGCACGGCACGGCCCCGAGGCTCGAGACCGCATCGACGACGACGAGCGCGCCTGCTTCCTTCGCGACCGCGGCGATCGCCTGGACGTCCGCGACGACGCCCGTGGACGTCTCCGACTGGACGATCCACACCGCCTTGGCCTCGCGCGCGGCGAGCCGTGCGCGAACGTCGTCGGGGTCGGGCGTCTCGCCCCACTCGTAGCGGAGCTGGTCGACGTCGGCGCCGTAGGCCGACGTCATCGCCGCCCAGCGCTCGCCGAAGCTTCCCGCGGAGACGACGAGGTGCGGCTCGCCCGGCGAGACGAGGTTCACGACCGCCGACTCGAACGCGCCGGTGCCCGACGCCGTGAAGAGCAGGACGTCCGATTCGGTGCGGGAGACCTCGCGCAGGCGCGCGAGGCAGCGCTCGTAGATCGGACGGAAGTCCGGGCTCCGGTGGTGGACGACCGGCGCGCCCATCGCGGCGAGCACTTCCGGCGGAACGGGGGTCGGCCCGGGCGTGAAGAGGTGCCGCTTCGCCATCGCTGCCACACTACCGCCGGTCGTGGACGCGCTTCTCGCATTTGCAGCCGCGTTGATCGCTTTACGTCTCGCGGGCGCGCTCGCGGGCCGATGGCGCGCGTCGGCCCGGCCGGAGCTCCGCATCTGGGCGTGGTCGCTGGCCGCGTACGCGGTCGCGGCGGGCGCGATCGCGTGGGGCGAAGCAGCGCAGTGGGACGCGCGCGCGTTCCGCGTCTACTACGCGGCGGGCGCGCTGCTCACGGCGCCGCTGCTCGGCGCCGGGTCGCTCGCGCTGGCCGGCGTCCGGCGCGCCGGCGCGATCGCACTCGGCTATGCCGGGCTCGCGATCGGCATCGCCCTCGCCATGCCGGTGCACGGCGCGTTCGCTGCGCACGGGATCCCGCCCGCGCAGGACCACCTCGCCTTCACGCCCGCCCGGTTGCTCGCGATCGCGGCCAACGCGCTCGGGACGGCCGCGGTCGTCGCCGTCGCGCTGCGCTCGATCCGGCGGCGGCCGCTCGGGAACAGCCTCATCGTCCTCGGTGTGACGGCGGCCGCGGCAGGCAGCGGGGTCGCGGGCCTCGGCGCCGGCGGCGCGGCCGTGGGCATCGCGGTGGGAGCGGCCCTGCTCTACGCCGGGTTTGTGGCGCCTGCCACGCTTTCGCGCGGGTTTATTCACACGGTCTTCACGAAATCGCCCCTAGGGTGACCTGACGCATAGCCGCGCCGAGCGGTGCGTCCCCCTTGCGGAGGGGGATCCCAAGCCCGTTCGGCCCACGACATGCAAGCGACCTCGGGGAGGATCCATTGCGGCGATTACTCCTGGCTTCGGCCATGGTGTTCCTGTTCTGTGTCTCTGCGGCCCTCGGCGCCCAGCAGAAGGCCAAGACCGTCAAGCGCTCGGGGCGCGCGGCGGCGCTCCACTATCTCGAGGGACGGCTCCAGCGCTACGAGCGGGAGACGTGGTACTGGCAGCGGCTCACGGGCTCGCCGCGCACGGACACCGCCGGCCGCACGCTGGCGGCGATGGCCATCACCGACCTCGAGCGCACCGTGCGCGCCTGGCAGCGGCGAGACCTGAAAGCCCACCGGGTGGCCCAGCACCCGCCGCACATGAGCGAGTGGATGTGCATCCACCACTACGAAGGCGCCTGGAACGACGTCGGCGGCCCGTACTGGGGCGGCCTCCAGATGAGCCTGAGCTTCCAGCAGCGCTACGGCGGCTGGATCTACCGGCGCAAGGGGACGGCCGACCACTGGACGCCGCTCGAGCAGATCTGGACGGCGGAGAAAGCCCGTCAGAGCAGGGGTTTCTGGCCTTGGCCGAACACGGCGAGGATCTGCGGCCTGATCTGACATCGCGTTGACTTGACAAAGACATCACGGTGATGTCATAGTGCCGTCATGCAGATCGACGGCTACGTCCAGGCACTCCGCGAAGACCTCGCCCGTGTGGCGGCGGTCGGCGACGAGTCGACTGCCCGCGCGGCCGACCTGCTCGCGGTCGCCCTCGAGTCCGCGGTCGGCCGGCGCCTCCTCGAGGCCCTCGGCGAGGCCGCCCTCGAGCTGAACTCGCAGCTCGACGAGGGACGGGTCGAGGTCCGGTTCGCCGGCACCGACCCGGAGCTCGTGTACGTCCCCGACGAGACCGCCACGCCGGCGGAGCCCGCCGACGAGGCGTTCACCGCCCGCATCACCTTGCGGCTGCCCGAGAGCCTGAAGACGCGTCTCGAGGCGGCCGCCTCCCTCCACGGCACGTCCGTGAACACCTGGCTCGTGCAGGTGCTCCAGCGCACCCTCGAGCCGCGCCCATCGTCCGGCGGCAGCCGCCGCCGCCTGACCGGCTACGGCCGGAGCTGAAAGGAGTCGAGATGTTGATCCTCAGCCCGCCCCCGACCGTCCGCATCCACTGGATCTACGAGGACCCCGCCGGGGACCCGAAGAGCGCCGTCCGCAAGGCCGCCTGAGATGGCCGTCCACACCTTCCATACCCCGCAGCCGGTCGAGCTCGAGGTGAAGGTCCCCGCCGGCGACATCGAGATCGAGACGGTCGACGGCGACGAGTCGACGGTGATCGTCGAGGGCTCCGACAAGCTCGTCGAGCAGACGACGGTCGAGCTCGTCGGCAACCGCCTCGTCGTCGAGCTGCGCAAGAGCGCGCTCGGGATCACGATCTCGATCGGCGACTTCAGCTTCGGCGGCTCGAGCCTGCGCGTGCGCGCACGTGTTCCCCACGCCAGCCGCGCCGACCTGTCGACCGCGGCGGCGGACATGGAGCTGCGCGGCCGGTACGCCGCCATCGGCGTGAAGTCCGCGTCCGGCGACCTGACGGTCGAGGGCGAGATCGAGGGCGACGCCGAGGTGAAGACGGTGAGCGGCGACGTGCGCCTGCGCACGGTCGGCGGCGAGCTGCGCGCGCAGTCCGTGTCCGGCGACGTCACCGCGGCGTCGGTCGGCCGCGACGTCACCACGAAGTCCGTCTCCGGCGACGTACGCATCGACTCGATCCGCGAAGGACGTGTCACCGCGCAATCGGTGTCGGGCGACATCGAGGTCGGCGTCGCCCCCGGCACGAACCTCGACGTCGACGCCGGCTCGGTGTCCGGCGACCTCACCTCCGAGGTGGCGCTCGGCAGCGACATCGGCAACATCCGCCCGGACGGTCCGATGCTCGTCGTGCGCGGCAAGACCGTCAGCGGCGACTTCAAGGTCTTCCGGGCGGCGTGAGAGCGCTGCTCCGAAGACGGGACGTCCGCCTCCTCCTGGGCGGCCAGTCGCTGTCGATGTTCGGCGACTGGGCGATGATCATCGCGCTCGGCATCTGGGCGCGCGTGCTCACCGGCTCGAACGCCGACGCCGGCCTCGTCTTCCTCTGCTTCGGCGTCGCCGGCGTGGTCGCGCCGCTCGGCGGGCTCGTGGTCGACCGGCTGCCGAAGAGGCCGCTCATGATCGCGACGCACCTCGCCCTCGCCGGTGTGATGTGCCTGCTCCTGCTCGTTCACACCCGCGCGGAGCTGTGGCTGCTCTACGCCGTCACGGTCCTGTACGGGCTCGGCGGCGACGTCTTCGCCGCGGCCCGCTCGTCGATGCTGAAGGCGATGCTCCCCGACGAGCAGCTCGCCGAGGCGAACGGTGCGTTCCAGTCCGTCCGCGAAGGGCTGCGCATCATCGCGCCCGTCACCGGCGCCGGCCTCTTCGCCGCGTTCGGCGGCCACGTCGTCGCCCTCATCGACGCCGCGACCTTCGTCGGCTCGGCGGCGACGCTCGTCGCCCTCAGGTTCGTCGAGCCGGCGGTCGCGCCGCGCGAGCGCCACTTCCTTCGCGAGGCCTCGGCGGGCATCTCCCACATCGCCCAAACCACGGTGCTGCGCCAGCTGACGATCGGCCTCTGCACAGCGCTTGCCGTCATCGGCTTCTGCGAGACGCTCATCTTCGCGATCGTGATCGACGGCCTCCATCGCCACGCCGCCTTCGTCGGCGTCGTCGACACGTTCCAGGGCATCGGCGCGATCGCAGGCGGCCTCACCGCCGCGGCGCTGATGCGGCGCTTCGGCGACATTCGCGTCGCCGGGCTCGGACTCGCACTCTTCGGAATCGCGTCCTTCGGTTTCCTCGTTCCCAGCCTCGGAGGCGTCCTCCCCTCCGTGGTCGTCTTCGGGGCTGGGGTGGCGTGGCTCGTCGTCGCGGCCGCGACCGCGTTCCAGCGCCGCAGTCCGCAGGTGATGCAGGGCCGCGTCGCGGCGGCCTCGAACATGCTGTTCAGCGTGCCGCAGACCGCCTCCATCGCCCTCGGCGCGGTGCTCATCACCCTGATCGACTACCGCGTCGAGATCTTCATCATGGCCTTCGTGACCCTGCTCGCCGCCGGTTATCTCTTCACGCGCGCAGACGAAGTCGAGACCGAGGCCGTGCTCGCTGAAGCCGCTTAGGAAGAATCGGGACTTCGTCCTCCTCCAGTCGGGGCAGGTGCTCTCGACGATCGGGTCGGAGTCGACCGCGATCGCCTATCCCCTGCTCGTGCTGGCGGTGACCCACTCGCCGGCGAAGGCGGGCGTCGTGGGCTTTGCGCGCATCCTGCCGTGGGCGCTGTTCGGGTTCGCCGCGGGCGTGGCGGCCGATCGCTTCCCACGCAAGCGGCTGATGATCGCGGGCGACGTCGTCCGCGTCTTCCTGATGGCGAGCATCGTCACGGCGATCGCGCTGGGGCACATCTCCTTCGCGCAGATCGCGATCGTCGCGTTCGTCGAAGGAACGATGTACGTCTTCTTCAACATCGCCGAGATCGGCGCGCTCCGCTCGGTCGTCCCCGTGCAGCAGCTGCCGACAGCGGCGGCGGCCGAGCAGGCCCGCTATTCCACCGTCGCGCTCGTCGCGCCGACGCTCGGCGGCACGCTCTTCGGCATCGGCCGCGCGTTCCCGTTCGTCGCAGGCGTGGTCTCCCCCGCGTTCTCGCTCGGCACGCTGCTCGCGATCCGCACGCCCTTCCAGGGCGACCACGAAGTCGACGAGTCGCCGTGGCGCACGCAGGTCGCAGACGGCTTCCGCTTCCTGTGGAGCCGGCCCTTCCTGCGCACGTGCGCGCTGATGTTCACGTGGTCGAACCTCGCCTTCGAGGGGATGTTCCTCGTCTTCATCGTCGTCGGGAAGCGGCAGGGGCTGACGAGCGGGAAAATCGGCCTCCTGATCGCGGGCTTCGGCTTGTTCTCGCTGCTCGGATCTGCGGCGTCCCCGTGGGTCCAGAAACGGCTCTCGATGCGCGCCATCGTGATCGGGTCGCTCTGGCTGCAGGCCGGAACGATCGGATTCGTGATCGATCCGAGCATCTACGTCCTGCTCGCGTGCGTGCTGCCGATGGCGGCGTTCTTTCCCACCGTGAACGCGGTCGTGATCGGCTACCGCGTGGCCGTCACGCCGGACCGCCTCACGGGCCGCGTGAACAGCGTCGCGCGCACGATCGCGCTCTGCGGGGCCCCACTCGGCCCGCTCGCCGCGGGCCTCATGCTCGGCGCGACGTCGCCTCGGACGACGGTCGCCGTCTTCACCGGGCTCCTGGCTGCGCTCGCGGCGTTCTCGTCGCTCTCGCCGTCGATCAGGAATGCCCCGAGCCTCGACGAGCTCGCCCCTACCGAGCCAGTCGTTCCCGAACTAGCCGGTTGACGACCTTCGGGTCGGCCTTGCCGCCGGTCTCGCGCATCACCTGTCCGACGAAGAAGCCGAGCACGCCCTCCTTGCCACCGCGGTAGGTCTCCACCTGTTCCGGGTTCGCGGCGAGGACGGCGTCGATGACGGGCGCGAGCTCCGACTCGTCGTCTACCGCGGCCTGCGCGAGGTATTCGTCCGGAGAGATCGGACGGTGCGCCGAGGCGGAAAACGCGGCATCAAGGGCCTCCCGCGTGACGTTCGCCTGCAGGATCGCCGCGAGGGCGCGCGCATTCTCGGCCAGAAAATCGCCTCGGTTCATGGCGACCGCCGACGCGGTCGCCCAGGGCACGCCCTCGGCAACGAGAAGCACTGCTTTTCGCTCGTTGCCCGTCACCACGAGCTCGACCGCGCGATCGAAGGCGATCTCCTCGGCAAGCCGGCGGATGCGCGCACCGGGCAGCTCCGGCAGCTCCCCGCGCAGCTGCTCGACGAGCTCCGCGGGCGGCTCGACGGGAACGAGGTCGGGCTCCGGGAAATAGCGGTAGTCGTCCGCCTCCTCCTTCGAGCGGTGCACCGTGAGGACGTCGGTGTCGGCGTCGTAGTCATACGTCGACAGCATGACGTCGTCTCCCGCTTCGTGCGCCGTGATCTGCTGGCGCACGGCCGCCTCGATCGCGCGACCGATGAACGTGAACGAATTCATGTTCTTGATCTCCCAGCGCGGCCGGTAGCCCTCCTCCCCGCGCTCCCGCACGGAGACGTTCACGTCGGCGCGCAGCGTCCCCTTCTCCATCTCCGCGTCGGAGATGCCGAGCTCCACGATCGTCTGGCGGAGCAAGCGCAGGAATCGGAGCGCTTCGTCCGCGGAGCGGAGGTCGGGCTCGGTGACGATCTCGAGCAGCGGCGTGCCGCCACGGTTGAAGTCGACGAGCGACGCCGTCGCGCCCACCGAGCGTCCGGTCGCACCGCCGGCGTGCACGGTCTTCGCCGCGTCCTCCTCCAGATGCGCACGAACGATGCGGACGACCTCCTCGCCGCCGCCGTCCACCGGAACGGCGAGCCGTCCGGGCCCGCAGAGCGGCGCCTCGTACTGGCTGATCTGGTAGCCCTTCGGCAGGTCGGGATAGAAGTAGTTCTTGCGCGCGAAGATCGCACGCTCGGCGATCGCGCAGTCGAGCGCGAGGCCGAGCTTGATCGTGAACTCGACGGCGCGCCGATTCGCGACCGGCAACGCGCCGGGATGCGCAAGGCACACAGGGCACGTGTGCGTGTTCTCGGGCGCGCCGTACTCGAGCGCGCAGCGGCAGAACATCTTCGTGCGCGTCTTCAGGTGCGCGTGCACCTCGAGCCCGATGACCGACTCCCACTCAGCCACGGTCGACGAGCTCCTTCGCCTCGCGAACGGCGTCCTCGATGTCGTCGTGCACCTCGACCATCGCCACCCAGTCCTCGAGCGCAGGCGGCAGGACGCGCACGAGCCACAGCTCGCGCTCGCCCACCTCGAGCGTCAGCTTCACGTCGCCGACGCGGACGGCGCGCGATCCGTCGAGCACGCGCGGCTTCACGCCGAACACACGCTCGACCGCCGGTATGAAGTCGGCGGCGGGATCCTCGAACCGCATCGCGCTCATCGCAGCCGCTCCGGGACGAAGTCGAAGCCGATCGCCTGCTCGAGCGCATGCCCGACGCGGAAGAGCGTGTTCTCCGCGAACTGGGGCCCGATCAGCTGGAGGCCGACCGGCAACCCGTCGGAGAGCCCGCACGGAACGTTCAGCCCGGGGAGGCCGGCGATGCACGACGGGATCGTGAGCAGGTCGGAGGCGTACATCGCGAGCGGGTCCGCGGTCCGTCCGCCGAGCTCGAACGCGACCGTCGGCGACGTCGGCGTGAGGAGGACGTCGAAGTTCTCGAATGCCTCCGCGTGCTCGCGCGCGATCACCGTCCGCACCTTCTGCGCCTGGCCGTAGTACGCGTCGTAGTAGCCGGCCGAGAGCGCGTACGTTCCGACGAGGATGCGCCGCTTCGGCTCGTCGCCGAAGCCCTCGTCGCGCGTGTTCTTGTACATGTCGAGACGGTCGGCAGCGTTCGGCGAGCGGTACCCGTAGCGCACGCCGTCGTATCGCGCGAGGTTCGAGGACGCCTCCGCCGGAGCGATGAGGTAGTAGCAGGGCAGGCCGAAGTCGACCGAGCGCGGGAGCGAGCACTCGGCCACTTCGGCGCCGAGCTGCCGGCAGAGCTCGATCGCGTGCTCCACGACGCTGCGCACGCCGGGCTCGATCGCCTCGTGCTCGTTCAGCTCGCGCGGGATGCCGACGCGCAGTCCCCTGAGGTCGTCGCCTTCCGGGAGGACGACCTCCGGTGCGTCGACGGTGGTCGAGTCGCAGGGATCGCGCCCCGCGATGACGGAGTAGAGGAACGCGCAGTCGCGCACCGTCTTCGCCACCGGGCCGACCTGGTCGAGGCTGGAGGCGAACGCGACGATGCCGTACCGCGAGACGGTGCCGTATGTCGGTCGCAGGCCGACGTTGCCGCACAGCGCGGAGGGCTGCTTGATCGACCCGCCCGTGTCGGAGCCGAGCGCCCACGGAGCGAGGCCCGCCGAGACGGCCGCCGCCGATCCCCCGCCGGAGCCGCCCGGCACGCGCGAGGGGTCCCACGGGTTGTGCGTCGGCCCGTACGCGGAGTTCTCCGTCGAGGAGCCCATCGCGAACTCGTCCGTGTTCGTCTTGCCGAGGATGCGCAGCCCATGGCCCTTGAGGTTCGAGACGACGGTCGAGTCGTAGACCGGTACATAGCCTTCGAGGATCTTCGAGCCGGCCGTGGTCGGGATCCCGCGCGTGCCGATCACGTCCTTGACGGCGATCGGGATGCCGGCGCCGCCCGGGTCCTCGCAGACGTGCAGGTAGCAGTGCAGCTCCGGGTCGCGCTCGCCGATCGCGGCGAGGTACGCGGCGAAGAGCTCGTCGCCCGAGACCTCCTTCCGGTCGAGGAGGCCTTTCGCAGCCTCCGCCGTCAGCCGCAGGGTGTCGATCACGTCGCGCCGCCGCCGGGCGGAACCTTGAAGAAGTCGCCGTCGCGCTCGGGCGCGTTTGCAAGCGCTTCCTCCACCGGCAGGCACGGCCGCGGCTCGTCCTCGCCCCAGACGTTCACGACGTCGAGCGGGTGCGAGGTCGGCGGCACGTCGGAGAGGTCGAGCTCGGCCACCTTGGAGACCGCCCCGAGGATGTCGTTGAGCTGTACCTCGAGGCGCGCGAGCTCGTCGTCGCGCAGCTCGAGCCGCGCCAAGTGGGCGACGTGAAGGAGCAATTCGCGTGAGATCTCGGTCATGGCTTGATCCTTCCAGAAACGAAGAGGGCCCCTGTCGGGGCCCTCTCACATCTGAGTCCGACAGGTTCCTAGATCGCCTGGACGTTCGCGGCCTGCGCGCCCTTGGGGCCCTGCACAACCTCGAACGACACGCGCTGGCCTTCGGTCAGCGACTTGTAGCCGTCCATTGCGATCGCCGAGAAGTGGACGAAGACGTCATCGCCGCCTTCGCGCTCGATGAAGCCGAAGCCCTTCTCGTTCGAGAACCATTTGACGGTGCCCTCAGCCAACTGTTCCTCCTAACAGCAAACAACCGACGGCACGAGCCGCCGACCGACGTGATGCGGCGCCGATCTTAGCTCAGTGAGCGGGATTTGCAAGGTTTTTTGCCCGTCTTGCGCGGGCCGCCGTGACGGTGTTCTGGAGCACCATCGCGATGGTCATCGGGCCGACGCCGCCGGGGACCGGCGTGATGAACGCGGCGCGTTCCGCTGCAGCCGGGTCGACGTCTCCGAAGAGCCCGTCCGATGTGCGATTCATCCCGACGTCGATCACCGTCGCACCGGGCTTCACCATGTCCGCGCGGACGAGGTGGAGCGAGCCGACGGCGGCAACGAGGATGTCGGCCGCGAGCGTGTGTCGGGCGAGGTCCTGCGTCCGCGAGTGGCAGACGGTCACCGTCGCGTTCGCGTGCAGGAGAAGCTGCGCGATCGGACGGCCGACGATGTTCGAGCGACCGATGACGACTGCGTCGGCGCCCTTCGGGTCGATCCGGTACTCCTCGAGCATCCGCATGATCCCGCGCGGGGTGGCGGGCACGAGCGTCGGGCTGCCGCCCAGGAGCCGGCCGGCGTTGAACGGGTGGATCCCGTCGATGTCCTTGGCCGGATCGATCGCCTCGATAACGGTGCGCTCGTCGATGTGATCCGGGAGCGGCAGCTGCACGAGCAGTCCGTCGACGGCGTCGTCGTCGTTGATCTCGGCGATGAGGGCGAGGAGGTCGGCCTGCGTCGTGTCCGCCGGGATCCGGTGGTCGCGCGCCTCGATCCCGGCCGCCGTCGCCATCTTCTGCTTGCTGCTGATGTAGACGTGCGAGGCGGGGTCGTCGCCGACGAGCACGGTGGCGACGCCGACGTGGTCGAGCTGGGCCACCGATGCGGCCACCTCCTCGCGCACCCTGGCGGCGAGCGCCTTCCCGTCGATGAGCGTGGCGGCCACGACGCGAGGTTATAACGTCCGCTCGATGCGCCTTCCCCGCAAGAACGATGCCGACTCGGTCCGCGCGCGCCGCGAGGCGCTCGGGCTCGACGGCGAGGTCGACCTCAGCGCGTACACGGGCGCCGCCGAGTCGGTGACCGGACTCGTCGAGATCCCCGTCTCGGTCGCACAGCTCCGGATCGCCCTCGCGCGGTACGAGCTCTCCGACGCAGGCGAGGTCATGGAGACCGGGCGCGAGCTCGAGGACGTCGTCGTCCCGCTCGCGCACACCGAGGGCAGCCTGACCGCGTCGCTGCAGCGCGGCGCCCGCGCGGTAGAGGAGTCGGGCGGCTTCCGCACGCACGTGGTCGCCGACCGGATCACGCGCGCGTCCTGCTTCGTCTGCCGAGACGCCGGCGACGCGCTCACGCTCGCGCGCTGGATCGAGGAGCGCGTGGACGAGATGCGCGAGTGGCTCCGGTCTACCGACATCCCCGAGCTGTCGAAGTTCGCCGTGCTGCGCGAGGTGAAAACGCACGTCGTCGGTCCGATGTGCCACGTGCTCTGGCGCTTCACGACCGGCGACGCGGTGGGCGCGAACATGATGACGCGCAACGCATACGCATTGAACATGGCGTTCGTGATGCCGCAGGCGCCGGTCGCGATCGAGCGCGCGTTGCTCGAGGCGAACATGGGCGGCGACAAGAAGCCGTCCTACGAGTACTTCCAGTCCGGTCACGGCAAGACCGTGATCGCGGAGGCGACGCTGACGGACGAGGCGATTCGCCGCGTGCTGCGCACGACGGCCGAGGATCTCGCCGACCTCACGTGGGCGGGAACGAACGGCGCCGTCGCCTCCGGGATGCAGTCGGTGGCGTTCACGCCCGCATCCGCGATCGCCGCGGTGTTCGCGGCGACGGGTCAGGACCTGGGCATGGTCGGCACCAGCTCGATGGCGCACGGCACCGCCCGTCGCGTCGAGGGCGGGCTGCACGTCTCGATCCGCTTCCCCGGCCTCGAGGTCGGGACCATCGGCGGCGGCACGACGCTGCCCACGACGCGCGCGTGGCTGGCGATCATGGACTGCGCCGGCGCCGGCAAGGTCTACCGCTTCGCGCAGATCGTCGCGGCGGCCGCCCTCGCGTTGGAGATCTCAGCCTCCTCGGCAATGGCGACCGCTGGCTCCGAGAACTTCTTCCGCGCCCACTTCGAGCGCGGCGGGCTGCGCTAGCCGTGACTGTGTCACGGACTAGTGACCGGGGAGCCGCCTCGTCGAGGTCACGTTTCCGTTCGCGTCGAGCGTCCGGATTGCGACCGCCGCACCCTGCGGCAGCTGGTTATCCGAGACGAACAGATTGTCCGTCACCGGCGTCGAGTCGAGCACGTTGCCGTTCGCGTCCAGCGCCTGAACAGTGGCGACGCCGTCGGCTGCGATTCCCTGGAGGCGCATGACCGGCGGGAACGTCAGCGCCGGGACGTCCGCGGACGGGAAGTTGTCCGCGTTCAGGTCGCAGCCGAAGCCCTTCTCGAACTGCGCGTCGACGTGGTCGATCGCGAAGCAGAAGTTGCCGTCGGCATTCCGGGTCGCGTAGAAGGCGACGCCGTTCAACGTCCCGAGGTACTGCATCGTCGAGCCGACCTTCAGCTCCTGCATCGCCTGGTCGAGATTGCTCTCTCCCGGGAGGACATCACTCGTCGACACGGTCGCGCCCTCGTTGGTGATGCCGAGCAGGTCGCCCAGCCGGCCCGCGAAGGCAACGGTCGGAACGGCCACGGCGGCCGCGAAGGCGATCGCAACGGCTACACGCCGCCTCGGGACGCGCACCGCCTGCGGCACGTTCAGAGGCACGTCGGTGGGGACGGGATTCGCCGCCGCGAGGCGCGCGATGACGTCGTTTCTCATCGGGTCACTCCTTCGGGTTCGGGACGAAAGGACGCAGCGGCCTCGAGGCGCGACGCGAGCCGCGACTTCGCTCGGTGATAGCGGACGCGGCACGCGACGGCGGAACAGCCGAGCACGACGGCGGCGTCGCGGAGCGACAGTCCCTCCCAGGCCACCAGCCGCAGCACCTCGCGGTCGCGCTCGCTCAACGCGCCAAAGGCCGACGCGAGCGCACCATCCCCGACGGGATCCGGCTCACCCGTGGTCGCCGCTCGCGGCGGAGCCTCACGGGCGAGCTTCCGGCGGTGGTTCGCGAGCGTCTTGCGCGCCACCGCATACAGCCACGGCAGGGCCTCCTCGGGAACGCCGTCGAGCTTCCGCCAGCAGACGAGGAACGTCTCGGACACGAGGTCGTCGACGGCGTCCTCGGGCGCCCGGCGCCGCACGTACGCCCGTACGGCGCCGTGGTGCTCCGCGTAGATCCGCTCGAACCGCTGCATCTCACCCCGTCTATGTCGGGACCCGCCCCCGTGTTACAGGCGCGTGACGACTCGCCGAATCGGCAACGTATGGAGCACATGCTCCTGTTCCTCGCCATCATCGCGGCCGGAACCGGCGGCGTCAGGCATTGCGCCCCGGCCTCGATCGGCCCCGGATCGCTCCACCGCGGCGGCACCGCGGGGGCGACATGCCTCCTCTCCTCGTTCCAGAACGGGTGCCGGGCGGCCGACTACACGCTCTCCTCGTTCGGCGTGGACACGGTCCGCGCACGCAAGTTCCAGGTGGAGCGCCGGAACGGCAGGTGCGCGGTCCTCGTGACCGACACCAACCGCGTCGTTCCGCAGCCGCCCCGCGTCCTCGCGCGGCGCACGTGCTCGCGGGTGCACAGGCTGAACGGTGACATGGTCGCGGACCGCTGCACGCCGCGCGAAACGATCTCGCTGACGAAGATCGGCTAGAAGGGAACGGCGACTTCGGAGACGTCGAGCCCGAGGCTCGCCGCCAGCCGCACGCCATGGTCCAGCTCCATCTTCAAGCGCTCGCGGTCGCGCGCCTCCATCAGATGGCCGATCATCTCGCGCGCCTTCGGCCGCCAGAGCGCGTGCGCGGCGAACTCCGGCAGCATCCGGTTCGCGGCCGCGATCAGCGTGTTCTTCACCTTCGGCGTCGCGTCCTGCAGGAGCACACGCTCGTACGCCATGCCGGCGCCGTGGTGGATGCCGTCGTCGATCGCCAGCCGGTTGCAGAGATCTTCGAGGATGGTCCCGCGCGACGAGCGCGCGATCAGCCGAAAGCGCGGGATGATCAGCCGCTCGAAGAACACCTGCATGAGGAAGACCTTCTCCTCGAGCAGGTCGGCCTCCAGGAACATGTGGCCGAGCTTGTCGAGGTGCGGGTCGCGCTCCCCCTCCCCGCCGAGCTCGCCGATGAGCTTCAGCCACGCCTCCGTGTGGCGCGACTCGTCCTGCACCATCGTCGCGTAGTAGAGGCGCGCCTCGGGATCGGGCGCGGCGTTGAGGAGCTGTGCCGCCATCTCGCACGCCAGCACGTCCGCCTGGAGCTGCTGCATGACGACTGAGCGCCACACATCACGCCGTCGCGCTCGCCGCTCAGGCGTGCCCTTGCCCTCCGGCGCCGGCGGCAGGTCGTTCCACGGGACGTCGCGCACCGCCCATTCCTGGTGCTTCGCGAGCTCGTAGAAGCGCAGGACGCCGGCGTACGCGCTCCGGTCCTCTCCCTCCTCCACGATCGCCTCTGCACTCACAACGCGGACCATAACGTCACAATCGGGCCGTGATAGCCCTCGTCTTCAGCTACGAGGTGCGCGAGCCGGAGGGATTCGAGCGCGCGTACGGCGCCGAGGGCGAATGGGCCCAGTTCTTCCGTCAAGGCCCCGGTTACATCGGCACCGAGCTCCTGCGCGACGTCGAGATCCCGGGCCGCTACCTCGTGGTCGACCGCTGGGAGAGCGCCGAGGCGTACAACGCCTTCGCGGCGGCGCACCGCGACGAGTACATGCGCCGGGTGGACGACACGCGTTTCCACTACGAGCAGGAGCTCCGCTTCGGGACGTTCGAGACCGTCTGGTCCGACTCGTCCGAGGGATAACGCTCCGCTCGACGCCGGTCGATGATCGGCCTGAGACCCGACCTGCGGCAGGGGGAGTCGCCGCATGGTCAAGAGAATCGTCCTCATCGGAGCCCTGGTCGCCGCCGGGATGGTGGCGATCAAGGACGGCCGGGTCCTGCGCGACGCGGGGCTGACCGGCTCGTGCACCGTCGCCCAGACCCTTGCGAACGGCGAGCAGATCGAGGCCTGCAGCTCGGGCAAGCTCGAGGGCGCGCCCGATCTGACGCGGAACGGTTGCACCGACGCCGGGCTCTACACCGGGCTCGTGTACTGGCGCTGCCCGGCACCTGTGGTGTCGGCGCCCTAAACAAATCCGGTTTTCGGCAGTCTCAGTACCCAATAGGCTTCCGGACGGGAGGTTTCTTGTGGCTGCCGACGATCTGACTGCGGCGAACGCGATCGCCGAGCGCCTGCTGGACAACATCGAGACCGTCGTCCACGGGAAGCGGGAGCAGATCAAGCTCATCGTCTCCGCGCTCATGTGCAGCGGGCACGTGCTGCTCGAGGACGTCCCCGGCACGGCGAAGACGGTGCTCGCGCGCGCAATCGCCGGATCGATCAGCGGCGCCCACGCGTCGCGCATCCAGTGCACGCCGGACCTCCAGCCCACCGACGTCACCGGCCTCTCGATCTTCAACCAGCGCGAGCGCGACTTCGAGTTCCGGCCCGGGCCGGTGTTCGCGAACGTCGTCCTCGTGGACGAGATCAACCGCGCGATGCCGAAGACGCAGTCGGCGCTGCTCGAGGCGATGGCGGAGCAGCAGGTGACGGTGGACGGCGAGACGCGTCCGCTCGGCGATCCCTTCCTCGTGATGGCGACGCAGAACCCGATCGAGTACGAGGGAACGTTCCCGCTCCCGGAGGCGCAGCTCGACCGCTTCTTCGTCAAGACGGCGCTCGGCTATCCCGACGCGGAGCACGAGGCGCAGATCGTCGACGAGCAGCTCGGCGGCCATCCGCTCGGGCGACTCGAGCCCGTCGTCGGCCTCGAGGAGATCGCGACATTGCGGGCGGCAGTGGGAAGCGTCTTCCTGCACGAGGCGGTCGCGCGCTGGATCGTCGAGCTCGTCCGTGCGACGCGCGAGATCGAGATCGTCGCCATCGGCAGCTCCGTGCGCGGCACGCTCGCGCTGAACCGCGCGGCGCGCGCGTGGGCGGTGCTGCAATCGCGCCGGTACGTGACGCCGGACGATGTCGAGCGCCTCTTCGTGCCCGTGCTGATGCACAGGCTCCTCTTCCGTCCGAGCTTCCTCGCCGAGATTCGCGATCGCGGCTGGGAGGCGGCGAGCGCCGACGTCCGCCGCCGGTGCATCGAGGTCGCTCCGAAGCCGGGCTTCGACATCGACCTCGACGTGCCGGCGGCCGTCTCGGCGTGACCGCAGCCGTATTCCCGCTCATCCCGCGGCGACGCGTGATCGGCCTCGCCTTCGGCGGGGTGCGCAGCATTCGCCGCGGCATCGGCTCCGACGTCGCGAGCACGCGCGAATATCGGCCCGGTGACGACGTCGGATGGATGGACTGGGCCGCGTCCGCGAAGCTCTCGGCGGCGCGCGGCGACGACCACTTCATCGTGCGCGAGCGATTCGCCGACGAGGCGCCGCGCGTCGTCGTTCTCTGCGACCGCCGTCCGTCGATGGGCATCCCGGCGTCGACGTTCCGCAGCCTCGACAAGCCGCGGGCGATCCTCGCCGCGCTCGACCTGATCGGGACGAGCGCGCATGCGGCGCGCAGCCTGACCGGCTACCTCGACTACGCACTCGGCGAGCCGTACTGGCGGCCGCCGCGCAGCGAGCGCATCGCCGACCCGGGAACGTTCGAGCGGCCGTTCGGCGCGTCCGACGACACCGTCGCGCGCGGGCTCTTCTTCCTCGGCGAACATCGCCGGGACCTGCCGACGCAGGCGTTCGTCTTCGTCCTCTCCGACTTCGTCGTCCCGCCCGACCTCGACGCCTGGCAGCGCGCGCTCGAGCACCAGTGGGAGCTCGTGCCCGTCGTCATCCAGGATCCGGTCTGGGAGCGCACGTTCCCCGACGTCGGCGGCATCACGATCCCGTACGCGCAGCCCGGCGGTGGAGTCGTTCCCGTCTACGTCACGGAACGGGAGGCTGCGCGCCTGCGCGAGCAGCACGAGGCGCGGTGGGAGAGCCTCGTCCGCGACTTCCGCTCGCTCGGGATCGAGCCGGTCGAGGCGCGTTCGCACGAGCACGCAGACCTGCTCGCGTCGTTCCTGCGCTGGGCCGACCTGCGCCAGATGTGGCGCGGAGCGATCGCGTGAGAGCGGCGCTCGCAGTCGTCGGGGCTGCACTCGTCCTCGCCGGCGGGGCAGCTGCGTCGAACGGACCGCCGCAGGTCACTCCGCCGGCCTTCCAGAGCCATCCCGGGATGCCGTTCCACTCGTCCGGCTCGGTGGTCGGCGAGGGGCAGCCGCTCAAGGCGTACGCGAGCATCCAGCCGACCGTCCACCTCTTCGGCGACACGCTCTCCGCAAAGCTCGCGGTCGTCGCCGACACGCGCTGGGTCGACCCGAAGCTGCTGCGCGTGCGCGCCGGCTTCGCGCCCTACACCGTGGTTACGGGACCGACCGTGCTGCGGCTGCAGGTCGGCCGCTTCGAGCAACTCACGTGGACGTGGAAGCTCCGCTGCCTCACCGCGCGGTGCGTGCCGGTCTTCCCACCCAGCGAGACGCTGCACGTCTTCCGGTTCCCGTCCGCGCACGTCGACTACATGCGGACGAGCGGCAAGCGCGAATACACCGTCGGCGCCACATGGCCCGCGGTCGAGGTGCTCTCGCAGGTCAGCCCCGGTGTCGAGTCGGCGCTGCTGAACGCGCGCAAGTACGACTGGCAGTACCGGCTCGCGCCTGTCGCAGCGCCGACGTTCCGCGTGTCGCCGTCGCTCCTCTTCTGGCTCGCGCTCGGACTTGCCGGCCTCGCAGCGCTCGGCGCTCTGGCCGCAGCCGCGCGCTGGTATCGCGTGCTGCGTCCGCGCGTTGCGGGTCCCGAGGCGCTCGAGGGATCGACGCTCGATCGCGCACTGGCGTTGCTCGCATGGGCGCACGCGCACGGCGACGAGACGTTGCAGCGCAAGGCGTTCGAGCGTGTCGCGAGCGAACTGGGCGTGGTGCCGGCCGTGGACGAGCTCTCGCAGGCCGCGCACGAGCTCGCGTGGTCGCAGCACGTGCCCGAGGACGAGGAAGTGGAGGCGTTCACGGAGCAGGCGCGCGAGAAGGGACGCGGGACGTGAGACTGCCGACCGCCCACCGCCGCGGCCCGGTCGAGCTCGCCGACCTGCACGAGCTGCGATCGCCGATGCTGCGCACCTCCGCCGGGCGCGTCGTCCTCGCAGCCGCGCTGGCGGCGACGCTGGCCGGCATCGTCCTCCTCGCCCGCTCGGCGGGCACCGGCCGCGCAGCCGTCCTTCCTTCGGGCGCGACGACGGGCTGCGTCGTGCTCGACATGTCAGCGAGCATCTCCGGGCCGGTGTACGAGCGCGTCGCGACGACGCTGCGCGGGATCGTGAACGCGAACCAGTCGATCTGTCTCGTCATGTTCTCCGACACGGCGTACGAGCTGCTGCCGCCGAACTCGCCGCCGGGAGCGCTGCTGCAGTTCATCCCGTTCTTCGTCCCCATCCGCTTCTACGGCGGCAATCCGGTCTTCGCGCAGTCGCCGTGGGACCAGTTCAGCGGCGGCACGCGCATCTCGTCCGGCCTCATCGCCGCCGACAACGCCCTCAAGCGCGCGCACGTCGAGCACGGCGCCATCCTCCTCGTCAGCGACCTCGACGACTCGGTGGCCGATCAGCCGCAGCTGGACGCGGAGGCGCTGCTCCTGCATCGCGAGCACCTGCCGGTGCGCATCGTCCCGCTCTTCGCCGAATCGTCCAACAAGAACTATTTCGCCGCGCTGTTCGGCCTCAACTCGTTCGTGGCTCCCTCCGCGTTCGCGCACGGAGCCCACAAGCACGTGCAACCGGTCACGGCCGCGGCGCCGTGGGCACTGCTCGCACTCGGCGTCGTCCTCGTGCTGCTGCTCGCCGGCAACGAGCGCTGGAACGCGCGCCTCGTCGTGGAGCCCGCATGACCTACGTCCGTCGTCACGGGTTCGGCGTCGCGGTGCTGCTGCTCGCAGGTCTCGCGACGCTCCTCGTGCTCTTCGCGTTCGACGCGCGCTCGTGGCAGGCCTCGGTGCGCCGCGACGACATCCGCTTCCGCGCGCTGCCCGACCACGGCGCACTCTGGAAGCCGGCGACGATCCTGCCGGGCGACCCGGCCGGCGCGTTGCTCCAGACGAGCGACACGATTGCGTGGCGCCGCGCCCTGCAGTCGTTCTGGTACACGCACATCGGCGCCAATCCGCAGTCGCAGGAGGACCTGCCGCGCCTCCGCGCAAGTGCTCAAGGACAGCTGCTCGACCTCATGAGCGCTGCGAAGACCGCCGCCGAGCGGTCGAGCGCGGCGAACCTGCTGGGCGTGCTCGTGATCACGACGCCGATCTCGGCCGGCAGCCAGACTGCGCAGATCCAGGTGCTCAAGCAGTCGATCCAGTACTTCCAGCAGGCGATCGACCTCGACCCCGGCGACACCGCGGCGAAGCTGAATCTCGAGCTCGTGCTGCGGGTCACGCGGCCGGGCAAGGGTCCGATCGGGAAAGACGCGCACGCCGGCTTCGGCTTCGGCCGCGGGCACGGCACCGTGCAGACCGGCAACGGTTACTGATGGTGCTCGGGCTGTTCGGCGTCTCGTTCCTCACGCCGGTGGACGCGGTGTTCGCGGTCGCCGCCGCCGCGCCGCTCGCGGCGCTCCTCGCGACCGAGCGCCGGTCGGAGCGGGTCCGCGCCGCTCTCCGGCTGCGAGGGCCGGGCCGTCGAGCGTTCGCACCCGTCGCGGGCGCGCTCATCCTCCTGCCCGCGCTCGTCGCCGTAGCGGCGGCGCAGCCCGTCGTCGTGCGGCAGCAGCTCGTGCGCGAGCGCGGCGACGCGCAGGCCTTCATCGTCATCGACACGTCCGAGTCCATGAAGGCGACCGCCGGGCCGGGGAAGCCGACGCGACTCGTGCGCGCGAAGCGGCTCGCCCTCCGCCTGCAGGCCGCGCTCGGCGACGTGTCCGTCGGCCTCGCGACGATGACCGACCGCGTGCTCCCCGACCTCATGCCGACGACCGACCCCGCGCTCTTCGAACGCACGCTCGCTCAGTCGGTCGGGATCGACGAGCCGCCGCCGACGCAGGCGTACCGCCGCAACCGTGCCACGAACCTCCAGGCCCTCGTGCCGGTGATCAGCTCGCACTTCTTCTCGGACGCGGTCAAGCACCGGCTCCTCGTCGTCTTCACCGACGGGGAGGCGACGAAGGATCTGGAGCTCTACGCGCTCGGCATCGGACACGAGCTCGAGCCGGTGTTCGTGCACGTGTGGGCGTCCGGCGAGCACATCTATCGCCGCGGGCGCGTGGACCCGTTCTATCTCCCGGATCCGTCGAGTGCCGCGCTCCTGCAGCATGCGGCCGGCCTCTCGAGCGGGTCGGTCGTCGACGAGAGCCAGTTCGGGCAGCTGGTCGAGGTCGCACACAAGAGGCTCGGGCACGGCTCGACGGTCGCGCACGTCAACGCGTATGCGCGGATCGCCCTCGCACCGTGGTTCGCGCTGGGCGGGATTCTGCCGCTCGGCTTCCTGTTCTACCGCCGGAACTTCTAGAACCTAGAGGAGCGGCCAGGCCGCACGCGCCGGCTCGATCTCCTCGAGGGCAGGCACCGATGCAGCCGCCGGCGACCGGCGCGCGAGCATGCGCTCATGCACCTCGCGCTTGCGAGCCTGACGTGCAGGGCGGAGCTCACATTCAGTCGTGATGACGGTGTCGATCGTCGTCCACGCGTAACGCGCGAGCAAGAGGCAGGCGAGCACGACGATGGCACCCATGACCCAGATCGCGGGCTCGGGGATGGAGTTGCCGACGCGGATCTCGCGGAAGAGCAGGAGCACCGTCACGAGCTCGCCCACGACGGCCCAGAGCGTCACGGCGGACGCCACGAGAAAGGCGAGGACGTATCCCTGGTATTGCGTTTCCTTCTCCGGCTGCCGGCGGTGCACGTCGACCGCGTTCTGCGTGGCGGTGTACAGAAGCGGGGCGATCAAGATGAGCACGCCGAAGAACAGGTTGAGCCCGGCGTATGTGGCTTTCGAGACCTTCGTCGTATCGGGTAGGACGCCGGCCGACAAGATCGTGCCGAGCAGCGCGCCGACGACAGTGATGTTCGAAGCCCAACTCTTCGAGAAGCTCCAGTCTGCCGGCCCGAGCCTGCTCATGAGCGTGCACGGGCCGGGTGTCGGAAGCAGCCAACGGGCCGCGACGAGGACGCCGGCGCCTCCAGCCGGCCCGAAGATGAGCAGGTAGAGCGCCCACTGAGCCACGAGCCGGCCTCCCCGTCGATTATGTGACGGCCGTTACGTATCAGATTTGACTGGTGGCAATCAAGGTCCGGGTTAGGCTGGCCGGATGCTCTTCGCGACACCGCCGTCTCCGCCGCCTGCGCTCCTCCACCCTGCCGCGCTGCACGCGAAGGCGCCGGCGACGTACGGCGTGAAGTTCACGACGACGAAGGGGACGTTCGTCGTCACGGTCCACCGCAGCTTGGCCCCGCGAGGCGCCGACCGGTTCTACAACCTCGTGCGCGCGCGCTTCTTCGACGGGAACGAGTTCTTCCGGGTCGTGAAGGGCTTCGTCGTCCAGTTCGGCATCAGCGGGTTCCCGTCGGTATCGACGGCGTGGCAGAACGCGAACATCAAGGACGATCCCGTGCAGGCGTCCAACACGGTCGGGACGATCACGTACGCGGACGCGGGGCCGAACACGCGGACGACGCAGGTCTTCATCAACCTCGGGAACAACGCGGCGAACCTCGACCACCTCGGATTCGCGCCGTTCGGGAAGGTGACGACCGGGATGGCCGTCGTGCAGAAGCTGTACGGCGGCTACGGGGAGCAGGTCACGAACCTGCAGGGCAACATCGCGGCCCAGGGGAACGCATTCCTCGAGAAACGCTTTCCGAAGCTCGATTCGGTGATTCGGGCTCGCATCGTCCAGGCACACTGAAAGCATGCAGCCGACGTACATCGCGTCGCACGTCTGACACATCGACAACGCCGAACGTGTTTCGGCGGCGCTCCGAAGAGGTGAACGTCTGAGGGTCGAGGCGCGCCCGGCCGCGGCCGATGCCCATCCCGTGAGCACGCGGTTCGGGATCGTCGTGGGCGCAGCGGCGCTCTTGACGGCCACCGACCTCATCGTGAAGGCGGCGCTGCCGTCGCAGCTCTCGCATCACCGGTCGGCGACCTGGGCCATCGCCTCGCTCGTCCTCCTCGTCGCGTCGCCGCTCGCCGCACGCCTGCCGTCGCGCCTGCTTGCCTTCGCCGCGGGCGTCTTCGCCGGCGGGCTCGCCAGCAACCTCGCGTCGGCTGCCCTCCATCACGGTGTCGTCCCGAATCCGTTCGTCGTCGGAGACGCGGCGTTCAACCTCGCAGACGTGCTCCTCCTCGCGGGCATCGTCCTCGGCATCGTCGCGACGATGCGGCTCGCGCGCCGATACCGCCACCTCCTCCCGACGCACACCATCCCGGTCCGGTTGGCCCGCTACGTCGCGGCACGTTGCGCCGCGGCGCGGAATGGCTGACAGGCCACATCAGGAGCGCTCGACGGATCAAGCCAGAGGGGAGACGCCGCAGTCTCCGGCCTCTGGCTCGCTTGGACATTCCGCGATCTCTACCGATTCGCTCGCCGCAAGAGCGCTTCGGAGCGATTCCCACGATGAGCCGCCGCCGGATGAGATCCGGAGCGCCGAGGTCAGATTTTCGTATGAGAGGCGCCTACCGGAGTCGAACCGGTGTACCAGGTTTTTGCAGCCACGTACATCAAGGCTCAACCATGCGGCCTAGACGCCTTGCGCCCCAGTACGTGCCCCAGCAATGAGGAACGCGTCGAGTCGTGCGGCGGCCGTGCTGCCATGCCGGGCAGCAGGTGTACGTCGACGAGTGGCCGACGTAGCCGCCGATCTCATCGAGCGAGCATCCGGCCGGGTGCATCAGCGACGTGCGCATCGGCTATGAGGGCCTGGACGACGCGGTGTCTTAGCGGACAGCTTCGAGGAACCGCGATTCCGCGTCGGGACGCTTCCCATCGAAGTAGTTGCCGTGCGTGCTCTTGATCGTCTCGAGCGAGTCGGAGCCGATGAGGACGATCTCGAGGTTCGCATCGTGCCGATGCGCCTGCTCGAGCTCGGCGTATGCGACCGCCGCCTCCGCGGGATCGGAGAACTGCTTCGGGTCCGCGACGAGCTCCTGCTTGTCGAGGTCGTACACCAAGAGGAAGTGGATCAGCGGCATGCCAAGATCACCCTACCCAGTTCTAGTCAGGATAGTGCGCACCTGCCACTGGAGGCCCTCGATCTCGGCCACAAGGGCATCATCGACCGGGGTGCCGGCCTCCTCAAGGGCCATTGCGTCTCCGAGAAGCTGGAAGAACCGGAGGAGCGGCTCGGGGCCCTGGCCATCCTTGACGCTCACGCGTAGGCGCGCGCCGGCGCGCTCGACGGCTGCGGCCCAAGACTGCTGCGCGGGCGTTCTGAACTGGATCTCGATCAGCCGGCCGTCGCGGACGACGGAGACGTGAACAGCTCGATACCCGCTCGGCTTCGGATCGGCGACGTAGTTGTAGACACGCTCGACGGGCCAATGCTTTCCGATGCGGTTGAGCACGGCCTCTACCTTGGCAGCCGACGGTAGAACCGCCCGGCAGCCGCCGATGTCCTGCATTCGGGTGATGTCCATCGTCGGCTGGCGCTCGAGCTTGGCGAGGATCGTCGGCATGCGCTTCAGCCGCTGCGCGACGATCACCTCGTCGACCTCGTATCCAACGAACCGACGGAGCTGGATCGTCACGTTGTCGAGCGGCCTCTGGAATGTCGCTCGGTAGTCGCGGACGATGATCCAGGCCGCGAGGACATCCTCAGTGACCGAATCGTCGTCTGGGTCAGTCCACCAATCCCGCAATCGCGAGGCGGCCTTGCGGATCTGCTTCCGGGAGGGCTCGGCGGCCCGAGATGCCATCCGCGCGATCGTAGATCCTCGCCTTCCCTCGGCTCCATGGCGCAGCCCAAATGCGCCCCAGTACCCCCGCGGAGCGGCTGAGAGCGGTTCGGAGCGGGAACCCGAGCGCGGGCCCGAGAGACGCGGAAAGCCGCTGCTGGAGCGGGTTTCCGGGCAACCATGCACGAGAGAGGCGCCTACCGGAGTCGAACCGGTGTACCAGGTTTTGCAGACCTGTGCCTAACCACTCGGCCAAGGCGCCCGGGCGGCTCATGGTATCGGCCTAGCCCGCGAGCACCTCGTCGAGGAACGCGACCGCCCGCGTGAACGAGTCGATCCGGTTCGAGAGCTTCGCGATCGAGTGCCCCTCGTCCGAATAGACGACGAGCTCGCACCGGATCCCCTTCTCGCGCAGCACGCGCGCGATTTCCTCCGACTCCGACAGCGGGACTCGCGGGTCGTTCGCGCCGTGCTGGATGAACAAGGGCGCGCGGATCGCGTCCACGTGCGTGATCGGCGACGCCTCGACCAGGAAGTCGCGGTCGCGTTCCAGCGACCCGTACTCGCGCTCGCGCACGGCCCGCCGGTACGGCGACGTGTTCTCGAGGAACGTGACGAAGTTCGAGATGCCGACCGACTCGATGCCAGCCGCCCACAGCTGCGGCTGGAACGCAAGCCCTGCGAGCACCATGTACCCGCCGTACGAGCGCCCGTACAGCACGGAGCGCGAGCTGTCGATCTCCGGGCGCGCCGCGAGCCAGTGGTGCAGCGCCGCGAGGTCGCGCACCGAGTCGAGCCGTAGGCCGATGTCGTCGAGATGCTCGTACCGCTTCCCGTATCCGGTCGAGCCGCGCACGTTCGGCGCCGCGACCGCGTAGCCGCGCGACAGGAGATGCTGCGTCAGCGGCGCGTAGTTCACGTGCCAGTGCGGCAGGTATTGCGCCTCCGGCCCGCCGTGCACCATCACGACAGCCGGGAACGGCCCCTCCCCCGGCGGCGTGAAGAGGAACACGGGGACGGACTCGCCGTCGAAGCTCTCGAAGCGATGCAGCTTCGGCTCCACGAGCCCGGCCGGCGGCGTGGAGCTCGTCGTCACGCGCTCCGTCTCGCGCGCGTCGAGGTCGTACACGTAGACGTCGAACGGCTGTGTCGGCGTCGAGAACCCGTAGGCGAGCTTCGAGCCGTTCGGCGAGAAGACCGGCGACTCAACGACGCCTTTCCCCGGCAACGGGACGTCGGCGCCGTCGATCGTGAGCCGCGAGTACCCGTCCTCGTTCGCGATCACGAGGAGCGAGCGGCCCGCGGCGTCGGCGGCGCACGTGAGATCCCAGCGCGACTCGATCCCTCCAACGGCGAGCGTGTCGCGCCCGTCGTTCGACGCCCATACAAGCTCGTCGCCCTTGAACACCGGCGTGACGTGCTCCGCCGTCTCGTCGTGCGGCGTCAGATGCTCGATGCCGCCCGTGTCGGCGTCGCAGAGGTAGAGGTCGTTGTCGCCGCTGCGCTCACCTGCGCGCTCGGCGACGATGCGGCGTCCGTCCGGTGAGATCGCGGCCACCGCGACGTACCCCTCGAAGACGAACGTCCGCTCCTCCCCGCTCTCGAGGTCTCGCGCGACGATGTCGAAGTCGACGCCGTTGCGACGGTTGGTCGAGTACGCGAGGGTGCGGCCGCGTGCGTGCGGCGTGTCGTGCTTGTACTGGAGATCGACGACGAGCGGCTCGTCGCCGACGTACAGCTGCGTACGCTCGTTCCCGCCCGCGTCGCGCTCGACGAGGATCCTTCCGTCCGGAAGGAACTGGCCCGTCACCGCCTCCTCGTCGAAGGTGACCTGTCGCATCCCCGGCACGACGAAGAGCTGCGTCGTTCCCGGAGCGTTCGAGGCGACGAGCAGCTCGCTCCCGTCGGGAGAAAACGAGAGCGGCGTCGCCTGCCGCATCTCGAGCAACGCCCTGAGCTCCAGCATCAGCCGAGGATACGTTGCATCGTCCACGAGGTCCCGGCGTGACCGACGCGGACGAAGCCGGAGCGCTCGTAGAGATGGACGGCCGGGTTATCGGGCTCCACGCTCAGGCTGATGGATGGGTGGCCGGCCGCCTGGGCGCGCGCGAGCAGCTCGGCGAGCAGCGCGGTACCGACACCGCGACCGCGCGCGGCAGGCGAAACGCCGATCGTCAGCTCGGGCACGTGCGGACCGACGAACCCGTACCCGTGGTCGTCGTTCGTGAAGAGGCGAATCCACGCTGCGCCGACGTCACCATCGGCGATGACGCCCAGATCGAACGGTCTGCCCCAGCCGTCGATGTAGCGCCCGATCTCGGGCAGCGCGAGGGCGTCTTCCAGCGGCGGCAACCCAGGGTCGCCCCGCCACGCAAATGCCTCGTAGAGCATCGCGCGCAGGAGTGGGACGTCCTGCGCGTCGGCGAGCCGCACCTACGCTGCGACTCCCGCGAACGACGGGATGACGTCGGCACCGTAGGCCGCCAGCGTCTCCTCCTGGCCGTGAGTCATGAGGTAGACGTTGAACTGGTCGACGCCGACGTCCTCGAGCGACTTCAGCTTCGCCTTGATCTGCTCGGTGTTGCCGATGACACAGAAGCGGTCGCAGATCTCGTCGGTCACGAACTCGCCGTGCTTCGCTCCCACCCGCGAGTGGTCGTTGTAGTCGTAGAACTTTCGCGCCTGCACGTAGTCGGTGAGCGCCTTCGGCACGGTGCTGCCGTCGGTGCCGTACCGCTCGATGAGATCCATCACGTGGTTCGAGACCATCGCCGGGAACCAGCGCACCTGGTCGCGCGCGTCGGCGAGGTCGTCGGTGACGTGGCTCGGCGCGCCGACGATGCACTTCAGCTGCGACGGGTCGCGGCCTGCTTCCTTCGCCGCGCGCCGCGCCGTGTCCATGATCCACGTGATGATCTCGGGATCGGCGAGCTGGATGATGACGCCGTCGCCGACGCGCCCCGCGACGCCGAGCGCCTTCGGCCCGTAGCCGGCGACCCACATCGGGATCTCGGGCAGCTCCTCTCGCACCCACTTGAGCTGGAGCTGCTTGTCGTTCCAGTCGACCTCGCGGCCGTTCATGAACTCCTTGACCATCGCGAGTGCGCGTTCGAAGTCCGCCACCTTCATCGGCTGGCGGCCGATGTAGCGAACCGCGGAGTCGCCGCGGCCGACACCCATCACCATGCGGCCGTCGGAGAGGTCGTGCAGTGTCGCGTACGAGCTCGCCAGCACCGTCGGGTCGCGCGTCGCCGGATTCGTGACGAAGTGGCCGAGCTTGATCTTCGAGGTCTCGCGCGCGGCGACCGCGAGCGTCGGGATCGACTCCTGCCAGAGGACGTGCGAGTCGTACGTCCACGCGTGCTCGAAGCCGTGCTTCTCGGCGAGCTGGATGAGCTCGAGCCAGCGCGTCCACGGCGGGTCGGGAAGGACGGTGACGCCGAAGCTGATCATGCCGTCGCAAGATACCGCGGCGTGGCGAGCGAGGCGAGCGCGGCGAGGATCCCCATGGCGACGAAGCCGATGCGGCCGTCGCCGGGAAGCGAGAACGTGAGCCCCACCAGCGGCGTGCCGACGACGATCACGAAGGACGCCATGGCGTTGACGAAGCCGACCGCGGCACCGGGCGCGTCCGGGCGCGCCGCCGCCGCGCCTGCGAAGGCCATCGCGAACGGGATGCCGGCCGCGAGCCCGACGATCGCCGAGGCCGCGACGAGGCCGGCCAGCGGAAGCGGCGTCGCCAGGGCGACTGCGGCCGCGCCGCCGGCGACGAGGCTGCCCGCGACCCATCGCGACGCAGTCGCGCGGCTGAGGATCGAGCCGCCGGCGATGCGCGTGAAGAAGCCGAGCAGCAGCGTGAGCGAGCCGACCGCGGCGGCGACGCCTTTCGATTGCCCGTGATGCTCGAGGAGCGTCACCACCCAGTTGCCGACGACGACGCTGAACCCGAACGAGAGCGCGTGGATTGCGCCGAAGTGGTACAGCCGTCCGTCGCGGAAGAGGTCTCCCCGGAGTCGTTCCCCCGCGTGACGCAGCGTCCGCGGTGCACGCGGCGCGACGGCGAGCGCGAGAAACGACAGCGCGGCGACGGCGATCGCAGTCTCGTAGGGCGCGCGGAACCCGCCGATCGAAGGAACGACCGCGAGCGCGATACCCGGCGCGAGCACCGACGCGCTGCCGTACACGCCCTGCTGGAAGGGCGAGCCCCGGCTCGCACGCACGTAGTCGCTGCCGGACACGAACGCGATGCCGGTACCGAGGCCGACGATCGCGCGGCCGCCGAAGGCGAGCGCGAAGGTCGGCGAGATGAGCGAGATCGCGTTTCCGGCGGCGATCACCGCCACGCCGACGAGGGCCGAGCGCCGTGCGCCGAAGCGGTCGGCCATGCGCCCGCCCGGGATCTGCATCGCCATGTGCACGACGAACTGGACCGTGACGAAGAGGCCGACCGTCGCGAGGCGGACGTCATACGCATGCGAGAGCCGCGTCGCGACCGCGCCGAGCGCGGCGATGTTCCAGCCCACGGCGGCGCCCACGCCGAAGCCGCCGATGGCTGCCCGCCGGTCCACGACTGACGAGCCTAAAGAAGCGTCAGGTCAGTGGTGCGCGCGCTCGAGCACGACGACCGGGATCTCGCGGTCGGTCTTCTCTTGGTACTCGTCGTAGTGCGGCCACATCTTGTTCATCTGCTTCCGGAGCCGCTCGCGCTCCTCGCCCTCCGCCGTGCGCGGATGGGCGTGGAACTTCTCGCCCTTGATCTGCACCTCGACGTGCGGGTTCTCGAGGATGTTGCGGTACCAGCCCGGATGCTCCGGCGCGCCGCCCTTCGAGGCGACGATCACCGGGTTGTCGCCGTCGAGGTCGTAGATGAGCGGCGTCGTCGTGTCGTTGCCGGTCTTCCGCCCCTTGGTCGTCAGCAGCAGGATGGTCGACCCTTCCCGCCAGATGTGCCCTTCTTCGCCGTCCGTCTCGCGATAGCGCTCGACGTGCTCCTGTCCGAAGAGTGTCGTCATGCCGAGAACGTACCCAGCGCCTTCGAGGCCAAGCGGTCCAGCGCCTGCACGGACAGCTCGAGGTGCTCCTCCTTCGTGTCCTCGAGCTTCGTGTGCGACAGGCCGCGCAGCGACTGCACGAACAGCATCACCGTCGGCACCCCCGCGCGCGCGACCTCGGCCGCGTCGTGCAGCGGGCCGCTCGGCAGCCGGTGCGACGTCCCCGAGACCTCGCGGATGGACTCGTCCGCGAGCTCGATCAGGGCGCGGTCGAACAGGATCGGCCGGATGTTCCAGATCCGGTCCCACGACACGTCGATGTTCTCTTCGCGCGCAAAGCGCTCGCCGGCCGCCTGCGCCAGCTCGAGGAGGCGGGCGAGCTTCGCCGCGTCGAGGTGGCGCTGATCGAGGAGCTGCTCCGCCGTCTCCACCACCGAGGTGACGATGCCCGGCTTGCAGACGACGCCGCCCGAGGTGCACACCGCGCCGTCGCCGACCTCGGCCGCGATCGGCCGGATCTCGAGCGCGAGCTTCGCCGCTCCGGCGAGCGCGTCGCGCCGCTTGTCCATCGGCGTCGAGCCCGCATGCGCGGCCTGGCCCTTCCACCTCACGAGATGGCGCTCGACGCCGAACGTGCCGAGGACGACGCCGAGCGGGAGATCCATCGATTCCAGGACCGGCCCCTGCTCGATGTGCAGCTCGAGGTACGCAGCCGCGTTCTCCATCTGCTTCCGCGCCGCGAGCGCGTTGTCGAGGTCGACCCCGTGCTCCGCGAGCGCATCCGGCAGCGCGACACCGTTCGCGTCCCGCTTCTGCCGCAGCTCGTCCTGGTCGTCCATCGATCCGCACGCCGCCGATGAGCCGAAGAGCGAGCGCCCGAAGCGCGCGCCTTCCTCGTCCGCCCAGTTGACGACACGTACGGTCAGCGGCGGCCGGCCCTCTTCCGCGAGCCGGCGCAGGACTTCGACCGCGGCCATCACGTTGAGGCACCCGTCGAGCCAGCCGCCGTTCGGCACCGAGTCGATGTGGCCGCCCAGCAGCAGCGCGCGCTCCGAGTCGCCGGCGAGCGTGAACCACTGGTTCCCGGCCTCGTCGATCTCCTCCACCGCGCCCGTGTCCGCCACCTTGCCGCGCAACCATTCGCGCGCGCGCTCCCACGTGTCGGTCCACGCGACCCGCTGTGCGCCGTTCTCGTCGCCGGTGAGCTCGCGCAGCTCTTTCAGATCGGCGACGGTGCGGGCGGGGTCGAGCGGCACGCGGCGATCCTACAAACTGGGCCGATGAAGCCCGAGGCCGTCATCCGCGCGGAGCGCCTGCTCGGTTCCGAGGCGACCGCCTGGACTCGGGTCGAGACGCGCGGCTACGCGACGAACGAGCACTGGACGGTGGAGCTCGCAGACGGCTCGCGCGCCTTCCTCAAGCACGCTGCTGCGGTCGAGCCCTGCCCGACGTGGCTGCGCGACGAGGAGCGCGTCTACGCAGCGATCTCGGGCCCGTTCATGCCGGCGCTGCTCGCCTGGGAGGACGACGACCGGCCCCTGCTCGTGCTCGAGGATCTGAGCGACGCACGCTGGGTTCCGCCGTGGACCGAGGCCGACGTCGACGCGGTCATCGCCGCCCTCGACGAGCTCGCGCGGACGCCGACGCATGCGCCCCTGCCGCGCTTCGAGGACCGCCGCCTGCCGAGCTGGGAACGAGTCGCCGAGGACCCGGCGCCGTTCCTGTCGCTCGGGGTCGCAGGGACGGACTGGCTCGACCGGGCGCTGCCTGCGCTCGTCGACGCGACCGCACGGACGCCGCTCGCCGGCGACGCCGTCCTCCATTGCGACGTGCGCGGTGACAACCTCTGCATCCGCGACGGCCGAGCGGTGCTCTTCGACTGGAACCACGCGACGATCGGCAACCCCGCCGCAGACATCGCGTACTGGCTGCCGAGCCTGCGCCTCGACGGCGGTCCCGAGCCGGACGAGGTCGCGCGACGGGTCCCGGGCACGGCGGACTTCGCCGCCTACCTTGCGGGCTTCTTCGCGTCGCGCGCAGGCCTTCCGCCGCCCGAGGGCGCGCCGCGCGTGCGCATCTTCCAGCTGCAGCAGCTCGAAGTTGCGCTGCCGTGGGCGTGCCGAGTCCTCGGGTTACCCGCGCCCGCCTAACCCTGATAAGAACACTGCGTGACCGCTGCCCTTCGTCGTGCTTCCACCGTCGCCGCCGCCGCGCTCGCGCTCGTCGGGCTCTGGGAGCTGTACCACTGGATCTGGGCGACAGCCGGCTGGACGTGGCCCTTCGCCGTCAACGACACTTCGATGCCGCACGTCTGGACGATCTTCAAGGCGTTCGGCCAGCCCGCCCAGGTCAACCAGCCGTCACTGATCAACGTGCTGCTGCACAAGACGGCCTTCACGGCGAAGGAGGCGGCCGCCGGTTTCGGCGTCGGCGCAGTCATCGGGTTCGTCCTCGCCGTCCTCCTCGTCCACTCGCGCTTGCTCCAGCGCGGCTTCCTGCCCTACATCGTCGCCAGCCAGACGGTCCCGATCCTCGCGATCGCGCCGATGGTCGTCGTCTGGGTCAACCCGAAGCTGCCCCTGCCGCTGCAGGGCTGGGGGGCGGTCGCCGTGATCGCGACCTACCTCACCTTCTTCCCGGTGACGATCAACACGCTGCGCGGGCTCCAGGCCGCCGACCATCGCGCGCTGGAGCTGATGCGGACGTACGCGGCGAGCCGCTGGAGCGTGCTCTGGAAGCTGCGCGTCCCGTCGTCCCTTCCGTACCTCTTCTCGGCGCTCCGCCTCTCCGCGACGGCGAGCGTCGTCGGCGCGATCATCGGCGAACTTCCCACCGGCCTCCAGAACGGCCTCGGCGGCGCGATCTTCAACTTCAACCAGTACTACTCGATCGAGCCGCAGGAGCTGTGGGCGACGGACGTGATCGCCGCATTCCTCGGGATCGCTTTCTTCGTGCTGGTCGTCGTCGCCGAAAAGGCGATCGTGCGCCGCGCCCCGGAGAACGTCGCATGAACGTTGTCGAGATCGCGGGGGTGACGAAGACATTCGCGCAGGGCAACGTCACCGCACTCGAGAACATCGAGCTCGAGCTCCAGCCCGGCGAGTTCGTCTCGCTCATCGGCCCTTCGGGTTGCGGCAAGTCGACGCTGCTCCGCGTCATCGGCGACCTCACTCCACCCACGAGCGGCACAGTGACCGTGAACGGCAAGCCGGCGCACCGAGCGCGCAAGGACGGCGACTACGGCATCGTGTTCCAGGACTCCGTCCTCTTCGACTGGCGTACGGTCGCGAAGAACATCGCGCTGCCGCTCGAGATGCTCGGCTGGGATCGCGAACGCCGCAAGACCCGCGTCGAGGAGATGCTCGACCTCGTCGAGCTGCGGTCGTTCGCGGATCATCATCCGTGGCAGCTCTCGGGCGGGATGCAGCAGCGCGTCTCCATCGCGCGTGCGCTCTCGTTCGAGCCTGCGCTCCTGCTCATGGACGAGCCGTTCGGCGCGCTCGACGAGATGACGAGGGAGCGGCTCAACCTCGAGCTGCTCTCCGTCTGGGAAAAGCTCGGCTCGACCGTCGTCTTCGTCACGCACTCCATCTCGGAGGCCGTCTTCCTCTCGACGCGGGTGGTCGTGATGAGCCCGCGCCCGGGCCGGATCGCAGGCGTCGTCGAGATCGACCTGCCGACGCCGCGGACGGCGGAGACGCGCTACACGCCGCGCTTCTTCGAGCTCGTGACGAAGGTGCGGGAGCTCCTGCGCAGCCGCGGCGAGCACCTGCTGCCAGAAGAGGAGGAGCTGCTTGAAGCGGATCGTTGAGTGGCTGCCGGCGCTCGTCGTCTTCGTCCTCGTCGTCGGGCTGTGGGAGGGGATCGTGCGCGCGCTCCACGTGCAGCAGTTCCTGCTCCCGAAGCCGAGCACGATCGTCAGCGTCTTCTGGACGGAGCGGCACACGCTCTGGCCGGCCGGCTGGTACACGTTCAAGGAGGCGCTGGGCGGCTTCGCGCTCGGATCCGGGCTCGGGATCCTCGCCGCGACCGTCGTCGGCCGGTTCCGCACCCTCGGCAGGGCGCTGATGCCGATCTTCATCGCCGCGAACGCCGTCCCGATCATCGCCTTCGCCCCGATCTTCGGCGCCTGGTTCAACCCGATCTCGCCGCGCTCGAAGATGGCGGTCGCCGGCGTCCTCTGCTTCCTACCGGTCATGGTGAACACCCTGCGCGGGCTGAACAGCGCGAAGCCGCGCCAGATCGAGCTGATGCGCTCCTACGCCGCGAGCGAGCTGGAGATCTGGCGGCGTGTGCGCGTCCCGACGGCGCTGCCGTTCGTCTTCACGGCGCTCAAGGTGGCGAGCGTGCTCGCGATGATCGGCGCGATCGTGGGCGAGTACTTCGGCGGCGCGCTGAACGCGCTCGGCGTGCTCATCAACAGCTCCGCCGAGGTCTTCCAGTTCTCTCTGGCGTGGGCCGGCATCCTCGTCGCATCGCTCCTCGGGATCGCGCTCTACGGCGCCGTCGTCGGGACCGAACGGTTGGTGGTGCGATGGACACCTGACATGAGAGAGACATAGGAGTAGAAATCAGCTCTAGGTCATCGAGGGAAAGGGAGGAAGCATGAGGAAGCGGTGGATGGTCGTGGGCGTGCTCGCCGCGGCGCTCGCGGCCGGGGCGGGCGGCGGCTCGACAGCGTCGGCGGCGCCGAAGTTGACGAACGTCTCGATTCAGTTGCAGTGGGTGCCGCAGGCGCAGTTCGCCGGCTACTACGCGGCGCTCGACCTCGGTTACTACAAGGCGGCCGGGCTCAACGTGAAGCTCCTGAACGGCGGCCCGCAGATCGTCCCGGGACAGGTTGTCGCTTCGGGCCGCGCGCAGTTCGGCGTCAACTGGCTGACCGCCCTGCTCGCCGCACGTGACACGGGCACCAACCTGGTCGACATCGCCCAGGTCTTCAGTCGGTCGGGCATGACGGAGCTCACCTGGAAGTCCTCCGGCATCAACTCGATCGCGAGGATGAAGGACAAGAAGGTCGCGAACTGGCTCGGCGGCGATCAGTACGAGCTCTTCGCGGCGCTGACGAAGAACGGCATGGACCCGGCGCACAACAAGGGCGTCACGATCGTCCAGCAGCCGTTCGACATGGGGCTGTTCATCAATCACCAGGTCGACGCGGCCTCGGCGATGACCTACAACGAGCTGGCGCAGGTCCTCGAGACGAAGAACCCGAAGACCGGCAAGCTCTTCCAGCTCTCCGACCTGAACGTGTTGAAGATGCAGAACGTCGGCACGGGCATGCTCGAGGACAACCTCTTCTCGACCGAGTCCTATCTGGCGAGCAAGGCTCACCAGCAGATCGCCGAGAAGGTGATCGGCGCAACGCTCGCCGGCTGGATCTACTGCCGCGATCACGTGGCGCAGTGCGTCGGCTTCACGCTCAAGGCGGGCCCGACGCTGCCGCGCGGCCACCAGATGTGGATGATGAATCAGATCAACCAGCTGATCTGGCCGAGCAAGGATGGCATCGGCATCATGGACAAGGCCTCGTACGCGCAGACGGCGAAGCTCCTCCAGCAGTTCGGAGGAATCAAGAAGGCGCCGACGGCCGGCGCGTACCGGACCGATCTGGCCGCGGCGGCTGTCGCGGGGCTCAAGAAGCAGGGCCTGGACGTCTACGGCAAGAGCTACAAGCCGATCGCCGTCAAGCTGACGCCGGGCGGCAAGTAAGGAGGCATGACATGTCGACGCTGATCAGAGGAGGACGGATCGTCACCGCGGCCGATGACTACGTCGCGGACGTGTTCGTCGACGACGAGCGGATATCCGTGATCGGCGAGAGCCTCGACGTGCAGGCTGACAAGGTGATCGATGCAGCCGGGAAGTACGTGCTTCCCGGCTGCATCGACCCGCACACGCATCTCGACATGCCGTTCGGCGGCACGGTGACGATCGACGACGTCGAGTCCGGGCAGACGGCGGCGGCGTTCGGCGGCACGACCTGCCACGTCGACTTCGTCATCCAGGGCAAGGGCCAGACGTTCGCGCACGCGCTCGAGGACTGGCGCGCGAAGGCGGCAGGCAAGCAGGTGATCGACATGGGCTACCACATGGCGGTCACCGATCTCGCGGAGGGCGGCACGCTCGAGGAGCTCGCGACGCTGCCCGACCAGGGCGTCACCTCGTACAAGCTCTTCATGGCGTACAAGGGCGCGCTCATGGTCGACGACGACACGCTCTACCGCACGATGGAGGTGGCCGCGAAGACGGGCGCGCTCGTGATGGTGCACGCCGAGAACGGCGACGTCATCGACATCCTCGTCCGCGAGGCGCTCGAGGCCGGGCACACGGAGCCGCTCTACCACGCGCTCACGCGGCCGCCCGAGGCGGAGGGCGAGGCGACGAACCGTGCGATTCAGCTCGCGCACCTCGCCGGCGCTCCGCTCTACGTCGTCCACGTGTCGTGCAAGGAGTCGGTCGAGCCGATCGCCGCCGCGCGAGAGAAGGGCTGGGACGTGTGGGGCGAGACGTGCACGCAGTACTTCTTCACCTCGCTCGACGACATCGCCAAGCCGAACTTCGAGGGCGCGAAGTACGTCTTCTCGCCGCCGGTGCGCGACAAGGCGAACTGGGACGTCCTCTGGAACGCGGTGCGCACCGACGCGCTGTCGGCGATCTCCACCGACCACTGCGCGTTCCGCTTCGATACGCAGAAGACGCTCGGCAAGGACGACTTCTCGAAGATTCCGAACGGCGGTCCCGGCCTCGAGAACCGGCTACAGATGATTCACGAATTCGGCGTGCGCACCGGGCGCATCTCGCTGAATCGCATGGTCGAGCTGCTCGCGACGAACCCGGCGAAGCTCTTCGGCCTCTATCCGCGCAAGGGCACGATCGCCGTCGGCTCCGACGCAGACCTCGTCGTCTTCGATCCGCAGAAGCAGGTGACGATCTCGGCGAAGGCGCAGCACTCTAAGGTGGACTACAACCTGTACGAGGGCACCCAGGTGACGGGATCGCCCGAGATCGTGCTGCTGCGCGGCCACGTGCTCCTCGAGAACGACGAGCTCGTCGCGTCGCCAGGCGTCGGCCAGTTCGTCGCCCGCGCCCGCTTCGGCGAAGAGCTGAAGCCGGCGCGCGCCACCATCGCGTAGGAGGGCGCCGCCCGGCCGCGAAAGCGGTCAAGTGGCCGCTTTACGTTCGCTGAACATGCCGTTCGCTAGCCTCGGACGAGTCTTGGGGGTCAGGATCCTTGCAGCGTTCGTCGTCGCCGGCGCCCTCGCGGCGCCCGCAGGCGCGGCCACGTACGCGAACGGCGTCGACGTCTCGCACTACCAGGGGCTCATCAACTGGACGCAGGTCGCGGCGAAGTCGTACCGCTTCACGTTCGCGAAGGCGACGGAAGGGACGACGCTCGTCGACGCGACGTATCCGGTGAACCGCGCGGGCGCGGAGGGCATGGGGCTGCGTTTCGGCGCGTATCACTTCGGACGGCCGAGCGGCACCGGGCCCGCGACGATCGTCGCGAGCGCGGTCGCGCAGGCGGATCACTTCGTCAGCATCGCGCAGCCGCAGGCAGGCGAGCTCCCGCCCGTGCTCGACCTCGAGACGTCGGGAGGGCTCTCGCCGACGTCGCTCGTGCAGTGGGCGCAGGCGTGGCTGGACGAGGTGAAGGCGCGCACGGGTGTCAGCGGCTTCGTGTATGCGTCGCCGAACTTCTGGAAGACGAAGCTCGGCAACACGTCCGCGTTCGCGATCGGCGGATATCGCCTCTGGGTCGCGCACTGGACGAAGAGCGGAGCGCCGCTCGTGCCGGCGGGCAACTGGGGCGGGCTCGGCTGGACGTTCTGGCAGTGGACGGACTGTGCGAGCGTGCCGGGTTTCCTCAACTGCGTCGACGGCGACCGGTACGCGGGCCTCGACCCGGGGCCGATCGCAATCGCGCCCTACGCGACGGGTGTGCCGCTGGCGAGCGTGCCGCCCACGATCCTCGGTTCGGTCAAGACGGGCTCACTGCTCGTCGCCGTCCCCGGGACGTGGAGCGGCGGCAAGCCGGTCTCCTTCACCTACCAGTGGCAGCAATGCGACGCCGCGGGTGCGAACTGCACGCCGATCTCGGGCGCGACCGCCGACACGTACAAGCCGACGGCGGCCGACGCCGGGCACGCGCTCATCGTCACCGTGACGGCGCAGAGCACCTCCGGCGGCGCCGCGACGGCGTCCGCGCCGACGGTCGCGGTCGGATCGAGCGGGAGCGGATCGGTGGCGCGGCCGGTGGCAACGACGGTGCCGAGCATCGGCGGGACGACGACGGCGGGCCAGCAGCTCAGCTCGTCGGTCGGAACGTGGACGGGCTCGCCGACCGCGTTCGCGTACCAGTGGCGCCGCTGCGATCCGAGCGGAGCGTCGTGCGCCGCCATCGCCGGCGCGACACAGTCGACGTACACGCTCACCCCGGGCGACATCGGCGCGACGGTCTCGCTCGTCGTCACGGCGACGAGCGCGGGCGGCTCGCAGGCGGCGACGACGCCCGCAACGGGGCTCGTTGCGTCCGCCCCGGTCCCGGCGGCCGTTCCCGGCGCCCTCGTCGCGTCGCCCGGACAGGCGGGCGCCGTCGTGACGACGGACGGCCGCGCGCAGGTGACGTGGCAGCCGGGCGCCGTGCCGGACGGCTCAACGGTCACGCTGCTCCCGGGCGAGCGTGCGCCGGCGTTGCAGGGCACGGGCGTCGTCATCGGCGTCACCGGCGTGAGCACTGCGCTGCCGTGGCCGATCGACCTCACCTACGTGAACCCGCTGCCGGACGCCGCCGTCCTCGCGTACACGGTCGACAACAAGGTCTGGCACGCCCTCGACAAGCTGGCCGCGCCGACGCTGCCGGCAGGCGGCATCGCCGGGATGTACAGCGACGGGACGACGCTGCACGTCATCCTCGGACAGCCGATGCGCATCGCAGCGTTCGCGGCGGGCCGCTGGGGCGACCCGAGCCTCGTCGCCGAGGGGCTGCCCACCGTCTATCGGCACGGGGCGCTGACGGCGAAGCGGCTGCGCGACGGCTCGGTGGTCGTCCGCACGCGCGTCACCGTGGCCTCGCAGGCGCATCTCTTCGTCGGCCTCGCGGGCGGCGTGACGAAGGAGTCGCTGCTGCTCCGTCCCGGCAGCATCCCGATCGTCGTTCGCATCCGCCACCTCAAGCCCGGCGTGACCGCACACCTGCGCGTCGCCGCCGTCGACCCGTTCAAGCGTCGCGCGGCCCTGCTGCTCGCGTTCCGCGTCCCGTGACACTTCCGTGACACCGCCGTACAGGTAACTGTTACCGGTCGTCGGGGTCCCGGTGACGCCCCCAAGGCCGGTAACTGTTACCCCGTCTAAAGTGTCACGAAATCAGCGCGTCTGCGGGAAGCCGAGGTCGACCTTCGACGTCGCGGGATCGGGCCACCGGGACGTGACCACCTTGCCGCGCGTGAAGAAGTCGATCCCTTCCGGCCCGTAGACGTGCCGGTCGCCGAAGAGCGAGTTCTTCCAGCCGCCGAACGAGTAGTACGCGACGGGGACCGGGATCGGGACGTTGATGCCGACCATGCCGGCCTGCGCGTCGAACTGGAACCGCCGCGCCGCGCCGCCGTCCCGCGTGAAGATCGCCGTCCCGTTGCCGTACGGGCTCTCGTTCACGAGCCGCACCGCCTCGTCGTAGGTGTCGACCCGCGTGACGCCGAGCACGGGGCCGAAGATCTCGTCCTCGTAGGCGCGCATCCCCGGCTTGACGTCGTCGATCAGCGAGGGCGCGAGGAAGAAGCCCTCGTCGGGGCAGTTCTCCCGCCCGTCGACGAGGACCTTGCCCTCGTCGAGATACGACGCGACCTTCTCGCGATGCTCGCGCGTGATCAGCGGGCCCATCTCGTTGGCCGGATCCATCCCGTCCCCGACCTTCACCTTCGGGATGCGCTCCTTGATCGCCTCGATCAGCGGATCCGCGACCGAGCCGACCGCCACGAGCATCGACACCGCCATGCAGCGCTCCCCGGCCGACCCGTACGCGGCCGACACCGCCGCATCCGCCGCCATGTCGATGTCCGCGTCCGGCAGCACGATCATGTGGTTCTTGGCCCCGCCCAGCGCCTGGCAGCGCTTCCCCGCCGCCGTCGCCTTCTCGTACACGTAGCGCGCAATCGGCGTCGAGCCGACAAACGACACCGCAGCAACGTCCGCATGCTCGAGCACCGCGTCCACCGCGACCTTGTCCCCGTGCACGACGTTGAAGACGCCGTCCGGCAGCCCCGCCTCCTTCAACAACTCCGCCGTCCACACAGACGCAGACGGATCCTTCTCCGACGGCTTCAACACGAACGCGTTCCCACACGCGATCGCGGGCGCCCACATCCACATCGGGACCATCGCCGGGAAGTTGAACGGCGTGATCCCCGCCACAACACCGAGCGGCTGCCGGATCGAGTACACATCGATGCCCGTCGATGCCTGCTCCGAGAACTCCGACTTCAACAACGTCGGCAGACCGCAACAGAACTCGATCACCTCGAGGCCGCGCGTCACCTCGCCCGTCGCATCCGACAACACCTTGCCGTGCTCCGACGTCAGGATCCGCGCCATCTCCTCACGACGCTCGTGCACGAGCTCGCGGATGCGGAAGAAGATCTCGGCCCGCTTCGCGAGCGAGTACTCCCGCCACGTGACGAAGGCAGCCTTCGCAGCCTGCACGGCCGCGGCCACCTCCTCCACCGTCGCGAAGTCGACCTCGCCGCTCTGACGGCCCGACGCAGGGTTGTACACCGGGCCCTTGCGGCCCGACGTGCCGGCGACCGCGCGGCCGCCGATCCAATGGTTGATCTGCCTCAAAGCGGCAGGCGCCTCAATCGTCTCTGTCATATGCACAGGCTAGCTCGCGGGCGGCGGAGTCGCCGCCATCCAGGCGAAGAGCTCGAGGGTGGCCGCAGGCGTGAACAGGACGCCGGGATCGGCCCAGTCGCCCCACCAGTCCTTCGACCACCAACCCGTG
>DASUIG010000033.1:0-101575 GCA_036273155.1 Gaiellaceae bacterium | reverse complement strand
CAGGGTCAGGGCGGCGACCAGGGCCAGGGCCAGGGCGGCGGCCAGAGCCAGGGTGGCGACGGCGGAAATGGAAACGGGAACGGCAATGGCCACGGCGGAAGCCATGGCCACTAGCCGTTCGACCTAGTCAGGCAGCGCTGGCGAGCTCGTCGCCGAGCTCGAGCTGCAGGCGCATGAGCGCCTCGGTCTCGAGCTGACGTACGCGTTCGCGCGTCAGTCCGAGCTCCTTGCCGATCGTCTCGAGCGACGCGGACTCGCCGCCGAAGCCGAAGCGCAGCTCGATGATCCGGCGCTGCCGCTCGGGCAGGTCGGCCACCGCACGCTGGACGCGCTGACGCCGGAGCGCCTCCGCGGCCTCCTCGGCCGGGTCGGCCGACGTCTCGTCGGCGAACAGGTCGCCGAGCTCCGAATCGCTGTCGGAGCCGAGCCCCTGGTTCAGCGAGACCGAGTCGACCGCATCGAGAGCCTCCTCGACGTGCTCGCGCTTGAGGCGGGTCGCCTCGGCGAGCTCGTCGACGGTCGCCTCGCGGCCGAGCTTGGCCTGGAGCTCCGCGGACGCGCGGTTGAGCTTGATGCGCCGCTCCTGGACGTGCACCGGGATGCGGATCGTCTTCGACTGGTTCGCGACCGCGCGCTGGCAGGCCTGACGGATCCACCAGGTCGCGTAGGTCGAGAACTTGTAGCCCTTGCGCCAGTCGAACTTCTCCGCGGCGCGGTTCAGGCCGATGACGCCCTCCTGGATGAGGTCCAGGAGCGGGACGTCGTGGCCCTGGTAGCGCTTTGCGATGGAGACGACGAGGCGGAGGTTCGAGTTGATCATCCGCTCCTTCGCAGCCGCGTCCCCGCGCTCGATGCGCTTGGCGAGCATGACTTCGTCCGCCGCCGTGAGCAGCTTGTGCCGGCCGGCCGCGTCCATGAAGAGCTGGAGCGGGTCGAGCGTGCCCGTCGGAGCCGGCGAAGCCTCGGCGCGGACGGCGGCGCGGACGGTCACGTCGCGCTCGTCGAGCGCCACGTGGAGCGCCGCGATCTCCTCCTCGGCCAGCTCGTGCTCGTCGGCGAAAGCCTCCAGCTCCTTTTCCTCGACGAAGCCGCGCTCGGCGGCCTCCTCGACCAGGCGCTCGGTCGGCGTCAGATCGTGCAGATGCGTCTCAGTCAGTGGAATCTTCCTCTTTCGGTCGTAGGGACCGCGCCGCTCGCGGGCCCCGAGGCCCCGGCGCGGGGCGTGGCCCGCGATTGCCGGTCGGCCCCTGTTATCTACTTATAGAACGGGATGGCGCCCCTGTCCATTCCCAAACATCGCATTTTTGCGATTTCCTAACAGCGGGGCAATCTTCGGAGACCACCTTCCTGCTTCAAACTCGGAATCCTACGCTTCGGGGAGTAAACAGCACCCGGATGAGCCGGGGATGAGAATCGCCCGAGTGCTTCGCGCATAGAATGTCGCCCGCGCCGGGCCGACGTAGCTCAGCTGGTAGAGCACTTCACTCGTAATGAAGGGGTCCGCGGTTCGAATCCGCGCGTCGGCTTTTCTTCTTACGCATCGCAACCCGTGAATAGGACAGAATCGAGACGGACAATGCTCCGTCGGCGCCGCCTACTTCTTTTCAGCCTCGTCGCGCTCGCCGGCATCGTCCCCGCGGCTCCTGCGCTGGCGAAGACGGTCCCCGGATCTCCGCCCTTCCGCGTCGTCATCCTCGACCACATGGCCGGCTGGCAGCTGCGCCAGTTCGCGCGCCACGGCGCCGTCGGCCTGCTCGTGCCTGGCATGGGCCCGACGACGAATCGCCGCCAGGCGCTCGCGCAGCTCGTGCGCGGCGTACGGCAGAACGCGTACCTCGGCGGCGTCCCGAGCGGGCGGCCGCTCATGTCGGCGAGCGCGGCGACGGGAACGCCGAGCCGTGCGCGCACGATCATCGTCACGCTCCCGCCGAAGAGCGCTACGCCGGTGCCGAACGACAAGCGCTACTACGTCGTCGTCCTCGGCGGGGGATTCCACGGGCTGCTCGTCTCGCAGACGACGCGCATACCCGGGCTCGTCTCGATCGTCGACATCGCGCCGACCGCGCTCGGACATCAGCGCGGGTCGTTGACGTCGACGCCGGCGCCGCACGCGATCGCGACGTTGAAGACCCTCAACGCGCAGATCCACGCGAACAACCGGCTGAAGCTCGCGGCGCTCATCGTCCTCTCGTGCTTCGCACTGCTCCTCGCCGCCGTTCGTCCCCGCGCGGCGCTCACGCTCGTGCCGGCCGCACTGCTCGCGAGCATCGGTCTCGGCGCAGCGGAGGTGACGAACGAGGTTGCGATCCTCGCCGTGCTCATCATCGCGAGCGTCGGAGGAGGGCTCTGGCTCGCGCGCGTGTGCAAGACCGACGGCCGGCTGCTGCTGCTCTTCCTCGGCGTGGTCCTGATCCATCTCTATCTCCTCGCTGCGCGACCGGACTGGGTGGCGCTGACGCCGCTCGGGCCGACGCAGAACTCGCGCTTCTGGGGAATCGGCAACCAGCTCGAGACGCTGCTGCTCGCGCCGTTGCTCGCCGGAGCGGCCATCGCGGCGCGGAAGTTCGGCGCGCTCGGATTCGCCGCGTTCGGCGTCCTCGGTCTGTTCATGATGACCGACAACCGCTTCGGATCGGACGGCGGCGGCGCGATCGTGCTCGGCATCGCGCTCGCGTTCCTCGGCGCGCGCATGCTTCGCCTCGGCCCGCGCGGCTTCCTCATGCTGCTCGGCGGCGCCGCGGCAATCGTGCTGAAAGTCGTGTCCTCGAATCTCGATGCGGCGGGCCCCGACCATTTCCGCAGCGCGTTCGGTCACGGCCTCTCCGGGCTGTGGGCCGTGATCGAGAACCGCGTCCCGCTCTCCTACATGCCTGCGATTCACAATTGGCCGCTCGTCATGCCGCTCGGGCTGTGGTTCCTCGTCACCTTCGCGGTCGCGCTCTCTGTCGCGCGACGCCGGCCGACCCGCGACTTCGTCTTCGCGCTCGGCATCGCGATCGTGGCGTCGCTGCTCGTGAACGACTCCGCCATGTACGAGCTCACCGGCGGTGTCGCCGTGCTTGCGGCGCTCGGGCGGTTCGCGCCCGCGCCTGCGGTGCCGGTGACCGTGCGCTCGCTCGTGCGCGCGGTCCTTCCGTCTGCGCCGGCACTGCCGGCAGCCGACGTCGTCGCGGACGACTAGGCCCGTTTTGCGCGGCGCTGCTCGAAGTCCGCGTTGGCCGCGGCCTCGGCAGTGAGCGCCGTGTCGAGATCGGCGACGTACGACACGCCGCCGCCGTCGGCCGGCACAGCAGTCGCGAGCGGCGTCGCGCAGTACGGGCACGCCTGCCAGAGCGGGTCGAGCGCCGCATCGCAGGTCGGGCACTGCTCGCGGAGCCGTGTCGTGCAGACGGGGCAGACGAGATAGTCCGCTTCGACCTCGGTCAGGCACACGGGGCAGTGCGGCGCAGCCTGCAGGAGGCGGCCGCGGAGCGCCCGCAGCTCGATCTCGCGGGCGTGCGCGTCGGCGAGCGTCTCGGGTGGGCGGAAGAGGAGGTAGATGACCGGGCCGACGTACGGCAGCGCGAAGCCGAGTGCGGTCGCGAAGCCTACGAGCCATCCGTCGTCGACGCGCCGCCGCGCGTCCCGGTGGACGCGGAAGCCGAGCCCGAGCCAGAGCACGACCGCCAGCAGGATGAGCACGTTGCCGACGACCGAGACGGCGCTCGAGTGCAGCGCAGTGTGAAGCGAGCCGAACGCGGAGGCGATCATGCGAGTCGTTCGTTCCCCGCAGGTGCGCATGTGGAAACCCGTCCGGGCGTTTTGCGTGGAAACTACGCCGATGGAAACAGCGCTTCGCGCCGTCCACGTCCTCGCCGCCGCGATCTGGGTCGGCGGGACGGTCGCGCTCGTGTTCGTGGCCGTTCCGCCGGTGCAACGGCTGGAGGGCGAAGCCCGCGCGCGGCTCCTGCGCGACTTCGGGCGGCGTTGGCGCCCGATCGGCTGGAGCGCCCTCGGCATCGCCGTCGCCACCGGGCTCGGGCTCGCCGCCTACGACCACGCCTTCGACACCGCGTCATCGTCCTTCGACTGGGTGCTCGCGGTGAAGGGCGTGCTCGTCGGCCTCCTCGTCGCCGGGGCCTATCTCCACGACTACGTGCTCGGCCCCGGGCTCGCGCGCCAGATCCGGGAAGGGCGGCCGCAGTCGCTGCGGCCGTTGCTGACGCAGATCGGGCGCGGGAACCTGCTCGTCACCCTCGCGCTGCCGGTGCTCGGCGTCGTCCTGTCCGAGCTCACTTCCTGATCCCGCTCCCTGATCCCGTTTCACGCGGGCGCGTGCGAGCAACAACGAACTCGCAGTGCGGGACCGGAATCGTGCCGACCTCGAGCTCGCAGCGATCCTGCTCGCGCGGCGCTCCCGCCTGCGCAGGGTGCACACGAAGCGCAAGGTGGCCGTCGCGGCCACCGCGGCCGTGGTCGTGCTGACGGTCGTCCTCGTCGGAACCGCTGCGACCGGACGAGCGGTGCTGCTCGGCTCCTGCAACCTGAATGCGCTCCAGCCGGTGGCGCTCGGGCAGAACTCGTTCGTGTACGCGGACAACGGCACGCTGCTCGGCGTGGTCCCGTCGAGCGTGAACCGCGAGCCGCTCCGCCTCGACCAGATCTCGCCCTACCTGCGCAACGCCACCGTCGCCATCGAGGACCGCCGCTTCTGGCAGCACGGCGCGCTCGACTACCAGGGCATCGTGCGCGCGCTCTACTCCGACGTGACCGCCGGCAGGATCGTCCAGGGCGGCTCGACGATCACGCAGGAGCTCGTGCGCAACCTCTACATCGGCAACGCGAGCCGCACGTTCTCGCGCAAGGTGAAGGAGGCGTGCCTCGCGATCAAGCTCGCGCAGATGTGGCCCAAGTCGCGGATCCTGAACTCCTATCTCAACGAGGTGTTCTACGGGCGAGCGGCGCACGGCGCCCAGGCGGCGGCCGAGACGTTCTTCTCGACGCGGGCGCAGGACTTGTCGCTCGCGCAGGCGGCGATGCTCGCCGGCCTTCCGCAGGCGCCGACCGTGTACGACCCCATGCGTCATCCCGCGATGGCGATGCAGCGGCGAGACGAGGTGCTGCGCGCCATGCTCGTCAGCCGTGTGATCACGAACGACGAGTTCGCGCGCGCCGTCTCCGCGCCCCTCGGCCTGAAGCCCGGGAATCTGTACCAGCGTCAGGCGCACGAGAACTTCTTCGGGTGGGCGGAGCAGCAGCTCGTGCAGCGCTTCGGCGCGCGCCGCGTCGCCGCCGGCGGGCTGCGCGTGCGGACGACGCTCGACCCGCTCATGCAGCAGCAGGCCCAGTCCTCGGTGCGGAGCGTGATGCAGCATCCGTCCGACCCGGCCGCCGCACTCGTCGCCATCGACCCGCGGACGGGCGCGGTTCGCGCGATGGTCGGTTACGTTCCGGACGGGCGGAGGATGAAGTTCAACCTCGCGACGCAGAGCACGCGCACGGCGGGCAGCTCGTTCAAGCCGTTCGTGCTCGCGACCGCGATCGAGCACGGCATCTCGTTGTACTCGAGCTTCTCCGGCCCGCCGTCGCTGACCATCCCCGACCGCAGCTGCTACGGGCCGCAGGGGCCGTGGGACGTGCACAACTACGCGGACGAGAGCGCCGGGTACATGAACCTCCTGAGCGCGACGGCGAACTCGGTGAACACGATCTTCGCGCAACTGGTCGCGAAGGTCGGGCCGTGGAACGTCGTTCCGGTCGCGCACAAGATGGGCATCACGACGAAGCTGCAGCCCGTGTGCTCGATCACGCTCGGGACGCAGCCGGTGAACCCGCTCGAGATGACGGACGGATACGCGACGCTCGCGGCGCACGGGATCCACCACGCCCCGCAGGCGTTCGAGCTCGTGCGTGCGCCGGACGGAAAGGTGCTCGGCCGGCTGAACGCTTCGGGCGCGCAGGCCATCTCGCGCAGCACCGCCGACCAGGTGACGTACGCGCTCGAGGGCGTCATCCAGCACGGCACCGGCACGGCCGCCTACTTCGGGCGCCCCGCCGCCGGCAAGACCGGCACGGCGGAGAACTTCCAGGACGCGTGGTTCTGCGGGTACGTCCCGCAGCTCGCGGCCTGCGTGTGGGTCGGCTATCCGAAGGCCGAGATCTCGCTCTACGACGTCGAGGGCGTCGGCTCCGTCTTCGGCGGCTCGCTCCCGGCGGAGATCTGGCGCCGCTTCATGTCCGCTGCGACCGCGCGCATGCCGGCGCTCGGGTTCCCGACGCCGCAGATCACCGGGACGACGATGTACGGCACGAGCTACTACGTCCCGACGACGCCGGCGGCGCCGACGCAGACGATCATCAACGTGCCACCGGGCCCGGTGCCGCCGCCGCCCAAGGGCGGCGGGCAGTAGCCGTCTGTACCCGTTCGACCGCATCGACGACGCGATCGGCGACGGTGTCGAGCGTGCCGTGCGCGGCCACCACCGGCGCCGCCTCTCGCGCATCGGCCACGAGCGCGTGCTCGACGCGTCCGAGTCCGGCTGGGCGGAGACGGCGACGTTTCCCGCGCGCGCGGGCAATCGCGTCGAGCTGCTCGTGGACGGGTCGGCGGCACTCCCGCGGATCGCCGCGGACGTCGAGGCCGCGCGCTCGCACGTCCACCTCGCCGGCTGGTTCTTCACTCCGGGACTGACGCTCGGCGAGAGCGGCCCGACGCTCGCCGAGCTGCTGGGCGAGACGGCGGAGCGCGTCCCCGTCCGCGTCCTCGCCTGGGCGGGCGCGCCCCTTCCGCTCTTCCACCCCGACCGGGGCGAGGTGCGCGAGATGCGCGACCGCCTCGTTCACGGAACGCGGATCGAGGTCGCGCTCGACGCGAAGGAACGGCCGATGCACTGCCATCACGAGAAGCTCGTCCTCGTCGACGACCGCGTGGCGTACGTCGGGGGGATCGACCTCACGTCGTTCTCCGGCGACCGCCTCGACGGGCCCGACCACGATCCCCGCGGCCGGATCGGCTGGCACGACGCGTGCGTCCGGCTGGAGGGGCCCATTGTCGCGGACGTCGCCGAGCACATCCGCCTGCGCTGGGAGGCCGTGACCGGCACCGACGTCGGCGTGGAAGGCAGCGACCCGGTCGACGGCGGCGTGCAGGCGCAGCTCGTGCGCACGGTGCCGGAGAAGGTCTATCCGGCGCTCCGCGCGGGCGAGTTCACCATCCTCGAGAGCTATCTCCGCGCCCTGCGCAGCGCGGAGCGGCTCGTCTATCTCGAAAGCCAGTTCCTCTGGTCGAGCGAGGTCGTCACCGTGCTCGCCGACAAGCTGCGCGATCCTCCCTGCGACGACTTCCGCGTCGTCGTGCTCCTTCCCGCGCGCCCCAACAACGGCGGCGACGACACGCGCGGCCAGGTCGGCGTGCTCCTGGACGCGGACGAGGAGGGCGGCGGGGTGTCGCGCTTCCTCGCGTGCACGCTCTACCAGCCCGGGCGAGGCGGAAGCATCGTGTACGTGCACGCAAAGATCGGGATCGTCGACGACGGCTGGCTCACGATCGGTTCGGCGAACCTCAACGAGCACTCGCTCTTCAACGACACCGAGGTCAACGTCGTCGTCCACGACGAGGCGACCGTGCGGGCGATGCGGTTACAGCTGTGGTCGGAGCATCTCGAACGCTCGGTCGACGACGTCGCCGGCGACGCCACCGCGCTCGTCGACGAGGTGTGGCGCCCGCGGGCGGAGGAAGAGCTCGAGCGCCGCCGCCGCGACGGATACGTGCGGCACCGGTTGACGCTGCTGCCGCACGTGTCGCGGCGCGCACAGGCGATGTGGGGGCCCATCAGCGGGCTGCTGGTCGACGGTTAGATCTGCCAGAGACCGTCGGCGATGACGGCGATCTTCTTGCCCTTGGCCGTGTAGCCCGTGACCTCGAAGTCGGGGCTGCCGATCATGACGTCGAGGTGGACGGGCGACTCGTTGAGCGCGCGCGCAGGCTTCTCCGTCCGCGTGCCGCCGAAGCCGGAGCCGAACGCGATGTGCGCCGTCGCGTTCTCGTCCAGCAGCGTGTCGAAGTACGTGCGCCCGCTCTGGCCGATTCGCGACGTCGCGTCTACGAGCGCGACCTCGCCGAGCCGGCGCCCGTTCTTCTTCGGGTCGCTGTCGATGTAGCCGGCGACGAAGTCGCGGTCGGCCTTGTTCGAGGCGTCGAGCCGGACGAGCTTCCCGCCGCGGAACTCGCCCCGCAGCCCTTCGATCAGGCGGCCCTGGAACGAGAGCGGGAACGTGCACGTGAACGTGCCCTCGGTCGCCCTCGCGTCCGGGCTCGTGAACGTCTCCTCGGTGGGCATGTTCGCGGCGATGGTCGCGCCGGCGTGCGTCTTCTCGAGCCCGCCGAGCCACTGCGTCCCGGGAACGAGCCCCAGGTCGAGCGCGGTGCCCGGCCCGCGCAGCTCGAGGCGCGCGAGCCCGAGGCGGGTCAACTTCTCCGACCGGCGCTCGATGCCCCGGCAATGCTTGATCCATCCGCTCGAGCCGGGGCCGTCCTTGTCCGTGAGCCGGCAGAACCGCAGGAGATCCTGCGCGAGCTTCTGCTTCGCCTTCAGCGCCGGCAGCTCGGGATAGACCTGGCCCGCCCAGTGGTCGGTCGGCCAGCCGGCGATCGTCCAGCGCACGCGCATCGCGAGGCTCGCGCGGCGGAACGCCTTCGTCTGCGCGCCGGACCGCGCGTACTCGGTCATGATCCGCTTCTGCGGGATGCCGTCGAGAAAGCCGGGCTCGCTCTCGCCGCTGATGTAGATCTCCGCCGAGTGCGTCTTCATGGCCTCTCGCAGCCGGAGCTTGTGCCATGGAGTGAGGACGCCGAGCGCGTCGTCGCGGCCGTGCACGAGGCGGGCGCGCATGACGAGCGGGTCCGAATACAGGACGTCGACCGTGTGCGCCCCGCCGCGGTACGCGGACGCGGCCACGGCGACCATCAGCTCGCGGTGCGCAGGCGCGCCGCGCACGACGATCGAGTCGCCGCGCTTGAGCGCGATCGACTTCGTGATCGCGTTCGCGTAGCGCTCGAGCTTCGCCGGCGCGAGGATCGATCCGTTCTCCACGGTCAGGAAGCTAGCGCCTCGTCGACGGACTCGCGGACGTTGAAGTGCCGGTCGAGCCCGGAGACCTCGAGCGCGCGCCGCGTCTCGGGTCCCGGCGCCGCGAGCACGAACGTCTGCTTGTCCTCCATCCGGCTGCGCGCCTCGACGAACACGCCGAGCGCGGTCGAGTCCACGAACTGCACTTCGCCGAGGTCGACGACGAGCCGCGCCGGATTCTCGGACGAGCATGTGAGCAGGGCCTCGCGCACCTGATGCGCGTTGTAGAGGTCGAGCTCGCCCACGAGGCGCACGACGACGCCGCCGTCGAGCCGGTCGATACCGGCGACGGGGTCGACCCGGCCCCCCGGACTGCCCTCCACGCAGCGGATTCAACCACCAACCATCCTCGTATGCTTGCTGCATGGAAGTGGCGGACGTCGCGGCCCGCGCGGCGGGCGAGAACTTCCCGGTCGGCTCGATCCTCTTCCCGCGCCGGCTGCGCCCGCACGTGCGCGCGCTCTATTGCTACGCCCGGCTCGTGGACGAGCTCGGCGACGCCTACGAGGGCGACCGGCTCGCCGCCCTCGACGAGCTCGCACGAGAGGTCGAGCTCCTCTTCACAGGGCGGCCGACGTGGCCGGTGCTGCTCAATGTGCAGCCGACCGTGCGCGAGTTCGGGCTTCCGCGGGAGCCGTTCGACCGCCTGATCGAGGCGAACCGGATGGACCAGCGGGTGTCGGAGTACGAGACCTGGGACGACCTGAAGTGGTACTGCGTGCACTCGGCCGACCCGTGCGGGCGCCTCGTGCTCGGCGTGCTGCGCCGGCTCGACGATCCCGAGCTCGTGGCCGCGAGCGACTCGGTCTGCACCGGGCTGCAGCTCGTCAACTTCCTCCAGGACGTTCCCCGCGACCTCGAGCTGGGTCGCATCTACCTCCCGGCCGAGGACCGGCGCAGCTTCGGCGACCCGCCGCTCGACCGGCCGAACGCCGGCCTGATTGCGTTGCTCCGCTTCGAGGCCGAACGAGCGGCGACGCTGCTCGCGGACGCGGAGGTCCTGCGCGAGCGCATCGGCGGCCGGCTCGGCCGCGCGGCCGCGCTCTTCGGCCGCGGCGGCCTGGCGGCGCTCGACTCGCTCGAGGCCGCGGGCTGGGACCTGTTCACGCAAAGACCGCGGCCCTCGCGGGCGCGGCTGGCCCGCGAGGCGGCGCTCACCCTCGTCCGATGAGCGACACGGTCGAGCAGGCGTACGCGGAGGTCCAGCGCGTCACTCGCGCGCGCGCGAAGAACTTCGCCTACGGGATCATGGTGCTCCCGCGCGAGAAGCGCCGCGCGATCGCGGGCGTGTACGCATTCGCGCGCGAGGTGGACGACGTCGCCGACGGAACGGCGGCCGTCGAGGAGAAGCGCGCGCGGCTCGAAGCGCTGCGCGACGCGCTCGACCATCCGCCGGTGACGGCGACGCACGTCGCGCTCACCGACGCGCGCGCACGCTTCGGCATCCCGCGCGATGCGCTGTCCGCGATCGTCGACGGCGGCCTGCAGGACCTCGTGAAGCCGCGCTACGCGAGCTTCGACGAGCTGTGCGCATATTGCGAGAAGGTGGCCGGCGCGGTCGGCGTCGCCTGCGTCGCCGTGTACGGCAGCGACGACGTCGAGCGAGCGCAGACGCTCGGCATCGCGCTGCAGCTGATCAACATCATGCGCGACGTCGACGAGGATCGCGCGCTCGGTCGTATCTACCTCCCGCAGGACGAGCTCGACCGCTTCGGCGTGCGCGAGCTCGAGGTCGGGCCGGAGTGGCGCGAGCTGATGGCGTTCCAGGCGGCGCGTGCCCGCGCGCATCTCGACGAGGGCCTCCACCTGCTCGACTCGCTCGACCGGCGCAGCGCGCTGTGCGTGGCGACGTTCGCGGGTCTCTACCGCGGTCAGCTCGACCGCATGGAGGCGAACGGCTTCGATGTCTTCTCCGCCTCGTGCCGGCTCTCGACGCCGGCGAAGCTCGCCGTCGTCGCGCGCGGGATGTGGCGATGAGAGTCGCGGTCGTCGGCGGCGGGCTCGCGGGCCTCGCCGCCGCGCTCGACCTCGTCGACGCCGGAGCGGACGTGACCGTGCACGAGGCGCGGCCGACGCTCGGCGGCGCGGTGCAGACGCTGCCGGAACGTGAAGGCGACCCTCAGCCTCCGCCGGACAACGGCCAGCACATCGCGCTCGGCTGCTTCACCGAGTACCTGCGCTTCCTCGACCGGGTCGGCGAGGGCGGCTCGGTAGTGCGCAAGCGGCTCGCGCTGCCGGTGCTGGACGAGCAGGCGCGTCCGGCGGAGATCAAACCGAGCCTGCCCGCACTCCTGAGCTACGCGCATCTTCCGCGGCGTGATCGAGCGCGACTGCCGTTCACGCTCGCGCGACTGCGCTCTGCGCAGTCGCGACCCGAAGAAAGCTTCGGAGACGTGCTACGGCGATTGGGCGAGAACGACACCTCCATAACCCGTTTTTGGGACGTCTTCATCCGGCCCGCGCTCAACCTGCGCACGGACGAGGTCGATCCTGCGGCGGGGCTCTTCACCGTGCGCACGGCGCTGCTCGGCCCGCGTGCCAACTCCGACCTCGTGCTGCCGCTGAAGCCGCTGGGGTGGATGCACGGCGACGCCGCCGGCCGCGCGCTCGGCAACCGCGTGCGACTGGACGAGCGCATCGAGTCGCTCGACGATCTCGACGCCGACGCAATCGTCGTCGCCGTGCCGCCGGCCGAATCCGCGCGCCTGCTCGGAGCGCCGGACCCCGGGCTCGAGAGCTCGCCGATCGTCTCGGTGCACCTGCTCTTCGACCGCCCGCTCCTGAACGTCCCGCTCGCGGCGCTGCTCGGCTCGGACGCGCACTGGGTCTTCGACCGCGGCGCACTCACCGGCCATCCCGCGCCGGACGGCGGCCAATACCTGACCGTCGTGTCGAGCGGCGTCCCGGAGCTGCTCGACGTGCGCGGACGCGAGCTCGTCGACCGCATCGCCGCCGAGCTGACCGGGAGGCTCGGCGCCGCCGACCTCGTCTGGTCGCGGGTCAGCCGCGAGCCGTACGCGACGATCGCGTTGCGGCCGGGCGTGATCCGTCCCGGCGTCGAGACAGACCGGCCGAACGTCGTGCGCGCGGGCGCGTGGACCGACACGGGCTGGCCGGCGACGATGGAGAGCGCGGTGCGCAGCGGACGCGCGGCGGCTCAGCACCTCTTGAGCATCGTTCCTGCAAAAGTCTCGGTGTGAGCGCGACGCAGGAGCTGACCGCCCTCGACGAGGCGATCGAACGCGGGACGCGGCGCCTGCTCGAGCTCCAGCGTCCCGACGGGGTATGGGTGGGCGAGCTGGAGTCGAACGTGACGATGACGGCGCAGCACCTCTTCTGGAACCACTTCATCGGACTGCGCACGCCGGACATGGATCGGCGCATCGCGAACGAGCTGATGGCCCGCATGCGCGACGACGGCACGTGGTCGATCTGGTTCGACGGGCCGGCGGATCTCTCCACCTCGATCGAGGCCTACGTCGCGCTCCGCATGTGCGGCGTCGACCCGGGTGCGAAGACGCTCGCGTACATCCGGCGCGAGGGCGGCATCCCGAAGTCGCGGCTCTTCACGAAGTGCTTCCTCGCGCTGCTCGGGCAGTGGCCGTGGCAGCGGATGGTCCCCATCCCGCCCGAGCTCGTGCTGCTCCCGCCCGGCGGCCCGTTCTCGATCTACGACTTCGCGTGCTGGGCGCGCCAGACGTTCGTCGCGCTCGCGCTTGCGCAATCGCTGCGCCCGGTGAAGCCGATCGACGTCGACCTGCGCGAGATCGGCGCGATTCCCGGACGGACGCGGCCGTCGCTGCGACGCGATCCGCTGCGGCGGCGCGCGCAGGCGCGCGCGGAGGAGTGGATCCGCGCGCGGCAGGAAGCGGACGGATCGTGGGGCGGCATCCAGCCGCCGTGGGTCTGGGGGATCATCGCTCTGCACGCGCTCGGCCACGGCCTCGAGGACGCGACGCTGCGCCGGGCCGTCGAAGGGTGGGAAGGCTTCATGGTCGACGACGGCGACCGCCTGCGCCCGGAGGCGTGCCAGTCGCCGGTGTGGGACACCGCCCTCGCGGTGCTTGCCCTGCGCGCATGCGGCGTGCCCGCCCACCACGCCCAGCTCGTCGCCGCCGGCGACTACCTCATGCGCCAGCAGGTGACGCTCAGAGGCGACTGGGCGATCCGCGTCCCCGACCTCGAAGCGGGCGGCTGGGCGTTCGAGTGGGAAAACGACTTCTATCCGGACATCGACGACGCGGCCGTCGTCGCGCTCGCGCTGCGCGAGCTCGGCATCGGCGAGGCCGCACAGCGCCGCGGGCTCGACTGGGTGGCCGGCATGCAGTCGAAGTGCGGCGGCTGGGGCTCGTTCGACGTCGACAACACCGCGATGTGGCTCTACAAGGTCCCGTTCTGCGACTTCGGCAAGGTGACGGACGAGCCGAGCGCCGACGTGACGTCGCATGCGCTCGAGGTGCTCGCGCCGGCCGGCTACGCGCAAGCGGTCGAGCGCGGCCTCGCGTGGCTGCTCGCCGAGCAGGAGGACGACGGCTCGTGGTTCGGGCGCTGGGGCGTCAACCACCTGTACGGGACGGGCGCCGCGCTTCCCGCGCTCGAGGCGTGCGGCATCGCCGGCGACCATCCTGCGATGCGGCGCGCGGTCGCCTGGCTCGACTCCGTCCAGCAGGAGAACGGCGGCTTCGGCGAAGACATCCGCTCGTACGCCGATCCTGCCTTCCGAGGTCGCGCCGACTTCACCACGCCGTCGCAGACCGCGTGGGCGCTGCTCGGCCACGTGGCCGCAGGAAACGCTGAGGATCAGGGTGCGCGGAAAGCGGCAGATTATCTTTGCGCTCGACAGCGTCCCGATGGTGATTGGGACGAGGAGCACTTCACCGGCACCGGCTTTCCACTCGACTTCATGATTCGCTACCACCTGTACCGCATCAATTTCCCGTTGCTCGCGCTGGGTCGACTGAGAGAGAGGCTTTCCGCATGAAGTTCCCGCTGCAGTCCACCGTTTCGATCGGCAAGTACGTGGCGACCCAGCAGCGCAAGGGCGAGCGCTATCCGCTCGTCCTCATGCTGGAGCCGACCCTCGCCTGCAACATCGCGTGCATCGGCTGCGGGAAGATCCGCGAGTACGAGTCGAATCGCGCGCGGCTGACGGTGGAGGAGTGCCTCGACTCCGGGCTGCAGTGCCCGGCGCCGGTCGTCTCGATCTGCGGCGGCGAGCCGCTCGTCTACAAGGGGATCGAAGAGGTCGCGGCCGGGATGATCTCGATGGGCAAGACAGTCGAGCTGTGCACGAATGCGTTGCGGCTCGAGCAGTGCCTCGACTGGTTCGAGCCGTCTGCCCGCATGACGTTCGTCGTCCATCTCGACGGCATGCGCGAGATCCACGACTACGTGTGCGACTACCCGGGCCTCTGGGACATCGCGGTGGACGCGATCAAGACGGCGCGGTCGCGCGGCTTCCGCGTGACGACGAACACGACGATCTTCAAGGAGACCGAGATCGACGACGTCATCGAGATGATGCGCTATCTCACCGACGAGGTCGGCATCGACGGGATGCTCGTCGCGCCCGGATACCAGTACTCGCAGATCGACCCGGCGCTGACGATGACGCGGGCCGAGCACGAGGTGAAGTTCCGCGCGCTCCGCGCCGCGGTGCGCAAGCACGGGTACCGGTGGATCGCGACGCCGATCTACCAGGACTTCCTCACCGGCGAGCGCAAGCTCTCCTGCGCGCCGTGGGGATCGATCACCCGCAACCCGTACGGCTGGAAAGGCCCCTGCTACCTGCTCACCGACGGCATCTTCCCGACGTACGAGGCGCTGCTCGAGGGGATGGAGTGGGACGCGTACGGGCCCGGCAACGACCCGCGCTGCGAGCATTGCGGCATCCACTCCGGCTTCGAGCCCTCGGCCGCCTTCGAGTCGTCGAAGAGCCTAAAGGAGACCGTTCGGAGCATGGCGTGGACGCTGACCGGCTGACCTTTGCGTGCGCGCTCCCGGCGGAGCGTCGCGCGGCGAAGCGATTGGGATCGACGTTGCTCGTCGGGATGGCGTGCGCGCACGGCGTTCCCGAGCAGGACGTCGTCTCGTTCGGCATCGCCGGCTCGCTCCGCGACGATCTCCCCGTCGGCACCGTGATCGACGCGACGCGCGTCGTCGACGAGTCCGGCTCCGTCCTCTGGGAAGGCGCGCCGCTCGGCGTGCGCGGCGCCCGCGAGGGAACGATCCTCGGCGCCACGTCGATCATCGACGACCCTGCAGAGCGTGCGCGGCTGCGCGCGCGCACCGGCGCCGACGCGGTCGACATGGAGTCCGCCCTCTTTGCACGCGCCGGACATCTCGCCGGATGCGTCCGAGCGGTCAGCGACACGCCGGGCCGGCAGCTCGGCCCGCTCGTGCATGCGTTCCGTCCCGACGGGACCGTCGCGCCCATCGGGCTGCTCCGCGCGTTCGCCGGCGCGCCGCGCGCGTCGTACCGCGCCGTGCGCGACGTCCGCACGGCGCTGCGCGCGCTCGGGAGCGTCGCGTGAGCGGCAAGCGCGTCCTGCTCGCTGCGCCGCGCTCGTTCTGCGCCGGCGTCGACCGCGCGATCGAGATCGTCGAGCGCCTGCTCGAGCAGAACGGCCCGCCCGTGTACGTGCGCCACCAGATCGTGCACAACGAGCACGTCGTGCGCCGCCTCGAGCGGCTCGGCGCCGTCTTCGTCGAGGACGAGTCGGAGGTTCCCGAAGGCGAGGTCTGCGTCCTCTCCGCGCACGGCGTCGCCCCGTCGGTGAAGGAGAACGCCGAGGCGCGCGGGCTGAAGGTCGTCGACGCGACGTGCCCGCTCGTCAACAAGGTGCACGCCGAGGCTCGGACGTACGCGGACAGCGGACATCTGGTCGCGCTCGTCGGACACGCGAACCACGTCGAGGTGATCGGCACGCTCGGGGAGCGCCCGGAGTCGACGGTCGTCGTCGAGACGCCGGAGCAGGCGCGCTCGCTGCCCACGGACCGGCCCGTCGCCGTGATCACGCAGACGACGCTCTCGCTCGACGACGTCGCCCCGATCGTCGATGCGCTCGCCGACCACGTGGGCGGATCGCTGCGGCGGCCGCACGCGGACGACATCTGTTACGCGACGCAGAACCGCCAGGACGCGGTCAAGGAGATGGTCGCGCTCGGCGCGACGCTCATCTTCGTCATCGGCTCCGAGAACAGCTCCAATGCCCAGCGCCTCGTAGAGGTCGCGCAGTCCGCCGGCGCGGAGGCGACGCTCGTCGACGGCGAGAGCCCGCTCGACGCCGACCTGCTCGACGGCCACGACACGGTGGGCCTCACCGCCGGCGCGTCGACCCCCGAGGAGCTCGTGCGCGCCACCGCCGACCGTCTCGCCGAGCGCGGCTACGACACGCTCGAGGAGATCACCGTCGCACGCGAGGACGTGCACTTCCGCCTGCCGAGAGAGGTCGCGGCCTACGGCCCGTAGTCACATGACCTCCATCGAAGTCCCATACTCCATCGCAGCTGCGCTCCCGACGCTGTCGGTGATGGACATCACGAACGACGTCTCGCAGACCGTCGCGCGCTCCGATCGGCGCGACGGCATCGCGTACGTCCACCCGCTGCACTCCCTCACGGTCGTGCGCGTGCAGGAGCGGGAGACCGGCTTCTTCGAGGACCTCGAGGTGCTGCTGGAGCGGGTCGTCCCGGGCGGCCTCCCGCATCGCGAGCGGCTCGTCGCCTCGCTGCTCTCGCCGAGGAGCGAGCAGGTGCCCTTCGCCGACGGCGCACTTTGCCTGGGCCGGTTCCAGCGGATCATGCTCTTCTCGCTCGACGCCGAGCATCGCAGTGACTGGTCATTGACCTTGCTCGGCTAGTCCCGTAGAAGTACCTCGTGCCCGCGGACCACGAGCAGGCGTGGTCGGATGCCCTCGCTCGGGAGCACCTCCATCAGCGCGAGCTGCTGGCGACGCTCCGCGGTGAGCTCGGGACGTTCGCGCGCGAGTGCGCGTCGGCCCTCACTGCGCTCGACGCGTACGCCGGCCTCGCCGGCGTCGCCGAGATCCTGACCAGCGCGCAGACGAGCGTCGCGCACGCGCGCCTCGCGCTCGAGGTGGGCCGCAGGGTTCACGGCGGCGAGGATCCGCAGCTCGTCGACCTGTACACGGCTGTGGCCGGCGACGAGGACGTGCCGCCCAGGCTGGTTCGCCACGCGAGCGAGCTGGCCGCCTCCGGCCCCGAGCGGACCGACCGGCAGCTGCTCGAGGCCGTCGTCACCGCGTCCGGCGCGCGTGCGCAGATCGAGCAGCTCATCGGTCCCGCGCCCGCCGCCGCGCTCGCGGCGATGAAGCCTCTCGTCCGCTGGATCCGGGCGGAGGATCGCCGCGCGCTCGTGCAGTCGGCCGGCGGCGACCTCGCCCAGGTGTTGAGCGCGACCGCCGAGCTCGGCGCCGGCACGGAATCGGCCGCCGCGGGCGATGCCGCCGCGCTGGTCCAGTCGCTGCGCGACGCGGCCGAGCACCTGGAAGGCGCGGCGAAGGCCGTTCGCGAAGGGAGCCTGACGACGGTTCTGGCCGAAGCGCGCGACCGGCTACAAGGCGACCTCGACGCGCTGAAGTCCATTCACGAGAACGCGCACGAGGCGCCGGAGGAGTGGCGGGCCGCCCGCACGCTCGAGCACGCCGAGCTGACGGAAGAGGTGCACGAGAAGCTGGAGAAGATCGAGCGGATCCGCGGGATTCTCTTTCGCCTGCTGCCGAATCTGCAGGCGGTCACGCGCGCACTCGGCGTCGTGCAGAAGCTGCACGCGCTCGAAGGCCGGCTCGACCCCGCGCCGGCCGCCGGCGTCGCAGCCGCCCAGGCCTCGCTCGTCCTCGACCTCGGCGCCCTCTGGGAAGGAGCCCTCCCGGGGCACGCGCCCGCCCCGCGCGTCCGCCGCCTGTCCAGGCGCGTCCGGTGGGCGGGCAGCGCGGTGGTTGTCGTCGCCGTCGCAGCCGTAGGGATCGCGCTCGCGAGTGGCTCGAGCAAGCCGAAGCCCGTCGTCATCGAGACGACACCGGCCGCCCCGTCGGCGACGACGACGGCCGCCGCTGCGACGGTCGGGCCGAAGCCGATCGTGCTCCCGGTCAAGGCGGCCTTCGATCCCAATCAGCGCGCGACCTTCTACACGGTCGGCGTCCAGCAGGGCGGCGAGCAGGTGACCGGGTATCGCTGGTCTCTGACGACTCCTCCGGGCAACCCGACGTGCAACAAGTTCGCGCCGATACCGGGCAAGCCGAACGAGGCCGTCTGGCACCACGCCGACACCGACGGGTGCACCCACATCGGCATCCAGCACGACGGAACCGTCCACGTCACCCTGGTCACGGCCCACTGGTCGTGCACCGAATCCTTCTTCGGGACGCTCACCCGTACCGGTTCGCCCAACGTCCATTGTGTAAGGCGTTAGCCAGCAGGCACACTCTCGGTATGGACGCTCGGCGACGGCAACGGTGGCTCGCACGCATCGCGCTCGCGCTGCTCGCGCTCTGCGCCGAGCTCCTCGGCCGTAGTCTCGCGCACCGCCTCGACGTCGGTCGCCACGTCGGCCCCATGAGCTACCGGCACACCGACTACTACCCGTTCCTGCTCGCCGGCGTGAAGGTCGGCGTGGCGCTGATGCTCGCGCGCGTCGCCTGGAGATTCGCGAAGGCGCGCAGGCTGGCGTCGGTGCTCGGGCGGCCGCGCATGCGCGTGGAGCTCTCCCCGCGCCTCTGGCTCGCGTCGTTCCTCGCCACCTCCGCGATCTATCTCGTCCAGATGGACGCCGAGGGTCGCACGCACCTCTTCGCGCCGTGGCTGCACACCTCGGCGTTGCCCGTCTTCGCCGTGCTCTCGGTTCTCGTGGCGCTGCTCTACCGGACTGCCGAGCTCTGGCTGCGGGATTACGAGCAGCTCGCTGCCCGCGCGGTCGCCTGCATGCGGCGGGTCGTTGCCGACCGGACCGCTCCGGTCGCCTCACACGCCGCGGCCGGCCCGCGGCAGCTCTTCGGCCTCGCGTTCGAGTCGCGGCCGCCTCCTCTGTCCGCCTGACCGCGGACAGCTCGACAGAGGAGGTAGGACATGAGCGCGGATTACGCGCACGAACGGCTCGGCAAGACCGAGAGGGAACGGACCGCGACGGCGGCATGGTCGATCCGCGTTCGCGTCGTGCTCGCGATGGGCCCGGCGACGGCGATCGCCGGGATCGCGTGGGCGCTCGTTCAGCCGTGGCGGCTGACGCTGCTGCATCCACACGGCCAGGGGCTCTGGTGGCTCCTCGCTGAGCCGCCGCTGTACGTCGTGCTCGTCGGCGTGCTCTTTCGCATGCTCATCGCGCCAGGGCTCATCCGTGACATCGAGGACGCGGCGTGACGATTGCCGGCATCGAGCCGAAGGCCGAGATGGTGCACTGGTGGTTCGCCACCGGCATCCTCGTCCTCGGCCTGCTGCTCGTCGCGGAGGTCGTCGTCGGCCCCGAGGTATGGGGGCGTCGTCCCTGGCGCCGCTACCTGTGGCCGGGGCTCTGCTTCCTGCTCGGCCTGCTCATGTGGCCGGTGATGGCGCTGTACACGAACTCGATGATCCACATGGTCGCGCACGGCTCCTGGGCCCAGGTGCTCATGCTCACCGGTGGAGCAGAGCTCGGCGTCGTGCGCGGGAAGCTGCACTCGCAGTACTGGCGGCTGACGTCGGTCGTTGCGCTGCTCGTGTCCGGCACCGCGTTCCTCGTCCACGAGCAGAACGGGTGGTACTTCGCGCGTGCTGCGTTCCTCCACCACGCGCTCGGCTGGACGCTGATCGTCGCGGCCGTGTTCCCGCTCGCGCAGGCATTCCGTCCGCGCTCCGTCGTCGCCGCATCCGGATTCGCGATGACGTTCCTCGTCATCGCCGTTCTCCTGTACTGCGACCGCGACTCGGCTGCGATCTTCGGGCACTTCTCCACCTTCGCCGGAGTGCCGCACCGATGAAGCGTGCGCTTGCCGTCGCCGCGCTCGCCGCGCTCGCGCTTCCGGCGTCGGCGTTCGCGCATGCGTCGATCGAAAGAGAGTCGCCGAGCTTCGAGCAGCGGCTGTCGGCGTCGCCGAGGCAGGTCCTCATCAAGTTCGACCAGTCGGTCGATGCGCTGCCGAAGGCGATCGTCGTGCTCACGCCCGACGGGAAGAACGTCGCCGGGCGGCCGCGTGCGATCCCCGCGCAGCGCGAGATCGTCGCCGCGCTGCCGCGCCTGCCGAAGGGGCCCTATACCGTGCGCTGGCAGGCGCTCTCGAACGACGGGCACATCGTCTCGGGCGTGTACACGTTCGGCGTCCGTGTGGCGGCGCCGCCGGTGACCGACGCAGTCGGCGCACAGGGCCCGACGCGCACCGAGGACGTCGTCCGATGGCTGTACTTCCTCGGTCTCGCGCTCGCCGTCGGCGGGATCGGCTTCCGCCTCCTCGTCGTGCGGCAGCCGCTGCCCGCCCGCCCGCAGCGGCGGTTCTTCTGGGTGACGGGCATCGGAATCGTCGGCGTCCTCGAGGCCGGGATCGCGGCGTTCCTGCTGCGCGGCGAGGACGCGCTCCAGCTGCCGTTCTCCCGCTTCCTGTACGGCGACCTGTCGCCGCTCGCGAAGGGCACGCGCTTCGGCCAGACGTTCGTCGTCATGGAGCTCGGCTTCGCGCTCTTCGCCGCGCTTCTCTACCTCGCCTGGCTGTTGGAGCGCGACGCCTTCCTGTGGGCGGCGTTCGCGCTCGGCCTCGTCTTCGTCTCCGGGCTCTCGCTCTCGGGCCACTCCGCCGCCGACGCCGGCCACTCGTGGCTGTCCGAGCTCGCCGACTGGGTGCATCTGTCGGCCGCGACGCTGTGGGTGGGCGGGCTCGTGCAGCTCGCCGTGGTCGTCTGGCCGTCGTGGCCGGAGCTCCGCGCGACCGCAATCCGCCGGTTCTCCCGGCTGGCGACGGTGCTCGTCGCCCTCCTCCTCGGCGCGGGAACGTATCTCAGCGTCCTCCGGCTCCCGCACGTGCGCGACCTCTGGACGACGGGCTACGGCCACGTGCTGCTCGTGAAGCTCGGACTCGTCTGTCTCGCGCTCGGGTGGGGCGGGGCGCATCACTTCCTCGCCGTGCCGCGCATCGAGCGGCCGGGCGTGACGGGCACGCTCGCGCGGACGCTCGTCGGCGAGAGCGCCGTTGCGATGGCCGTCCTCCTCATGGCCGCGGTGCTCACGGACTCGAAGCCGCCGCCGCAATCGCCGGCGAAGGCGCCGGTCGCGGCCGTCTCGTCGGCGCACCGTTGACGGGACTGACGCGGGCGGAGTTCCTCGCCCGCAGCGCCGCGTTCGCGCTCGTTGCCGCGGGTCACGCGCCGCCGCGGCGCTACCGGTCTCGGCCCGACCTCGATCCGCCGCCGGTGACGATCCTCCGCGCCGCGTCCGGGACTGCGCCGGGCTACGTGTTCCTCGCGCCGTCGTCCGGCCCGGGCCAGCGCGGCGCCTTGATCGTCGACAACGCCGGCGAGCCGGTGTGGTTCAGGCCCACCGGGCTTCCCGCGATGAACTTCCGCGCGCAGCGGCTGCACGGCGAGCCCGTGCTCACGTGGTGGCAGGCATTGCCCGGCGGCGGTCTCGGCCGCGGCGAGCACGTCGTCGCCGACGCGACGTATCGCGAGATCGCGCGCTTCCCGGCGGGAAACGGGAGGCGCTCCGACCTGCACGAGCTCCTGCTCACCGATCGAGGCACCGCGCTCGTGACGAGCTTCGAGATCCGGCATCGCGGCGCGCGCGGTCTGACGATGGGCGGCGTCGTGCAGGAGCTCGAGGTGCCGAGCGCGCGCGTCCTCTTCGAGTGGCGCAGCCTCGACCACGTGCCCGTCGGCGAGTCGTATGCGCCCGTCGGCTATCCGTGGGACTACTTCCACGTCAATTCGATCGACGTGGACGCCGATGGGCACCTGCTCGTCTCCGCGCGCAACACGTGGGCGGTGTACAAGGTGCACCGGCGGACGGGTGCGGTGCTCTGGCGGCTCGGCGGCAAGCGCAGTGACTTCGCGCTCGCTCACGGCGCGCGCTTCGCGTGGCAGCACGACGCGCGCAGTCACGAGCGCGGGCGCGTGCTCTCGATCTTCGACAACGGCGAGACGCGCTCGCGCGGCGCCGTCCTCGGACTGGACACGAAGCGCATGCGTGCGGAGCTGTTGCACGAGTACGTCCACCATCCGGCGCTGCACGCGCACAAGCTCGGGAGCGTGCAGCTGCTCGGGAACGGCGACGTCCTCGTCGGCTGGGGCACCGATCCCCACTTCACCGAGTTCTCTGCGGCGGGCGGCGTGCGTCTCGACGCGACGCTGCCGCACGGGGGCGAGAGCTACCGCACGCTGCGGTTTCCGTGGAGAGGGCGGCCGCGTGAGGCGCCGGCCGCCGTGCGGCGCGGGTCGACCGTGTACGCGAGCTGGAACGGCGCGACGGAGGTCGCGGCGTGGCGCCTCGAGCCCGGCGGCGCCGCCGTCCATCGTCGCGGCTTCGAGACCGCGCTCCCCGTCCCGCCCGGAGCCGCCTCGCTCCAGGTCGTCGCGCTCGACGCGCGCGGACGGGCGCTCGGCAGTTACCGTTTGCCGTGATGCTCGTCCTCAGCCGGGCCGAGGTGGAAGAGCTGCTCGATCTCGACGAGCTCCCCGACGCGCTTGCGCGCGCGCACGCGGAGCTGTCCGCGGGCGAGGTCTCGATGCCGGCCCGCATCGCCGCGCACGCCGAGGGCGGGCTGCTCGGAGCGATGCCCGCGTATCTCCCGTCGGCGGGTCTCGGCTGCAAGCTCGTGACGCTCTTCCCCGGCAACGTCGACCGGCCCACGCACCAGGCGGAGATCGTCATCTTCGACCCGGAGAGCGGGACACCGGTCGCGATCATGGACGGGACGTACATCACGGCGATGCGCACCGCTGCCGCCGCCGCACTCTCCGCCCGCCTGCTCGCGCGCGAGGACGCGCGCGTGCTCGCGATCCTCGGCACAGGCGTGCAGTCGCGTGCGGCGCAGGAGATGTTCCCGCGCGTGGGCGATTTCACCGATATCCGCGTCGCCGGGCGCGGCGAATACGAGGATGCCGTCCGCGGCGCGGACGTGGTGCACGCCGCCACGCACTCGCCGGAGCCGGTCGTACGCGCCGACTGGCTCGACCCCGGCGCGCACGTCAGCTCGGTCGGCTACAACGCCCCCGGCTCGGAGCTCGATCCGGCCATCGTCGCGCGCGCCGACGTGATCTGCGTCGAGTCGCGCGACTCCGCCTTCGCGCCTCATCCCGCAGGTGCGCCCGAGCTGGCGGACGTCGACCCGGAGCGCACGGTCGAGCTGGGCGAGATCGTCGCCGGCACGCGGCCGGGACGCACGAGCGACGGCGAGATCACGCTGTACAAGTCCGTCGGCGTCGCGGTGCAGGATCTTGCCGCGGCCGCGCTCGTCCTCGCCGCGGCGGAGGCGCGAACGTGAGCGATTTCTCTCCCGGGCTCGCGGGCGTGGTCGCGTTCGAGACGGAGATCGCCGAGCCCGACCGCGAGGGCGGCTCGCTCCGCTATCGCGGCGTCGACATCGAGGAGCTCGTCGGCGCGATCCCCTTCGAGAACGTCTGGGGCCTGCTCGTCGACGAGGCGCTCGAGCCGGGACTGCCCGCCGCGTACTGCGAGCTGGAGGTGCGCACCGGCGGGCACATGTCTGACCTGCAGTCGATGCTTGCCATCCTCAGCGGCAAGTGGAAGCTCGGGCAGCTGATCGACATCGACGACGAGCAGGCGAAGGAGGATCTGCGCCGCCTCTCGGCGGCAGCGCTGTCCATCGTCGCGCAGTCGGCCCGTGGCGGAGACCTCCCTCCCGTGTCGGAGGAGACGGTGCTCGCAGGCCGCACCGCGGCCGAGCGCTTCCTGCTCGCGTGGCGCGGCGAGGTGGACGAGCGGCACGCGAAGGCGATCGACACGTACTGGATCTGCACCGCCGAGCACGGTCTGAACGCGTCCACGTTCACGGCGCGGACGGTCGCGTCGACCGGCGCCGACTGCGGCGCCGCGCTCTCGTCTGCCGTCGGTGCGCTGTCGGGCCCGTTGCACGGCGGCGCGCCCGCACGCGTGCTGCCGATGCTGGATGCGGTCGCGGCGAGCGGCGATGCGGAGAAGTGGGTGAGCGAGGCGCTCGCACGCCACGAACGAATCATGGGATTCGGGCATCGCGTGTATCGGGCCGAGGACCCGCGCTCCCGGTTGCTGAAGCGCACCGCGAAGGAGCTGGGCTCGCCGCGCGTCGCGGTCGCCGAGGAGCTCGAGCAGGTCGCACACGAGGCGATCGCGAAGAAGCATCCCGACCATTCGTGGACGAACGTCGAGTACTGGTCGGCGATCGTGCTCGACGTCGCCGAGGTGCCGCCGAATCTCGCACCCGCGATGTTCGCGTGCTCGCGCACGGCCGGCTGGTCGGCGCACGTGCTCGAGCAGAAGCGCCTCGGCGTGCTCGTCCGGCCGAGCGCGAAGTACGTCGGGCCCGCTCCGCGTGGGTTGGAAGTGCTGCGCACTTCCAACCCGTAGAGCTCTTACGAGTCTTGGCGACGGTTCGGTTCTGCGCGCGCGGTGGCGGGCTTCGCCCGTCCCCACGCGCTGGTGCGGCCTCCGCGTGAGCCCGCTTCGCGGCTTGCGCTCCGGCCCTTGTGGTCGCGCTCGCCGGTGGCGTTTCAGGCGAGCCGCAGTAGGCTCCCCGCATGGACGATCTCCTCGCGTATCGGGATCGCTTTCCGATCCTGCGCGACTGCATCTACCTCATCAACCACTCGCTCGCCGCGATGCCGGCGAAGGCGGAGGACAACCTCCTCGAGTACGCCCGCATGTGGCGCGAGCGCGGAATCCGCTCGTGGGGCGAGGGCTGGTGGGACATGCCGATGACCGTCGGCGACCAGATCGGTCGTATCGTCGGCGGCCCGCCCGGCTCGGTGGTGATGCACCAGAACGTGACCGTCGCGGAGATGGTGGTCATCTCCTGCTTCCGCAACCCGGGGCGGCGGAACCGCGTCGTCTACGAGGAGGCGAACTTCCCCTCGGTGCGCTACCTGTACCAGGCGCAGCCCGAGCTCGAGGTCGTCGCGGTGGAGGACGACCGGGCGATCGTCGACGCCATCGACGAGCGCACGCTCCTCGTGCCGATCAGCCACGTGCTGTTCAAGAACGGCGAGATCCAGGACGTCGAGCCGATCGTGCGGCGCGCGCACGAGGTCGGCGCATACGTCGTGCTCGACTGCTACCAGTCGGCCGGCGTCGTGCCGTTCGACGTGACCGAGCTCGGCGTCGACTTCGCAACGGGAGGGAGCGTGAAGTGGCTCTGCGGGGGGCCCGGCGCGGGCTGGCTGTACGTCCGGCCCGACCTCGCCGAACGGCTCGAGCCGACGTTCGTCGGCTGGCAGGGCCACGCGCGCCCGTTCGCATTCGAGCCGGAGCTCGAGTACGCGCCGGGCTCGGCGCGCTTCCTCACCGGCACGCCGAACGTCCCCGCGCTGTATGCGGCGACGGCCGGCTACGACGTCATCGAGGAGGTCGGCGTCGACCGCATCCGCGAGCGCTCGCTCGCGCTGACGTCGCTGCTCATCGACCTGCTCGACGAGGCCGGACTCGAGGTGGCGAGCCCGCGGGTGGCCGTGCGGCGCGGCGGCACCGTCACCGTAGGGACGCCCGACCACGCCGCCGTCCATCGCGAGCTCGGCGAGCGCGGGATCGTCTGCGACTTCCGGCCGGACGCGGGCGTGCGCCTCGGCCCGCACTTCTACAACACCGAGGACGAGCTCCGGCAGACGGTGGCGGAGCTGGCCGACATCGTCGAGAGCGGTGCGTACGAGCGTCACGAAGGCGCGGCCGCGAGGTTCTAGTTCAGCAGCTCGATGAGCTGCTGTGCATGCACGGGGGCGGTCGGCTCGTCGTCGTGCCGGAAGTAGACGTACACCGGCTCGGCGCATGCGCGGATCCGCTCGGCGAACTCCTCGTCCGGCGCCTCCCGGCGGCGCAGGTAGCGAAACGGCGCCGGGTGATCGAGGTCGTTCACGCGCACGGCGCCGACCGAGGCGAGCCGCTCCTCGACGCCGTCCCACGACGGATGCTCGAGGTCGAACGCGACGCGCAGCCCCGGCCCGAGCGAGCCGAGGATCAGCTCGATCGCGCCTTCGTCGCGCGCGCTCTTCAGCGAGACGCGGACCGGGCCGAGCCGGTCGCCGAGCGCCCGCGCACCGGCGTCGAACGCCTCCAGCACGCCCGTCCGGTGGCCGGGCAGCTTCGGCGCGAACTCGAAGCCGTCGGGCGCCTGCTCCGCCCAGCGGCGGAACTGCTCGACGCCCGGCATGCGGTAGCCCGTCGTGTTCAGCTCGACCGTCCGGAAGCGCTCGGCATAGAAGCCGAGGAACGCCTTCGGGTCGAGCCCGGCCGGATAGAAGCCGGGCCGCCAGGTGGGATACGACCACCCGGACGTTCCGACCGAGACCGGCGCTAGCGTTCGCTCTCCCGTGGCCACCGTGGAAAGCCTGCCACTCCCGGTCGAGTCCTTCACGGACGAGGAGCGCGAGCGCCTCGCTCCGCACTTCACGAACCTCGACCGGCCGGTCTTCGGCCTCGTGAACCTGCCGGAGACCGTCAAGGGCGCGCTCTTCGCGCGGTACTCGCGTTATCCCGGCACGCTGCGCCGGCTCTTCCTGGAGGAGTTCGCGGACTCGGTGCCGCAGGTGCCGGCGATCGAGGGCGCCGAGGGGAAACGCGCGGCCGAGCTGTACGACCGCATCTTCCTCGGGTACGGCGACGACTCGGTGGCGCAGCTCGGCGGCGCGCACATCGCGTGCGAGTGGACGTCGAACCTGTTGACGAAGATCCTCCAGCGTCCCCGCCTCGCCGCGTACCTCGAGCAGTCGACGCGGTACATCGCCTACGACGCGCGCCTCGACGGCTACGGCTTCCGCTATCACCGCGACCCACGCTTCGGGCCCGCGTACGAGCGCGCCCTCGACGACCTCTTCGAGACGTATGCGCGCCTCCTCGAGTCGACGACGGAATGGGCTGCGGAGCGCTACCCGCGCGCGGAGGACGAGTCGCCCGCCGCACATCGCCGCGCGGTGCGCGCGAAGGCGCTCGACCTCGTGCGCGGGCTCCTTCCTGCTGCGTCGCTCTCCCACGTCGGCATGTACGCGAGCGGCCAGACCTACGAACAGCTCGTCCTCCATCTGCTCGCACACCCGCTCGCAGAGGCGCGCGCGTATGGGGCGATGCTGCTCGAAGAGCTGCAGAAGATCATCCCGAGCTTCGTCGTGCGCATCCCGCGCGAGGACCGCGGCGGGCGCTGGATCGAATACCTGCGCGAGCGCCGCGAATCGGCAGACGCGGTCGCCGCTCGGCTCGGCGTCGTCGGCGCCGAGGCCGAGGTGGGGCCGTCCGTGCGCCTCGTGCGGGCACACGGGACCGAGGAGGAGCTCGTCGCCGCGCTCGTGGCCGAGTCGTCGACGGTATCCGAGGAAGACGTGCTGCGCGCCGTCGCGGCGCTCGGCACCGAAGAGCGTGCAGCGCTGGTCAGCGAGCTCGTCGGCGGAAGAGAAAATCGCCGCCACCGTCCCGGCCGCGGCTTCGAGACGCTGCGGTACCGCTTCGAGATCGTCTCCGACTACGGCGCGTTCCGCGACCTGCAGCGCCACCGGCTGCTGACGTGTCAGTGGCAACGATTGTCACCTGCGCTCGGCGCCGACGTGCCGCACGAGCTCGTGGCCGCAGGCCTCGGCGGCGAGTTCGAGCGCGCGCTCGACGTGTCGCGGGGCGAATACGAGCGGCTGCGGGACGCGGGCCTCGCCGACGAGGCGCCCTATGCGCTCTGCCTCGCGTTCCGCATCCGGTACGTGCTCGAGCTCGACGCCCGCGAGGCGCTTCACCTCGTGGAGCTGCGCTCCGGGCGCGAGGGCCACCCGTCGTACCGGGCGGTCGCGCACGAGATGCGCCGCGCCATCGCCGAGGTGCACCCGAGCGTGGCAGCGGCGATGACGTTCGTGGACGACTCCACCGAGGAGCGCCTCGAGCGGATCCTCTCCGAGATCCGGAACGAAGGCCGGGGCTAGGCCGGCTTCAGGACGACGGCGCCGGGCTCGTGGTTTCGCGGCGTCTGCCGCGTCACGACCCACGTGTCGCTGTGGCGCAGCCGGTAAGGCGCGTTCAGCTGCACCGTCGTCGCGCGGTCGACGGCCACCTTGAACGAGCCGCAGGGCGCGTACGGCTTCCCGTTGCGGACGAGGAAGACCTCGTAGTACGAGTGGTCGGAGAGCCGAGGCAGGCCGGTGACGCTGAGGCGCATCGGCCAGTTGCCGGCCGAGTCCCTCGGCTCGATCTGCAAGGACGCGAACGCGTGCGGCGCCGCGGGCGTGCCCGTGAGCTTGAGCACCTCGGCGTTCGCCGTGCCGCCGCCGTTGCCGGCGATGTAGCCGCCGAGGAATGCGAGCGCGACGACTGCCACCGTCGCGGCGAGCAACATGGCGCGCCGGCGCACGCGCAACGGCCTTCGATTCAGCGTCATCCCGAGCGTCGGTCCGGCCTCGAGCTCGGGGGAGAGCTCCGGCGGCGGGCCGGCCTGGACGAGCAGCGAGTGCACGCGGGCGAGGCGCGCGCGCTCCGCGGCTTCCACGTCCTCGCCGACGATCTCTTCGAACTCGGGCGGCGGGGTCATGCCAGTTCTCCCTCCAGTACATCGGCGAGGCGCGCGAGTGCGCTCCGTGTGCGGGTCTTGACCGTTCCGAGCGGGATGTCGAGGAAGCTCGCGACTTCGCTCTGCGACAGCCCGCTCCAGTACGCGAGCTCGACGACCTCCCGCTCACGCTCGGGCAGCGTCTCGAGGGCGCGGTGCACGCGCCAGGAGACGAACGAGGACTCGGCGCGCTCCGCGGGGCCGGGGTCGTCGGAGGTCACGTCGGGCGGCTCCACCGGCAGCTCGTCGCGCGAGCGCAGCCGGTCGACGATGGCGTTGCGCGCGATGGCGTACAGCCACGGGGCTGCCGGCCCGCGTTCCGGCCGGTAGCTGCCGGCCGAGCGCCAGACGGCGGCGAACATCTCCTGCACCGCGTCCTCCGCGCGCTCCCGGTCTCGCAGCCGCTGGAGTGCGAGGCCGAAGATCGAGCGGATGTACCGGTGGTAGATGACCTCGAAGGCCTCGCGGTCGCGATCGGCCACGCGGACGAGCAGATCGGAGTCGCTCGCCTGCTCCGCAGGCACGGGCTCGGCCTCGGCACGGCTGGGCACGGCCCGGAGATGAGCGGGGGTCTCGAGCGCAATTTCCATTCCTCTACGGGTTCTACGCATGGCCGACCGCTTCGGATTGTCGCATGAGGACGCGGAAAGGACGCTGTACGGAAACTGTGAAACCGGCCATTTTCGCGCGTGGAGCCGGGGGTGGGGGGCAGGACCCCCTCAGGCCAAGCAAGGAGGTGCTGGCATGAAACGCCTGTTCATGCTCCCGATCGCGGTGCTCGCGGCCGTCCTGGTCGCCGTCGCCGCCGGGGCAAGCACACAGACGGTGCAGGTCACGAAGAACGGCTTCACACCGCAGAAAGCCACCGTGAACGTCGGTGACACCGTGACCTGGCACAACGCCGACACTGCCGACCACCAGGTCGTTGCCGACGACGGCAGCTTCGCGTCGCCGGTCCTGCACGCCGACCAGTCGTACTCGCACACGTTCAACGCTGCGGGCATGGTGCGCTACCACGACTCGTTTGCGAAGACGCATGCGGGCACGATCACCGTGAGCGGGCCTGCGCCCGCAATCACGCTGAACTCGTCGGCGTCCACCATCGTCTACGGCGGCGGTGCGGCGCTCACGGGCAGTGTTTCGGCGGCTCTCCCGAACGAGCCGGTCACCCTGACTGCGCAGGCGTTCGGCAAGAGCACGCAGTCGATCGACCAGGTGACGACGACGACGAACGGTGATTACACGTTCAACGTCACGCCGACGATCCAGACGATGTACCAGACCCACTGGCGGACGGCCGACAGCCAGTCCGTCACGGTCAACGTGTCGCCGCGGATCGGCTTCAGCCGGAGCGGTCGACTCTTCATCGCGAAGGCGACCTCCGACCTGTCGTACTCGGGCCACTTCGTTTGGGTCCAGCGGCACCTCGGGTTCGGCTGGAAGAGCATCAAGCGCGTGTACCTCGGCTCGAACTCGCGCGCGGTGTTCCGCCTGACGGTTCCGCGCGGCATGACGCATCTGCGGCTCGTCATGACGTCCGGCCAGGTTGGCGCCGGCTATGTCGCCGGTCACAGCCGGACGATCATCGTCCATCGCTGACCGAACGCACTGGTGAGGCGCGCGCTACCTGGCGCGCGCCTCACCGAACCGCTTCTCCACCTCGGCCCAGTTGACGACGTTCCACCAGGCCTCGAGGTACGCCGGGCGCTTGTTCTGATACTTGAGGTAGTACGCGTGCTCCCACACGTCGATGCCGAGGAGGGGCACGTCGCCCTGCATCAGCGGCGAGTCCTGGTTCGGGGTCGAGTACACCGAGAGGCCGGTGCCGTCCCAGACGAGCCACGTCCAGCCGCTGCCGAAGCGCTTCACGCCGCCGTCGGTGACGGCGGACTTGAGCGCGTCGAACGACCCGAACGCGTCGTCGATCGCGGAGCCGAGCTCGCCGCCCGGCGCGCCGCCGCCGTCCGGCGACATGATCGTCCAGAACAGGGAGTGGTTCGCGTGGCCGCCGGCGTTGTTGCGAACGGCCGTCCGCTTTTCCTCCGGGATGATCTCGAGGTCGGTCAGCACCTGTACGACGCTGCTGTCCGCCCAGTCGGTGCCGGCGAGGGCGGCGTTCGCGTTGTCGACGTACGCCTTGTGATGCAGGTCGTGGTGGATCCGCATCGTCTCCGCGTCGATGTGCGGCTCGAGCGCGTCATACCCGTACGGCAAGTCAGGCAGTTCGAACGGCATTTCCCGGGCTCCTTTCAACCGTCTTGTCGTCTCTGCCCGGAGGATATGCTCAGCGACATGGCCACGCTCGCTTACACGTTCGAGGAGATCGCGCCCCGCCCGCTTCGCCCGGAGGTCTACGAGCTCGAGGGAATCTCGCGCGCCTCGGTCGAGGCGCACTACAAGCTCTACGTCGGATACGTGAACAAGCGGAACGAGATCCTCGGCCGCCTCGCCGGCGCCGACCCGACCGCTGCGAACCAGGTCTACTCCGACCTCCGCGCGCTCAAGGTCGACCTCACATTCGCCATCGGCGGGATCAAGAACCACGAGCTGTACTTCGCGCATCTCGGCGGCGGAGGCGGCGATCCGACCGGCGCGTTCGCTGCGCTCGCCAAGCGCGACTTCGGCTCGGTCGCCGCCTGGCGCACGGACCTCCACGCGACCGGAATGGCGGCGCGGGGGTGGGCCTGGACCGCGTACGACTGGGACGAGGGCCGGCTCTTCAACTACATCGGTGACGCACAGAACGCGTTCCCCGTCTGGAATGCGACGCCGCTCGTCGCCCTCGATGTGTACGAGCACGCGTACTTCCTGGACTACCAGACCGATCGCGCGACCTACATCGGTGCGTTCCTCGACAACCTGGACTGGGACGTCGTGAACGGCTGGGTCGCGCAGTACGCGATTCCAGGCTAGCGCCCGATGTTGACCGTCGGCCTCGCCGTGGCCGGATACGTCGCCGGCTCCATGCCATGGGGCTACTGGCTCGTCCGGATCTTCCGCGGCGAGGACATCCGCACGCAGGGGAGCGGGAACATCGGCGCGACCAACGTCTGGCGCGTCTACGGCCGCAGGCTCGGGATCGCGGCCGTACTGCTGGACGCTGCGAAGGGCTTCGTGCCCGCGCTCGTCGCGACCGAGCTCGTCGGCCACGGCGGCGGGGTGCTCGCCGGCGCAGCGGCGATGCTCGGCCACTCGCGTCCGCTGTTCCTCGGCTTCAGGCGCGGTGGGAAGATGGTGGCCACCGCGGGCGGCGCGTTCCTCGGCGCGGCGCCGCTTGTCGGCGGCCTCGGCGCGGGCGTGTGGATCGTCGTCTTCGCCCTGACGCGGTACTCATCGGTCGCGTCGATGGTCTCGGCCGTCTCGCTCATCCTCTGGGCCTGGCTGCTCGGCTACTCCTGGCCCGTCGTCGCATTCGCGTGCTTCGCCGCCGGAGGCGTCGTGCTGTTGCACCGGGCCAACATCCGCCGCCTCGCCCGCGGAGAGGAGAGCCGCTTCAGGCGGCCCGCAGCCAGTCCCTGAGCTCGGTGTGGCGGAGCGGGCCGTGCCCGCCGCCGTCGAGCTCAGCGCGCAGCTCGCCGATCGTGCCGTACCGCTCCGCGACCACCTCGTGCGCGTGGATGGTCTCGAAGTTCAGCTGGCGCGAGAGCACGAAGTCGTCGTCGGCGAGTGCGGGCAGCTCTTCGAGGACGCTCTTCAGCGCGACGCGCACGGAGTCCTCGACGAAGCGTGGCTGCAGGTGCGCGTGCTCGACGACGAACAGCTCATCGGGGCGCTTGAGCAGCTCGTATATGGGTGAGCTCATCGACGCTTCGACGAGCTCGACCAGCCGCTCGGCGTTCACGCGCGAGGACGAGCCGACGTACAGGGTTCCCAGCCCGCGCTGGTTGTGGGTCGCGAGCGGCACGAGCTCGAGGATGCGCTCGACGTCGCCCGCGTCGAAGCCGGCGTCGAGCAGCCGCTCGGACGCGTGGCCCCGCACGAGCCCCTGCGCGCACGGACAAGCGTTGATGCCGACCGCCTCGACGCCGACCACGCGGCGGACGCCGTCCCGCGACGCGGCGGCGATGCCGATGAGCGACACCATCTCCTGCGTCGAGAGCCCCGTCACCGGCGTGCGCCGCTCGTACGGATAGCGGGCCTGGATCCGCACCTCGGCGAGGAGCGCTCCCTGGCGCTGGACGATGCGGCGCGCGACGTGCTCGGCGAGATCCTCGACGAGGAATGCCTCGTCCTCGACGACGCCTTCGATCGCCTCCTCGAACAGCTCGGGGAAGCGGGACATGTGCACGCCCTTCTGCGAGGGGTCGAGGTCGACGGTGCAGTCGATCGTGGCGGCGATCAGCTTCTCGCGTCGGCCGCGGCCGATCCGCACGGCCTTCTGCACGCCCGTGACGCCCGCCCGCGACAACCCGATCGCCACCTCCGGGGTGGAGGCCTGCATGTCCTCGAGCTTCGCCATACCGCTAGGTTAGTGGCCGCGTGCAGAACGACACGTCTTTTGCCCGGCTCGTCTCGCTCGCGTGCCACGACGTCCGTACGCCGCTCGCCACCGTGTACGGCTTCACGACGACGCTTGCGCGCACGACGGAGCTTGCACCGCCCGCCGACCGGTACGTCGAGATGATCGACGCGGCGTCGCGCCAGATCGCGGAGCTGCTGGACGAGCTCTCGCTCGCCGCCCGGATCGAGAGCGGGCGCTACGACCCGCTGCTGCGCGAGACGGACACGCTCGTGCTCGCGCAAGCCGCTGCCGGGCGGCTCGGAGCCGACCGTGTGCACGTCTCAGGCGAAGGCGCGGCGGTCGAGACCGACATCGACGCGGTCGACCGCGGCGTGTCCGCGCTCGTCCAGGCGACGCTCCGTCACGGTGGGCTGGACGAGGTCGCCGTCGCCGTGCGCGGGAAGGAGATCGACGTCGTCGGGGTGACCGACTCGTCTGCGCCGGTCGTCCTCGGCCGGGATCTGCGCGATCTCGGCGCGGCGGTGGCGGTGCGCGTGGTCGAGAGGCTCGGCGGCGCGGTCTCGGTCAGCGGCTCGACGCTGACGATACGGCTGCCGTAGCCCGTAGAGCCAGCTCGTGGCACGAGCGGCAGCGCGCTTCGTAGGAGTCGAGCGCGCCCACGACGATCGTCTCGCCGTCGGCGGGTGCGGGCCGGCCGTCGACGAGCCGCTGCGTCATCGTCGCCGGGCCGCCGCAGCGATGGCAGACGGCCTGCAGCTTGTCGACGAGCTCGGCCCGGCAGAGGAGCTCGGGGAGGGCGCCGAACGGCAGCCCGCGGAAGTCCTGGTCGAGGCCGGCGGCGACGACGCGCTGGCCGCGCTCGATCAACTGCTCGATCACGCCGACGATCTCGAGGGCGAAGAACTGGACCTCGTCGATACCCACGGCGTCGTAGCCCTCGGCGAGGCCGACGATCTCCTCCGGGCGCGAGACGGCGACGGCGCGCATCTTCGCGCCCGCGTGGCTGACGACGTGGCCGATGTCGTAGCGGTCGTCGATGCGCGGCTTCGCGATGAGCGCACGCTGGCCGGCGATCTCCGCGCGGCGAAGCCGTCGGATGAGCTCTTCGCTCTTGCCGCTGAACATCGGGCCGCAGACGACCTCGAGCCAGCCTCCGCGCTCGGGAAGCAACCTGATCATGCGTGGGGACCCTAGTGAGAGGACTGGACGGACTTGTCGAACGCCCAGCGGGCCAGCAACCGGAGGCTGACGATGCCGAGGGCGCGGCCGTCCTTCACCACCGGCAGGTGCCGGAAGTTGTTGTCGAACATGATCTTGGCGGCCTGCTCGATCGTGAGCTCGGGCCCGATCGTCACGGGGTCCGGCGTCATCCACTGGCGGACGCGCGCCTCGGCGGCGCGGGCCCGCGAGGCAACGGCGCGCAGGAGGTCGCGCTCGGTGACGATGCCGACGATCCGCACCATGTCCTCGACGACGACGACGGCCCCGACGTTGGCCGCGTTCATCTTCTCCGCGGCCTCGCCGATCGTGTCCGACGGCTCGACCGTGAGCACGTCCTTCACCATGAGATCGGCGACCGTGGCCATGGCGCAGCCTATCGCAGCAGCCGCGAGAGACGCCTGTCCTTGAGGACGCGACCGCCGGTCTGGCACTTCGGGCAGTAGTAGATCGTGTGCTCCTCGAAGTCGACGCGCGCGATCGGCGTCTCGCACACGCGGCACGGCTCGCCCAGCCGGTTGTGGACGCGGTACGTCCGCTCGTCGCCCGCGCCTTGCTCGCGGAGCGCGAGGCCGCGGGCGAGCTCCTCGTCGATCGCCGCCGCGAGCCGCGCGACGGCATCGTCGTCGAGGTCGGTGGAGAGCGCGTAGGGCGAGAGCTTCGCCGTGTGCAGGATCTCGTTCGACCACGCACGGCCGATGCCGGCGAGCGCACGCTGGTCGCGCAGCAGCGGATGCAGGCGGCGCGACTCTCGCCGGAGGATCTCGGCGAGCGCGGCCGCGCCGATGCCGAGCGCGTCGGGACCGAGGTGGGCGACCTCCGCCTCCGCGGCTTCCGGCGTGAGCAGCCAGACGCCTGCGCGCTTGCGGCGCGCGTTCTCGGTGAGCACGAGCTTCGAGCCGCCGGCGAACTCGAGCGCGAACGCGGGCGCCTTCGGGCCCTTCTCGCCCGCCTGGAGGTGCTTGAGCCGGCCGGACGTCATCAGATGGATGACGAGCACGAGCTCGCCGTCGTCGGTCGGGAAGAAGAGGCGCTTGCCGCGGCGTTCCACGCCGCTGAGGCGACGTCCTTCGAGGGCGGAGAGGGGTGGGTCGAACGTCTTCAGGGTGGCGATGTGCGCCGGGCCCGCCTTCGCGACCGGAAACGCGGAAACCGGGTCATCGAGCCGGCGCCGCCAGGCCTCCATCTCCGGGAGCTCGGGCATCGGCGTTCACGGTAGCTCGCCGTATCGGGGAAACCATGATCGGGATACAGGAGAGCGTCGCGCCGACACCGCAGATCAGCAGGGTCGTGCGCAACCCGAGCGGCCCGGCGACGACGCCCCCGATCGCGGTGCCCAGGGGGATCGATCCCCAGTACATGAAGCGCACGACCGAGTTCATGCGGCCGAGGAGGCGCTGCGGCGTGATCGCCTGGCGGAAGGTCAGCTGGTTGACGTTCGCGAAGAACCCGACCGTCGAGCCGATGAAGGCCGCCACGACGATGATCGGCGCCGCCTCGGCGACAGGGGCGAGCGGGACCGCGATCAGCGTGGCGGAGAAGACGATCCCCGAGTACGCGATCATCGGGCCGATGCCGAGCCGTGCGACGAGGCGCTGGTTCACGAGCGAGCCGACGACGAGGCCGGATGTTCCGAGCGCGACGACGATGCCGATCTCCGTCGGGCTCCAGTGCAGGACGCGCACGTAGTACACGATCGACAGCGCGAAGAACGCGGACGTGAAGAAGTTCCACAGGGATGTCCAGGTCGTGAGCAAGCGGAGGTACGGCTGCGAGAGCACGTAGCGGACGCCCTCTACGAGCTGGTCGCGCTTGCGCGTCTCCACACGCTCGGGCCTCGTCTCGCGTCCGCGGATCAGAGTGACGAATACCGCCGAGAGGCTGAAGCTCGCCGCGTCGGCGAGGACGGCGACCGCAGCCCCGACGGCGCCGACGAGCGCGCCGGCGAGCGACGGCCCGGCGACCTGCGCGACCGCCTGCGAGCCGAGGAGCTTGGCGTTCGCGTCTCCGAGCTGCTCGCGTCTGACGAGCCCGGGAAGGAACGAGAGGTACGAGACGTCGAAGATCACGCTCAGCGTCCCGTGGATCGCGACCACGACGTAGAGCTGCGCGAGCGTGAGCCGGCCGAGCCAGAACGCGACCGGAATGGAAGCGAGCGCGAGCGCCCGGCCGACGTCGGCGGCGATCATCAGCGGACGGCGGCGCATGCGGTCGATCCACACGCCCGCAGGCAGCGAGAAGACAATGAAGGGGAGCACCGCGAACGTGCGGATGAGCGAGACCTCGAGCGCGCCCTTCTTCAGGACGAACAGCGCGGTCAGCGGCAGCGCGAGGACGCTGAACTGCGTGCCGAGCTGGCTGATGGCGTTGGCGGCGAAGAGTCGGACGAACGCACGGTCACGCCAGAGGGTCGCTTGCGATGCCGGCCTCGATGCGCTACGCATCCGCCGAGGCGGGGCCGGGCAACGGCGTGCCTTCGAGGACGCCGCCCTCGAGCTCGGCCTGCGCGGGAGTGGGCTCGAACAGCGACTCCGGCATACCGCGGATCGAGCGTACCGGCGAGAGGAGCACCCAGAGGAAGACGGGGATGCTGCCGATCGCGCCCACCCAGAGCGCCGCGCGCAGGCCGACGGTCTGGCCGATCGCCCCGCCGATGAGCGTCCCGAGCGGGATCGTCCCCCAGACGACCCAGCGCATGGCGGCGTTCATCCGTCCCTGCAGGCGCTCGGGCGTGATCGCCTGGCGGAGGCTGACCTGCGTGATGTTGTAGGCGACGCCGCCGAAGCCGAAGACGAGGTTGCCGGCCATGAGGAGTGGCAGCGGGAACGAGCGGGGCGCAAGCGGGAACGCGATGCCGGCGCTCGAGAAGAGAACCGCGTACGTGACGATCGCGGGCCCGACGCCGATTCGCCGCTGCACGCGGTTCGCAACGAGCGCTCCGCCGATCGAGCCGATCGAGCCGACGGCGAACACTGCGCCGACCTCGACCGCCGACAGGTGCAGCGTGCGCACCGCGTACAGCACGAAGATCGAGAACAGCATCGTCCCGAAGAAGTTCGAGGTGCCGGTGCAACCCGCGATCGCGCGCAGTTGGCGGTTCCCGAGCACCCAGGCGAGGCCCTCCTTCACCTGCGGCCACATCTTCGGATGCGACTCGCCGGCCGCGCGCTCGGGCACGTGCTCCTGGTGGCGCATGCGCACCATGAACAGCGTCGAGACGACGAAGCTGGCGGCGTCGACGACGATCGCGTACGGCGCGGTGATCGCGGCGATGAGGCCGCCCGACATGCTCGGCCCGGCGACCTGGGCGACGGACACCGTGAGCTGGAGCTTCGAGTTCCCGTCCACCAGGTGCTCTCGCTCGATGAGCGCGGGCAGGTACGACTGGTATGCGACGTCGAAGAAGACGGTGAAGATCCCGACGACGAACTGCAGGATCAGCAGATGCCAGATCTGCAGCACGCCCACCGCCCACAAGATCGGGATGAGCGCGAGCAGAACGGCGCGCGCGGCGTCGCCGGCGATGAGGATGCTGCGGCGGTGGAGGCGGTCGACCCAGACGCCGGCGGGGAGCGCGAAGAGGATGAAGGGCAGGAAGCCGAGGACGCCGAGGAGCGAGAACTCGATCGGGCTCGCGTGCAGGCCGACGGCGGCGAGCCATGGGATGGCGAGCTGCGAGACCTGCGAGCCGACCTCGCTGATGGACTGGCCCGTCCAGAGCTTCAGGAAGTCCGGGTGCGACCACAGGCCGCCGGTGGGACGGCGCAGCCTAGGCAAGGCCGCGCTTGTACATGGCGGCGGCGAGCGCATGCGGCCCACCGTCGGCGGTCTCCGCAGCGCGGAAGTCGTCGAAGAGGCGCTGCAGGCGTCGCTGGAGCCGCGCGGCGTCCTTGTCGCTGAGGTTGGCCTTCACGTGGCCGAAGTCGGCCTCGTCCGGCGCCCGCTCGATCTCGCTCGCGGCCTGACGGAGGACGGTCGCGGCGAGTGCGCGCGCATCGGCCGGGTCTTCGGCGTTGAAGAGGAAGAGGCGCGCCGTGCGGCCGTAGAACTTCTCCGTCATGGCGCGCACCTGGCGGGTGCGCACGACCTGGATGAGGCCCGCGTGCTCGAGGACCTTCAGGTGGTGGCCGGCCGTGCCTTTCGGGATTCCGAGCTCCGCCGCCAGCTCCTGCGTCGAGTAGGCGCGCTCGCGCAGGAGCGCGATGATCGCGCTGCGCACGTCGTCCGCGAGCGCGCGCAGCTGTTCGGGTGCGGCCACGACGAGCGTCTCGGGGGCGTCGTAGTCCGGAACGGACGGCACATCCCGAACATACGGCATCAGCCGCCCATTCGCAAGGCCCCGCCGTGTCCGCAGTTACGCTGCGCCGTCGTGGGCCCCATCGTCGTCGAGGTGCGCCGGAACGGGATCGTCGAGGCGCGGCACCGAGTGCACGCCGTCGCCGTCCGCCGCGGCGAGATCGTCACCGCCGCGGGCGACTCGAGCCTCGTCTGCTTCATGCGCTCTTCGTCGAAGCCGATCCAGGCGCTACCCCTTGCGCGCGCACGCGACGACCTCGTCGACGCCGACCTCGCCATCGCGTCCGCCTCGCACCGCGCCACCGACGACCAGATCGCCGCGGTCCGCGCGCTCCTCGCCAAGGCTCCCGCCGCGGAGGACGACCTCGAGGTCGGCCTGCAGGAGGGACGCCCGCCGCACAAGGTCTTCCACAATTGCTCCGGCAAGCACGCCGGGATGCTCGCCCTCTGCCGCGCCAACGACTGGCCCGCTCGCGGCTACCGTCTCCCCGGCCACCCGGTCCAGCACGCGTGCCTCACCGCGCACGCCGAGGCCGCCGAAGTGGACCCCGCCACGATCCCGACCGCGACGGACGGCTGCGGCGTCGTCACCTTCGCGCTCCCGCTCCACCGCATGGCCCACGCATTCGCGCGTCTGCCGCACCTCGAAGCCGGCGACCGCATCGCCGCCGCGATCGGCGCGCGCCCCGATCTCGTCGGCGGCCCGGACGGCGCCGACCTCCATCTGATGCAGCGCGCCCCGAACTGGTTCGCCAAGGGCGGAGCCGAGGGCCTGCTCTGCGCCGCCGGCGGCGACCACCTCGGCGTCGCCCTCAAGAGCGAAGACGGATCCTCGCGTCCGCTCGAGCCCGCGCTCGCCGCCTTCCTCGCTCCGCTCGGCCTCAATCTCGGCGACCTAGCCGTCACCGAGATCCGCAATAGCAGAAATGAGCTCGTCGGCGAGTGCGCGGTCGCTTCGGCCTGAAGTTCTTTACGAAGCCGTAACTCCTAACTACTATCCGGTCCACTTCGAGGTGAGGCCGGAGGGACGAGGGGGGAACCGGCCCGGACGCTGTTCAAACCGCAAGCAGCCGGAGGTCGCCGACGTGCTCACCGTTGATATCTCGCTTCCCGAGGTCGAAGAGCTCCAGAAGCTCGTCGCCGAAGGACAGGAGAAGGGCTTTCTCACCTATGACGAGATCGTCAACGCGCTCGACGACGTCGAGCTCACCAAGGAGCAGGTCGAGGACTTCTACACGTATCTGATCGAGCACAGCATCGAGCTGATGGAGGGCGAGCAGCACAAGACGCCGCCCCACGAGCAGCCGCAGCCGGAGGACGAGAAGGCTGCAGCAGCGCCGAAGCTCGACCTCACCGTCGAGCCGTCGCTCGACTCGCTCCGCCTCTATCTCCGCGAGATCGGCAAGGTGCCGCTCCTCACCGCCGACCAGGAGGTATCGCTCGCCAAGCGCATCGAGCGCGGCGACATGGGAGCGAAGACGCAGATGACGGAGGCGAACCTGCGCCTCGTCGTCTCGATCGCCAAGGGCTATCTGGGCCGCGGTCTCTCGTTTCTCGACCTCATCCAGGAAGGCTCGCTCGGCCTCATTCGCGCGGTGGAGAAGTTCGACTACCGCAAGGGCTACAAGTTCTCGACGTACGCGACCTGGTGGATCCGGCAAGCGGTCACGCGTGCGATCGCGGACAAGGCCCGGACGATTCGGATTCCGGTGCACATGGTGGAGAAGCTGAACAAGGTCGTGCACATCGAGCGCCAGCTCGTGCAGCGCCTCGGGCGCGAGCCGAACGCGGAGGAGATCGCCGAGGAGCTCGAGATGACGCCGGAGGAGGTGCGCGAGATCCTGCGCATGGCGCAGCTCCCGGTCAGCCTCGAGAAGCCGATCGGCGAGGAGGAGGACTCCGCGCTCGGCGACTTCGTCCAGGACGAGGCGGCGGAGTCGCCGTTCGACACCGCACAGCTCTCGCTGCGGCGCGAGGACATCGAGAGCGCGCTTGGCGCACTCCCGCTGCGCGAGCGTCAGGTGATCGAGCTTCGGTTCGGCCTACGTGGCGGCCCGCCGCGGACGCTCGAGGAGGTCGGCCGCGCCTTCGGCGTCACGCGCGAGCGCATCCGGCAGATCGAGAACAACACGCTGAAGAAGCTCGAGCATCTTCCGGAAGCGCAGGCGCTCCGGAACGCCGTCAGCTAGTCGTCGGTCTTTACGGGTTCGACGAGGTCGCGCTCTTCGGCGCGCTCGTACGGCACGAAGAGCTTGCAGTGCGGGCACTTGAAGCCGCGGTAGCGCGCCGCGGCGCCCTCGAGCAGCTCCGCCGCGAACGTGCGATGGCAGTGCGGGCACTCGACTTCGAACGACTCCGTCACTGGACCGAGGGTACCTACGCGGTGTCCGTCCGGTGGGGCGCCTACGCTCCGCGACGATGGAGGAGAGCGTTCTCCGGCGAGGTGTTGCCGAGTTCATCGGGACGTTCACGCTTATCTTCATCGGCGGAGGCGCCGGCGCGATCTCCGGCAACGACATCGTCGCCGTCGCCCTCGCCAACGGTCTCGCGATCGGGATCATGGTCTCGAACTTCGGCCATATCTCCGGCGGGCTCTTCAACCCGGCGATCACGCTCGGATTCCTCACCACGCGGCGCATCACGCCGCGGCTCGCAGTCGCCTACTGGATCGCGCAGTTCGGGGGCGCCGTCATCGCGGCGGGGATCCTGCGCTGGCTCCTGCACAAGCCGGCGTTCGACGGCGCGATTCCGAGCGTGCACGTCATCGGTGCCGGCCGCGGCTTCGTCCTCGAAGCGATCATGACGTTCTTCCTCGTCATCGCGGTGTACGCGACCGCGGTCGACCCGCGCGGGGCGTTCAAGTCGATCGCCGGCCTCGCGATCGGACTCACGATCACGATGGACGTCTTCCTCGGCGGCCCGCTCACCGGCGCGTCGATGAACCCCGCCCGCGCGTTCGGCCCCGAGCTCATCGGCAACTTCTGGGGCGCCGGCTGGATCTACTACGTCGGTCCCCTGCTCGGCGCCGTCGTCGCCGCGGTCGGATACGACTGGCTCTATCTGCGCCCGCTCGCGCCGCCGGTCGTCGGGACGCCCGAGTCGGGCGTCGCCGAGCCGGGCCCCGGCGAGCGTTAGTCCAAGAATTCCACGTACGTCTCGACCGGCTCGCGCTCGCGTGCCGCCGGTTCGCGCTCCGGCGGGCCGAGATGCAGAAGACCGAGCACCCGCTCGCCGCGTCCGATGCCGAGCGCGTCCCGTCCACGCACGGTGCGCAGGACGCTCGGCGTGCGCCAGTACGAGGCGAGGCCGCGCTCGCTCGCGCCGAGCAGGACGAGCATCGTCGCCGCCGCACTCGCGCAAACGTCCTCCTCGTCCTGCACGAGATCGCCGCTCAGTGCCGCGGAGACGACGACGAGCGTCGGCGCGCGATCGAGCTTCAGCGCCTCCGCCGGGCCGGCCGCCTCCTTCAGGCGTGCGAGTGCCTCCGGGCCGAGCACGCGGAACCGCCACGGCTGCGTCAGGTGGTGATTCGGCGCGAGACGCGCGAGCTCGAGCAGCTCGACCAGCGTCTCGTGCGGCACGGGCTCGGAGCCGAACGCCTTGTGCGTCCGCCGAGCGGCTGCCAGCTCGCCGAGGCTCACGCCCTGCGGGCGGTGAGGTGGAGCTCGACGCCTGCTGCGCGCAACAGCTGCGAGAACGGGCAGCCTTCGTCGGCCTTCGCGAAAGCCTCGCGCAGCGCGTCGTCGTCGAGGCCGCCGGCGTCTACGACCGCGTCGACGTACGAGGCGACGATCTGATGGCCGCGCCCCTCGACCTCGTCCATGACGATGCGGCAGGAGACGTCCAGCCGTCCGGGTGGGGTGTTCGCCTGCGTGAGCTCGCTCGCGAGCGACATCGTGATGCATCCGCCGTGCGCGGCCGCGAGCAGCTCCTCCGGGCTCGTCTTCCCTTCGGGCTGCCCGATGCGCGTTGGCAGCGAGAAGCCGAGGTCGGCGAACGCGCCCGTTCCCGCGCTGATGCTTCCGGTCCCACGTGCGACATTTCCCTCCCAGACGAGCTGGGCGCTGCGTTCGATGCGCGGCATCAGTACTGGATGGCGGGTGTGCCGTCGGGGTAGTAGGCCTCGGCCGGCGAGCCGGCCGGCCGGAACACGCCGAGCACCTGCATCTCGCCGGGCCCGTGGTTCTCGAGCGAGTGCACGAGCTTCGCCGGGAGATGGATGCACGAGCCGGCCCGGAGTGACGTCGACTCGCCGCCGATGTGCAACGCGCCGTCGCCCTGGAGCACGTATACGACCTCGTCGTAGAGGTGGTAGTGGTCGGGCGCGCGCCCGGGAGGGATGTAGCCGACGAACTGCGTCGCAGACGGGCACGGCACGAGCAGGCGGAACATCCGGCCCGCCGTCGCTTCGCCGGCCTCGACGTCGTCCACGCCGACGACGGCATGCCGCGCGCCGTTCGCGGGCAGCGGATTGCGCACGAGCACGGACAGGATCTCCAGTCCGTCGGCCTCGTCGACGCTCCAGCTCGAGCCTGCGGCGACGTACACCGCGGTGCCGGCGACCAGCCGGGCGGGCTCACCGCCGACCGTGGCGGCCGCGTTGCCGCGCAGCACGTAGAGCACCTCGTCGTCGGACGCGGGCGTTTCGCCGCCGCCGGAGCCTTCGAACCGGAGCAGGCGCTGCTCGAACTCGGCGCATCCGCGCTCGGCGCCGAACAGCACGTTCTCCTCGTCGGATTGGATGCACCAGCGCATCGTCGGCCCAGCGTACACCTGTGCCAACCTTCCGAAAGCGGCTAAAGTCGTGGCCCCGTGAAGCGTGGTGGGCAAACCGTACCGCTGTTCGCGCGTCTATACCGGGGACATCCCAAAGGAGGGTAACTCGATGGTCAGAAAGTTTGGACTGATCGCGATCGCCGCCACAGTCGTGGTGCTCGCGATCGTCTCAGCCGCGGCCGCTCGTCCGGCAGCGCCGGCGGCGGCGACGGCATCTTGCTCGAGCGGCGTGTCGATCGGCATGCAGGCGCCGATCACCGGCCCGGCCGGCTCGATCGGCAGCGACCAGCTGCACTGGGCGTCGTTCTACTTCACGCAGTGGAACAAGACCCACAAGCTGAAGATCCATCTCGTGCAGCAGGACACGCAGCTCGACCCGTCCAAGGCGTCGACGACCGCGCAGGCGCTTGCCTCGAACGGCAAGGTCATGGGCGTCATCGGCCCGGCCGGCAGTGACGAGGTGCAGGCGGTCGCTCCGATCTTCAAGAAGGCGGGACTCGCCTTCGCTTCCGGATCGGCCACTCGCGTCTCGCTCACGAGCGGTGCGTGGAAGGGCTACTTCTTCCGCGACGTCCCGAACGACGGCGTGCAGGGCCCGACGGACGCCGGGTACATGATGTCGAAGCTCGGCGTCGGCTCCGGCTCGAAGGTCATGGTCGTCGACGACCAGGAGTCGTACTCGACCGGCCTCGCAGACATCGTGCAGGCGTCGCTGAAGGCGAAGGGCGTCAATGTCGACCGCGAGTCGGTCAGCCAGAAGGCGACCGATTTCTCGTCGCTCATCGCGAAGGTCGACTCGGCGACGAAGGTCGTCTTCCTGCCGTTCCAGGTCGCATCCGAGGCGCAGCTCTTCGCGCAGCAGCTCCAGGCGCAGGGCAAGTCCGCGGTCGCGTTCGGCAGTGACGGTACGTTCGACTCGTCGAAGTTCACCGTCAACGGGAGCTACATCTCGTTCTTCGCCCCGGACGTCACGACGATCCCGGCCGACGCCGCGGTCGTGAAGGCGTTCCACAAGCAGTACCCCGGCGCGACGAGCCCGTTCGGCGCTCCGAACTACGTGCTCGCGCAGATGTATGCGAACGCGGTCACGAAGGCGTGCAAGGACCACAAGATCAGCCGCGCGGAGGTCCGCAAGGACGTCCTCAAGGTGTCCCTGCCGTCGACGATCCTGGGTGGCCCGATCAAGCTGACGGCCGTCGGTGACGTCGCCGGCGCCAAGTTCCACATCTTCAAGATCGAAAACGGCAAGTACGTAACGGTCGCGTAGTCCTCAGGAGGGTGCGGCCGGGAGACCGGCCGCACCCCGTTCCTGTCGGATGAACTGGAACCTTTTTGTCACCGAGCTCGTTGCCGGCATCTCGCACGGCAGCGTGTACGCGCTGATTGCGCTCGGCTACTCGATGGTGTACGGGATCCTCAAGCTCCTGAACTTCGCCCACGGGGACGTGTACATGGTGGGCTCGTTCATCGGCTACGGGATCCTCGGCGTGTTCGGAGGCGCCACGAACCTGAGCATCCCGGTGTGGGCGCTCCTGACGCTGATGTTCCTCGGCGCCATGCTCGGCGGAGGACTGCTCGGCGTGATGATCGAGCGCTTCGCGTACCGGCGTCTGCGCAATGCGCCCAGAATCGCGCCGCTGATCACCGCCCTCGGAGTCTCCTTCTTCCTCGAGAACGCGGCGCAGCTCGTGCTCGGGGCGCAGTACCAGAGCTACAACAGCTTCAGCTGGAAGAGCCCGATCGCGTTCGACCACTTCAGCCTTCCGGCTGGAACCGTCATCAGCTACGCCGAGGTGATCATCATCGTCGGCACGATCGTCCTCGTGGTCGCGCTCACGCTCTTCGTGCAGCGGACGCAGCTCGGCAAGGCGATGCGCGCGACGTCGTTCGACCGGGAGGCGGCTGCGATGATGGGCATCGACGTCGACCGCGTCATCGTGGCGACGTTCTTCATCGGCTCGGCGCTCGCCGGGGCTGCCGGCGTCTTCAACGGGATCGAGTACCAGCAGGTGTGGCCGTACATGGGCTTCACCGCCGGGTTGTACGCCTTCATCGCCGCCGTCGTCGGTGGCATCGGCAACCTGCCCGGGGCGGTGCTCGGTGGGCTCACGATCGGCCTCGCGCAGTCGTTCTCCATCGGCTACATCTCGTCCACGTTCTCGGACGCCGTCGTGTTCGCGATCCTGATCGCGGTCATGATCGTCCGCCCGAGCGGCCTCCTCGGACGAGCGGCGGTGTCCAAGGTATGAGCACGGATCCCACCGATCCGAACGCTCCACGCGTCGGCGTCGACGAGTGGGTTGCGTCGCACGAGCAGCGGCGGACGCGGAGGACCGGCGTCCTCGGCGTCGTCGAGCGCGAGCTGGAGCGGCTGCCGCGGCCGGCGTTCTACCTCGGCTTCGGGATCGCGGCGGCGCTCCTCCCGGCGGTGTCGAGCAACGGCTACGTCATCGACGTCGGCCTCAACACGCTGCTCTACATGCTGCTCGCGCTGGGCCTGAACATCACCGTCGGTTACGCCGGGCTGCTCGACCTCGGCTACGTCGCGTTCTACGGGTTCGCGGCCTACGGCTACGCGATGCTCGCGTCGCCGAAGTTCGGGCTGCACTGGGACACGCTCGCCGTCATCCCGCTCGTCGTCATCGCCACCGCGCTCCTCGGCCTTCTCGTCGCGTTGCCGTCGCGGCGTCTGATCGGCGACTACCTGGCGATCGTCACGCTGTTCTTCGGCGAGCTCTTCGCGACCGTCTACCAGAACGGCGAGCACGTGTCCCTCCTCGGCCAGTTCGGCGCGCACGACGTCACCGGCGGCCCGAACGGCATTCCGAACATCGACCAGTTCAACGTCTTCGGCGCGCGCATCGGCGCTCTCAACTACACGGCCTATTACTACGTCGCGTTGATCTTCTTCATGGTGCTGCTCTTCGCGATGTACCTCGTCGACCGCTCCCGGACGGGCCGCGCGTGGAAGTCGCTACGCGAAGACCCGCTCGCCGCCGAGCTGATGGGCATGCCGGTGAACCGGCTCAAGCTGATTGCGTTCGCGTGTGGCGCCGGGATTGCGGGCCTGGCCGGCACCATCTTCGCGGCCGCGAACACCGCGGTCTTCGCGTCGGAGTTCGACTTCACCAGCGGCCTGCTGATCATCGTCTACGCGATGCTCATCCTCGGCGGCGCGGGCAGTCTCGGCGGCGTCATCATCGGTGCGCTCGTCGTCAACGTCTCGCTCGAGGTACTCCGCTCGCCGGGCCACGCGACGTGGGTCTTCTACGTCCTCATCGCGGGCACGCTCGTCGCGCGCATGCGGCCGTGGCGCTGGCTCGCCGTCGTCGTCGCCGGAACGGCCGGATTCGGCTTCGCCGTGCACGCAATCGTCGCGGCCGCGTGGCCGCGCGGCGTGCATGGGCAGGCGCCCATCGGCGGCGCCCTCGGTACCGGCCTGCGCCACTGGGTCGTCCTGCCCTCCAACCCGATGACGATCGGGAACGTCGCGTTCATCTGCCTCGTGCTGACAGTGCTCGCCCTGACGCTGCTCCATGGCTGGGTGCAACGTCTGGCGATGATCCCGACCCTCTACCTGGCAGCCTTCGTCTGGGAGAACCGGCTTGCCGTCGAGCCGAGCGTCACGCGCCTCATCCTCGTCGGCGTCATCCTCATCGTCCTCATGAACGCGCGGCCGCAAGGGCTGCTCGGCACCTCTCGCGTGGAGATCGTCTGATGCCCGAGAAGCTGCTCGAGCTGCGCGGCATCTCGAAGAGCTTCGGCGGCCTGCAGGTGATCAGCGAGCTCGACCTGCACGTGGACGAGGGCGAGATCGTCAGCGTCATCGGGCCGAACGGCGCGGGGAAGACGACGCTCTTCAATCTCGTGACGGGTCTGTACGCACCGGATGCGGGCGACATGCTCTTCGCCGGCGAGACGCTCCTCGGCCTCGAGCCGCATCAGATCACCGCGCGCGGCATCGCGCGCACGTTCCAGACCTTGCGCCTGTTCCTGAACATGACGGTCAAGGAGAACGTGATGGCGGCCGCGTACTCGCACACGCGCGCCGGCATTCTCCGCTCCGTCCTCCGCACGCCCGGCATGCGCCGCGAGGCGCGCGAGATCGAACGCCTCGCGGAGGAGAAGCTCTCGTTCTTCGGCCAGCGGCTCATGGGCTATCGCTGGGACCAGCCGGCGTTCAGCCTGTCGTACGCGAACCGGCGGCGGCTCGAGATCGCACGGGCGACCGCGACGAACGCCCGCCTGCTCCTGCTCGACGAGCCCGCAGCAGGGATGAACCCGGTCGAGACCCACGAGATCGCCGAGCTGATCGGACGGTTGCGCGAAGAAGGCGGCTACACGATCCTCGTCATCGAGCACGACATGCACGTCGTCGAGGGCATCTCCGACCGTGTCGTCGCGCTCGATCACGGCGTGAAGATCGCCGAGGGGTCGTTCGACGAGGTTGCGACGGATCCTCGCGTCGTCGAGGCCTATCTCGGGACGAAGGCGGCGGCGACGAAGTGACCTCGCTGCTCGAGATCCAGAACGTGGACACGTTCTACGGCCCGATCCACATCCTGCAGGGGCTGACACTTCGGATCGAGCCCGGCGAGCTCGTGTGCCTCCTCGGCGGCAATGCGTCCGGGAAGTCGACGACGCTGAAGACGGTGCTCGGCATCGTCTCGCCGCGCAACGGCTCCGTGGTCTTCGAAGCCGAGGACGTCACGCGCCGCTCGACGAGCTACCGCATCGGCAAGGGGATGGCGATCGTGCCCGAGAACCGGCGCCTCTTCGGGCCGATGACCGTCCTCGAGAACCTGGAGATGGGCGCCTATCTGCACGGCGGTGGGAAGAAGGAGGACTTCGACCGCGTGTACGCCCTCTTCCCGCTGCTGCACGAACGGCGCGGCCAGCTCGCGGGAACCTTGTCCGGCGGCGAGCAGCAGATGGTCGCGATGGGCCGCGCGTTGATGTCGAAGCCGAAGCTGCTCCTGATGGACGAGCCCTCGATGGGGCTCGCGCCGATTCTCGTCGAGCGCAGCTTCGAGATCATCAAGCAGGTGCACGAGTCGGGTGTCGCGATGCTCGTCGTGGAGCAGAACGCGAACGTGTCGCTCTCGATCGCCGATCGCGGGTACGTGCTCTCGACCGGAAGGCTCGTGCTCGAGGGGCCGGCCGCGGCACTCCGGGAGGACGAAGACCTCCGCAAGGCATATTTGGGTCGATGACCGACGTCGTGGCAACGGTGGTGGCGACGAGGAGCTCGGCTCCCCGTCCGGTCGGCTCGAAGCTGATCGTCCGGGAAGACGGCAGCCTCGAAGGCTCCGTCTCCGGCGGCTGCGTCGAGAGCGACGTCGTTCTCGCGGCGCAGGAGGTGCGGGAGACCGGCGTTCCGCGGCTCGTCACGTACGGGATCACCGACGAGATGGCCTTCGGGGTCGGGCTACCGTGCGGCGGCGAGATCGACGTCTTCGTCGAGCCGCTCGGCGCGCCGGTCGAAGCCGGCATCGTGCTCACGGTCATCCGCGGGGAGGGCGTCGGCGAGAGGCTCGACGATCCCGAGCTCAAGCGGGCGGCGCTGCGCCGCGGCCGCAGCCACGTGATCGAGCTCGGCGACCGCTCCATCTTCGCCGACGTCTTTGCAGAGCCGCCTCGGCTCTTCGTCTACGGCGCCGTCGACACGGCCGAGGCGCTGTGCGCATCGGCGAAGCTCCTGGGCTGGCGGACGATCGTCGCCGACGCGCGGCCGCGCTTCGCGACGGCAGCACGGATCCCGAGCGCGGACGAGCTGCTCGTCCTGTGGCCGGAGGAGGCGCTCGCCCAGGTCGCTCCCGACGCGGCCACCGCGGTCGTCGTCCTCACCCACGACGACAAGTTCGACCTGCCGCTCGTGCAGGGCGCGCTCGCGACGGACGCCTTCTACGTCGGGTGGCTGGGCTCCCGCCGCAACCAGGAGCGCCGCCGCGGGCTGCTCGTCGAGGCGGGCGTGGCGGAGGACGAGCTCGACCGCATCTCCGGCCCGAGCGGGCTCGACATCGGCGCGGACTCCCCGTCCGAGACCGCCGTCTCGATGCTCGCCGAGATCCTCGCCGTCCGGGCCGGCCGCAGCGGCGGGCGCCTCCGGGACGCGAAGGCGCGCATCCACGGCGAGGCCGCGCTCGCAGACAAAAAATAAAATCCCGCTTGCAAAGCGCTTCTTGCGGCCCGTAGGATCGGCAGCCGTGACTACCGGGCTCCGGGGCGCGCTCCCCTTCGCAAGGAACCAGGAGCCGTAGGCTTGCTCCTGCGCGACGTCGAATACGCGAAGCCGTCCTCGGTCGCAGAGGCGCTGGCGAGGCTGGCGGAGAACGACGGCGCACGCGCCCTCGCCGGCGGTCAGACGCTGATCAACGTCATGAAGGCGCGGGCTGCGTCCCCCGACGTCCTCGTCGACCTGAACGGGCTCGAGGAGCTGAAGGGCATCGAGCTCGGCGCCGACGGAACCCTGTCGATCGGGCCGATGACCACGTACACGGAGCTCATGGGCTCGGCCGAGGCGCGGGCGCGCCCGATCCTGGGCGAGGTCTGCTCCAAGATCGCGGACGTGCAGGTGCGGAATCGCGGCACCATCGGCGGCAACCTCTGCTCGAACGACCCGACGAACCATCTGCCGCCGCTCATGGCCGCGATCGGCGCGCAGTTCACGATCATCGGACAGGACGGCGGCGAGCGCACCGTGCCGGCCTCCGACTTCTTCCTCGGCGTCTACATGACGGCGGTCGGCCAGGCCGAGCTGCTGACGCGGATCACGATTCCTGCGGGCAAGCAGGACGGCTTCGCGGCCGTGACGCTCGGCGTCGACGGCACGTGCATCGTCAACGCGGCCGCGAGCATGAACGGCTCGCTCCGCGTCGCCATCGGCTGCGTGGACGCCGTGCCCGTCCTCGTCGAGGCGGAGTCGCCCGACACCGTCCGCGAGGCAGTGCGCGCCGCCGGGCTGCAACCGCCGGACGACGTGCACGCCTCGAGCGAGTACCGCGCGCACCTCGCCGAGGTCCTCGCCGAGCGCGCGGCGCGGCAGGCGGCGGAGAAGCGCTGATGGACGTCGCGGTCACCGTCAACGGCACGCTGTACGAGCGCGACGTCGAGGCGCGCAAGCTGCTCATCCATTTCTTGCGCGACGACCTCGACCTGACCGGCAGCCACATCGGCTGCGACACGGGCAACTGCGGCGCCTGCTCCGTCATCCTCGACGGCAAGCTCGTGAAGAGCTGCATGCTGCTCGCCGTCCAGGCCGACGGCGCCGAGATCGAGACCGTCGAAGGGCTCGCCGACGGCGACCGGCTGACCGCGTTGCAACAGGCGTTCACGGATCATCACGCGCTGCAGTGCGGCTACTGCACGCCGGGCATGCTCATGAGCGCCACCGCTCTGCTGCGCTCGAACCCGAGCCCGAGCGACGAGGACATCCGCAAGGCGCTGCAGGGCAACATCTGCCGCTGCACCGGCTACTGGAACATCTTCGAGGCGGTCAAGTCGGTGGCGCGATGACGACGATCGCGCCCGAGAAGGTCGAGGTCGGCAGGAGCCTGCTCGGCGAGAGCGTGCCGCGCAAGGAGGACAGGCGGCTGACGCAGGGGCAGGGCGTCTTCGTCGACGACGTCAAGCGGCACGGCATGGGCTATCTCCACTTCGTCCGTTCGCCGTATGCGCACGCGCACATCACGTCCATCGACGTCTCGAAGGTGGAGAAGATCAAGGGCGTCTACGGCACGCTCACCGGCGAAGAGGTGGCCACGCTCACCGATCCGTTCTTCCAGATCGCGGGCGCGCCGGGCGGCCAGATCAAGGACTTCTCGCTCGCCGTCGGCAAGGTGCGCTTCGTCGGCGAGCCCGTCGTCGCGGTCGTCGCCGAGACGCGGGAGCTCGCGCGCGATGCGTCCGAGCTCATCGAGGTCGAGTACGAGCCGCTGCCCGCGATCGTCGACGCCCGCAACGCACTCGACGCGGACGCACCGGTCCTGCACGACGACGCCGGCGCCAACCTCATGTGGGAGGGCGTGTTCGAGTGGGGCGACCTCGATCAGGCGTTTGCCGAGGCGGACCGCGTCGTCAAGATCGACGAGCTGCACTTCCACCGGTTCAACTCGACGCCGCTCGAGTGCGACGGCGCGCTCGTCGAGTACAACCGCGGAACCGGGCAGTGGACGATCCACACGAACAACCAGTTCCCCGGCTTCGCCGCGATCATGATGGGCCCGGCCATGCGCTGCGGCCTCGACAAGCTGCGCTTCGTCACGCAGGACATCGGCGGCGGCTTCGGCAACAAGATCACGTCACACCCGCAGCTCGTCGTGTGCTGCCTGCTCTCCCGCAAGCTGAACCGGCCCGTCCAGTGGACGGAGTGGCGGACCGACTTCCACATGTCGATGTCGCACGGGAACGAACGCTGGTTCCAGGACACCGAGGTGGCTGTGAAGGAGGACGGCACCCTGCTCGGGTTCCGGACGAAGGCGCTCGACGACGCAGGCGCCTGGCTCCGCTACGAGCCCCTCGGCGGCGTCATCTGGGCGCAGGTCACGCCCGGCATGTATCGCTGGCGGCACATCCGCGTCGACTTCACCCAGGTCGCGACGAACAAGGCGCCGGTCTCGCCGAACCGCGGCTACTCGCGGATGCAGCACCTCTGGTTCACCGAGCGCGTGATCGACATCGTCGCGCGCGAGCTCGAGCTCGACCCGGTTGAGGTGCGGAAGCGCAACTACATTCGCGCCGAGGACATGCCGTACGAGACGCCGAACGGCTGCATCTACGACTCCGGCGACTATGCGCAGATGCTCGACATCGCGCTCGACCTCATCGGCTGGGACTCGATGGACGAGAAGCGCCGGGACGCGGAGTCGCGCGGCAAACGGCTCGGGGTCGGCATCGGGTCGACGCTCGATTCGGGCACGAACAACTTCGGCCAGTCGCAGCTCATCAATCCCGAGCTGCAGTTCTCCGGAAACAACGAGGTCGCCACGGTCAAGCTCGACATCTTCGGCGAGATCGTCGTCACGCTCGGAACGACGCCGCAGGGCCAAGGGCACGAGACGACCGCCTCCCAGGTCGTGGCCGAGATCCTCAACTGCTCCCTGGACGACGTGCACGTGCGCGCCGGTCATGACAGCTACTGGAACTCGCACGCCGGCTTCTCGGGCACGTACGCGAGCCAGTTCGCCGTCACCGGCCTGTCGGCGGTGAAGGGCGCGACCGACATGCTCGCGGCCGAGATAAAGAAACTCGCCTCGGTCGTCTTCGGCGGCGTGCCGGTCGAGGCGCTCGAGCTCGCCGAGGGCGGGGTCCGCATCAAGGACAACCCGGAGGCGTTCCTGCCCTTCATGGCCTGCGGTGCGATCATCAACGCGAACAACGCCGGCCTGCCGGACGACCTCGGCGTCACGCTCAACTGCCGCTACGTCTACCGGCCGCCCTTCCAGGTCCCCGACGTCGAGCGCAAGTTCGGCAACCTCACGCTCACGTACGCCGTGCAGATCCACGTCGCCGTCGTCGAGATCGACCCGGAGACCGGCTATTACGACATCGTCGACTACGCCGCCGTCGACGACTGCGGCAAGCGGATCAACCCGCAGATCGTCGAAGGTCAGGTGATGGGCGCGACCGCTCAGGCGATCGGCGCCGTCATGCACGAGGTCTACGAGTACGACGAGGACGGGAACCTGCTCACGCCCAACTTCTACGACTATCACGTGCCCCACGCGCTCGACATGCCGCCGCTGCGCACCGGGTCGATGGAGAGCCCGTCGCCGTTCACGCCGCTCGGAACGAAGGGCATGGGCGAAGGCGGGGGCGCCGGTATCCACGCGGTGTGCGCCGCGATCCAGGACGCCACCGGAAAGATCGTGACCGACAGCCACAACCCGTACCACCGCGTGTGGGAGCTGATGCGGTGAACGTCAACGGAGAGCGGACGTTCGCAGCGCCGCGCGCCACCGTGTGGCGCGTGCTGAACGACCCGGCGTCGATGGCGAAGGTCATGCCCGGCGTCGAAGGCTTCGACGTCCACGACAGCGGCCGCTGGACCGCGAACGTGAAGATCCCGCTCGGCCTCGGCGGCCTGCGCATGAAGGTCGACATGGAGAAGACCGAGGAGCGCGAGCCCGAGTTCGCAAAGATGGCGATCAAGGGCACGGGCGTCGGCGCGATGTTGAACATGGTGACGTCGTTCGACCTGCGCGAGTCCGACGGCGCGTGCGCGATGGCGTGGTCGGCGGACGTGAAGATCGCCGGCCCGGTGGGCTCGATGGGCCAGCGGGTGCTGCAGCCGATCGTGAACCAGCAGGTCGAGAACGTGCTCTCGGCGCTCGACGTGCAGGTGCAGGAAGCGCTCCGCGCCGAGTGACGCCGCCGTTTCGCATCGGCGTCATGCAGCTGACGATGGAGCCGCTCGACGAGATGCTCGCATCCGCGCGCGCGATGGACGACGCGGGCATGGACACGATCTGGCTCGCCGAGGCGTATCCCTGGTGGCGGAAGCACGGCATGGAGGCGCGGTCGTCGACGGTCGTGTCGGCGCTCATCGCGCGCGAGACGACGCGGCTCACCGTCGGCTGGGGGATCATCTCGCCGTTCACGCGGCATCCGGTGCAGGTTGCGATGGACGCCCGCGTCGTCCAGGAGGCGGCGGGCCCGGGCCGGTTCATCCTCGGCTTCGGGACGTCGAAGATCTTCCTCAACAACGCGCGCATGCAGACCGCGAAGACGCTCGGGCCGATGCGCGACGCGGTCGAGATCGTGCGCGGCGTGCTCGGCGGCGGTGCCTTCGAGTACGCCGGCGAGACGTGGAGCGCATCCGTGCCCGCGCTCCAGGCCGAGGCGCACACGCCCCGCGACGTCCCGCCGGTCTACGTCGCGGCGACGGCGCCGAAGATGCAGGCGCTCGCAGGCGAGATCGGCGACGGGTGCCTGACACCGTCCATCACGACGCCCGCCTTCGTCCGCTACACACGCGAGAACGTCGCCGCCGACATCGACATCGGCTGCACGATCGTCGCCTCCATCCACGAGAGCGACCGCGATGCAGGTCGCGACGGAGCACGCGAGATCGCCGGCATGTACCTCGCCAACAAGGTGCAGAACATCCAGGGCTCGGCCGACACGCTGCTCGACCTCGCCGGCATCGAGCAGGACGAGATCCGCCCCGTCGCCGAAGCGATGGAGCAGGGCGGGAGACTTGCGGCGAAGGCGAAGGTGTCGGACGCGCTCCTCGACAAGTGCCGGCCGATCGCGGGGACGCCTGCCGATTGCATCGCGGCGATCGAGGAGTACAAGGACGCCGGCTGCACGCACGTGATGCTGGAGTTGTGGGGCGCAGACCGCCACGAGCAGATCCGGCTCTTCGGCGAGCGAGTCCTCCCGCACGTGCGATGAAGGTCGACCGCGACAGGCTCGTCGACATCGCGTCGCGGATGATCGGCGTGCACAGCTTCACCGGCGACGAGCAGGCGATGGCCGAGCTCATGGCGCAGACCCTCGACGCCATGGGGCTCCACGTGCACTGGCAGCAGGTCGAGGACGGTCGGGCGAACGTGCTCGGCACCCGCGTCGGCGCGGGCGGCGGGAAGAGCCTGATGTTCAACGGCCACATGGACACGTCGTACTCCGGGCGGGAGCCGTGGCTGCGGTCGGTGCCCGGGTTCCAGCCGTCGGCATTCGAGCGCGACGGGCGCCTGTACGGGCTCGGCATCTCGAACATGAAAGGCGCGCTCGCGTGTTACGTCGAGGCGCTGCGAGCGCTCGACGACGCCGGCGTACGCCTGCGCGGGGACGTCCTGATCGCCGCCGTCTGCGGCGAGATCGAGAAGACGCAGCAGGGCGACGCGCAGGGCGCGCAGTACCGCGGCTATGCCGCCGGCACGAGGTACCTCGTCACGCACGGCGGCGTCGCCGACATGTGCCTGCTCGGAGAGCCGACCGAAGGCAAGGTCGTGCTCGGCCACTTCGGCTCGCTGTGGCTCCGCATCCGTGTGCACGGCGGCTTCATCCACACCGCCTTCAGCGAGGGCAGGCGCGGCGAGAACTCGATCCTGCGGATGCAGGAGGTGCTCGCAGCCGTTCAGGACTGGATCCCGACGTGGGAGGAGGATTCCTCGAACGCGTACCGCGGCGCGAAGGCGATCGTGAACGTCGGCGCGATCGAGGGCGGATTCGGCTGGCGCGTATCGCGGACGCCGCATCACACCGATCTCTTCCTCGACGTCCGCGTCCCGCCGACGAAGCCGATGGCGGTGGCGCGCGCCGAGGTGCTCGACATGGTGCGCGGCCTTCCGCACGACGCCGAAGGCGAGGTGTACGTCACCGCTCCGGGCGCCGAGATCGACGAGGGCCACGAGCTCGTCGGCGCGGTCGACGCCGCCCACGAACAGGTCTTCGGCGCCAAGCCCGAGCGCGACGTGACGCGCTGGTTCAGCGACGCCTCCGCGCTGACGCGGTACGGCGTGCCGACGCTGAACTACGGCACGTCCACCGGGCTCATGGACGTCGAGCTGGGCGAGAACCTCGAGATCGACGGCCTCGTGCGGACGGCCGAGGTGTACGCGCGCGTGGCGATGGAGGTCTGCGGTGTCGCATGACGTGTACACGCTTCCGCCGGGGTTGCCGGTCCCCGAGGACGACGGCGCGGCCGACCACCTCGTCGGGCTCGAGCTGCCCGACCTCGTGCTCGACTCGTCCCTCGGCCTGGTGAACGTCCGCGACTTCGACGTCCTCTACGTCTATCCGCGGTCGGGCCGTCCCGACCAGCCGCTGCTGCCGGGCTGGGACGAGACCCCGGGCGCACGCGGGTGCACGCCGCAGTCGTGCGCCTTCCGCGACCTGTACCCGAAGCTCGGCCGGCCCGTCGCCGGCCTCTCGGCGCAGACGCTCGACGACCAGCTCGAGTTCGCCGAGCGGAACCACATGCCGTTCCCCGTCGTCGCCGACCCGGAGCGGAAGCTCGGCGCTGCGCTCGGACTGCCGACGTTCGAAATCTCCGGACTCACCCTTTACAAGCGGATCACGCTCGTCGCCGAAGATGCGCGGATCGTGAAGGTCTTCTATCCCGTCTTTCCGCCCGACGCGAACGCCGGCGAGGTGCTCGCCTGGCTCACGTCCCGATGAAGCTCGTCACCTACGACGACGGGAAAGTCGGACGCGTCGACGGCGACGAGGTCATCCGGCTGAACGTGCCCGACATGCGCACGTACTTCGAGCGCGGCGGCGCCGATGACGCGGGCGAGCGCACGGCGCTGACGGACGCGCGCCTGCGCGCGCCGATCGTGCCGAAGAAGTTCTTCCACACGGCCGGCAACTTCCGCGAGCACGAGGAGGAGTCGAAGCGCGTCAACTGGTCGCACGAGATCGCGCCGTGGATCATGTTCTTCCAGAACGTGGACGCGATCGTCGGCCCCGACGAGCCGGTCATCTATCCGGAGCACCTCACGAACGAGCTGGACTACGAGCTCGAGCTGGCCGTGATCATCGGCAAGTCCGGCAAGTGGTTCGGGCCGGAGGAGGCGATGGAGTACGTCGCCGGCTACGTCATCTTCAACGACATCACTGCACGGGACATCCAGCGTCGCGAGATGAAGAGCGGCGTGTTCTCGTTCTGCAAGGCGATCGACACCTTCTGCCCGCTCGGGCCCTGGATCGTCACCCCCGACGAGATCCCGGACCCGCACGATCTCGCCATGACGCTGCGCGTGAACGGCGAGACGCGGCAGACGTCACACTCCGGGCGGATGTCGACGACGATTCCGGAGATCCTCAGCCACTACTCGCCGCTCGGATACTCGGCAGGCGACGTCCTGTCCACCGGTACGGTGAGCGGCGTGGCCGGGTTCAGCGAGGACGCCGCGTCGCTCTATCTGCGGCCGGGCGACGTGATCGAAGCCGAGATCGAGCGCATCGGCGTGCTGCGGAATCCGGTGATCTCATGGGCGGAAGGACATCCGCAGTGAGCCGCAAGGCATTCATCACCGGGATCACCGGCCAGGACGGCTCCTACCTCGCCGAGATCCTGCTCGACAAGGGCTACGAGGTGTTCGGGATGATCCGGCGCTCGAGCTCGTTCAACACCGCGCGGGTCGACCACATCTTCGGCGACATCGAGCTCGTGTTCGGCGACCTCACCGACGGCTCGTCGCTCAACCAGCTGATGCGCACGATTCGCCCGGACGAGGTCTACAACCTCGGCGCGCAGAGCCACGTGCGCGTGAGCTTCGACGTTCCGGAGTACACCGCGGACACCGACGCGATGGGCACGCTCCGTCTGCTCGACGCGATTCGCGAGGAGGACGTCAAGTGCCGCTTCTACCAGGCCTCGTCGAGCGAGATGTTCGGCCAGGTGCGCGAGTCTCCGCAGACGGAGGAGACGCCGTTCCACCCGCGCAGCCCGTACGGCGTCAGCAAGGTCTTCAGCTACTGGATCACGCGCAACTACCGCGAGGCGTACGGCATGTACGCGGTGAACGGCATCCTCTTCAACCACGAGTCGCCGCGCCGCGGCCCGACGTTCGTGACGCGCAAGATCACACGCGCGGTCGGCGCGATCCTGCGCGGCGAGCAGGACGTGCTTCGGCTCGGGAACCTCGATGCGCAGCGCGACTGGGGTTACGCGCGGGACTACATGGACGGCGCGTGGCGGATGCTGCAGATGGCCGAGCCCGAGGACTACGTGCTCGCAACCGGCGAGACGCACTCGGTGCGGGAGTTCCTCGCCGAGGCGTTCGGCCACGCAGGCCTCGACTGGAACGAGTACGTGCAGATCGACCCGCGCTACTTCCGTCCCGCCGAGGTCGACCTCCTCATCGGCGACTACTCGAAGGCGAAGGAGAAGCTGGGCTGGGAGCCGACGGTGCGCTTCGCGGAGCTCGTGCGGATGATGGTCGACCACGACCGCGAGCGCGAGCGGACCGAAGAGCACTACGTCTGACGTGAGCTGGCCGCTCGACGCTCCGAAGCTCGAACGGGTGCGTGCGCTCATGGACGAGGAGGGGCTCGACGCGCTCGTCGTCCGTGCGCCGGACAACGTCCTCTACCTGACGAACTTCTGGGGCATGAAGGGCTACGACGCGTGCGTGTTTCCGCGCGAGGGCGAGCCGGTGCTCATCTGCCTCGAGGCGTCGGCCGAGGATGCGGCGCGCGTTGCGTGGACGCAGGACGTCCGCTACGTCCGGGGCTACGACTCCGGCGACCCGCGGCCGCCGTTGTCCCGCACGCTCGACGCCGCAGTCGACGCTGCGCGGCCCTACGGACGGGTCGGCCTCGAGCTGTCGCTCGGCACGCAGGCCTCGGACCGGATGGTCGGGGAGCCGACGACGTTCACGCGCGCATGGTTCGACGCGTTTCCCGATGCCGCCGACGCGGCGCCGCTGCTCGCGCGCGCGCGCGCGAACAAGACCGCGCAGGAGATCGTTCGACTCCGCATCGCGAACGAGATCGCGGCGGCGGCGATGGAGCACGTTCGCGGCCGGCTGCGGCCCGGGATGACGGAGTCCGAGGCGGCGGCGATCTGGCAGGGGCACGTGCACGGGGAGGGGACGCGGCGCAAGGACGTCGAGCTCGCATTGCCCTTCTCGCTCGTCTGGTCGGGGAAAGGCATCAAGACGTTCACTGCGACTGCGGATCTGCCCGTGGTGGAGGGCGAGCCGGTGTTGTTCGAGATCTGGGTCTGCGCAGACGGCTACTGGGCCGATCACACGAAGAACCTCGTCGTCGGCGACCTCGCGCCCGCGTACGCAGAGCTGGAAGAACGGCTCATGGGCGTGTACGAGGCGGCGCTCGACTTCATCCGGCCGGACGCGTCGATGGCGGAGCTCGACGTGCTCGTTCGCGACCGGCTGGCCTACGAGCCGACGCACCCGATCTGCCACGGCGTCGGTGCGCGTGCGCACGAGCCGCCGTACCCGCACCAGGCTGCGGGCGGTGCGTTCGAGGAGGGCATGGTGCTCGCCGTCGAGCCCGGCATCTACTGGGAGGGCGGCGGCGGACTGCGCGTCGAGGACAACTTCCTCGTCACGGCCGACGGTCTGGAGAAGCTCTCACCCTTCCCCGACGGTGTGGTGCGCTGTTGAGCGACATCTGGACCGGCGGGCTCAACGACGCGCACGCGATCGGCGGCCGCGTGGGGCTGTACGACACGACGCTGCGCGACGGCGAGCAGACCGTCGGCGTCGTGCTCGACCCCGAGCAGAAGCTCGCGATCGCACGTCTGCTCGACGAGCTCGGCGTCGACCGCATCGAGGCCGGCTTCCCGCGCGTCTCGCAGGACGACTGGGACGCGGTGCGCCTCGTCGCCGCCGCCGGCCTGCGCGCCGAGGTGTGGGGCTTCTCGCGTGCCGTTCCCGCCGACCTCGAGGCGCTCGTCGAGCTCGGCGTGGGCGCGTCTGTGATCGAGTCGCCGATCTCCGACCTGAAGCTGGACGCCATCGGCGTCGACCGCGAGTCGATGCTCGGCCGCATCACGAGCGCGATGCGCTTCGCCGCCGACCATGGGATAACCGCTGCGTTCTTCGGCGTCGACTCGACGCGGGCGGAGCCGGACTTCTACGACCGCGTGTACTCGGCGGCGGTCGAGGCCGGCGCGCGCGAGGTCGTCGTCGTCGACACGCTCGGCATCGCGTCGCCCGAGGCGGTGGCCGACCTCGTCGGCCGGACGGTCGAGCTCGTCGGCGACGTCCCCGTGCACTTCCACGGCCACAACGACTTCGGGCTCGCCACTGCCTCCGCCGTCGCGGCCGTCCGCGCCGGCGCGCGCTGGGTGCACGGGACGATCAACGGCATGGGCGAGCGCGCCGGGAACGCGAACCTCGGCGAGGTCGCGCTCACCTTGCGCGCCTTGTACGGCGTCGAGTCGAACCTCGACCTCGGTCGCATACGCGAGGTCTCGGCGCGGGTGCAGGAGCTGTCCGGCTATGCGCTCGAGCCGTGGAAGCCGGTCACCGGCGAGACGCTGTTCCGGCGCGAGTCCGGTGCCGTGGCGTCGCAGTTCCACGATCCGCCGTCGATCGAGCCGTACTCGTCGGCGCTCGTCGGTGCCGAGCGCGGTCTCGTGCTCGGCAAGAAGAGCGGCCTCGACTCGATTCGCATCAAGGCGGAGGAGCTCGGGCTCGACGTGCCCGAGGGGCGCCGCGCCGAGCTGCTCGCGCAGGTGAAGGAGCTCGGGATGCGCAAGCGCGGCCTCGTCACCGACGAGGAGTTCCGGGCGCTCGTCGGCGACACGACATGAACAACCGCACCATGCCGCCGTGCGCCGTGATGCCGGTGCTCGTCTATCCGGAGGTGCGACCCGCCGTCGACTGGCTCTGCAACGCGTTCGGCTTCGTCGAGCGCTGGGAGGCGAAAGGCCACCGCGCGCAGCTGCTCGCCGGCTCGGGCGCGGTGGTCGTTGTCGACGGCGAGACGAACGGAGCCTGCGGCGCCCACTCGATCATGGTCCGCGTCTCGAACGTCGACGGTCACCACGGGCGGGCGCTCCTCTGGGGCGCGCGCATCCTCAGTCCGCCGGCGGACTACGTGTACGGCGAGCGGCAGTACACGTGTGAGGACCCCGGCGGGCATCGCTGGACGTTCTCCCAGTCGATCGCCGACCTCGAGCCGGAGGAGTGGGGCGGAACGTCCGGCCCGGGGATGGCGAGTGGCTGAGTACGACGCCGTCATCGTCGGCAGCGGCGTCAACTCGCTCGCGTGCGGCGCACTGCTCGCGAAAGCCGGCTGGAAGGTGTGCGTGCTCGAGCGCAACGACTGGCTCGGCGGCGCCGTCCACACGGCGGAGCTGACGAAGCCGGGTTACCGCCACGACGTGTTCAGCGCCTGGCATCCACTCTGGGTGGGCGGCGCGGCACACGCGCAGCTGGGCGCCGACCTCGCCGCGCGCGGGCTCGAGTACCTCAACACGGAGCTGCCGAGCGCGACGGCGTTCCCGGACGGCTCTGCGGCGTTTCTCCTTCGCGACGCCGAGGGGAACGCGCGCGAGCTCGGCCCCGAGTGGCCCGGGGTGCTCGAGCGCTTCTTCCCGAACGCCGACCTCGCGTTCGGTCTCCTCGGCACCGAGCTGTGGAGCGCGTCGGGGCTCGCGCTCGCGGCGAAGGCGTACCGGCGGCTCGGGCGCAGCGGCGTCGCCGCATTCACCGGCGAGCTCCTGCAGTCGAGCCGCGACTGGCTGCGGCAGACGTTCGCGTCGGAGCAGGCGCACGGCGTCCTCGCCCCGTGGGTGCTGCACACCGGCCTCGGCCCGGACGCGGCGTCGTCCGGCTTCATGACGCAGGTGATCGCGGTCGCGGTGCAGGAGGGCGGCATGCCGATCCCGCGCGGGGGCGGCGCGAAACTCGCCGAGTCGCTCGTGCAGCTGATCCGCGACCACGGCGGGACCTGCGAGACCGGCCGCGACGTCGAGCGCGTCGTCGTGCGTGGGGGACGCGCGGTCGGTGTGCGGCTCGCGGACGGCGATGCCGTCGAGGCCGGGCGCGCGGTGGTCGCGAACGTCACGCCGACGCAGCTGTACGAGCGGCTGCTCGACGGCCCCGCGCCCGAGCGTGCGCGGACGTTCCGGTACGGCCGCGCGGAGATGCAGATCCACTTCGCCCTGAGCGAGCCCGCGCGCTGGGACGGCGACGAGCGGCTGAACGGCACGGCGATCGTCCACGTCACCCCCGGTCTCGACGGCGTGTCGCGGGCGGTCAACGAAGCGGAGCGCGGGCTCATACCGGAGGAGGCGACGATCGTCGTCGGGCAGCCGCTGACGATGGACTCCTCGCGCGCGCCCGACGGGAAGGGGCTGCTGTGGATCCAGCTGCAGGAGCTGCCGTCTCGGTACGGCTGGAACGACGACGAGCGCGAGCGCTACGCCGACCGGATCCAGGCGCGGCTCGCGCGGCACATCCCGAACCTCGAGTCGTCCATCGTCGAGCGCGTCGCGCTCGGCCCGCACGATCTCGAGCGCATGAACGTCAACCTCCTGCACGGCGACCCGTACGGCGGCGCGCTCACGCTCGACCAGAACTTCCTGTGGCGGCCGTTCCCCGGCAGCACCGGGCACACGACGCCGGTCGAGCGGCTCTGGCACATCGGCGCGAGCACGTGGCCCGGCCCCGGCCTCGGCGCCGGCTCGGGCACCCTCGTCGCGCAGGCGCTCCTGCGTCCGTCGCTGCCGGGTCGCGCGCTCGCCGTGGCACGCGCTGCGTACAAAGGCCGGTAACAGTTACCGTCAAAAAGGCGTCACGGAATCTAGACGCTTCCGCGCGAATGTTCCTGCCACGGTTTCGTCATGCCGCCGAAGCCGCGCGACGTTCGAGCCGGGATGTTCCACATCTACACGCACTGCGTCGAGAAGTCGTGACACTCTCGTTGGGGTAACAGTTACCGGTCTTTCCTGCGGGGTCTCTAGAACGCGAAGATCGAGCGGCCCTTGAGCTCGACCGTGTAGATGTCGGTCGCCAGCTCGAGGTGCGCGTGCAGCGCCGCTCCGGCCCGGTCGGCGTCGTGTGCGACGCAGGCCGCCAGCAGCTCCTCGTCCAGCTCCTCGTGCCGGTCCTGGAGCGTGCCCTTCTCGGCGAGGAGCACCGGGCGGTAGCGTTCGCAGCTGTCCCAGCACGGCCGGATCAACCGCAGGAGCCAGCTCGACCGCGCCGCCTCGTACAGCGTGAAGTGGAACGCCGTGTGCTCGCGCACCGCCGCGCGCGTGTCCGCCCGGTGCCGCGCCTCGTCGTACGCGGCGAGATGGGCGCGCGCCGTCTCCTCGTCCGCCGCCTCGAACCGCTCCGCTGCGCGCCGCACGGCCATCGTCTCGATCGCGAGCCGGATGGAGAACAGCTCCCGCAGCTCCTCGACGTCGAGGCTCATCACCTTCGCGCCGTGATGGGGCACGTGCTCGGCGAGCCCGAGCGCCTCCAGCTGCCGCACCGCCTCGCGGATCGGGGAGATGCTCATTCCGAGCCGCTGCGCCAGCTCCTCGAGCCGCAGCGGCGCCCCCGGCGTGAGCTCGCCGAGGATGATCGACTCGCGCAGACGCTCCAGGGCGGCCTCCGCCATCGTCCGGTGCCGGACCGCGCCCATCGGAGGCGGAGCGTGAACCACACTTGATCAGATGTCAAACGCTGTGACAGGATCCCCCGGCGTGTCGAGGGAACCTGACGGTCTGCCGCGCATCTCCGTCTCGCAGGTGAGCACGCTCGCCGCGGGCTTCGGCGACGACGTGCGCTCGTACGCCGCCGCCGGGCTCGAGGGCATCGGCGTCTGGGAGCTGAAGCTCGGCGACGGCCCCGACGACGACGCGGTCGCGCTCCTCCGCGAGAGCGGGCTCGGCTCGGCCACCGCGGTCCCGGCGGTGCCCTCGATCCTCCCGCTGCCGTTCCTCGCCGGCCCCTCCGAACCGCGTGAGCGAATCGACGCGATCCTGCGGTCGCTGCACCGCCTGGCGCCCTTCGCGCCCGCGGCGGTGCTCTGCTTCACCGGCCCGAGCGACCGCGCGACCGCGCTCCGCGGCCTGCGCGAGGTCACCGCCGAAGCCGAGCGGCTCGGCCTGCGCATCGCGCTCGAGCCGTTCCAGGCCGAGGGCATCGAGAGCTGGTCGATCCTCAACACGCTCGGTGACGCCGCCGCGGTCGTCGAGGAGATCGGCTCCCCGGCGCTCGGCGTCCAGTTCGACGTCTGGCATCTCTGGAACACGCCCGACCTGTTCGAGGAGATCGAGCGCCACGGCTCGCTCATCGCCGGCGTCCACGTGAGCGACTGGCGCGAGCCGACACGCGGCTGGGCCGACCGCGTCCTCCCCGGCGACGGCGTCGCCCCTGTCGCCGCCATCCTCGGCGCGCTCGATCGCGCCGGCTGGGACGGCTTCTACGACATCGAGATCTTTTCCGACAATGGAACCTTCGGCGCCGCGTACCCGGATTCGCTCTGGGACGTCGACGCCGCGGAGCTGGTCGATCGCGGCAGGAGGCAACTGCTGGAGTGCTGGGTGGAACGGAGGGTGGCGGCGTGAGCCGTCCAGAGAGGAGAACAGCGTGAAACGAATTGCACTTGTGGCGGTAGCCGTTGCGGGGCTCGTCCTCGCGGCGACTGCGGCCGCGCGCACATCGGCGGGCAAGCCGATCGTCATCGGCTGGGCGTTCGACGCGAAGGGCGCGATGGCGCCGTTCGACAACCCCGCGCTCGCGGCCGCGAAGATCCGCGTTGCGCAGATCGACGCAAAGGGCGGCGTCAACGGCCGGCCGTTGCAGATCAGGACCTGCAACACCCAGGGCAACAAACCGCCGATCGCGAAAGCGTGCGCGGACAAGCTCATCGCCGGCGGAGCGAGCGTCATCTTCACGACGTGCGACGTCGACTACGCGGCTCCGGTCGTGCAGGAGTCGATCAACAAGGGCCTGCTCACGGTCGCGCCGTGCATCGGCACAGACCAGATGGGGCCGAAGCGCTTCGGCGCGAAGGGCAAGCTCGCGTTCAGCTTCGGCAACGTCGCACAGGACGAAGGCTCCGCGATGGCGCAGTACGCGTGGAGCAAGGGCTGGAAGACGGCGGCGCTCGCGACCGACACCGTGATCGTGTACTTCAAGAACGTCGTGCAGGCGTTCAAGGCACGGTTCACGCAGCTCGGCGGAAAGGTCGTCGACGAGGAGACGTATCAATCCCTCGGCAGCACGAACGTGCAGAACGTCGTCAGCAAGTGGATCAACCTGAAGCCGGCCGTCTTCGTCACGGCGACGGCAGGTGCGTTCGGGGCGTTGTCCACGCTCGTCTCGGGGCTCCGGTCGGCCGGCAATCAGACGCCGATCCTGAACTCGTGGGCGGGCGACGGCACGTACTGGCTGCCGAAGAGCCCGAAGGTGACGAACTACTTCTTCGTCACCTATGCGGACGCGTTCGGCGGGGATCCCAACCCGGCCGTCAACGCTCTCGCGAAGAAGGTCCATGCGGCGACCGGCGGCTTCGTCGCCGGCCCCGCCGCGATCGACGGCCTGGTGACCGCGATCAAGCGGGCCGGCGGATCGACGAACGGCGCGACTCTCGCGGCGAAGATGCAGGCGTTCCACAAGGTGCCGACGCTGTCCGGGAACGTGAGCTTCTCGGCCAAGCTGCACACCGTCTTCGGCCGCCAGTACCGCGTGATCGAGATCAACGACAACGTGCCGAAACTCGTCGGCGAAGTGGTTGCGAAGGTCGTTCCTAAGATCTAGGAACGTTGGCTGCAACCGAAAAGCAGGACAGGAGGCCCGGAGAATCGCTCCGGGCCTCCTCCGTCTCACGTTCGTTCGCAGGCGTCCAGGCGCTGCGCGGCGTCAGCATGGAGCTCCGGCGAGGCGAGGTCGTCGGGCTCATCGGTCCGAACGGCGCCGGCAAGTCGACGCTCGTGAACGTGCTGAGCGGATTCGACCGGCCGACCGAGGGATCGATCGAGCTCGAGGGCCGCGACGTCACGCGCTGGCCTGCGCACCGGCGCGGGCGGGAAGGCCTCTCCCGAACGTTTCAGCACGCCCACGCGTTCGGCGCGCTCACGGTGCGCGAGAACGTCGAGGTCGCGGCGCTCGGCGTCGGGCTCTCGCCGCGGCGCGCCGCCGAACGTGCCGGCGAGCTGCTCGAGCTGCTCGGCCTCACACGTCAAGCCGATATCCTCGCGTCGTCGCTCGCGCACGGCGACGAGCGCAGGCTCGGCGTCGCGCGCGCGGTCGCGACGGGGCCGCGCTTCGTGCTGCTCGACGAGCCGGCGGCCGGATTGCCCGAAGCCGAGGTCCCCGCGTTTGCCGAGGTCGTGCGCTCGGTGCGCGACGAGCACGGCGCCGGCGTGCTGCTCATCGACCACAACATGGCGCTGATCATGTCCGTGTGCGACCGGATCCACGTGCTCGACCAGGGGCGCACGCTCGCGGAGGGAACACCGGTGGAGGTCCGCGCGAATCTCGACGTGGCGGCCGCGTACCTCGGCGAGAGCGCGATCGCGGAGGATGCATGACGCTCGTTCTGCACGACCTGCGCGTCCGGTACGGGGTGGTCGACGCCGTGCGCGGACTGTCCCTCGAGGTGAAGCCGGGCGAGATCGTCGGGCTCATTGGACCGAACGGCGCGGGCAAGTCGTCGACGCTGCACGCGATCATGGGCGCCGTACCCGTCGCAGGCGGGGAGATCAGCCTGAACGGGCGCTCCCTGCGCGGGCGCCGCTCCGAGGACGTTGCCCGGGCCGGCGTTGCGCTCGTGCCCGAAGGGCGGCGCATCTTCGCTGAGCTGACGGTCGAGGAGAACCTGCGGCTCGGCCTCGCGGCACGCCGCTCGCCCGGTGGAGTGGAGGAGGCGTTCGAGCTCTTCCCCGTCGTGCGCGAGTTCCGCGACCGCCAGGCCGGCGCGCTCTCCGGCGGACAGCAGCAGCAGCTTGCGATCGCGCGCGCTCTCGTCGCCGAGCCCGACGTGCTCCTGCTCGACGAGCCGTCGCTCGGGCTTGCGCCGCGCATCGTCGACGTCGTCTTCGACGCGCTCGCGGCGATCCGCGACCGAGGCATCGCCGTCCTTCTCGTCGAGCAGCGCGCGCAACGCACGGTCGCCCTCGCCGACCGAAGTCACGTGCTCGCGAACGGCGAGCTGCGCCTGACGCTCGGGCCGGGCGACGCGAACGACACCGAGAAGCTCGTGGCGGCGTACTTCGCATGACCGTCAGCTGGCAGACGATCGCGGACGCCGTCTCGCTCGGCGGCATCTATGCGCTGATGGCGGTGGGCATCGGCCTCGTCTTCGGCGTCCTGCGGCTCGTCAACTTCGCGTACGGGCAGCTGATCATGTCCGGCGCCTTCGCGCTCGCCCTCGCGGCCCAGTGGAACTGGCCGGTGTGGGCGGGAATCCTTCTCTGCTTCGCGGTCGTCCTGGCGCTGTCGCTGCTGATGGACCGGCTGGTGTTCCGGCCGCTGCGCGAGCAATCGCCCGCGGTGATGCTCGTCGCGACCTTCGCGGTCGCGTTCCTCCTCCAGAGCATCGCGCTGCTCTGGTTCGGCGCGCTCGGCAAGATCGCGAGCTCCGTCGCCGGGTTGAACACGCCGTGGGTGATCGGGGGCGTCGACATCCGCAAGATCTCCGTCGTCGCGGTCATCGTCACGCTCGCGTGCCTCGCCGCGCTCCAACTGCTGCTCACTCGCACGTCCGTCGGCCTGCACATGCGCGCCGCTGCGCTCGACTTCGCGACCTCGCGGATGCTCGGCGTGCGCGCGAACCGCGTGATCGCCAGCGCCGTGCTCGTCTCGGGCTTCCTCGCCGCGGTCGTGGCGGTGCTGCTGACCGTGCAGTTCCCGCTCGTCACGCCCAGCTTCGCGCTGCGCGACACGATCGTCGTGCTCGCGGGCGTCGTTCTCGGCGGGTTGAACCGCCCGGTCGCGGCGACGCTCGGCGGGTTCACGATCGGTTTCGCGAGCGGCTTCCTCGGAGGCGCGCTGCCGACGAACCAGAGCCAGTACCTGGACTCGTTCCTGTTCGCCGCGGTGATCCTCGTCCTCCTCGTCCGGCCGAACGGGCTCTTCACCCGCCACGGCGGAACGGCGCAGCGACTGTGACGAGACGGCTTCCACAGCTCGCCGCGCCGGCCGTGCTCGTTCTCGGCACCGCGGTGCTGGGCGAGATCGCCTCGTCGGCTACGCAGGTCTACTTCATCGAGGCGCTCGTGAGCGTCGTCATCGTCGTCGGCCTCTACGTCTTCATCGGCAACACCGGGGTGCTCTCGTTCGGGCACATCAGCTTCGTCGCGCTCGGGGCCTGGACGGCCGGCGTGCTGTCGGTGCCCAGCGGGGAGAAGCCCGCCTTCATGCCGAGCCTGTTCGGCTTCCTACGGCACGCGACGGTCGGCAACGTGCCCTCCCTGCTGCTTGCGGCCGTCGCCGGCGGCGTCTTCGCGCTCGTCGTCGGCCTGCCGCTCATGCGCCTGACCGGGCTCGCGGCGGGGATTGCGACGTTCGCAGTCCTCGAGATCACGAACAACATCCTCCAGTACTACGAGAAGATCGGGCCCGGCCAGAACACGTTCTCGGCCGTGCCGGAGACGACCGGTGTCTGGCAGGCGGCCATCGGTGCGCTGATCGCAGTCGCCGCAGCATTCGTGTATCAGCGCAGCCGCTTCGGCCGGATGCTGCGCGCGGTGCGCGAGGACGCTCCCGCGGCTGCGGCGGCCGGGATCTCGATCTACCGGCAGCGGCTCGGAGCGTTCGTCCTCTCCGGCCTCGTTGCGGGCTTCGCCGGCGGGCTGGAGGTGCACCTGCTTCCGATCAGCTACCGGGATCTCTATCTCGACCTGACGTTCCTCACGCTCGCGATGCTCGTCATCGGCGGCGTGTCGAGCCTGTGGGGGGCGGTCGTCGGCGCGCTCGCGATCAGCGCACTCGACTCGTTCCTCGCGTCGGCCGAGAACGGCGTCGGCATTCCCGGCGGCACGCTCACCGTCCCGTCCGGAACGCGCGTGATCGTCGAAGGCGTGCTGATGGCGCTCGTGTTGATCGTGCGCCCGAGCGGCCTGACCGGCGGACGCGAGTTCTCGCTTCGATGGCTGCGGCGATGAAGGTCGTCGTCGCCGGCGCGGGGACGATCGGCAGCCTCTTCGCCGCGCACCTCGCACAGGTGGCCGACGTCGCCGTCCTCACTCGGCGCAAGGAGCACGCGGAGACGCTGAACGAGCGCGGTCTGCGCGTCTCCGGCCGTTCCGACTTCACCGCGCGCCTCACTGCGTCGACGAACCCGGAGGAGCTCGGCGACGCCGATCTCGTGATCCTCGCGTGCAAGGGCGGCGACCTCGAGCCGTTGGCCGCGTTCCTCGACGGCCACTTTCCGAACACCACCGTTATGACGGTCCAGAACGGGCTCGGCGCCGAAGACGTCGTCGCCGCCCACGGCGCGTGGCCGCTCCTCTCCGCCGTGACGTTCATGAGCGGAACGAGGCACGGCGACTCGCACGTCGAGTACGTGCTCGACACCGCGACCTGGATCGGCCCCTACCGCGGTACGACGCCGGCCGACGCGGAGTCGGTGGCGGAGCTGATCCGTGCGGGCGGCCTGAAGGCGGAGGCATTCGACGACCTTCGCTCGGCGCAGTGGTCGAAGCTCATCTTCAACGCCACCGTCAACACGGTCGCGGCGCTGACCGGCCTCGCGCACGACTTCCACTTCGCCGAGGGAATGCTGGGCGACCTCGTCCACGACCTCGTGGACGAGGGAAAGGCGGTCGCCGCGGCGGCGGGCGTCGCGCTCCGCGAGGATCCCTGGGAGATGAACGTGCACGCGACGCAGCGCGGCCATGCGCACTATCCCTCGATGCTCGAGGACGTGAACGCGCACCGGCCGACCGAGATCGAGCTCATCACCGGCTCGCTCGTCCGCGCGGCCGAACGCCACGGCGTCGCGGTCCCGCTGCATACGGCGCTCTACCGGCTCGTCAGGGCGAAGGAGGCTTCCTACTCGTGAGGGTCGCGATCATCGGATGCGGAGCGGTGGGCTCGCTCTTCGCCGCCCACCTCGCGCAGCTCGACGACGTCGAGGTGTGGGCGTTCGACGCCTCGCAGGAGCACGTGGACGCGATCAACGCCAATGGGCTCCGCCTCTCCGGAGCGGGAGACGTCGTCGGCCGCCCGCGCGCGACGAGCGACGCGTCGGAGCTTCCGGCCTGCGACTTCGGCATCGTCGCGACGAAGGCGATGCACACGAGCGCCGCGATCGCCGCCACCGCGCACGCGTTCGCGAACGGCTGCGTGGCGACGGTGCAGAACGGGCTCGGCAACGAGGAAGCGATCGCCGAATTCGTCGGGAAGGTGATCCGCGGCACGACGTTCCCGGCCGGCAAGATCCTCGAGCCCGGCCACGTGCAATGGGACGTCAAGGGCGACACGACGCTGGGGCCGTTCGAGCCGCAGCCGGCGCCCGCCGCCGCGATCGAGCGCCTCGCCGACGCGTGCACGCGCGGCGGCATGCCGACGGCCGCGGTCGACGACGCGCGCGGACCGCAGTGGCGCAAGGTGATCTTCAACGCGTCCACGAACCCGATCGGCGCGCTCGCCGGCCTGACGCACGGCCGCGTGTGCGAGCGGCCCGATCTTCGGCAGCTGGTCTCCGGGCTCGTGGACGAGGGGAAGGCCGTCGCCGCCGCACAGGGGATCGAGCTCGACGCCGACCCGGAGGCGCTCATCGACCACGCGGCGAAGCCGGAGGTCGCCTACGACCACAAGGCCTCGATGCTCCAGGATGTCGAGGCGCGACGGACGACGGAGATCGACTACCTCAACGGCGGTATCGTCCGCTTCGGGCGCGAGCACGGGGTGCCGACGCCGCTGAACCAGGCGATCTGGGCACTCGTGAAGGGGGTGGAGGACTCGTGGACGAAGTGAGCCGGCGGCACGCGAACGTGCGGGCCGCTCTTGCGCGCGACGGGCTCGACGCCGCGCTCGTGTGCGGGTCGGAGTACACCGGCTTCGAGGGCGCCGTGACGTACGTGAGCGGCTTCACGATCGTGCATCGCTACGCGTACGTCCTCATCCCGGTCGAGGGCGAGCCGACGATCGTGTTCCCGAGCGAGGCGCGCTACGTCGGCGAGCACGGGGACTCGGCGATCGCCGACCAGCAGTTCGTCGACCGCCCGGGCGAATGGCTCGCCGGCCGGCTGCGCGGCAAGCGCGTCGGCGTGTACGGGCTCGACTACGTGATGACGGTGCGCGACTTCGCGGCGCTCGACGGCGCCGCCGAGCTCGTGCCGTGGGATCTCGAGTTCGACCATGCGCGCGCCGTGAAGTCCGACGCCGAGCTCGAGTCGGTGCGCGACAGCGTCCGCATCAACGTCGACGGCTTCCACGCCTTCCGCGAGGCGTACGCGTCCGGACGGAGCGCCGCCGAGGTCATGGCGCCCGCGGAGCGGCTCTTCGTCGAACGCGGCTGCGGCAGGCTGACGATGAACATGGTCCTCGTCGGCGCCGAGTTCGCGCTCGCGCGCGACGGAGTCGTCCTCGGCGGCTTCTGCGTGCCGTCGCTCGAGATCGCCGGGCCGGGCGGGCACTGGGTCGAGGTCTCGCGCGCGCTCGGTACGCCGAGCGCGGAGGTGTCGCGGATGCTCGAGGCATACGAGGAGTACTACGAGACGGCGAAGGGCGCGCTGCGGCCGGGCGCGACCGCGCACGACGTCCACCGCGCCGTCTCAGCCGGCTTCACCGATCGCGGCTACCACCTCGGCCACGTCACGGGGCACTCGATCGGGATGACGATGATCGAGTTCCCGAAGATCGGCGAGGGCGTCGACACGGAGCTGGCGGCCAACATGGTCTTCTCGATGCACCCGCACGCGATCGCCGCCGACGGTCGAGAATGCCTGTACATGCAGGACACGTGGCTCGTGACCGACGCCGGCGGCGTCCCGCTCGCCGGGCTCGACCTGAGAATCTGGTGACGGACGAGTTCGCACCGATCCTGCCCGGCCCCGGCGCGAGCGACTACGAGCGCTACCTCCGCACCGACGAGCTGCTCGCTCTTCAGAAGACCGCAGGCGAGTGGGTGCACCGCGACGAGCTGCTGTTCCAGACCGTGCACCAATCGTCCGAGCTCTGGCTCAAGCATGCGTGGAACGAGGTCGAGGAGGCGACGCGGCTGATCGAGGCGCGCGACCTCGCCGCCGCGCAGCGTCTCCTGCGCCGCGCGAACGCATGCGTCCGGTACGTGATCGGGTTCCTCGAGCACCTCGAGTCGATGTCGCCGTGGGAGTACCAGGACATCCGCCGCGTGCTCGGGCACGGCTCCGGCTTCGACTCGCCCGGGTTCCGCGAGATCCGCCGCGTCTCGCCGCCGCTGTACTCGGCCTTCGACTCGCTGCGCAAGGAGCGCGGCCTCTCGCTGCTGGAGGTGTACACGCGCGGGCGCGAGCACGAGGACGTCTATCAGCTCGCCGAGCTGCTCACCGACTGGGACGAGCAGATCGGCATCTGGCGCTTCCGTCACGTGAAGATGGTCGGCCGCGTCATCGGCGAGGACGTCGTCGGCACGCAGGGCACGCCGGTCGAGCTGCTCGCGGGCTTGATCAAGAACAAGATGTTCCCCGAGCTCTGGCGCGTGCGCACCGAGCTCACCGAGCTGGCGAAGCAGAGCGACCCGGACGGGTCGCGCGATTGATCTCGCTCGACGAGATCCGCCGCGCGCGCGAGCGCCTGGGCGACGACGTGCTCCGGACGCCGCTCGTGCAACTCGACGAGCGGATCTGGCTGAAGCTCGAGAACCTCCAGCCGATCGGCTCGTTCAAGCTTCGCGGCGCGCTCTCGGCGGTGCGCGCAGCCTCGCGCGACGAGCTGGCCGGCGGCGTCGTCACCGCGAGCGCCGGGAACATGGCGCAAGGCGTCGCGTGGGCGGCGCGGGAAGCCGGAGTGCGTGCGCGGGTCGTTGCGCCCGAGGACGCGCCGCGCGCGAAGCTCGACGCGGTCGAGCGCCTCGGCGGCGAGGTCATCCCCGTCTCGCACGAGGCCTGGTGGCAGGCGATGGTCGACCGGCACTACGAAGGCTTGGACGGTCTCTTCGTGCATCCGGTGGAGGACGAGGCGGTGATGGCCGGCAACGGGACGATCGGGCTCGAGATCGTCGAGGAGCTCGGCGCCTTCGACGCGGTCGTGATCCCGTGGGGCGGCGGCGGGCTGACCACCGGAATCGGCAGCGCGGTCAAGGCGCTGCGGCCGGGTGTGCGCGTCGTCACCGCGGAGCCCGAGACGGCGGCGCCGCTCGCCGCGGCGCTCCGTGCAGGCGGCCCGGCGGAGATCGACTTCCGTCCCTCGTTCGTCGACGGCGCCGGCGGCCGCGCACTCCTGCCGACGATGTGGGAGCGCGCCCGAGAGGTCGTGGACGAGGCGGTCGCGGTTCCGCTCGACGAGGTGGCCGAGGCGATGCGCGTGCTCGCGTCGCGCGCGCACGTCGTCGCCGAGGGAGCCGGGGCGCTCGCGCTCGCGGCGGCGTGGCACCGCGAGGACCGGTGCGTCTGCATCGTCAGCGGCGGCAACGTCGACGCCGCTGTCCTCGCCAGAGTCCTAGCGGGCGAGACTCCCTAGCTCGCTCAGGAAGCCGTCGATCTCCTCGACGGTGTTGTAGTGGATGAGCCCGACGCGTACGGCGTCCTTCGGGTACGGAAGCTTCTCCCGCAGGCCGAGCGAATACCAGCTGTCGTGCGCCCACACGCCGTAGCCGCGCGCGGCCATGGTCTCCGCGATCTCCGCCGCCGGCACGCCCTCGAGGTTGAGCAGGAACGTCGGCAGCCGCCCGTCCATCGTCTGCTCTCCGTAGACCGTCGCCGACTCCGGCAGCCCGTCGAGGAAGCGCTGACCGAGCTCGTGCTCGTACGCGCGCAGGACATCCATGCCGCCGAGCGATTCGAGGTAGGCGATGGTCGCGCTGAAGCCCGCGAAGAGCTCGTACGGCGCGGTGCCCGGCTCGAAGCGCCGGCCGACCGGCGAGTTCGACGCCGGCCGCGCTTTGTACGGCCGCCACGACTCCAGCAGCTCGTGCCGGCCGTAGGCGACGCCGAGGTGCGGCCCGCAGAACTTGTAGGCGGACGCGATGAAGACGTCGCAGTCGAGCGCCTGCACGTCCACCGGCTCGTGCGCCGCGTACTGGACGGCGTCGAACCAGGACAGCGCGCCGACGGAGTGCGCAAGCTCGCTCACGCGCTTCATGTCGACGATCGTCCCGAGCGCGTTCGACGACGCCACGGTGGCGACGACGCGCGTCCGCTCGTCGAGCTTCCGCTCCAGGTCGTCGAGGTCGAGGCGCAGGTCTTCGGTGACGTCGATCCAGTCCACGACGAATCCCCGGTCGGCGGCCAGCTCGATCCACGGAGCGACGCCGCCGTCATGGTCGAGGCGCGACACGAGGATGCGGTCGCCTTCCTTCCAGTCGCGCGACGCGGTCCGCGAGAGCGTGAAGTCGAGGACCGTCATGTTCGTGCCGAACACGACGTCGTCGGGCGAGCAGCTCAGGAAACGACCCGCATCGGCGCGCGCGCGGTCGACGATCGCCTCGACCCTGCGCCCGGTCTCGTACGGCGCGCCGATATTGCCGCTCGCGTCGCGCAGCGCGTGCGCGATCGCCTCCCCGACCTCGTCCGGCACCTGCGAGCCGCCGGGGGCGTCCAGGAAGGCGAACCCTCCGCGCAGCGACGAGAAGCGGCGGCGGACGGCCTGCACGTCGAGTACGGTCGCACTCATGACACGAGCCTACTCGCGGCTGATGCTCGGATGCGGGAACTTCGGCGGCGTCGGCTCGGCGCCTGCCTTCTTCGGACGAGGCGAGACGAAGGAAGAGGCGTTCGCGATCATGGACGCCGCCTGGGAGGCGGGGCTGACGACCTTCGACACCGCCGACGCGTACGGGGGCGGCCGCAGCGAGACGTGGATCGGGGAGTGGCGCCGCCGCACCGGTCACGACCCGTTGGTCGTCACGAAGACGTTCAACCCGATGGACGAGGGAGAGGACCACGGCCTCGGTCCTGCGCGCGTGCGGCGCCAGCTCGTGACCAGCCTCGGGCGCCTCGGGGTGGAGCGCGTCGACCTGTACCTCATGCACGCCTGGGACGCGGACGTCCCGATCGCCGAGACGGCCGGCGTGCTCGACGAGCTCGTGGCGGAGGGAAAGATCGCCGCCTACGGTCTCTCGAACGTCGACGGCGCGCAGCTGCGCGAGGCGCTCGCCTGCGGCGCCTTTGCCGCGGTCCAGAACTCGTACTCGCTGCTCGACCGCGAGGCGGAGCGCGAGCTGCTGCCCCTGTGCGCCGAGCGCGGCGTGGCCTTCTTCGCCTTCAGCCCGCTGGCCGGCGGCTGGCTCACGGGGAAGTACCGGCGGGGCGCGCCTGCGCCGGCAGGCTCGCGCATGACGATGCGGCCGGAGCCGTACGAGCACCTGCGCGACGATGCCGTCTACGACCGGCTCGAGCGCCTCGAGGCGATGGGCGACCCCGCGACGCTGGCGCTCTCGTGGCTCCTCGGCGATCCGCGCGTGACCGCAGTCGTCGTAGGCCCGCGCCGCCCCGAGCAGCTCGGCCCCGTGCTCGCAGCGTCGGCCGCGCCGGGGGGCGCGGCCGAGACCGCTGAGCTTTCGGCGCTCTTCGCCTAGCTCGTGACGGTGAAGGCGCCGTCGGTGCTGGCGGAGCCGCTCGTGGTGAGGAGCTTGATCACGGCGGTAACCGCCCCGGGCGGGATGGTGAAGGTGACCTGAGTGGGGCTGACGCCGGTCGGGACGGTGATGATGCTGCCGATCTCGACGCCGACGGTGCCGGCGAGGCCGGTGCCGGTGATGGTGACGGTGGAGCCGATGGAGCCGCTGCCCGGGCTGACGGAGGTGATGGCCGGCGGCGGCGAGACGGTGAAGATGCCGCTGCTGGTTGCGGTCCCGCCGGGTGTGGTGACGGCGATGTGGCCGTTCGTCCCCGCAGGCACGGTGAACGTCACGGTCGTCGCAGACACGACCGTGAAGGCCGCGCTCACTCCGTTGAGCTTCACGTGAGTTGCGCCGGCGAGGTTCGTGCCGGTGACGGTGACCGTCGCGTGGATGCCGCCGCCCGACGGTGTGAAGCCGCTGATGGCCGGCACCGAGAAGAACGTGAACGTGCCGCTGCTGGTCGCCGTCCCTTCCGGCGTCGTGACCGCGACCTTGCCGGTCGTCGTCCCGGCCGCGACCACGGCCGTGATCTGCGTGTCCGAGTCGACCGAGAAGCTCTGCGCCGCGGTCCCGCCGAGCGTCACCGCCGTCGCGCCCGTGAACCCGGAGCCGGTGATCGTCACGCTCGTTCCCACCGTCCCGCCGGCCGGGCTGAACCCGGAGAGGGCAGGCGCCGGCTGTGCTGCGAAGGTCGCCGTGACGGACTCGGCCGTGCCCATCGTCACCTGGCAGTCCGCGCTGCCCGAGCATGCTCCCGACCAGCCGACGAATCGCGAGCCGTCGTCGGCCGTGGCCGACAGTGAGACGGCCGCGCCCTGGTCGAAGGCTGCGCTGCACGCCGTGGCGCAGTCGATCCCGGAGGGCGCGCTCGTCACGACGCCGCTTCCGCCCTGCTCCTCCGTGTCGATGCCGAGACGCGGTCGGGCCGTCGCCCCGAACTCGTAGGCGCCGATGTCGGGGACGCCGACGCGAGCACGATCGTCGAGGTCGAAGACCGGCGCGGACACACTCGTTCCGGCGTCGATCGCAGGGCTCGAGGCCGCCAGGTGGTAGTCGCCGCCGGCCGCATCCACGAATTGCGGATCGGCGGCGATGTTGCCGTTCGTCCCAGGGAAGCCCGGCTGCGTCACGATCGAGTTCTGGACGTCGCTCGTCGTGACGTCGCCGTTGAAGGGCCATCCGGGCCCCCAGAAGATCGTGTTGCGGACGTCGAGGCCGGTCACGCTGTTGCCGGTTCCGCTGCCGTAGGTGCTGTTGCTCCACAAGGCGGGGGAGGCCGTGCTGCTGACGACGGTGTCGTTCGCGATCTCGACGCCGTTGACGTGGTTGTCTGACGCGTCGTCTTCGCCGCCGCCGTAGAGCGAGATGGCGGGGCCGTCGCCGGCGAGCACGTTGTCGACGATCTGCGTGTCGTCGATGCTGTTTCCCGAGGCGTTGTGGGCCCCGCCCGTGAGCGTGATGCCGCTCTGGGCAGAGCCCATGTCGAAGAGGTTCGCGTCGATGACGGTGCCTTGCATGACGTTGCCGGAAGCGAGGTCGCCGAATGCGGGCGTCCCGATCCAGACGGGATTGCCGGATCCGTCGAAGACGTTCTGCGAGATGCGCGTGTCGACGATCTCGTCGCCCGTCGCAGGCGAGTCGTTCCACCGGTCCCCGCTCGTCGCAGGCTGGAGCTCGACGCCGAAGGCGACGCCTTCGAAGCGATTTGCCTCGATCGTCAGCGCGTCGATCGACGAGCCGTCGGCCCAGTTCGATGCGAGAATCCCGTCGCCGTCGTCGCCGCCGTTCGTGTTCGTGAATGTGTTGTCGCTGATGCGGATCCGGCTGATCGCCGCGTTTCCGTTCGTCACGAAGATGCGGTGGGCGAACGACCCCGCAAGGTTGGCGAACGTGCTCTCGTCGATGTCGATGTCGCTCACGGCTGACGGCCCGGGCGTGCTCAGGCACGGCGAATCCGACGCCGACCCGCCTCGACCGGTCCCCCCGCGCACCAGGACGGAGATCACGCCTCCCGGCCCGCCCCCGAGGAACGCGATCCGCCGGATCGTCACGTTCGACCCTTCGACGAGGAACGTCGCGCACGCCGGGAAGGTCGGACTCGCGACGACGGTCACCGCGGGCTCGCCGCCGGTTGCAAGCCCGGCGATCGTCAGATGGTCGTGTGTCAGCGTGAGAGGCGCGGCCTGGGTGAGCTGAATGACGCTGCCGGCGAGAGCTTCTGCGAATTGCACGTAGACGTGCGCGCCCGCGGCCGCGTTGTCCGCCGCGAGGATCGCCTCGCGCAGGGAGATGCCGTCCGGCCCAGGGTCCGCGACCAGGGCCGAAGGCGACGACGTGTCGCCGTTGACGACGTCGTCGGCGCTCGAGACGACGATGCTTGCGTTCGCCGGTGTTGTCGCTGCGGCCGCCATCCCGACGGGCAGCAGCAGGGCGAGAGCGCCCAGCAGGATCGGGGATCTCCTCTGCATGGCGACCCCCTAGCTCGTCACCGCCGCGCGCCGGGCTCCTGGAACGCGGCGGCATGGCGCAAAGAAGCAGCAGTGGGTCCTGCGTCTGCCGACTCGCACGTTCCCTCCCACCACCTCGTAGACGCGGACCAATGTCTCCGCTTATACGACGCCACTGAGTCGATTACAAGACGCCTCGAGCGAGGGGCAGGCTCAACCTGCCCTCGTCAGTGCCGGGTCTAGCCCGCGACGGGAAGCGTGAACGACACGCGGGCGCCGCCGGTCTCGCACGCCTCCGCCCAGATGCGGCCGCCCTGCGCCTCGACGAGCCCGCGCGCGATCGCGAGTCCGAGGCCGGCGCCGCTGCCGTCCGCGCGCCGCGCCGAGTCGCCGCGCCAGAAGCGGTCGAACATCCGCCGCGCCGTCTCGGGGTTGATCCCGTCGCCGGTGTCCTCGACCGACACCCGCACCTCGTCGTCTGCATGGTCGAGCGCGACGGCGACCGTTCCGTCGGACGGCGTGTGTCGAAGCGCGTTCGTCAGCAGGTTGAGCAGCACACGCTCGACCTGGTCGGGCGCGCAGCGCGCCAGGGGCGCTTCCTCGAGGCGCTGCACGAGCCGCACGTTGCGCGCTCTGGCTTCGGCCTCGAAGCCGCGGACGCACGACTCGACGAGTGGAGCGAGCGAGATCTCGTGCAGCTCGTGCGCGAGCGAGCCGGCGTCGATGCGGGCCAGCTCGAAGAGGTCCTCGACGAGCGCGCCCAGCCGCCGCGCCTGCTCCTGGAGCGGGACGAGGTACTCGGAGCCCTCGGCGAGCCCGTCCTCGATCGCCTCCAACATCGCCGTGATGGACGCGATCGGTGTGCGCAGGTCGTGGCTCGCAGCCGCGACGAGCTCGCGGCGCGCGTCGAACAGGCTCTCGATGGACGACGCCATCTCGTTGAACGCGCGGCCGAGCTCGGCGAGCTCGCGCGGCCCCGTCTCGGGTGCGCGTGTGCTCAGGTCGCCGGCCGCGAGGCGCGCGGACGCTGCACGCAGCCGCTCGATGCGCCGTGCGAGCGACGTGCCGATCACGAGCGCCGCCCCGACCGCCGCCGACGCCGCCGCGCTCGCGACCGCGAGGATCTTGACGTCGTCGCCCATGTGGAACATCGCCCAGCCGGAGAAGAAGACGATCCAGATCGGCAGCAGCACTGCGAGCAGGCCGAACGCGATCAGCTGCAGGCGCGCCGTCGGGAGCCGCGTCAGCCCGAACGTCGCGACGAGCCCGATGCCGAGCGTGAATGCGGCGACGGCGAGCGCGAAGCCGGTCACGGCACGAACCGGTAGCCGACGCCCCACACCGTCTCGAGGTGCTGCGGCGCCGACGGGTCGCGCTCGATCTTCGCCCGCAGGCGGCGCACGTGCACGGTCACCGTTCCGGTGTCGACCGCCGCTTCGTATCCCCACACGCGCCCCATGAGCTGATCGCGCGAGAACACGCGGCGGGGATTGGACGCGAGGAAGAACAGCAGGTCGAACTCCTTTGCGGTCAGCCGTAGCGTCTCGCCGTCGAGCTCGACCTCGCGCGAGCCGGGATCGATCGAGAGACCGTCGAACGCGAGACGCTCGGCCGTCGTCGCCGGCGGCTTCGCGCGGCGCAGAACCGTCTGCACGCGCACCGCGAGCTCGCGGGGCGAGAACGGCTTCGTCACGTAGTCGTCCGCGCCGAGCTCGAGCCCGACGATGCGGTCGGCCTCCTCGCCGCGGGCGGTGAGCATGATCACCGGCAGGTCGCCGCGCGCGCGGATCCACCGGCACAGTGCGAGGCCGTCGGTCCCGGGAAGCATCACGTCGAGGACGACGAGCTCCGGCGGCGTCTGCTCGATGAGCGCGCGCGCCGTGTCGCCGTCGCCGGCGACGAGCGTCTCGAACCCGTCCCGCTGGAGATACCGGACGACGACGTCGCGCACGATGGGCTCGTCGTCGACGACGAGGACGGTGGTCACCGGCGCATTGTCGCCCACGTTCCCGGGCGAGCACGCGAATTCATGGACAGTTCAGAACTGAACTGGGAGGGTCCGCACGTGACGATTTCCGACCTCTGGCACCGCTCGTCGAGCTCGAGCGCTTCGGTCAGTAGCCGCCGCCGCCCTTGCCGCCGCACGCGCTGACGAGCATGAGCACGGAGAGGGCGACGAGGAGCACCGGCAGGAGGCGATACAGCTTCATACCCGTACATACGCCCCAGGCGGCCGTCCGGATTCGGTTGGAAGGTCCAGGGCCGGCCGGCCGTCTTGAAATCGACGATCAGAGGATTAAGCTCGCAACAACCGCAACGAGGAGGTAGGCCAATGGCAAGCACCATCTCCGCGCCGGCACTGGAGGCCGACGCCCTCGAGCAGCTCCGCGGCGACTTCCGCGGCGAGATCGTCGAGCCGGCCGATCCGGCGTACGACGAGCTGCGCGCCGTGTTCAACGGCATGTTCGACCGGCGCCCGCGGGTCATCCTGCGCCCGGCGGGAGCGGCGGACGTCATCCGCGGCATCGGTCTCGCGCGGACGAGCGGCCTCCCCCTCGCGATTCGCAACGGCGGCCACTCCGTCGCGGGCTTCTCCTCGATCGACGACGGCATCGTGCTCGACCTTCGCGCCATGAGAGGGATCCGGGTCGATCCTCACCGGCAGACGGTTCGTGTGCAGGCCGGGCTCAACTGGGGCGAGCTGGACCGGGAGACGCAGGCCTTCAGCCTCGCCGTCACCGGCGGGCGCGTGACCACGACGGGCATCGTCGGCTTCACGACCGGCACCGGGAGCGGCTGGCTCGAGCGCAAGTACGGCTTCGCCGCCGACAACGTCCTCAGCGCCGACGTCGTCACCGCCGACGGTGAGATCGTCACCGCGTCCGAGGACGAGAACCAGGAGCTGCTCTGGGGCCTCAAGGGCGGCGGCGGCAACTTCGGCGTCGTCACGGAGATGGAGTTCAAGCTCAGCCCGCTCCCGCCGATCGTGTACGGCGGCCTGGCCGGGTTCCCGCCGGAGAAGGCGGCCGAGCTCGCACGGCTGTGGCGCGACCTGAGCCACGAGAACGACGACATCGGCTGGGCGCTCGCGTCGGTCACCGCGCCCCCCGCGCCGTTCATCCCGGCCGAGTGGCACGGCCGGCGCATTCCTGCGATCGCCGGAATGATCGCCGGTCCGCATGAGGAGGCCGAGAAGATCCTCGCGCCGATCCGTGCGCTCGGTCCCATCGCCGACCTGTGGCAGCCGATGCCGTACACGATGGTGCAGGGCCTGCTCGACCCGTCCAACCCGTACGGCCGCCAGAACTACTGGCGGGCGCACAACCTCGACGACCTCGACGACAGCGTCGTCGACGTATGGCTCGAGGCGGCGGCGACAGCTCCGTCGCCGTTCACCGCGGTGATCATGCTCAACGGCGGCGGTGCCATCGCGCGAGTTGGAGAGGACGACACCGCGATCAGCGGCCGGAACTCACCGTTCAACTTCCACCTGAACGGCATGTGGGAGGACCCGGCGGCGACCGACGAGAACATCGCGTGGGTCAAGGGCGTCTCCAAGGCGCTCGCCCCGCGCATCTCGGAGGGCATCTCGCTGAACTTCGCCACAGAGATCGGCGACGACGCACTGAAGGAGAGCTTCGGGGCGAAGAAGGTCGAGCGCCTGCGCGCGCTCAAGGACCGCTACGACCCGACGAACTTCTTCCGCTTCAACCAGAACATCGCGCCCTCGAGCTAGGACGGAGGTGGGGAGGCGGCCAACCAGGCGAAGAGCTCGAGGTTGGACGCCTCCTCGCCGAGCCCGTCGGCGAGCGGCTTCCCCGCCCAGTTGTTGAGGTAGTAGCCGCTCTCGTTCACCGCTGCGAGCGCGCGCGCCGCATTGTGGGCGGCGAGGTTGTAGAAGCGCGCGTCGCCGCTCTCCTTGTAGTACTCGAGCATCCACTGGAGATAGACGACGTCGTACATCGGCGCCCAGTTGAGGTTCTGGCCGAAGACAGACAGCGATGCGTTCGCAACCTGCTGCGCCTTCGTGCACATCGCCGGCTTCTTCAGCGCCTTGCACAGCTCCCAGTTCGCGGTCGCCAGCAGCCCCTGGACGTAGTCCATGACGGTGTTGTCGGTCGCACTGCGCTGATAGAGCCCCTGCTTCTGGTTGAACGAGTGCGCGTTCGCCCACTTGAGCAGCTTCTGGGCCCACCCGAGCGCCCACTTGTCGTTGTCGAGCGTGTAGAGGCGCGTGCCGATCATCACCGCCGCTGCGAGCGGCTCGATCGTCTTGTGGTGGTGGAAGGTGTCCCACCACGTCCCGCCGCCGAGCTTCGAGTCCCAGCCGGAACCGACGATGAAGCGCATCGCCTTGCGCGCATCCGCGAGGTACGCACGATTGTGCGACGCCTGGTACGCGTCGATGAATGACAGGCCCCACCAGCCGGAGTCGTCGTAGTAGACGTTCGCCTGCGAGCTGCTCATTCCGGGGTAGTAGCCGTAGCCGCCGTACGGCTTGATGTTCGGGTTCCAGTAGAGCGAGGCCGCCTGGTCGGCGAAGCTCGTCAGCGCCGCCTTGTTCGCCGCCGTCGGCTGCGCGAGCTCGAGGCCCACGAGAGTCTCGAACAGGGGATACGCGCTCCAGAGCCGCGCGAGCGGCATCGACGGAGGCTGTCCGTTATACGTGTCGTTGTACCAGTTCGCGTTGTCGTTCCACCAGTGCGCGCGGACGTCCGCGATCCCCTTCTGCGCGGCCGAGAGGTACGTCTTCGACGCCGACCGCGCTCCCGCCGCCGGCAGAGCCAGGACGAGCGCGAGGACCAGCAACGAGCCGGCGATCGTGAGCCTGCGCACGGCGAAAGGAATACCGCCTGGCGGGTCCCCCGACACATCAGACAACGTAAAAGCTCGGTAAGAACGCGTTTGAGCACACCCGATTACGACTAGGTATGCCTGGGTGGCAACGCTCGAGCACGCCGGGTCCGTCCCGCTAGGGCTCCGACGCGCCGAGGAGTCGGCGCGCCGTCTGCCCCTGCTTGCGTGGATCGCCGGCTGGTGGGCCCTCGGCCGCGCCGTGATCGTCGCTACCGCGATCGTCGTCCATCACTTCGGGCCCTCGGGGTGGATCAGGCACGTCGCGCACGCGCACGCCCTCGGGCCGCTTCAGGCGTGGGACGGCCGCTGGTACCGGATGGTGGCGGACAGCGGGTACCTGCTCGTACCGGGACGGCAGAGCGATCCGGCGTTCTTCCCGCTCTTTCCCGCCCTGCTTCGAGGCGGGCACGCTCTCGGCCTCGGGTATGCCACCGCCGGCCTCGTCATCGCCAACGTCGGCTTCCTCGCCGCGCTCATCGCCTTCCACGTCTTGACGCGCGACCTGTTCGGTGAGTCGATGGCGCGCCGGGCGACCGCCTACCTCGCCGTGTTCCCGTTCGGCTACGCGTTCTCGATGATCTATCCGGAGAGCATCGTGCTCGCGCTCATCGCGCTCGCCGCCCTCGCCGCGCGCCGCAGGCACTGGGGATTGGCGGCCGTCTGCGCCGCCGGAGCCGCGCTCGCCCGGCCGGAAGGGCTGTTCGTCGCCTTGCCGCTCGCCGTCCTCGCGTGGCAGCAGCGGGATGCGCTCTCCCCCCGGGCCCGAGGCGTGGCGCTCGCGGCCGTGCTGGCTCCCGCAGCCGCGATCGGATCCTTCTCGCTCTATCTCTGGAGCATCCTCGGCGACCCGATGGCGTGGTCGCAGGCGCAGCGCGCGTGGGGGCGTGCCTTCTCGCCGCTCGGCGTCCTCCACGCCGTGGAGGGGCTCGGCCGTGCGTTCGCGCACGACGCCTGGGTGACCCGCGACGTTGCCGCCGTCGTCGTCTACCTCGTGCTGCTCGCCGCCGCTGCCCGCGCCGGCGTCACGTGGCCGTGGCTGCTTTCCGGCCTCGCGATCGTCGTGCTGCCGCTCTTCAGCGGCTCGTTCGACTCCGTCGGGCGCTTCGGCCTGCTTGCCCCAGCGGCGTTTTGGGGCCTCGCCGCCCTCGGCCGCGATCCGCGGGCGCACCGCTTGATCCTTGGGCTGTCGGTGCCGCTTCTGGCCGGGGCGATACTGACGCTGCCTCTCCGGTTTCCGTGAGGGCAAGGTGCGCGTAGAGCTGGACGAAGGCGGCCTGGCCGAGCAGGCCGTTCGAGAGGAGACCCGTCTGCGGGTCGCGCAGCGCGTCCCACGCTGCGTCGGCGTACGCCTGCGCTGCGGCAACGTACTGCGTGCGCCCGTCGACCGCGGAGAGCTCGAGGACGTGCCGGAAGAAGATCGCCGCGAATTCGGGCGGCTCGGCCAACCACCTGTCCGAGAAGGCGCTCAGCGTCGCGTCCGTGAGCTGCTCCGCGCGCCCGAGCGCGGACCGGTCGCCGGTCGTGTCGTACAGGAGGAGGTACGCCGCGATCGGGCTCCCCTGGTTGTAGCTCCACTCTCGCCGGTCGACCGTTCCGTCCGCGGCGACGTGATCCCAGTACAGGCCGTTCGGGGCGAGCATGCACGCGTCCATCCACTCGAGCATTCGCCGCGACCAGTACAGGAAAACCGGACGCCGAGTGAGCGCGTAGAGGCGCAGCCCGACGAGCGCGCCGTTCGCCGTCGAAACCGTGTTGCGATCGAAGTTGCCGGCCATGGTCGTCCAGTACACGCCACCTGCGCATGGCGTCGCGGCGTCGCTGTCCCAGGCGCGCAGCACGCCTGCGAAGATCGCCTCCGCTCTGGGTACGGCGGCAGGGTCGCGCTGAAGCTGATTCCAGTCGAGCAAGTCCTGCGCGATCCACTCGTTGTCGTCGTAGAAGAACGATCCGCCGGCGGAAGCCTCGTACAGCGAGCCCTGCCGCAGCGGCGCGAGCTGCTCGAACCCGAGCGCAGCGTGCCCCACCGCGTCCGTGTGGACGCCCGGGATGCGGGCCACGGCGATCGTCGCCGCCACGGCCTGGGAGATGGGCCACGCCAGCGCGTCTCGGTACTGCTTCGTGGCGGGGTCGAAGAGGTAGCGCTGCATGGAGACGTAGCTCGCGACCGCATGCTGCGCGTCGGTGGAGGTGCGCGCCTGCGCGGACGCAGCGAGCAGCAGCGCGCTCGCGAAGGCCACGGCCGCAGTGGTCGCCTTCACCGGTCGAGGGTAGAACGGTGATCCGCCGGCTTCTAGGCCCCGGATGGGTGACCCTCGGCGTCGCCGGTGCGCTCGTCACGGCGGTGCTCGGAGCCGGCGTGCTCGTACAGAAGACGGCGCTCCCGTCTCCGGCCCCGGCCACGCTCGCAGCCGTGCGCGCGGCGACCTGGCTCCAGCGTTACCGCCTGGTCGAGAGCACGTTCTCGATCGGCGGCAGCCCGGCCGTGCACGGCCAGTGCCTGCAGGACTGGTTCCGAGTGGGCGCCCGGCGCAATCGCGGCGCGGCGCTCCAGCTCGACGACGGGTTCGTCCTCCTCGCGGTGCAGCCGCACACGCTCGTGTCGCGCGGTGGCTCGGCCGCGGAGCGCGCACTCTCGCCGCTCGTCCTGATGGAGCTCGGCGGCTGCCCGCGTGTGCTCGCCCGGAGGCTCGACACCCTCGCCCAGCAGCGCCGCGGCCTCACGCTGGAAGACAACGAGCTGCGCTTCAACCTCAAGGCGACGCGGGTCACCATGACCGTCGAGCCCCGCAGCGGACGGCCCGTCGCGCTGCGAGTGGTTACCCGCGACACAAAAGGGACGAGCCAGCTACGGTTCACCACCGTGACAACACAGGTTCGCAGGCTGCTGTCCCGGTCGCTTCCTGTTTACGGTTCGTAAACGTTGTTTCCGGGCGGCAGCGAGACGGAAATGGTCCAACGTAGATGAGCGCCGTTCGCGAGGAACAAGAGCTCCACCGCGAGGGCGCCGCCGACTTCGCCGCGATCGAAATCGTCGGCCGCACGCCGTGGCAGCTTTTCTGGGTTCGTTTCAGGAAAGACCGGGTCGCGTTCGCCGCGCTCGGATTCATCGTGCTCCTCGTCCTCGTGGCGATCTTCGCCGGCCCGATCAGCTCCGCGTTCGGGCATCCGCCCGACGCGCAGTACCCGAACAAGCTCGATCTCTTCGGGACGCCGACGGGGCCGTCCTCGGGCTTCCTCTTCGGCGTCGACCAGATCGGCCGGGACGTCTTCTCGCGCGTGCTGTACGGAGCCCAGGTCTCGCTCGAGGTGGCGCTGATCGCCACTGCGATCTCCGTCAGCATCGGCGTCGTGCTCGGGATGGTCGCGGGCTACTTTCGCGGCTGGGTCGACACAGGCATCTCACGACTCATCGACGTCACGCTCGCGTTTCCGATCCTCCTCCTCGCGCTCGGGATCGCGTCCGCCTGCTCGCTCAGCAACGGCTGCGTCGCCGGCCTCGTCCATCCGGGGCTCGGCACGGTGATCGTCGCCATCGTCGTCATCAACTGGACGTATATCGGCCGCATCATCCGCGGCCAGGTTCTCTCGCTGCGCGAGAAGGAGTTCATCGAAGCGGCGCGCGCGGGAGGCGCCCGTAGCCGGACGATCATCTTCCGCGAGATCCTGCCTAACCTCGTCGCGCCGATCGTCGTCTACTCCACATTGATCATTCCGCAGAACATCCTGCTCGAGGCGGCCTTGTCCTATCTCGGCGTCGGCATACAGCCGCCGAGGGCGAGCTGGGGGCAGATGCTCGCGGACGCGACTTCGATCTACAGCACGGCGTGGTGGTACTTCGCCTTCCCGGGCGGCGCGCTGCTCCTTACGGTGCTCGCGTTCAACCTGCTCGGCGACGGAGTGCGCGACGCACTCGACCCACGGACAACAACATGAAGGAGGGTGTATGAGACGGCGAACTGCTGTCGTCGTCACCATGGTGGCCGGGGCGCTCGCCCTCGTCGCAGCAGGCTGCGGCGGAGGGGGCAAGAGCTCGAACGGCGTCCAGGGTGCCAACCACACGCTCGCGCAGAGCGGTGGCAAGAAGGGTGGGACGATCACCGTCCTCTCCGAGGGCGACATCGACCACCTCGATCCGGGCGCTGCCTATTACCAGTTCACGTACGCGATCACGTACGTGACGCAGCGGCCGCTGCTCGCGTACAAGCCGAACAGCATCCAGCCCGTCCCCGACCTCGCGGCGAGCATGCCGACGGTCTCGAAGGACGGGAAGACGGTCACCGTGCACATCCGGCACGGGATCAAGTTCAGCCCGCCGGTGAACCGTGCGGTGACCTCCGCCGACGTGAAGTACGCGATCGAGCGTGGCTTCGACGCGGCCGTGGGCAACGGCTATGCGGGCGCCTACTTCGGCGTCATCCAGGGGGCGCCGACCAACATCGGAAACACGGTGCCGAGCATCTCCGGCATCCAGACACCGGACAAGTACACGATCGTCTTCAAGCTGTCGAAGCCGAGCGGCATCTTCGTGTCCGCCCTGCAGGAGCCGCTGACGGCACCGGTTCCGGCGGAGTACGCCCGGAAGTTCGACAAGGGCAAGAGCTCGTCGTACGGCGACCACCAGGTCGCGACGGGCCCGTACATGGTCCAGAACAACGCCGCCGGCAAGATCACCGGCTACACGCCGGGTCGCCAGATCGTGCTCGTGCGGAACCCGAACTGGAACCCGAAGACGAGCTGGCGTCCTGCCTATGCGGACAAGATCGTGTTCAAGGAGGGCTTCGACCCGACCGTCGGGGCGAAGCAGATCCTCAACGGCCAGGCGGACGTGAACGGCGACTTCCCGCCGCCCGCCGCGACCATGAAGCAGATCCTGTCCAACTCGAGCCAGAAGAGCCAGCTCGAGTTCACGCCCACTGCAGGCAGCCGCTTCGTCGCGCTGAACACGCAGAAGCCGCCGTTCAACAACAAGTACGTCCGGATGGCGGTCGCCTACGTGCTCGACCGCAACTCCATGCGGCTGACGCGCGGCGGTGCGATCGACGGCAAGATCGCGACGCACTTCATCGATCCCAGCTTCGGCAGCCACGGCTTCAACCAGGCCGGCGGCTACGGCTTCAACCCGTTCCCGAGCCCGAACAACTCGGGTGACGTGGCGAAGGCCGAGGCGATGCTGAAGAAGGCGGGCTTCAAGAGCGGGAAGTACAGCGGCCCGCAGGTGACGCAGGTCGCGGACAACTCGCCTCCGGGCTCGAACACGGCGGCCGTCGTCGCCAACAGCATGGAGAAGATCGGCTTCAAGGTGAAGACGATCTCCGTCCAGCACTCGGCGATGTATACGCGCTTCTGCGGCGTGCCGAAGAACGCGCCGAACATCTGCCCGAACGTCGGGTGGCTCGCCGACTTCCACGAGCCGCAGGCGGACCTGGACGCGAACTTCAACGGCAAGAACATCCTGCCGGCGAACAACGTCAACTGGTCCCAGCTCAACGACCCGAAGATCAACGCGCTCATGGAGAAGGCGAAGGTCGAGCTCAACCCGGAGAAGCGCTGGGCCGAGTGGGGTCAGATCGACAAGATGATCACCGAGAGCGCTGCCGCGATCCCGTGGATCTGGGAGAACGGCCCGACGCTCTACTCGACGAAGGTGACGCACGCCTCCGAGTTGTGGAACGGCGGCGAGCCCGACGTGTCGTTCATGTCGGTGAAGTAAGGAGATGCGTAAGGCGAACGGGAGCGGGAGAACCTAGTGGGCGCGTACATCGTCAGGCGCGTGCTCTGGGCGATCCTGCTCCTGCTCGTCGTCAGCTTCCTGACCTTCGTCATCTTCAACGTGTTCCCCTCGGCCGACCCGGCGGCGCTGCGTGCCGGCCGCAACGCGACGCCGGCGCTCGTCGAGCAGATCCGGCGCAACCTCGGGCTGGACAAGCCGTTCTACACGCAGTACTGGTACTACCTCAAGGGTCTCGTCGAGCACTTCAACCTCGGCTACTCGTACTACAACAGCGAGTCGGTCAAGTCGGAGATCTTCTCGCGCCTGCCGGCGACGATCTCGGTGACGGTCGGCGGTTTCATCGTCTGGATGCTCATCGGCATCCCGGTCGGGATCGTCTCGGCGATCAAGCCGCGCAGCATCCTCGACCGGGTGATGATGGGCGGCTCGCTCGTCGCGATCTCGGCGCCGGTCTACTTCCTCGGGCTCGTGTCGCTCTTCCTGTTCGCGAAGGGGACGGGACAGCTGCAATGGTTCGGCGCGGCCGGGAGCTACGTCCCGATCTCGCAGAACCCGGGGACGTGGTTCGACTCGTTGATCCTTCCCTGGCTGACGCTCTCTGCCGCCTTCGCGGCCTTCTACGCGCGCATGACGCGCGGCAACCTCATCGAGACCATGCACGAGGACTACATCCGCACGGCGCGGGCGAAGGGCTTGCGCGAGTCGCGCGTGATCACGAAGCACGGCCTGCGCGCGGCTCTCACGCCGATCGTGACGATGGCGGGCATGGACATCGGCCTGCTGCTCGGCGGTGCGATCCTCACCGAGATCGTCTTCAACATCCCCGGCGTCGGCCGCTACGCGTACCTCGCGATCACGAACTCCGACCTGCCGGCGATCCAGGGCACGGTTCTCTTCGGCGCCTTCTTCATCGTCTTCGCGAACCTCTTCGTCGACATCCTGTACGCGTTCCTCGACCCGAGAGTGACGTACGGGTAAGTCGATGGCGCTGCTGGAAATCGAGGATCTGCACGTCTCCTTCAAGACGATCGACGGCGTCGTTCGCGCCGTCGAGGGAGTCTCGCTCTCGCTCGACGCGCGGAAGACGCTCGGCGTCGTGGGAGAGTCCGGCTCCGGCAAGAGCGTGACCGCGCAGACGATCCTCGGCCTCACGCGTTTCCCGAACGCGACGATCAGCGGCCGCATCATGTTCGACGGCCACGATCTCCTGACCATGTCGACCGAGCACCTGCGCGACGTCCGCGGCGCGCGCATCGCGATGATCTTTCAGGACCCGCTCTCGTCGTTGCACCCGTTCTTCAAGGTCGGGCATCAGATCGTCGAGGCGATTCGCGTGCACGAGGACGTCCCGCGCGACCTCGCGAAGAAGCGGACGATCGAGGCGCTGCGCTCGGTCGGCATACCGAGCCCGGACGAACGTTTCGAGAGCTTCCCGCACGAGATGTCCGGCGGCATGCGGCAGCGCGCGATGATCGCGATGGCGCTTGCGCTTCGCCCCGACATCCTCATCGCGGACGAGCCGACGACCGCCCTCGACGTGACGGTGCAGGCTCAGGTGCTCGAGCTGATCCAGGCGCTGCGCGACGACTTCGGCACGGCTGTGATCCTCATCACGCACGATCTTGGCGTCGTCGCGCAGATGGCCGATGACGTCATGGTGATGTACGCCGGCCGGGTGCTCGAACAGGCGCCGCGCGACACCCTCTTCACCGAGCCCGAGCACCCGTACACGTGGGGGCTGCTGCAGTCGATTCCCCGCCTCGACGCGCCGCGCACCGACCGGCTGAGCCCGATCGCGGGATCGCCGCCGAGCCTGATCAACGTGCCGCGCGGGTGTACCTTTCATCCACGCTGTCCGTACGCGCCGCCGCCCGCGTTCGAGACCGAGCCGCCGCTCGAGCCGTCGCAGCCGGGGCATCTCGTCCGCTGCCACCTGCCGATCGAGGAGCGCCGCCGGCTCTGGCTCGCTCTGCAGAAAGAGCATCCGGTGCTGCAGTCGTGACGACGGAAGCTGCGGCACAGGAGGAGGTCCAGGCGGCGCCGACCGAGCAGCTGCTCGTCGTCCGCGACCTCGTCAAGCACTTCCCCATCCGGAAAGGGCTGCTGCAGCGCGAGGTCGCGCGCGTGCACGCCGTCGACGGCATCTCGTTCGACGTCCGCCGCGGCGAGACGTTCGGCCTCGTCGGCGAGAGCGGATGCGGCAAGTCGACGACGGCACGGCTCATCACGCGGCTGCTCGCGCCGACGAGCGGCTCGGTCGTCTACGACGGCCAGGAGATCAGCGCGTGGCCGGAACGCAAGATCAGGCCGTTGCGGCGCGACGTGCAGATGATCTTCCAGGATCCGTACGCGTCGCTGAACCCGCGCCGCTCGATCGGGACGATCATCGGGGAGCCGTTGCGACTACTGGGGATCGGCGAGCGCAACGAGCGGCGCACGCGCGTGCGCGACGTCATGGAGCGGGTCGGGCTCAATCCGGAGCACTTCAACCGCTATCCGCACGAGTTCTCCGGCGGGCAGCGGCAGCGGATCGGGATCGCGCGGGCGATCGTGCTCGAGCCGAAGCTGATCGTCGCCGACGAGCCAGTCTCGGCGCTCGACGTCTCCATCCAGGCGCAGGTGCTGAACCTGCTCCAGGAGCTGCGCGACGAGATGGGCCTGACGCTCGTGTTCATCGCGCACGACCTGTCCGTCGTGCGACACATGTGCGACCGCATCGCGGTCATGTACCTGGGGAAGATCGTCGAGCTCGCGAGCAGCGACCGGCTCTACACGCACCCGCGGCACCCGTACACGGGTGCGCTCCTGTCGGCGGTGCCGGTGGCGAAGGCGAGCGCCGGCCGCGGCCGGCGCCGCGTCATGCTGGAAGGCGACGTTCCGAGCCCGGTCGCGCCGCCGCCGGCCTGCCGCTTCCACACGCGCTGCTGGAAGGCGCAGCCGATCTGCAGCGAGGTCGAGCCCCCGCTCGAGTCGAAGGGCCCCCATGACGTGGCCGCGTGCCACTTCCCGCTCTCGGAAGGCGAAGTGGATGCGCTCACCGAGCGGCCGGCGGCCGGGTGAGCTCCGTCATCGTTCTCGCGGCCGTTTGGAAGGCTTCGGTAACGACCCAGTAAAAGTTCGTGGGGTGACGTAGTCGAACCGCGCGAGCGGGGAAGAGAGCGCGCATGACTCGCGTGCTTGCGGCAGTCGCCATCGGGCTCCTCCTCGTGGCCGGCACCGCCGCGACCACGGCATCCGCTCCGTCCAATACGAGCCTGCCTGCGATCTCGGGCACCGCGCGCGACGGCTCCATCCTCAGCGCGAGCGGGGGCGTTTGGACGGGATCGCCGACCTCGTTCGCCTATCAGTGGCAGCGGTGCGACACCGCCGGCGGCGGCTGCACGCCGATCGCGGGCGCCGACAGTTTCCGGTACACGGTCGGCTCGCGCGACGTCGGGCACCGGCTGCGCGTCGTCGTCACCGCGACGAACGCCGACGGCGGTGGATCGGCCGCCTCGAGGCCGACCGGCGTCGTCTCCGCGAGCGGGCGCGCCCCGGTCGTCACGCGCCTGCCGTCCCTCTCGGGCACACCACAGCAGGGCGCGACGCTGACGGCCGACCGCGGAGACTGGGCCGGCACGCGGCCGATCCACTTCGACTTCACGTGGCAGCGCTGCGATGCAACCGGGCACAACTGCTCGACGTTCCTCGCGCACTCCCGCGTGAAGACGTACACACTCACCGCGGGGGACGTCGGTCACGAGATGCGCATCGAGGTCACGGCGAAGAACGTCCATGGGTCGACCTCGGTCTTCAGCAACCCGACCGGCGTCGTCACACCGCCGGCCCCGCCTGCGACGTCGATCGCCGTTGCCCGCGTCTCGCTGCCGGACCGGCTCGTGATCGACAAGGTCAGCTTCTCGCCGAACCCGATCGTGTCGCGGAGCGCTCCGGTCACTGCGCGCTTCCACGTCTCCGACACGAAGGGTCTCTCGGTCCAGGGCGCGCTCGTCTACGCACTCGGGCTCCCGTACGGCTGGGTGTACGGAGCGCCCGAGCAGCCGACGGACCCGAACGGCTGGGCGACGATCACCATCCAGCCGACGCGGAACATGCCGCTCAGCCGTGGCGACCTCGTCCTCTTCGTCCGAGCTCGGAAGCCGGGCGACAACTTCCTCGCCGGCGTCTCCAGCCGCCGGCTCGTGCAGGTCGGTATCCGGTAGCGCCGCGTAAAGCTCGGGTAAATATCGCCCTACGATGCACTAGATCGGCGGGCAGTCGGAGATACCCGAGACATGCGAACCCTGAAAACACTTGCGCTCACGCTCGTCGTCGCCGGCGGCGCCGCAGCCTCGATCGCCGTCGCATCGGCGTCCGGGAGCGAAGCGGCCACCACGGCGGCCTCGACGACGACCACGACGGCGAAGGTCTTGCCGCCGACGAACACCTCACGCCCGACGATCTCCGGCACCGCCCAGGACGGGGCACTGCTCACTGCCGGCACAGGCACGTGGACGGGAGCTCCGACCTCCTACGCCTACCAGTGGTTGCGGTGCGACAGCGCCGGAGGCAGCTGCGCCGGAATCGCGGGGGCGAACGGCAAGCAGTACACCGTCTCGACGACCGACGTCGGTCACAGGCTGCGCGTCTCGGTGACGGCGAGCAACGCGGGCGGGAACGGATCCGCCACGTCCGACCCGACCGCGGTCGTCAAGGCGAGCGGCACCGCTCCGGCGAACACGAAGGCACCGACGCTCTCGGGGACGCCGCAGCAAGGCGAGACCCTGAAGGTCGACCCGGGCTCGTGGTCCGGCTCGACACCGATCGCCTTCGACTACACGTGGCAGCGCTGCGACAAGAACGGGAACAACTGCGCCACGTTCATCGTGCACAACGCCGGTGCCACGAGCTACACGCTCGGTGTGGCCGACGTCGGCCACACCATGCGCGTGGAGGTGCAGGCGAAGAACACCGCCGGCTCGAACTACGTCTTCACGAAGCCGACCGGCGTCGTTGCTCCGCCGAAGGTGACGCAGAGGGCGACGACCATCGCGGTCGCCGACGTCGCGCTGCCCGATCGTCTCATCATCGACCGCGTGAGCTTCTCGCCCAATCCCGTGCGCTCGCGCAGCACGCCCATCTCGGCGCGGTTCCACGTCGCCGACTCCCACGGGCTGTCGGTCCAGGGGGCTCTCGTCTTCGCCCTCGGCCTGCCGTACGGGTGGACGTACAACGCGCCCGAGCAGGCCACCGACGCGAACGGATGGGTGACGCTGACCATTCGGCCGACGAGGAACATGCCGCTGCGCCGCGGCGACCTGGTCATGTTCATCCGTGCCCGCAAGCCGGGCGACAGCCTCCTCGCCGGCGTTTCGACCCGGCGCCTCGTCCAGGATGGAATCCGCTAGCCGCCGCTGATCGCGGCGATCACGTCGACCCGGGAGCGCGCCTCCAGCGGAGTCGAGAGACTTGCGCGCTCCCGGTCGACGTACACGTGGATGTGCATGCGCAGGCTCGGCCCCGGCTCGCACAGGCGGTCGCGCAGGCCCGGCCACTGCCGCTCGAGCTCCGCGATCGCGTCGTCCACCGTCGCCGCCTCGAGGTCGAGGCGGCGCGGCAGGCCGGGGAAGAGCGGCGTCAGCGTTCCCGGGAGATGGAGCTCAGCCATCAGTCCAGGACCGCGACCTCGACCGACGAGATCGGCGGCAGGTAGCTCGCGATCTCGCCCCAGCTCTCGCCTTCGTCGTTCGATGCGAACAGCTGCCCCGTGCTCGTGCCGAAGTACAGGCCGGGGGCGTCGTACGTGTCGATCGCCATCGCCTCACGCAGTACGCCGAGGTAGGCGTCCTCCTGCGGGAGGCCCTTGCGCAGGGGCTTCCAGCTCGAACCGGCGTCCTTCGTCTGCCAGACCGTCGCCTTCCCGTCGGGCATCGTCCGGCCGTGCAGCGGTGCGAGCGGAACGACGTAGAACGTGTCGCGATCGTGCGGATGCGCAGCGGCGGCGAAGCCGAACTCGGTCGGCAGCCCTTCGGTGATCTCCGTCCACGTGTGGCCGTCGTCGTCGCTGCGATGCATGCCGACGTGGTTCTGCTGGAACAAACGCGTGTCGTCGGAGCGCACGACCTTGTGCACGCAGAACCCGACCTCTTCGTGCGGCCGCGGCCAGTCCGCGCGCAGGCCGCGGTTGCGCGGCATCCACGAGCTCCCGTCGTCGGTCGTCTCGAACAGGCCGATGCCCTGCACGATCGCCCAGAACCGCGAATCGTCGCTCTTGTCGAGCGCGATGGCCGAGATGCCGAGGTGGCCGGGCGGCTGGTTCGCCGGGTCGTCCCATCCCTCGCTCCCGGGCTGCCCCGCGAGCGTCGTCAGCAGCGAGAACGTCTCGCCGCCGTCCTTGCTCTCGAAGATCCCGGGCGCCTCGACCCCGACGAGCACGCGCCCGTTGCGGGCCGCGAGCGTCGAGACCTTCGACACCTTGCGCGGGCTGTCCTCGCCGTACGAGATGCCCTCGCTCGAGAGCGTCCACGTCTCACCGAGATCCTTGCTCCGCCAGACGGCGGAGCCGTGCCATTCGCTCGCCGCGGCGGCGTAGAGGTCGCCGGTGCCGGCGTCGTGGATCGCGTGGTAGACCGGCCAACCCTCGCAATACGGGCCGCGCAGGTTCCAGTCGCGGCGGTCGGCGTCGCTCTCCAGCAGGAAGGCGCCCTTGCGGGTCCCGACCAGCAGCAAAGTCTTCGGCATGTCGTCTCCTTCGGGGTTCGTCGGCCTGAGGCTCAACCTACTAGACGACGGAGGGGCGACAAACTCATCGCGGCCACGTAGATCCCCACCGCCGCCGAGATGATCATCGTGCTCGGAGGCAGCGTCGGGAACACGTAGCTGAGGCTCAGGCCGACCCAGACGGAGCCGAGCGCGAAGAGGGCGGAAAGCCCCAGGCCCGCATACGGCCGCGCCGTCAGCCGGTGGGCCGCACCGGCCGGAGCCGCCAGCAGGCCCAGGAGCAGGAGCGCGCCGACGGCCTGCGTCGCCTGTGCTGCGACGAGCCCGACGAGGCCGAGGAAGACGAGGCCGATCGCGCGCACGGGGACGCCCTGCGCGGCCGCCACCGGGCCGTCGAGCGACGCGAAGAGCAAGGGCCGCGCCATTGCCGCGAGGATGAGCACGGCCACGACCGCGAGCACGACCGACGTGCGCACGTCGGCGGCGCTCAGCCCGAAGATCGACCCGAAGAGGACGCGCACGCCCGCCGTCCCGTTCGCGCCGCTCCCGTTCGTCGTGAAGATGGCGAGGAAGAGCACGCCCAGTCCGAGGGCCCAGGCGAAGAGCGTCCCGATGACGACGTCGTCGGCGCGGGCGCGGTCGCCGAGCGCGCCCATGACGACACCGCCGAGGATGGTGGCGAGGAAGAGTCCTGCGCGCACGTCGATGCCGAGTGCGGCGGCAGCGAGCGCGCCCGTGAACGCGACGTGGCTGAGCGCGTCGCCGGCGAACACCTGCGCGCGCAGCACGACGAACCAGCCGACGAGCCCGCAGGCGATGCCGACGACGCTGCCGGTGACGAGGGCGTTGCGCATGAACTCCTGCGCGAGCATCAGTGGCCGAGCACCCGCGCGAGCACGTAGACGGCGAACGACAACGACGTGATGTAGAAGCCGACCGGATAGATGGAGAAGTACGCGAGCGCGAGCCCGAGCCACGTGACGGCGAGGGCGAGCACGACCGAGAGGACGACGCCCGCGAGCGGTCGCGCTGTGATCCGGTGGGCTGCCGCGGCCGGCGTCACGAGCAGCGCGAAGACGAGCAGCGCTCCGGTGATCTGGCTCGTCTCCGCCACCGAGAGGCCGAGCACGAGCAGGAAGCCGAGACCGAGTAGCTGCACGGGCACGCCTCCGGCGCGCGCGACGTCGGGATCGACGGACGCGAAGAGCAGCGGACGCGAAGCGAGCGCGACGACGAGCACGGCGACGGCCGCGACGACGAGCAGGACGAGCACCTGCGAGCTCGTGATCCCGAGGAACGTCCCGAAGAGGAGCGAGTCGAGCCCGTTGAGCACGCCGTGGTAAAGGCTGACGAAGAGGAATCCGAGCGCCAGCGCGAGCGCGCCGACGGAGCCCGTTGCGGCCGACTCGGAGCCGAGGCTGCGGCGCGGCCCGGCCGCCGCGGCGAGCGCGAGCGCGCCGAGGCCGCAGATGCCGAAGTAGCCGATGACGACCGGGACGCCGGCGAGGCCCGCTGCCGACGCGCCCGTGAACGCCGTCACCGACAGCGTGTGTCCGGCGAACGTCTGGCGGCGCAGCACCATGAACCAGCCGATGACGCCCGCCATCACGGCGACGACGGTCCCCGCCTCGAGGGCGTGGACCATGAACGGAAACGTCAGAAGCGAGCGGACGTCGTCGACCGGGTTCCACGAGAGCCCGGTGAAGACCGCGTCAATGGGCATGGTGCCCGTGCAGGTCGGGAGCGCCGACCACGACGAGCCGCCCATCCGATGCCCGGAGGACTTCGATCGCCACGCCGTACAGCGCGCTGAGCGTCTCGGTGGAGATGACCTCCTCCGGCGAGCCTTCCACCGCGGTGCCGCCGGCGAGGTAGACGACGCCGTCGAGGTAGCTGATGATCGGGTTCACGTCGTGCGCGACGAGCAGGACGGCGACGTGCTCCTCGGCGCAGATACGGCGCACGAGCGCGGCGACGCCGATCTGGTTGGGGAGGTCGAGGCTGTCGAGCGGCTCGTCGAGGAGCAGCAGCTGCGGACGGCGAGCGAGCGCCTGCGCGATGAGCAGCCGCTGCTGCTCGCCGCCGGAGAGCTCGCCGATCGGCCGGTCGGCGTATGCGCTCGCGCCGACGAGCGCGACGACCTCGTCCACGCGCGCCGCTGCCGCGCGGCTGCGCGCACCGGGGAGCGGAAGCCCCCAGCGGGCGCCGTCGAGGCCGAGGCGCACGACGTCGACGCCGCGGATGCGCGTGCTCCCGTCGAAGCTCCGCCGCTGCGGCAGGTAGCCGATGCGGTCGTTCGCATCTCCCGGCCGCCGTCCGAGGACGGATGCGCTGCCGGCGGCGAGCGGCTGCAGCCCCAGCACCGCCCGGATGAGGGTCGACTTCCCGGCGCCGTTCGGGCCGAGGACGGCGACGAACTGTCCTCGCTCGACCGTGAGCGAGACGTCGCGCCAGATCGTCGCCCGGCCGATGCGGGCCTCGGCGTTCTCGAAGGCGACCGCGGTCAGCGCCGCACTCCCTTCGCCAGCGCGAGCACGAGCGCCTTCAGCTGCCGCACCTGCCACTGCTGGAACGTCGCCGTCGCCGGCGTCAGCGTTTCCGTGATCGTCGTCACCGGGATGCCGCGCTTCCGCGCGGCGTCGGTCAGCCGCGCGACGTCGGGCGTGCTGTTCTGGCTGTTGAAGACCCAGACCTTGATCTGCTTCTTCGCGATCTGGCGGTCGATCGTCGTCTTGTCGGCCGCCGTCGGCTCGGCACCCTCGCTGATCGCCTTCAGGAACGACGGCGGAGTGGCGAGCCTGAGCCCGAGCGCCTGCGCGAGCGGCGCGAAGATGCTCTCCGACGCCCCGACCGGCGTGCCGCCGAACCTCCGCTTGATCGTGGCGATGAGGTGCTCGTACTCGGCGAGCCCCTTCGTCTCGAGCTGCGTCTTCCGGCGCGCGAAGTACGTCGCGTCCTTCGGGTCGAGCTTCGCGTAGTCGCGGACGATCGCCGCGATCACCCGCTCCACGTTCGCCGGCGAGTACCAGCGGTGGGGGTTGGCGCCCGCGTGCACGCCGACGAGGTCGCCGACGGTGAGGACGACGCGCCCGTGAACGGGATTGGCGGCGATGAGCTTCGACGCCCACGGGTCGTAGCCGGCGCCGTTGACGATCGCCATCTGCGCCCCGGCGAAGGTGCGCGCGTCGACCGCGGTGGGCTCGTAGTCGTGCGGGTCGGTCGCCGGCTTCGTGATGACGCTCGTGACGTGGACGCGGTCGCCGCCGAGCTGGGCGGCGAGGCTGCCCCAGACGTTCTCGGCCGAGACCACCTGGATCGGGGCGCCGTGGGCGGCGATGAGCACGTGCAGGAGGGCGAGGAGTCGCATCGGCGTCTAACACTACCGATAATCGTTATCATTGAGGGCATGACCAGCTGGGCCGAGACCACGACCGAGGCGTTGAGACGCATGGGACGCCGGAACAGCGCCGCCCGGCGCGCGGTGATCGAGCTCCTCGGCCGGCAGCGGTGCTGCGTCACCGCGCAGGAGATCTTCGACGGGCTCCGCGCCGAGGGCCGCCCGGTCGGCATCGCGAGCATCTACCGCAGCCTCGAGCAGCTGACGCGCGACGGTTTCGTCCAGCGCGTCGACGTCGGCGCCCCGACGTCCCGCTACGAGCCCGTCCAGCCCGACGGCGAGCACCACCACCATCTCGTCTGCGCCGACTGCGGCAAGGTCGAGGCGTTCGCCGACCCGGAGCTCGAGCGGGCTCTGCACAAGGTCGAAGGGCAGACCGGCTACGCCGTCGCCCACGACGTCACCCTCCGGGGCGTCTGTAAGTGCTGCGCACTTCCAGACGATTAGGGGTCCCGCTTCGCGGGAGCGCTCGCGAGCGGAGCCCGCGAGCTCTTGGGTCTGTGAGCGAGAGGGTTGTTCTGCGCGCGCAGTGGCGGCTGCGCCGTCCCCGCGCGCTGGTGCGGGATGATCGAGGTCGGTGGAGCGTTTGAGGCAGTAGACCTTTCGCCGAGGCCGTGAACAAGGCCGGAGCGTAAGCCTGGCGCAGCCGGCTTACGCGCAGGCGAACGAGCGCGCGGGGACGGGCGCAAGCCCGCCACCGCGCGCGCAGAACCGGACCGTCGCCAAAACTCGTAAGAGGACGCGGGCTCCGCCCGCGTCCGCTCCCGCGAAGCGGGAACCCTCAGCGCGGAGGCGCGGTCGACTCGCGGACGACGAGCCGCGTGCCGAGCTCCACGTGCAGCGTCTCGAAGCGCTGCCGGTCGAGCAGCCGCTGGAGCAGGTTGACGGCCGTTCGGCCCATCTCGGCGAGCGGCTGGCGGACGGTCGTGAGCGTCGGCGTCACGATCGTCGCGTGCTCGACGTCGTCGAACCCGACGATGGACAGATCCTCCGGAACCCGGATGCCGCGTGCGCGCGCGGCCTGGATCGCGCCGATCGCATGGTTGTCGTTGAAGGCGAAGATCGCCGTCGGCGGCTCGGCGAGGTCGAGGAGGACGCCGGCAGCCTGCTCGCCGCCGTCGATCTCGAAGTTCGACTCCACCTCGAGCCCCGGATCGGGAAGGATGCCCGCGGCCGCGAGCGCGGCGTGGTAGCCGCGGCGCCGGTCCTCGGTCGCCACCCACCCGCGCGGCCCGGTGATGATCGCGATTCGGCGGTGCCCGAGAGCGAGCAGGTGCTTGATCGCCTGGTCGGCGCCGGACGCGTGAGCGGCGGAGACCGACGGGATGCGATCGTCGAGCGGCATCAGGGGATCGATGACGACGAAGTGGTAGCCGGCGTCGAGGAGTCGCTCGAGCTCCTCGCTCGACTCCTCCGGCAGGACGATGAGTGCGCCGTCGGTGAGCCCGTGCATGAGCCGCTCGATGAGCGTCACCTCGCGGTCGTGCTCGTGCGCCGTGGGCGAGAGGACGGCACGGAGGTCGTGCTCCTGCAGTGCCTCGGTCGCGCCGGAGAGGATGGCGGAGAAGTACGCCGGGTAGACGAGCGGCACGAGCAGCCCGACGAGCCCGGTGCGGCCGTTCGAAAGGCCGCGCGCGCCCCGGTTGGCGATGTACCCGCGCTCCTGGATGATGCGGGAGACGAGCTCTCGCGTCTCGGGCGCCACGTCGTCGCGCCCGTTGAGGACGCGGGAGACGGTGGCGATCGACACGCCGGCCTCGTCCGCCACTTCGCGGATGGTCACCCGGGAGTGCGCGAGCTCGGCCATGGCCTCATTGAAGCACGTTCCGGAACGTTTACGGAACATTGGCCCCTAAATTCATCAGCGAGGCGCTTGACTTTGCCCAACCAACAGTGGTAACAGTTCCGGAAACGTTTACGGGCCGTCGCGCCCACCCACGCCCCAATCGCCCCACACGGGCGAGAAAGGACCGCAGATGCGACGCAGCTTCCGCTCAACTCGACGGCTCGCAGCCGTCGGGGTCGTTGCAGGCCTCGCCGTTCTCGCCCTCATCGGGACCGCTTCGGCCCCGGCGGCGACGCACGGTTCGGCATCACTGACGGCGGCACACAAGTGCCTCGTCATGACGGGGTCCGGTGACCCGGCCTTCGTCAAGAACTTCAACCCCTACACCGCCACCGGCCTGCCGAGTGGCTCGTTCGTGCAGGGCGCCTTCTACGAGCCGCTCGTCATCGTCGGCGAGGGTGGGCTCAAGCCCGTTCCGTGGCTTGCGAAGTCGTGGAAATGGAGCAAGGGCAACACCGTCCTGACGCTCCAGATCCAGAAGGGCGTCAAGTGGTCGGACGGCAAGCCGCTCACGGCCCTCGACGTGGTGTACAGCCTCACCGCCGGCAACCAGAACGCGATCATGGACCGCATCGGCCTGACGGGCGCCGGCAACAACGTCAAGTCGATCAGGGCGCACGGGCCGTATGTGGTCACGATCGCGCTGAAGACGCCGGACTCGCAGTTCATCGCGGCGACGCTGAACCGCCAGTTCATCGTCCCGCAGCACATCTGGTCGAAGGTCTCCGATCCGTCGACGTTCACGAACTCGAATCCGGTCGGCTCCGGCCCGTTCGACAAGATCACCCGCTTCACGACGCAGGACTACGTCTTCTCGAAGAACCCGACCTATTGGCAGCCGGGCCTTCCGAAGATCCCCTGCCTCGAATACGTGCAGGCCGCGTCGAACGACAGCGCGCTCGCGCTGAT
>DASUIG010000032.1:0-63249 GCA_036273155.1 Gaiellaceae bacterium | reverse complement strand
CGACCATCATTCGGGCGCTGCTCGTGCCCGCGCTCATGCGCCTGCTCGGCTCGTGGAACTGGTGGCTGCCGAGCTCGTTCGCGCGCGTTCTGCGCGTCAGGCCGGGCGAGCGGCTCGAGCAGATCACCGAGCCTGGTTAGTCTTTCGCCGCTGCGGTAGCCGCAATCGTGCTCGTCCCGGCGCTCATCCTCTTCGGGCGCCTGTCCGATCGATTCGGGCGGAGGCCGGTGATCCTCGCCGGGCTCACGGTGGCCGCGGCCGGGCTCGTGCTCTTCGCCGTCGCCGCCGGAACCCCGTGGCTCTTCGGTGCCCGTGCTCTCCAGGGCCTTGCGGTCGGGATGATCGGCGGCGCAGCGACGGCGGCGCTCGTCGAGCTCGACCCGAGGACGATCGACGCCGCGCCGCGCTCTTCGCCGGGCTCGCGCAGGCCGGCGGGAGCACGGCCGGGCCGATCGCGGCGGGCATGCTCGCGCAGTGGGCGCCCGATCCGCTTCGCCTTCCGTACTTCGTCGGGCTCGGCGCCACCGCGCTCGCCGCCGGAGCGACGCTGACCTTGCCCGAGCAGGAGGCGGATGAGCGCGAGCCGTGGCGCGTGCAGTGGCCACGAGTCCCGGCGGGGGCCCGCGGCCGCTTCGCCCTCGTCTCCCTCACAGCGGCCGTTGCGTGGGCGACGGTCGCGCTCTTTCTCTCCATCGTCCCGTCGTACGCCGGCCATCTCCTGCGGACACACGACCTGGCGCTCCTCGCCGCGACCAGGGGATCGGCCTGCTTGTGCTGGCGGCGGGCCTGCTCGGCCTCGTGCTCGCATCGCCGCTCCAGTCGCTCGCCCTGCTCGTCGCCGGCGCCGCCTGCGCCGGAGCCGGGCACGGGCTCTGCTTCCTCGACGCCCAGCAGGAGCTGAACGAGCTCGCGCCCGTGGAGCGCCGCGGCGAGGTGACGGCCGCGTTCATCGCCGCGATCTACTTCCTCGTTGCGAGCTCCGTGATCGCCACCGGCCTGCTCGACGTTTGGATCTCGCTGGCCGCGTCGGTGGCCGTGGTCTCGGTCGCGCTCATGGCTGCAGCGGTCGGATCGTCGGCATGGCACGCGCGGCTAGCGTTCGGAACATGGCTCCCACAGCGGCGGTCCGGCTCGTCGTCGCTCTTGCGGCGCTCGCGGCCGGCGCGACCGCGCTCGCCCTCGCCGCGCTCCTCCTCCAGGGGACGCCCGGCCCGGTCTCGGTGACGAATGCGCAGCTGCCGCAGGCCGCGCCTGCGCCCGCTGCGTCTGCAACGCCGCGCTTCCCGGCGCCGCCCGCGCACGCGGTCGTGTTCAGCCGGGAGGACGGGCCCGACGCGCTCGCTGTCGCAGTCGTCCCGCACGGTAGGAATGTCCTCGCGCAGGCCTCCGTCGTCGGCCAGCAGGGCACGGGCGTGAGCGGGCTCAGCGTGTCGTTCGGATCCGTGCGCGCAACCGCGTGCGGCGCAGGCTGCTACCGCGCGACACTCCGGCGTCCGCGCGCAATCGATCTCCACGTGGGGGGCACGCACTGGCTCGTCCCGCTTCCCGCGCCCTGGCCGCCGCGCGACGCGTCCGCGCTCGTCGCGCGCGCGACGCACCTGTGGCGGTCGCTGCGGACGCTCTCGTTCTACGACCGGCTCGCGTCGGACTCGGCGCACGCCGTCGTCAGCAACTGGCAGGTGGTCGCGCCCGACCGGCTCTCGTATCGCATCGAGGGCGGGTACGCGGCGGTGATCGTGGGCGGGCGCCGGTGGGACAAGGCGCCCGGAGGCCGGTGGACCGAGTCGCAGCAATCCGTCCCGGTGAAGCAGCCGGTCCCCGTCTGGCAGTCGGCGACGGACGCGCGCGTCGTCGGCGCGACCGAGAGGACGTGGCAGATCACGTTCTTCGACCCGCGCACGCCCGCATGGTTCGCGATCTCGGTCGACAAGCGCACGTCGCGCACGCTCGAGCTGCGGATGATCACGACCGCGCACTTCATGCACGAGCGCTACGGGTCGTTCGACGCGCCGCTCTCGATTACACCGCCGAGCTAGGCGCCGGCCCGGTCGTGCTGCGTACGACGAGCTCGAGCGGGAGCAGCTCGGCACGCAGGTCGACCTGGCGGCCGGAAAGCGCCCGCAGGAGCAGCTCGGCGCCACGCCGGCCGCTCTCGAACAGCGGCTGCCGCACGGTGGTGAGGCCGACGTACGACGCGACCTCGATGTCGTCGAACCCGATCACCGACAGCTCCTCGGGGACGCGGATGCCGAGCGCGCGTGCCGCCTCGAGCGTCCCGAAGGCCTGCGTGTCGGAGGCGGCGAAGACCGCCGTCGGCCGCTCGGGCAGGGCAAGCAGCTCCGCGGCGATGCCGCGCGCCACATGCAGCAAGCGTGTCCCCTCGCGGACGTAGGCGGGGCGCAGCTCGATGCCGGCGCGCGCGAGCGCCTGCTCGTAGCCGCGCGTACGGTCGCGGCTCCAGTCGAACCGGAACTCCGGCGGCGGGTCGCCGATGAGCGCGATGCGCCGGTGGCCGAGCTCGATCAGGTGACGCGTCGCCATCTCGCCGCCGGCGACGTCGTCGACGGCGATGCTCGGCAGCGACGAATGCACGCCGTCGACGAGGATGCACGGCAGCCCGGCGGCGTTGATGCGCTCCACCTCCAGGTCCGGCGGGTTGGTCGAGACGATGAGGAGACCGTCGGCGCGGTCGCCGCGGTCGAAGAGCTCGAAGGCGCGGCGCTGGCGGTCCTCCGACTCGATGTCGAAGACCATGAGGTCGTACGGCGAGCCGCTCAGGCCGTCGACGATCCCGCGAACTCGCTGGACGGCGGACGGGTTCGTGAACCACGGCAGCAGCGCCCCGATCACCATCGTCCGCTGGAGGGACAGGTTTCGCGCCACCGAGCTGGGTCGGTAGTTCAGCGTGCGGATCGCGTCCAGGACCCGGTCCCGGGTGGCCGGACGCACGTTCGCATGCCCGTTCAGGACGCGTGAGACGGTCGCCACGCCGACGCCTGCGCGGGCGGCGACGTCGGCGATCCGGGCCTGCGTTCCCGTTGATAGCGGTTCCATTGCTAACCAAGCCTCCCCCGGCGGAGTCTCAGAGTCAAGAGACGCAAAGCTTGATTTTTCTGTCATCAGGGCGTAGTCTCGCCGCCCATCCGGTCTGAAACCGGTTCCAAGAGGAGGGTTATAGGTCATGCGCAAGCGCTTGGGAGTGATCCTCGGCCTGCTGATCGCCGTGGTGCTCCTGGCTGCGACGGCACAGGCCGGTACGCGGGGGACGAAGGTCGCGAACGTCACCCTGGCCGGCTGGTCGTCGGGCCCGGACGAGGATGCGTTGCTCAACCAGGTCATCAACGTCTTCAACAAGACGCATCCGAGCATCCACGCACAGTTCACGGTGATCAACGGCGACTACCCGACCGCAATGACGGCCCGGTTCGCCGCGCACACTCCGCCCGATGTCTTCTACGTCGACTCGAGCGTCGCAGGCGCCTGGGCACAGCAAGGCGTGCTCCAGCCGCTCAACAGCTTCATCAAGTCGAGCAAGTACGACACGAGCGCGTTCTTCCCGAGCCTGCTCGGCGCATTCACGGTCGGCAAGTCCATCTACGGCTTCCCGAAGGACTGGTCGCCGCTCGCGCTGGAGATCAACAAGGGCATGCTCGGCCAGGCCGGCGGCAAGGCGCCGAAGACGTGGGCTCAGCTCCAGTCGGTCGCCCAGACGATGGCGAACAAGAACGTCGTCCCCGGCGGCAAGCCAATCTGCCTCTCGCCCGACTGGGCGCGGATGCTCGCCTTCGTCTACCAGGCCGGCGGATCGCTCACGAACATCACCTCGCCGGCCGCAGCCGCGGCGGTGAACTTCTACGTCGGGCTCATGAACAAGGGCCTCGCCACGACGCCGGACAAGCTCGGCTCCGGCTGGTGCGGCGAGGCGCTCGGCAAGGGCAAGGCCGCGATGATCATGGAGGGCAACTGGCTGCTCCCGTTCATGAAGTCGACGTACCCGAGCGTCCAGTACGGCATCTTCCCGATGGTCAAGGACAAGACGGGCGGCAACCTCGCCTTCACCGTGTCCTACTCGATGGCGAAGGACACATCGAACAAGGCGGCCGCCTGGACGCTCCTGTCCTGGCTCACCTCGAGGCAGGGTCAGACGATCTGGATGTCGAAGGGCCTCGCACTGCCCTCGCGGAAGGACGTCAAGGCCATCGGCGGACGCCAGGCGTTCCTGAGCGCCGCGCCGTACGCCCACGGCTGGGGCTTCGGCAACCCGCACTTCGCAAGCGCGTACACGGTGATGAACAACGACCTCACCGCGGTCATCGCCGGCAGCAAGTCGGTGGCAGCGATGCTCGCCGACATCGCCTCCGCGTTGAAGGGCTGACGAAGAAGTAATCCACCATTCCCCCCGCGCGGCTCACCCGCGCGGGGGGACACTCCGCTATGGCAACCGCGAGCCAAGCCGCCCCCGCCCTGCGCTCCTCGATGCTCGGCGTCCGCCTGCGCGAGGCCGGCTGGGGCTACGGCTTCGTCGCCGTGCCGATCGTGGTGTTCGGGCTCTTCTTCATCTACCCGTTCGGGTACGCCCTCTACATCAGCTTCTTCCACTGGGGGATCCTCGGGAAGCAGGGGGGCGCCGAGGGAACGTTCAACTACAGCGCGGTCCTGCACGATCCGATCTTCCACATCGCGCTGAAGAACATCGCCGAGTACACGATCGGCGTCGTCCCGCTCGAGATGGCGCTCGGGCTCTCGCTCGCGCTCGTCATCAACCAGAAGATCCGCGGCCGGAACTTCGTCCGCTCCGCGTTCTACTTCCCGTCCATCGCGTCCTCGGTCGCGATCACGACCATCGCGCTCTACATCTTCAACAGCGACGGCCTCTTCAACCGCATCATCGGCAGCCACACGCCCTGGTTCCACAACGCCGGCACCGTGCTCTGGGCGATCGTCGGCCTGAACGCATGGACCACGTCGGGCACGGTCATGCTCTATTACCTCGCCGGCCTCCAGGCGATCTCGACCGACGTGTACGAGGCGGCCGCGCTCGACAACACGAGCGCCTGGCGCACGTTCTGGAAGATCACCTTCCCGCTGCTGCGCCCCGCGCACTTCTTCGTCCTCGTCGTCTTCGGCATCGGGGCGCTCAAGCTCTTCGACCAGGCTTTCATCGTCGGCGGCGGAAGCGGTGGACCGAACAATTCGACGCAGACGCCGGTCCTGTACATCTACCGCGACGCGTTCTCGAACTTCGACTTCGGGAAGGCGGCGGCGGCCGGCATCGTCCTCTTCGTCATCATCTTCGTGCTCACGCTCGTGCAGCGGATGACGGTCGGCCGGCAGGAGGCAGCGTGACGGTCCAGACGTCCGTGGTCGACGCCGAGCCGTACATCCCGGGCCGTGCGCGAGCGGAGGTAGCCCGCAAGGCCTTCTTCTACGCAGTGATCCTGCTCGTCGCGGCCGTGTTCTTCATCCCGTTCCTGTGGACGCTCGTCACGTCGTTCAAGACCATCCCCGACAGCGTCAACGTCCATCTGATCCCACACCCGTGGACGACCTCGGCGTGGCATGCCATCTGGACGCAGTACGACTTCAAGACGTACATCAAGAACAGCGTCTTCCTCGCCGTCGTCGTCACCCTCTGCAACCTCTTCCTGTCGGGTCTCGGCGGCTACGCGTTCGCCCGTCTGAAGTTCCCCGGCCGCGAGCTGCTGTTTCTGCTCGTGCTCGGCACGCTGATGGTGCCCGACCAGCTGCGGCTCATCCCGGTGTTCGTGATGCTCACGAACTGGCACCTGATCGGGAACTTCTCCGGCTACATCCTCATCAACCTCGTCACCGCGACGAACTTGTTCTTCATGCGGCAGTACTTCCTCACCATCCCGAAGGACTTCGAGGAGGCCGCCAAGCTGGACGGCGCCGGGCCCTTCAAGACGTTCTCGCGCGTCATGCTTCCGCTCGCACTGCCGGCGATCTCGGCGCTCGTCATCCTCCAGTTCCAGGGCACCTGGAACGACTTCTTCTGGCCGTTGATCCTGTTCGGCCAAGGAAACGCGAGTCACTACACCGTTCAGCTCGGGCTCGCAGAGCTGAATTTCAACTACTCGACGCTGTGGCCGCAGATCTGCGCCGGCAGCGTCATCGCCATCCTCCCGATTCTCCTCATCTTCCTCGCCTTCCAGCGGTACTTCATCTCCGGCGTCGTCTCGGCGGGGGTGAAGGGATGAGGACGGGGATGGCACTCCGGCTCGCCCTGCGCGACCTGTTCCAGAACTCGTGGCGGCTCGTGCCCGTCAACGCCGCCTTCGGCGCTGTGCTCGTCGCCGTGTCGGTCGTCTCGATCGCGGTGCACGCCGCGATCGTTCTCGCCGTTCTCGCCGGGCCGCTCGCGGCGGCGCTCGTCCATTGCTCGGTGACGGTCGTGCGCACGGGGAACCTCGCGCTCGGCGATGCGTGGGAAGGCCTGAAGCTGCACTGGCGGCGCGGCTTGCAGCTCGGGGCCGCCGGCACCGCGCTCGTCGTGCTCGCGGCGCTCGCGGTTCGCTTCTACACCCGCGCGAGCTTCGGGTGGCCGCTCGCGTTCCTCACCTTGTACGCCGTCGTCCTGTTGGGCATCTACGCGGCCGTGCTGGCGACCTTCGCGATCGCCGAGCCCGAACGGCCGCTGCGGCTCGCCGCGCGAGAGGCGGCCGCGCTGGGAGCGCGGAGGCCGGGCGCAACCCTCCTGCTCGGCCTCGCGCTCCTGCTCGTCAACCTCGTCGGCGTCGCCGCTGCGGTGATGCCGTTCCTCACCCTCACCGTCGCCTACTCGTTCGTCGCCGTCGCGCACTTCGCGCTGCCGCGAGAGACCAAGGAGTCCTGATGGCACCGATCACGTTCGAGCACGTCACGAAGCGATTCGACGACGCGACCGCAGTCGACGACCTGAACCTCGAGGTCGCGGACGGTGAGTTCCTCGTGCTCGTCGGGCCGTCCGGGTGCGGCAAGACGACCGCCTTGCGTATGCTCGCCGGCCTCGAGGAGACGAGCGACGGGCGCATCTTGATCGGAGACCGCGTCGTGAACAACGTCGCGCCGGGCGCGCGCGACGTCGCCATGGTGTTCCAGTCGTACGCGCTGTACCCCCACATGACGGTGTACGACAACCTCGCCTTCAGCCTGCGGAACCAGAAGCAGCCGAAGGCCGAGATCGAACGCCGCGTGTCGAACGCGGCCGACGTCCTCGAGCTCGGGGAATACCTGAAGCGGAAGCCGAAGCAGCTCTCCGGCGGCCAGCGGCAGCGCGTCGCGCTCGGGCGCGCGATCGTTCGCGAGCCCGCTGCGTTCCTCATGGACGAGCCGCTGTCCAACCTCGACGCCGCGCTGCGCGTGCAGACGCGCGCAGAGATCCTGAAGCTGCAGCAGCGGCTCGGGACGACGACCATCTACGTCACGCACGACCAGGTCGAGGCGATGACGATGGGCGACCGTATCGCCGTCATGAGCAGGGGCGTGCTCCAGCAGATAGGCAGCCCGGAAGAGCTGTACACGCGCCCGGCGAACACGTTCGTCGCGAAGTTCATCGGGTCTCCGTCGATGAACCTCCTTCCGTCCGCGGCTCTCGGCCTCGGCGGCGTCGGACAGCTCGCGGGCTTTCGCCCGGAGCACGTGCAGCTCGGGAACAGCCGCGCGGGGACGGTGCAGTACGACGCGACCGTCGAGGTGGTCGAGTACCTCGGCGACGAGCAGCTCGCGCACGCGCGCCTCGGCGAGCACGACATCCTCGTGAAGCTCCCCGTCGAGCCGCGACTGGAGGCAGGGCGACAGGAAACGTTCTCCGTGCCGTTGCACAAGGTGCTGCTCTTCGACGAGCAGAGCACGCGCGCCGTCGGAACTGCCGCGTAGATGGCGCCGTGCCGCTGACGGTTCTCGACGGGTCGACGTTCTGCGTCTGCGACGAGCGCGGAGACGTCGACGGCATCGCCACGGCGTCCGGGTTCTTCGCCTCCGACACGCGCTTCCTCTCGCGCTCGGTGCTGACGCTCGGCGGAGCGCGCCTCGAGCCGCTGTCGCACGACCAGCCGGCGCCGCACATCGCCGCCTTCGTGCTGCGTAACCCACTCGTCGACGGGCTCGAGCCGAACGAGCTCTCGATCGAGCGCGAGCGCTTCGTCGGCGACTGCATGGAGGAGCGCATCACCGTCGAGAACCACGGGCACCGCCGTGTCGAGGTCGAGCTCGGCCTCGAGCTCGAGGCCGACTTCGCGGACATCTTCGTCGTGAAGAGCCTCGAGCCGGGCTTCGGCACACCGAGCGACCAGACGCTACCGCCGTCGCGGCCGCTCGAGCGCCTTCAGAACGGAACGCTCGTGTTCGCCGACGACGTGTACCCGGCTCGCACGATCGTGCACCTGTCGGAGCCCTTCGGCGAGCACCAAGGCGCGGCTCGGTTCGCGCTCTCGCTCGCACCGGGCGAGCGCTGGCGGCTCGTCGTCGGCGTGCAGCCGCAGCTGGACGGCGTCGAGCCGCTCCCGAGCGCGTCCTTCGCTCGTGAGCTCGACGACGAGCGGCGGCGCGCTGAGGAGTCGCTGGCAGCGTGGCGTGCCTCCGCTCCGCGCCTGCGCGCACGCTGGGACGACCTCGTGCACACGTGGAACAGGTCCGTGGCCGATCTCGCCGGACTGCGCATGCACGCGGGCGACTCCGAAGTCGGCGGGCGTCTGCTCGCCGCCGGCACGCCGTGGTTCATGACGGTCTTCGGCCGCGACACGCTCATCTCGTCGCTGCAGACGCTGCTCTTCGGGCCGGAGCTCGCTGCGAGCACGCTGCGCGTCCTCGCCGCCACGCAGTCGACCGTCGACGATCCCGAGCGCGACGCCGAGCCCGGGAAGATCATTCACGAGATGCGCCGCGGCAAGGCCGCGCTCGCGTGGACCGACCGTTACTACGGGACGGTCGACGCAACGCCGCTCTTCCTGGTCCTCCTCTCCGAGCTGTGGCGCTGGACGGACGATCCGGCGCTCGCGCTCGAGTTGGAAGAGCCGGCGCGCCGCGCACTCGCGTGGCTCGACGGCCCTGCCGACGGCGACGGCGACGGCTTCGTCGAGTACGAACGGCGCGCGTCCCACGGCATCCGCAACCAGACCTGGAAGGACTCGGAGAACTCGATGGCGTTCCACGACGGGACGCTCGCGCTTGCGCCGATCGCCGCCGCCGAGGTGCAGGGCTACGTGTACGACGCGAAGCTGCGCATCGCCGAGCTCGCACGGTCGGTCTGGCGCGATCCCGACTTCGCCGACCGGCTGGAGCGGGAGGCGGACCAGCTGAGGCGCCGCTTCGACGAGGCATTCTGGGTCGCCGACCGCGGCTTCTACGCGCTCGGGCTCGACCGCGAGAAGCGGCAGATCGACTCGCTCGCGTCGAACATCGGCCACCTGCTGTGGAGCGGCATCGTCCCGGAGGAGAAGCGCGACGCGGTTGCGGAGGCGCTCGTGGGAGAGCAGCTCTGGTCCGGGTGGGGCGTCCGCACCATGGCGAGCGGCGAGGGCGCGTACAACCCGCTCGTCTACCACAACGGAACCGTGTGGCCGCACGACAACTCCCTCGTCGCGTGGGGTCTCGCGCGGAGCGGCCACGCGCACGACGCGGCGCGCATCCTGCACACGATGATCGAGGCGGCTGCGCACTTCGATTACCGGCTGCCGGAGGTGTTCGCCGGCTTCCCGCGGCACCGCACCCGCTTCCCGGTGGTCTATCCCACGGCGTCGTCGCCGCAGGCGTGGGCGGCGGCGACGCCCATCCTTCTCCTCCAGATCGTGCTCGGGCTCGTGCCCGACCGCGCCGAGGGCGCGCTCCGTTCGGATGCGACGGAGCTGCCGGAGTGGGCGGATGGGCTCGTGCTCGAGGGCGTGCGCGCCTTCGACCAGCGCTGGACGGTGCGCGCCGAGGACGGCGGCGTCACCGTCGAGCCCGCCGATACCTAAGGAGACTTAGGCGTCGCTTGCGATGCCGACCAGAAGAGGAGGCGCCGATTGACTCGGCGCCTCCGCTCTTAGGCCTCCCTTAGGTTGCAGGGAGCCCCGCCTGGGAGAATGAGTAGCCCACCACCGAGAGGAGGCAGGCGTGGCAGAGGAGCGGTTGGAGCAGGCGCTCTTCGAGATCCGTAGGGTGATCGCCGGGCAGGACGCAATGCTGGAGCGCGTTCTCGTGTGTCTCCTCGCGCAGGGGCACCTGCTGATCGAGGGCGTCCCCGGTCTCGCGAAGACGCTGACGATCAAGACGACGGCCGCCGTTCTCGGCGGGTCGTTCGCACGCATCCAGTTCACGCCCGACCTCGTTCCGGCCGACCTCGTCGGCACACGTGTCTACCGCCCCGACCAGGGCAGCTTCGACACCGAGCTCGGGCCGGTGTTCTGCAACTTCCTCCTCGCGGACGAGATCAACCGCGCGCCGGCGAAGGTGCAGAGCGCGTTGCTGGAGGTGATGCAGGAGCGGCAGGTGACGATCGCGCACACCTCGTACCCGGTGCCGAGCCCGTTCCTCGTGCTCGCGACCCAGAATCCGATCGAGTCGGAGGGGACGTATCCGCTACCGGAGGCTCAGATCGATCGGTTCATGCTGAAGATCCTCATCGACTACCCCGAGCACGACGAGGAGTTGACCGTCGTACAGCGCCAGCTCTCGGCCGCGCCGGAGCTGCGCGAGATGCTCAGCCTCGACGACCTGCGCGCGCTGCAGGCGTCGGTGTTCGACGTGTACGTCGATCCCGGGCTCGTCAGCTACGCCGTCGCGCTTGCAGCAGCGACGCGTGCGCCGAGCGAATACGTCTCGTACGGCGCCAGCCCGCGCGGGCCGATCAGCGTGACGCAGGCGTCGCGTGCGCTCGCGCTCATCCGCGGCCGCGACTACGTCACGGTGGACGACGTGCGCGCATTGGCGAAGGACGCGTTCCGCCACCGCCTCGTGCTCAGCTACCAGGCTCTCGCCGAGGGCGTCACCGCGGACGCGATCCTCGACGGCGTGCTGGCCGAGGTTCCGGCGCCCGAGGTGGAGCTCGCGCGGCCGCCGGCGGCATGAAGCCGACGGGGCTGCTCGGGGAGGGGACGCCCGAGCGGCCGGGCCCCGGGCCGCTGCCGCTCGAGCTGCTGCGCGCGCTGCAGCTCGACATCGCGCGCCGGCTCTCGGGCATGCTCGCCGGCGACTTCCGGTCGGCGCACCACGGCCCCGGAACCGAGCTCGCGCAGGTGCGACCGTACGTCCCCGGCGACGACGTGCGCCTGATGGAGTGGAACGTCACCGCGCGCACCGGAGAACCGCACGTTCGCGTTCAGCTCGCGGAGCGTGTGCTCGTGACCTGGCTCGTTCTCGACACGTCGCCGTCGATGCAGTTCGGGACCGGCGAGCGGCGGAAAGCCGACGTCGCCGCCGGCGTCTCCCTCGGGCTGGGGCACATCGCGACGCGGCGGGGCAACCGGCTCGGCATCGTCACCTTCGGCGACGCGAGCCCGCAGACGATCCCGCCCACGCAGGGAAGGCACGGGCTGCTCGGGCTGCTCGGAACGCTCGGCCGCGAGCTGGAGGACGCTGCCGTCGGCGCGACGTCGCTCGGCGCCGCGCTCGGCCGCGTCGGCTCGGTCGCGCGGCAGCGCGGCATCGTCGCAGTCGTCTCCGACTTCCGCGGGCCGCTCGACTGGCGGACACCGCTGCTGCGCGTGCTCGACCGGCACGACGTCCTCGCCGTCGAGATCCGCGACCCGCGCGAGCAGGAGCTGCCCGACGTCGGTGAGCTCTGGCTCGTCGACCCCGAGACGGGCCGCCAAGTTCGCGTCGACACGCGGAGCGCGTCGCTGCGCGAGCGCTTCGCCGTCGCCGCCGCCGAGGAGCGCACGGGCGTGGCCCGCGTCCTGTCGGCGCTCGGCGTGCCGCACGTCGTGCTCTCGACGAGCGGCGACTGGCTGCGGCCCTTCGCCGCGTTCCTGGGCGGACGCCGGTGAGCTTTCAGGATCCTCTGGCGCTCGCGGCGCTGGCGATCCTCCCGGTGCTTGGGTGGCTCTGGCTGGCCCACGACCGCCACCGTCGCAGCGCCGCGAGCGCGTTCACGAATCTCGCGCTGCTGCCGAACCTCGTCGACCGCTCGCCCGGCCGGCTGCGCCTCGTTCCGCCCGTCCTCTTCCTCGCGGCGCTCGCGGCACTCCTCGTCGGCTTTGCGCGTCCGCACGCGAACGTCCGCGTGCCGCGGCACGAGGCGACCGTGGTGCTCGCCATCGACGTCTCGCTGTCGATGCAGGCGAACGACGTCAAGCCGACGCGGATGATCGCCGCCCAGCGTGCCGCGAATGCGTTCGTCGACCGGGTGCCGGACACGTATTCGATCGCCCTCGTCGGCTTCGGCAGCCGTGCGTACGTCGCCGTCCCGCCGACGCGGGACCGAGCGCTCGTCCGGCAGGCGCTCGCCGACCTGACGCCCGGCGAAGGCACGGCGATCGGCGACGCGGTTGCGCTCTCTGCGCGGCTCGGCCTGAAGCAGCGGACGGTCGACGGCGTCGTCCCGCCCGAGTCGGTGCTGCTCCTCTCCGACGGCGCGCCCGACGGCGGCCGCACGCAGACCGCGGCCGCCGTGAAGCGGGCGAGGGCGCTGCACGTCCCCGTGTCGACCGTGCTCCTCGGCACGGCGAACGGCGTCGTCCACAAGAGGCTCGTCGGCGGATACACCGCTCAGGTCCGTGTCCCGCCCAGTCCCGGCACGCTGCAACTGATCGCGAAGCAGACCGGAGGCGAGTTCTTCCGCGCCACCTCGGCGAAGGCGCTCGACACCGTCTACCGGCACCTGGCCACGCGCGTCGGCCACCGCACCGAGAGCCGCGAGGTGACGGACGTGTTCGCGGTCGGCGCGCTCGTCCTGCTGCTCGCCGGCGGTGTGTTCTCGGTGCTTCGCTTCCGGAGGGTCCCGTGAGGCGCGGCCTCGTGCTCGCGGCCGTCTGTGCTGCGGCCGTCGTGGCCGCCGGTCCGGCCGGAGCGACGAACGAGTGCCGCGGCCTCAAGGTCTGCGTCCCCGTGGTCGGCCCCTGGGTCGTCGCGGGCGGCGCGACGCAGGTCTCGTTCCAGCTCTCGTGCCCGGCGCGCTTCGTCGTCGCCGGGCTCGACGCCGAGCTCAGCCGGGCGGGCGTGGACGTCACCTTCCGCGGGTCGCTCGGCACCCCGGTCAACCCCGGGATCACGACGTCTCGCGCGGCCGAGTTCCTCGCGCGCCTGCTCGCGCGCGGCGCGCCCGCGACGTTCAGGCCGCACATCGGCTGCGTACCCGCGTCCGGCGGCGGGCAGCGCTTCCCGACCGTGCACCACACCGTCCGGCCGGGTCAGCCGCTTGCGCCCACCGCGGTGCAGTTCGCCGTCAAGCCGGGAGTGCATCGCTACGTCGAGCGCTGCGCAGCCGGGAAGCGGCTCCTCGCCGCGACGCACGCCGTCGGCTTCTACGGCACGTCGCCGCCGTCGGCCGCGCTCGTCAGGAGCGTCACCGTCGCGCAGGCGGTCCACGCGGGGATCGTCCATCTGGTCGTGCGAGCGGTCGTGCTTCCGGACGTGCGGGCGATCGTGCAGGTCGACCTGGAGTGCGCATGACCTTCGGTAGTCCCTTCATGCTCGTGACGCTGCTCGTCGTTCCGCTCGCGATCGGCCTGTACGTGCTCGCGGGACGGCAGCGCATGCGCTACGCCGTGCGGTACACGAACGTCGACGTGCTTGCATCCGTCGCCGCCGGCCGGCCGTGGTGGAGGCTGCTGCCGGCGGTCGTCTTCCTGCTCGCGCTGACGACGCTCTGCGTTGCCGCCGCGCGTCCGCGTGTGAACACGCTCGTCGCGAGCGACCGCGCCACCATCGTCCTCGTGCTCGACGTGTCGGGCTCGATGCAGGCGAACGACGTGAAGCCGAGCCGGCTGGCCGCAGCACAACAGGCGATCCACGTCTTTCTCGACCGCGTGCCGAAACGGGTGAGAGTGGCGCTCATCCTCTTTGCCGGTGTCCCGGAAGAGGCGACCCCGCCGACCACCGATCACGCGCTCGTCGCGCAGGCAGTCGACGACGCCGACGTCTTCCAGGGCGGGTTCGGCGGCACGGCGATCGGCGACGCACTCGCCGCCGCGGTGAAGGTCGGGATCGCGTCCGCCGGCGTCCAGGGCTCGCGCGGGCTTGCCGCATACCACCCGGTCGCGGCGCACGGCTCCGCGAGCACGCTCGTCACGATCCTCTTCCTCTCCGACGGGCACCAGAACCGCGGCAACCTCCAGCCGCTCCAGGGGGCGGCGGTGGCGAAACAGGCGGGCATCCCGGTCTTCACGGTCGCGCTCGGCACGCTCGGCGGGAAGATCACGAACTTCAGCTTCGGCGGCGGCTACACCGGCACGTTCTTCGGCGGCGGCCCCGGGCTCCGCCAGGCGCTCGCTCCCGACCCGAAGACGCTGCACGAAGTAGCCGACGTGACGGGCGGCCGCTTCTACTCGGCGAGGTCGGCCGGAGCGGTGGAGGCCGCCTACGCAAAGCTCGGCTCGAGTCTCGGCCGTGTTCCCGGGCGCAGCGAGGTGACGGTGGACTTCGCCGCCGGCGCGGCCGCGCTCCTGCTCGTGGCCGGCATCCTCGGCGCGCTCTGGGCGCCCCGCCTTCCCTGAAAGTGCTGGCGCACTTTCAGGGATTGAGGGTCCCGCTTCGCGGGAGCGGACGCGGGCAAAGCCCGCGTCCTCTTATGAGTGTTGGCGACGGTTTGGGTCTGCGCGGGCGGGTGCGCCTGCGCGTAAGCCGGCTTCGCCCGGCTTACGCTCCGGCTTTTGTCGTAGCTTCGGTCGGAAGGTCTACGGGCTGTAAGCGCTCCGCCGATCCCGATCACCCAGGGCCGGGGCGAACGCGCAGCGTTCGAGCCGGCCGCGCAGAACCGAACCGGCGCCAACACCATCAAGAGCTCGCGGGCTTCGCCCGCGGGCGCTCCCGCGAAGCGGGACCCTTTACCGCTTGGACGTGCGCAGCACTTCCAAGCGTTGAAAGCGCGGAGCGCACGCCGACCGACAGGCCGCCCATGAGCACGGCGCCGTCGCCGAGGCTCGAGATCTGCACGCGCGGCGGATACGCGAGCCAGTCGGCGAGCCGCGTGCGCACGGCGTCGAGCAGCTCCGCGTTCGCGCCGATGCCGCCGCCGAGCACGACGAGCCCGACATCGGTGACAGCCGCGATCGGGACGATGTGCAGCGCGATGCGCCGTGCCTCCTCGGCCACCACCGCGCGTGCGACTGCGTCCCCGTTGCGCGCCGCCGCGAACACCGAGCGTGCGTCGTACGGAGGCGTCAGCGTCGTGCGTGCGCCGTCGGCTCGTGCAAACCGGGCGGCCACCTCGACGAGCGCCGCGGCGCAGGGGTCGAGATCGTCTTCGCGCCCGGCGCGGACGTAGTCGAGCTCGCCGGCGGCGCCGTTGTGGCCGCGCTGCAGCTCGCCGCGGAGGACGAGGCCCGCGCCGAGGCCCGTTCCGACCGAGAGGAAGACGAAGTCGTCGATGCCGTGCGCGACGCCGAGGCTGCGCTCGCCCAGCGCCGCGAGGTTGACGTCGTTCTCGACGGTGACCGAGACGCCGAGCCGGTCCTCGATCTCGGCGCCGAACCGGCGGCCGTCCAGCCCGGCGACGTTCAACGCGAGGCGGATCGCCCCGTCTCCCTCCTCGACGACGCCGGGCACGCCGACGACGATCTCCTCGACGAGGTCGGCGCTCAGGCCCGCCGCCTCGGCGAGCCCGTTCCGGAGCTGCACGATCGCGGCGAGCGCGCGGTCGGCGTCGGCGCCGCCGAGCTCCACGTCCTGGCGCGCGCGCACGCGCCCGGCGAGGTCGCCGAGCACGCCGCGCAGGAAGCGCGCGCCGAGATCGACGGCGAGGACGAGCGCCGCCTCGTCGACAGGCTCGAAGTACACGGCGCCGTAGCTCGGGCCGCCGGGGCCGTCGGCAGCCTCCCGCACGAGCCCCGCGTCGAGCAGCGACTGGAGCGCGAGGGACACGGTTGGCTTGGAGATGCCGGCCCGCCGCGAGATCTGCGCCCGCGAGATCGGCGCACCCGCCCGGATCGTCTGGAGGACGGCTTCTTCGTTCAGGCGTTTCAGGAGCGGTGGCGTCGCCACCAGGCCATTGTCGTGAAGAAGCCTTACCAATGCAAGCCTTGTTGACAGGGATGGGGAGAGGTCGTAGGGTCGCCTCGTAAGGGTGTCTAACGAGGACTACCTAGGAGGGAGGAGGTTGCGATGAAACGCGTGGCCACGGTCGCCGCGCTTCTCGCGCTCACGCTCACGCTCGCCGGCAGTGCGTCCGGCGCGGCGAGGCACCGCTCGGCGCCGACCAAGCTCACGGTCTGGGTCGGGTGGAGCGCACGCGAGCTCGGCGCCTTCAAGAAGCTCGCGGCCGAGTATCAGAAGGCGAACCCCGGCGTGTCGCTCAACGTCGTCGGGAGCATCAACGACGACAAGATCGTCGCGGCGATCCGGGCAGGCACCGCGCCCGACGTCGTCAGCTCGTTCAACTCGTACGACGTCGGCATCTACTGCGGGACGGGCGGCTGGATCGACCTGACGTCCCTCATGAAGCAGTCCGGGATCAGCACCTCGATGTTCCCGGCGACGACGAACTACTACACGCAGTACGGCGGCAAGAAGTGCGCGCTGCCGCTCCTGGCCGACACGTACGGGCTCTACTACAACAAGGCTCTCTTCAAGAAGGCCGGCATCTCCGGCCCGCCGAAGACGATCGCCGAGCTGACCGCGGACGCGAAGAAGCTCACGATCCGCAACCCCGACGGCTCGCTGAAGCAGGTCGGCATCGACCCGTTCATCGGCTTCTACGAGAACGTCCCCGAGCGCTGGATCCTCCCCTGGGGCGGCACCTACACCGACTCGAGCGGGAAGGCGCACCTCGCCACCGACTCCGCGTGGACGAAGTGGCTCACCTGGCAGAAGAAGCTGATCGACTGGTACGGGTACAAGAACCTCGTCAAGTTCCAGGCGGGGCTCGGGGACGAGTTCTCCGCCTCGAATGCGTTCGAGGTAGGGAAGGTCGCGATGAACCTCGACGGTGAGTGGCGCGTCGCCTTCATCCAGGCGGAGCACCCGACCCTCGACTACGGGACGGCGCCGATGCCGGCCGCGGCCCCGGGGCTGTACGGCTCCGGGTACATCAACGGGACGATCATCGGCATCCCGAAGAACGGGAAGAACACCGCGCAGGCGTGGAAGTTCGTCAAATGGGTGACGACGAACACGCACGCGCTCGCCGAGTTCTCCAACGCGATCAAGAACGTGCCGTCGACGACCGCGTCGACGCATTCGAAGGAGCTCGTCCCCGATGCGCACTTCGCGACGTTCCTCAAGATCTTCGCGAACCCGAAGTCGGGCACCTCTCCGATCGAGGCGTCCGGTGCGTCGTACACGAACGCCGTCCAGAACTTCGCCACCAAGTGGCAAGCGGGGACGGTCAAGAACCTCGCGAGCGGGCTCGCGTCGCTCGACAAGCAGCTCGACGCGCAGGTGAAGCAGGCCAAGGGCGGAGGCGTTCCGTAGAAGCCATCGCCGTACCGATGGAGCGCCGACGGGCCAGGAGGCGGGCGGCATGGCGCCGCCGCCGGCTCGTGTTCCTGCTCATGAGCCCCTGGCTCGTCGGCTTCTCCGTCTTCTTCGGGTATCCGCTCGTCATGAGCGCGTACCTGTCGCTCAACCACTACGACCTGCTGTCCGCGCCCCGGTGGGTCGGGCTCGCGAACTACCGCTACCTGTTCACGATCGACCCGCAGACGTGGACGGCGGTGAAGAACACGCTCTGGATGATCGGCGTGCTCGTGCCGCTCCAGGTGCTGGGCGCATTCGGTCTCGCGCTCATGCTCGCGCGGGCGCGCACCGGCGTCGGGATCTTCCGCACGATCTTCTACCTGCCTGCGCTCGCGCCGCCCGTCGCCGCGACGCTGGGCTTCGTCTTCATCCTCAACCCGGCGACCGGTCCCGTGAACACGATCCTGTCGCATCTCGGCATCTCCGGCCCGCTGTGGTTTCAGGACCCGGGCTGGGCGAAGCCGTCCCTCGTCATGCTCGGAGTCTGGGGCGTCGGCAACACGATGATCATCTTCCTCGCCGCGGTGCTCGACGTTCCTCGAACGCTGTACGAGTCCGCGCAGCTCGACGGCGCCGGACCGCTCCAGCGGCTGCGGTACGTGACGCTGCCGTCGATCAGCCCGGTGCTCCTGTTCGCCGCCGTCCTCGGCGTGATCCAGGGCCTGCAGTACTTCACGCAGGCGTACGTCGCAGCGGGGGTCGCTTCCGGCCAGGCGTCGCAGGCAGCCGACGTGACGGCGGTCAGCCTCGGCTATCCGCTCGACTCGACGCTCATGTACCCCGTGCTCCTCTACCAGCACGGCTTCACCGACTTCCAGATGGGCTACGCGTCGGCGATGGCGATGTTCCTGTTCGCGGTCTCGTTCGTCGTCACGCTGGCGATCGTCCTCAACTCGCGCCGCTGGGTGCACTCGGGAGCGCGATGAGCGCCGTCGGCGTCGCCGTCCCGTTCGTCCGCCGCCGGCCGCCCGCGCGCGTCCGCCGCAAGCGCATGCTCGTGGCGATCGCGAACCACAGCCTGCTCATCGCCGCTTCGATCGCGTTCCTCGCCCCGTTCGTATTCATCGCGCTCACGGCGCTGATGACGAACGACCAGGCGTTGTCGCCGAACCTCTGGCCGCATCCATTCGCCTGGCACAACTTCATCGACGTCTTCACGAAGGCGCCGCTCTGGCGGTGGACGTTCAACACCTTCGAGTACGCGGTGCTCGCCACGCTCGGTGTCGTCCTCTCGAGCGTCCCCGTCGCCTACGCGCTCGCGCGGCTGCGCTGGCGCGGCCGCAATCTCGCCTTCATCGTCGTGCTGATCGCGCTCATGCTGCCGCCGCAGGTGACGGTCGTGCCGCTGTACGTCATGTGGGCGAAGTTCCACCCCTTCGGGTTCAACTTCATCGGAACCCTGTGGCCGGTGATCATCCCCAACTGGTTCGGCGACGCCTTCTCGATCTTCCTGCTGCGGCAGTTCTTCCTGACGATCCCGGAGGAGTACATGGACGCCGCGCGCGTGGACGGGTGCGGCGAGGTCCGCATCCTCGTGACCGTCGTCTCGCGACTCGCGAAGCCCGCTATCGCGGCGGTCGCGCTTTTCTCGTTCCTGTACACGTTCAACGACTTCTTCCTGCCGCTGCTGTACTCGGGCGAGCAGCCGCACAACTGGGTGCTGTCGATCGGCCTGTCGGAGTTCCGCTCGCTCCATCAGGTGCAGTGGAACCTGACCATGGCCGCGACGCTGCTCGTGATGGCGCCGGTGATCGTGCTCTTCTTCCTCGCGCAGCGCGCCTTCGTCGAGGGCGTCACGCTCACGGGAGTCAAAGGATGAAGCTGACCGTCATCGGCGCCGGCTCGACGTACACGCCGGAGCTCGTCTCGCACCTTTCGCACCTCCCCGTGGACGAGCTCGCCCTGCACGACGTCGACGCCGAGCGGCTCGACGTCGTCGGCGGGCTCGCGGAGCGGATGCTCGCGAGGCAGGACTACGACGGCGGGCTCGTTCGCACCGGCGATCTCGACCGCGCGCTCGACGGCGCGGCCTTCGTGCTCTTCCAGATCCGTGTCGGCGGCCAGCAGGCGCGGCTGCGCGACGAGACCGTGCCGCTCCGGTGCGGTTGCATCGGCCAGGAGACGACGGGCGCAGGCGGCTTCGCGAAGGCGATGCGGACGGTGCCCGTCGTGCTCGAGCTGGCCGAGCGCGTCGCCGAGCGGGCGGCGCCGGGTGCGTGGATCGTCGACTTCACGAACCCGGTCGGCATCGTCACGCGCGCGCTCCTGGACGCGGGGCATCGCGCGGTCGGCCTGTGCAACGTCGCCATCGGCTTCCAGCGGTCGATCGCCGGCATGCTCGGCGTGCAGCCGGAGCGGGTCGAGATCGACCAGGTCGGGCTCAACCACCTGACGTGGATCCGCGCGGTTCGCCTCGACGCCCGCGACGTCCTCCCCGATCTGCTCGCCCAGCACGGCGACGAGCTGGCGGACGAGGTCCAGATCCCGCGCCGCGTGCTGGCGGACCTCGGCGCGATCCCCTCGTACTACCTGCACTACTTCTACGCGCACGACCGCGTCCTCGCCGAGCAGCTCGACGGCGTGCCCCGCGCGCAGACGGTGGCCGACATCGAGCGCGAGCTCCTGGAGATGTACCGGGACCCGAACCTGGCGGAGAAACCGGCGCTCCTCGACCAGCGCGGCGGCGCGCACTACAGCGAGGCCGCGGTCGGGCTCGTCGGCTCGCTCCATCGTGGAGACGACGCCGTGCACGTCGTCGACGTGCGCAACGGCACGACGCTCACCGGTCTCGCAGCCGACGACGTCGTCGAGGTGCCTGCGCGCGTCGGCGAAGAGGGCCCCGTTCCGCTGCCGCAGGAGCCGCTCGCGCCCGAGCTGCTCGGCCTCGTGCAGCACGTGACCGCATACGAGCGGCTGGCCGTCCAGGCTGCGGTGACGCGGGATCCGGTCACCGCACGCAAGGCGCTCCTCGCGCATCCGCTCGTGGGTCAGGTCGACAAGGTCGACGGCCTCGTCGAGGCGCTCCTGCTGGAGACGGTGTCGCCATGAGGCACGCGATCGCAGTCGACGGCGGCAACTCGAAGACCGACGTCGCGCTCGTGCGTGAGGACGGCGAGGTCATGGCGACCGCACGCGGCGGCGGCAGCTCCCCGCAATACCTCGGCGTCGACGGCGCCCTCGCGGTCATCGGCGGACTACTCGAGCGCACGCACGACGAGCGAGTCGAGGTGGCCGAGCTCCTGCTCGCCGGAGTGGACTTTCCGGCCGAGGAAGAAGCGGTCCGGGCGAGCATCGAGCAGCGCGGCTGGGCAGAGCGCGTTTCGGTGGACAACGACACGTTCGCCGTGCTCCGCGCCGGCACCGACGCGCGCTGGGGCGTGGCGGTCGTGTGCGGCGCCGGGATCAATTGCGTCGGTGTCGCGCCCGACGGCCGCCAGGCGCGCTTCCGCGCGCTCGGCTGGACGACGGGCGACTGGGGCGGTGGCGGCGACGTGGGCCGCGACGCCGTCTGGGCGGCGGCGCGGAGCGAGGACGGCCGCGGCCCGAAGACGGTGCTGGAGTCGGCGGTGCCGGCGCACTTCGGCCTCGAGACGCCGAGCGAGCTCGCCGAGGCGGTCCACTTCGGCCGCATCGACGGCGCGCGGGCGATCGAGCTCGCGCCGGTCGTGTTCGCCGCGGCAGCGGACGACGCGGTCGCTGCAGGGATCGTCGAGCACCTCGCATCCGAGGTGGTGGCGCTCGCCCGGGTCGCGATCACGCGGCTCGGGCTCGAGCGCGAGCCGGTCGAGGTCGTGCTCGGCGGCGGCCTGCTCCGGCATCCGACCCCGGGGCTTCTGTCGGCGATCGCGCGCGGCCTCGCCGAGGTCGGCCCGAGCATCACCGCGCACTCCACGTCGGCGCCGCCGATCCTCGGCGCAGCGCTCCTCGCGCTCGACGCGCTCGGCGCCGAGCCTTCCGCGTACGAGCGCGTGCGCGCACAGCTTGCGGCCGTCACCGCCGCCGCGGTCACCGTCGGAGGAGGAGAAGATGGCTGAGGTTCGCTTCGACCGTGCGACGTGCATCTACGACGGGACCGACACGCCGGCCGTCGATGCGCTCGACCTCCACGTCGAGGACGGGGAGTTCGTCGTGCTCGTCGGCCCGTCCGGCTCGGGCAAGACGACCGCGTTGCGCATGCTCGCCGGCCTCGAGGAAGTGACCGCGGGCGCCGTGATGATCGGCGGCCGCGACGTCACCGACGACGCTCCCAAGGAGCGGGACGTGGCGATGGTCTTCCAGAACTACGCGCTCTATCCCTATCTCACGGTCGCGGCGAACATCGGCTTCCCGCTCAAGATCGCGCGCGTGAAGAAGGCCGAGCGCGATCGGCGCGTGAACGAAGCGGCGGCGATGCTCGGGCTCACCGAGTATCTGCACCGGAAGCCCGGCCAGCTCTCCGGCGGTCAGCGGCAGCGCGTCGCAATGGGTCGTGCGATCGTCCGCGCCGCGAGCGTGTTCCTGATGGACGAGCCGCTCTCCAACCTCGACGCAAAGCTGCGCGTCCAGATGCGGGCCGACATCGCGGCCCTCCAGTCCCGCCTCGGAGTGACGACCGTGTACGTGACGCACGACCAGTCCGAGGCGATGACGCTCGGGAACCGCGTCGCGGTGATGCACGACGCGCAGCTGCAGCAGTTCGACGCGCCACGCGTGCTGTACGAACGTCCCGTCAACACGTTCGTTGCCGGTTTCATCGGCTCGCCGGCGATGAACCTCATGACGGTGCCGGTGTCGAACGGCTCGGTCTCGCTCGGCGGAGTGGCGATTCCGGTTCCGGCAGGGCCGCGCGCGAGCGTCGTCGTCGGGGTCCGGCCGGAGTCGCTCGAGCTTGCTCCCGACGGCATCCCGGCGCAGGTCCAGGTGGTCGAGGAGATCGGCGCGGACGCGTTCGTCTTCTGCGCGGCGGAGGTCGCAGGCGAGGAGACGAAGCTCGTCGCCCGCGCGGGCGCGAAGCGCGCCCCCGAGCGCGGAGCGCACGTGTTCCTGCGTCCGGCGGCCGAGGACGCGCATCTCTTCGACCCGGTCGACGGGATGCGCCTGAGCTCGTAGTCTCATCCTTTCGGATGAGGCCGAAGTCGTCCTCCCGTGGGAGGCGGCGGCCGGGCCGCGTGACTACGGTGGGCCGCAGTGATCGAGGCAAAGGCCCTCACGAAGGACTACGGCGACAAGCGGGCGGTGGACGGCCTGAGCTTCACCGTCCAGCCCGGCGTCGTCACCGGCTTCCTCGGCCCGAACGGGTCGGGCAAGTCCACGACGATGCGGCTCATCCTCGGCCTCGATGCTGTGACGAGCGGCGACGTCACGGTCAACGGCAAGCATTACCGCGACCACAAGGCGCCGCTCCACGAGGTCGGGGCACTGCTGGAGGCGCGCTCCGTGCATACCGGCCGCTCGGCCTACTACCACCTGCTCTCGCTCGCGCAAACCCACGGCATCGGGCGCAAGCGCGTCGACGAGCTGATCGACCTCGTCGGCCTGCACGAGGTCGCGCGCAAGCGCGCAGGCAAGTTCTCGCTCGGCATGGGCCAGCGCCTCGGCATCGCGACGGCGCTCCTCGGCGACCCGCACACGCTGCTGCTCGACGAGCCGGTGAACGGCCTCGACCCCGAAGGGATCCACTGGATTCGCAACCTGCTCAAGGCGCTCGCCGCCGAGGGTCGTGCGGTGTTCGTGTCCTCGCACCTGATGAGCGAAATGGCGGTCACCGCCGATCACCTCATCGTCATCGGCCGCGGCAAGCTCATCGCCGACACGAGCGTCGACGAGTTCGTGCGCCGCGCGTCCGGCGCAATCGTGCGCGTGCGCTCGCCTCAGGCGACGAAGCTGCGCGAGCTCGTGCTCGGCCCTGAGATCACGGTGACGAGCGCCGAGCCGGGCGTGCTCGAGATCGCCGGAACGACCTCTGAGAAGGTCGGCGACCTCGCGGCTGCGAACGGCATCACCCTGCACGAGCTCGCGCTCGTTCAGGCGTCGCTCGAGGAGGCGTTCATGGAGTTGACCCGCGACGACGTCGAGTTCAAGGCGGCGGCGGCAGCATGAGCGCCGTGAGCGCACCGATCGTTCCGCCGCTCACGGCGAAAGGGCGTATCACGCAGGCGCGCGTCGTCCTCTCCGAGTGGACGAAGCTCCACTCGCTGCGCTCGACGCGCTGGTCGCTGCTCGTGGCCATCGTGCTCACCATCGGCCTGCCGGCGCTCTTCGCGGCCGTGACGTCGTCGCACTGGGGCACCATGGGTCCGCACGAGCGCGCCGACCGGCATCCGCTCGACATCGCGCTCGGGGGCGTGAACCTCTCGCAGCTCGCGATCGGCGTCCTCGGCGTCCTCGTCGTGACCGGCGAGTACGCGACCGGGATGATCCGCGCCAGCTTCACCGCCGTGCCGAAGCGGCTGCCGGTGCTGTGGGCCAAGATCATCGTCTTCGCCGTCGTCTCGTTCGCGCTGATGCTCCCGTCGGTGCTGATCGCGTTCTGGGCCAGCCAGGCGATCCTCTCGAAGCACGACATCCTCCAGACCTCGCTCTCCGCCGACGGCGTGTTGCGCTCGGTGGTCGGCGGCGCGGTCTATCTGATGCTCTTCGGCGTCTTCTGCATGGCGATGGGCGCGATCGTGCGCAACACCGCCGGTGGGATCGCGTCGTTCGTCGCGCTCTTCTTCGTCATCCCGCCGCTCCTCAACGTCTTCCCGACGAGCTGGCAGAACGCCATCAACCCGTGGATTCCGAACAGTGCCTTCCGCTCCATCTTCCAGTTGACGCACGGCCCGCACAGCCTCTCGCCTGCGGGGGGCCTCGCCGTCACGCTCGCCTACGTCGCGTTCGCGGTCGCGGTGGCCGCTGTGCTCCTCGTCCGGCGCGACACCTAGTAAGTTCCGGGGCATGACAACCCTGGAGAATCGGCCCAACACGGCGCTCCTCGTCGTCGACGTCCAGAACGGCGTCGTGACGGGAAACCACGAGCGCGATGCCGTCGTCGCGAACGTCGGCAACCTCGTCGAAAAGGCGCGCGAGGCGCAGGTCCCCGTCGTCTGGGTGCAGCACAACGACGAGGGCCTCGTGAACGGAGACGACGCGTGGCAGATCGTCCCCGAGCTCTCGCCGGACGACTCCGAGCCGCGCGTGCAGAAGAGGTACGGCGACTCGTTCGAGGACACGAACCTCGAGAGCCTCCTCTCGGACCTCGGCGTGGGGCGGCTCGTCGTTGCGGGCGCGCAGACGGACATGTGCATCCGCTCGACGCTCCACGGCGCGCTCGCGCGCGGCTACGACGCGATCCTCGTCAAGGACGCGCACACGACCGAGGATCTGAGCGTCTGGGGGGCACCCCCTCCGGCCGCAGTGATCGCGCACACGAACCTGTACTGGTCGGATCAGAAGGCGCCGGGCAGGACCGCCGGGACGATCGAGACGAAGGAGGTGGACTTCAGCTGAGATAGGCGTCGACCGCGCGGGCGCAGCGGCGGCCCTCGTCGATCGCCCACACGATCAGCGACTGGCCGCGACGCGCGTCGCCGGCGGCGAAGACTCCCGGCGCCGACGTCGCGAACTCGTTTGCGTCGACATTGCCGCGCGCGTCGCGGGCGACGCCGAGCGCGTCCAGCAGTCCCGCCTCGGGTCCGACGAAGCCCATCGCGAGCAGAACGAGCTGTGCGGGGCGCGACTCGTCCGTCTCGGGCACCGGCTCGAACGGCGGCGCGCCCGTGTTCTGCATCCAGTGGATCTCCTGCACGCGGCCGTTCCCCGAGAGACCGGTGGTGGAGATCGCAAAGCTGCGTTCGCCGCCTTCCTTGAGCGCGTACGAGGTGCGCAGCTTCATCGGCCACAGCGGCCACGGCGTCAGGTCGTCGGGACGCTTCTCGGGCGGCTCGCCCAGCAGCTCGATCTGCGTGACCGAGGCGGCGCCCTCGCGGTGCGCGCTCGCGACGCAGTCGGCGCCGGTGTCGCCGCCGCCGATGACGATCACGTGCCGGCCGGCGGCGCTGATCGGAGGCTCGGCCGTGCCGGCGACGGCGCGGTTGCGCCCATACAGGTACTCCATCGCGAAGTGGACGCCGCCGAGCTCGCGGCCGGGAACGGGTAGGTCGCGCGGGACGCGCGAGCCGGTGGCGAGCACCGTCGCGTCGAAGCCCTCGAGCGGTCCATCGACGTTCACGCCGAAGCGGAAGGTGACGCCCTCGTCCGCGAGCTCGCCGATGCGCCGCTCGACGACGCGCTTCTCGATCTTGAAGTCGGGGACGCCGAAGCGGAGCAGCCCGCCGCCCGCCTCGTCGCGCTCGAAGACGGTGACGTCATGGCCGGCGCGCGCGAGCTGCTGCGCCGCCGCGAGGCCGGCCGGGCCCGACCCGACGACCGCGACGCTGCGCCCCGTTCGCCGCGCGGGAGGACGCGGGACGATCCAGCCCTCGTCCCAGCCGCGGTCGACGATGGCGAGCTCGATCTGCTTGATCGTCACCGCGTTGCCCTCGTCGATCTCGAGCACGCACGCGGCCTCGCACGGCGCGGGACAGAGGCGGCCGGTGAACTCCGGGAAGTTGTTCGTGCGATGGAGCTGCTCGAGCGCCTCCCGGAAGCGGTCGCGATACACCAGGTCGTTCCAGTCCGGGATGAGGTTCCCGAGCGGGCAGCCGCTGTGGCAGAACGGCACGCCGCACTCCATGCAGCGCGCGCCCTGGCCGCGCAGCTCGGCGATCGGCAGCGTGCGGACGAACTCGCGGTGGTCGCCGACGCGCTCGCGGGGCGGCCGCTCCGGCGTCTCCGCGCGCGCGATCTTGAGGAAGGCGCCCAATTCACCCATTACGCGGCCGCCTCTTCTGTCTCGCGCGTGAGGAAGCCGTCGCCGCCGGTGGACATCGCACCGTCCGCGAGCGCGCGCCGGTACTCGTGCGGCATCACCTTGACGAAGGCGCCGAAATCCACCTCGACGGTCGATCCGGTGCGTTCGCGGTGCTCCTCGACGAGCGTGCGCACGACATGCAGGTCCTCCGGCTCGAGCGTCTCGAGCGCGACCTGGTCGTGGTTGCAGCGCTCGGCGAACGTGCCGTCCACGTCGAGGACGTAGGCGATGCCGCCGCTCATGCCTGCGGCGAAGTTGCGGCCGATCGGCCCGAGCACGACGACGATGCCGCCGGTCATGTACTCGCAGCCGTGGTCGCCGACGCCCTCGACCACCGCGGTCGCGCCCGAGTTGCGCACGGCGAAGCGCTCGCCCACGAGGCCGCGGAAGAACGCGCGCCCGCGCGTCGCGCCGTACAGGATCGTGTTCCCGGCGATGACGTTCTCCTCTGCGCGGAAGCGCGCCGCCTCGGGCGGACGCAGCGCGAGCACGCCGCCGGAGAGGCCCTTGCCGACGTAGTCGTTCGCGTCGCCGACGAGTGTCAGCTCGATGCCGGGAGCGAGCCAGGCGCCGAACGACTGGCCCGCCGAGCCGCGGAGCGTGAGCCGGATCGATCCCGGCGGCAGGCCCTCGGCACCGTGCTCCTTCGTGACCGCGTGCGAAAGGATGCCGCCGACCGTGCGGTCGACGTTGCGGATGTCGACGTCGCCCTCGGTGAGATCGAGCAGCGACCAGTCGAGCGCGCCGTCGAGCGCGGGCGCCTGCCCGTGCGTGCGGCGCAGCGGCGCGCCCTCGGGCACGTGTAGGACGTTCGCGAGGTCGACGCCGCGCTCGCGCCACGCCGACAGCGCCTCGTCGGCGTCGAGCAGGTCGACTCGGCCGACGAGGTCGTCGAAGCGCGCGATCCCGAGCTGCGCCATCAACCCGCGCACCTCCTCCGCGACGAAGAAGAAGAAGTTGACGACATGCTCCGGCTTGCCGGCGAAGCGCTCGCGCAGGACGGGATCCTGGGTCGCGATCCCGACCGGGCAGGTGTTCAGGTGGCAGGCGCGCATCATCACGCAACCCGAAGCGATGAGCGGCGCGGTGGCGAAGCCCATCTCGTCCGCGCCGAGAAGCGCCGCGATCACGACGTCGCGCCCCGTCTTGATCTGCCCGTCGGTCTGCACCCAGATGCGCGACCGCAGGTCGTTGCGCACGAGCGTCTGCTGCGTCTCGGCCAGCCCGATCTCCCACGGCACGCCTGCATGGAGGATGGACGAGACCGGCGACGCGCCCGTCCCGCCGTCGTGCCCGGAGATCAGCACGTGATCCGCGCCCGCCTTCGCGACGCCGGCTGCGACGGTGCCGACGCCGACCTCGGCGACGAGCTTCACCGAGATGCGCGCCGCGGGGTTCGCGCAGCGCAGGTCGTAGATGAGCTGCTTCAGGTCCTCGATCGAGTAGATGTCGTGGTGCGGCGGCGGCGAGATGAGGCCGACGCCGGGCGTGGTCATGCGCACCGACGCGATGTACCGGTCGACCTTGTGGCCGGGGAGCTGGCCGCCCTCGCCGGGCTTCGCGCCCTGCGCCATCTTGATCTGGAGCTCGTCGGCGTTCCCGAGGTACGCCGCGTTGACGCCGAAGCGCCCGGACGCGACCTGCTTGATCTTCGACCGGCGCTCGTCGCCGAAGCGCTCGGGGTCCTCGCCGCCCTCGCCGGTGTTCGAACGTCCGCCGATTCTGTTCATCGCCACGGCGAGCGTCTCGTGCGCCTCGCGCGAGATCGAGCCGAGCGACATCGCTCCGGTCGAGAAGCGCTTCACGATCTCCGCCGCCGGCTCCACCTCCTCGAGCGGGATGCCGGTCTCGGGGAAGCGGAAGCGCATCAGCCCGCGCAGCGTCGAGCGGCGTGCGGACGCGGCGTTCGCGGTGAGCGAGTACTGCTCGTACGTGTCGGCGCTCCCGGTGCGCACTGCGTGCTGGAGGAGCGAGATCGTCTCCGGGTTCCACTGATGGTGCTCGCCGTCGCGCCGCCAGGCGAAGAGACCGACCACCGGCAGCAGATCGTCGCCGGTCCCCGGGTACGCGCGCGCGTGCCGGGCAAGCGCGCCTTCCGCCAGCTCGCGCAGCCCGATGCCGCCGATGCGCGACGGCGTCGACGTGAAGTAGCGCTCGACGAGGTCGGGCGAGAGGCCGACGGCCTCGAAGATCTGCGCACCGCAGTACGAGGGAATGGTCGAGATCCCCATCTTCGACATCACCTTCAGGAGGCCCTTGCCGATGGCCTTGACCGCGCGCGCCCGCGCCTGCTCGGCGGTCATCTCCTCCGGGAGCCAGCCGAGCTCGACGAGCTCGCCGAGCGTCTCGAGCATGAGGTACGGGTTGACGGCGGCCGCGCCGTACCCGACGAGGACGGCGATCGAATGCACGCTGCGCGGCTCGCCGGACTCGACCACGATGCCGGCCTGGAGGCGCGTGCCCTCGCGCACGAGATGGTGGTGCACCGCGGCCGTGGCGAGCAGCGACGGGATCGGCACGCGCTCGGGGCTCGCGGCCCGGTCGGACAGGATGAGGATGTTCGCCCCGTCCGCGAGCGCCGCGCCCGCGTCCGCGCACACGCGCTCGAGCGCGCCCTCGAGGCCGTCCACGCCGTCGGCGGCCGGCCAGGTCGTGTCGACCGTGTGGGAGCGGAAGACGTCCGACTCCACCTGGCGCAGCCGTTCGAGCTGGTCGTCCTGGAGGATCGGGTTCTCGATCACGAGCTGGCGCGCGTGCTCCGGCGTCTCGGCGAGGAGGTTGCGCTCCGAGCCGACGCTCGCCTGCACGCTCATCACCACCGCCTCGCGGATCGAGTCGATCGGCGGGTTCGTCACCTGCGCGAACAGCTGCTTGAAGTACGAGTACATGAGCGGCTTGCGCTGCGAGAGCACCGCGAGCGGCGTGTCGTTGCCCATGGACCCGACCGCCTCCTCGGCGTTGCGCGCGAGCGGCGCGAGCATGGCCTTCATGTCGTCCTGCGCGTAGCCGAAGAGCAGCTGGCGCTGTCGCAACGGCTCCACCGGCCGCGGAGGCTGCACGCGTGCGGGCGGCAAGTCGGCGAGATGCCGCACGTTCTCCGCGTACCACTGCGCGTACGGCTTCCTCGTGGCAACTTGCAACTTGGCCTCGTCGTCCGGGACGATCCGGTGCTGTTCGAGGTCGACGAGGAAGAGCTTGCCCGGCTGCAGCCGGCCCTTGCGCACGATCCGCTCCGGCGCGTCGTCGAGGACACCGGTCTCCGACGCGAGCACGACCCAGCCGTCGTCCGTCTCGTACCAGCGCCCCGGCCGCAGCCCGTTGCGGTCGAGCGTTGCGCCGATCACGCGGCCGTCCGTGAATGCGATCGCCGCCGGCCCGTCCCACGCCTCCATGAGGCACTGGTGGTACGCGTAGAAGCCGCGTAGCTCCTCGGAAGGCTGCGACTCCGGGATCATCATCATCAGCGCGTGGGGCAGCGACCGGCCGGCGAGCACGAGCAGCTCGAGCACGTTGTCGAACATCGCCGTGTCGGAGCCGGCGGGACGAATCACAGGCAAGACCTTGCGCAGGTCGTCGCCGAAGAGCTCCGACGCGAGCTGCGACTCGCGCGCACGCATCCAGTTGACGTTGCCGCGCAGCGTGTTGATCTCGCCGTTGTGGGCGATCATCCGGTACGGGTGCGCGAGCTCCCAGCTCGGGAAGGTGTTCGTCGAGAAGCGCGAGTGCACGAGGGCGAGCGCGCTCTCGAACCGCTCGTCCTGCAGGTCGGGGTAGAAGCGCGCGAGCTGCGGCGCCGTCAGCATCCCCTTGTAGACGAGCGTGCGCGACGAGAGGCTCGGGATGACGAGATCCGGCCCGGCGGCGAGCTCGGCCACGCGGCGAATGACGTACAGCTTGCGCTCGAACGCGTCACCCTCCAGCCCGTTCGCGCCGACGACGAACTGGCGGATGCGCGGCATCGAGGCCCATGCCGTTCGCCCGACGTGGCGGTCGTCGAACGGGACGTCGCGCCAGCAGATCAGCTCCTGGCCCTCCTGTTCGATCGCGGCCTCGATCGCCTCGCAGCGCTCGCCGAAGCACGTTCCGACGCCGTATTGCCCCGCCGGCGGCAGCCGGTCGCCGATCTCCCCCCGGAAGAACCCATCCGCGATCTGGACGAGGATCCCCGCGCCGTCACCGGTGTCCGCATCCGCGCCGGCGGCCCCGCGGTGCTCGAGGTTCGCCAGCGCGACGAGCGCCCGCTCGACCGTCTCGTGCGTGCGGGCCCCGTCCAGCCGCGCGACGAACGCGACGCCGCACGCGTCGTGCTCGAACGAGGGGTCGTACAAACCGGTTTGACGGTGCGGCACGGGCATCTCCGGAGGAGAAGGGAATCCGCCTTGTGGGCTAGTCGGCGGCGGCGGGAAGGAAAGACCGACTAGCGCGTATGGATGCGCGCGGCAAAGACGAGCGAAATCGAAATCGGCTTCAGGAAGCTCGTCGCGCGCGGCATCAGGCCACTGACCCTAGCGCCCTCGTCGGCCGGCGACCACGCGCGTTCTCCGGTTTCAGCACACGCCGGATTTGACAAGCGCGGCTGCGCCATGCACCCTAGGTGAGCGATGACGACCGCCCGGACACGCATTCCTGCCCTCTCCGGGCTCATTCTCTTCGTCGTCATCCTCATTCTCCCCTAACGGGGAGAACACACGAACACGCGTCTCGCAAGAGGCGCAGACGCCGACCTCATCGCACCACAGGTGCGTCCTCTGTCAGCAGAGCCAAGGAGGAAGTGTTCGTGTCCCGCAGGATCTCGATCTTCGATACGACGTTGCGCGACGGTGAGCAATCGCCGGGCATCGCGCTGCAGCCCGACGAGAAGGCGGCGATCGCGGAGCAGCTCCAGCGGCTCGGCGTCGACGTCGTCGAGGCCGGCTTCCCGGGCGCGTCCCCGGGCGATTTCGAGGGCGTCCAGGCGGTCGCCCAGGCGCTGACCGGCCCGACGGTCGCAGCGCTCGCGCGCACGGTGCAGGAGGACCTCGACGCCGCAGGCGAGGCGCTTGCCGAGGCGCGGCGGTCCCGGATCCATGTCTTCATCGCTACGAGCCCGATCCACATGGAGAACAAACTCGGCCTCGAGCCCGCGGAGGTCGTGCAGCGGGCTCGCTGGGCGGTCGCCTACGCGGCCGAGCGCGCAGACGAGGTGGAGTTCTCGTGCGAGGACGCCACCCGCTCGGACCCCGAGTTCGTCGCCCGCGTCTGCCGCGTGGCGATCGAGGCGGGTGCGACCGTCGTCAACCTTCCCGACACGGTCGGCTACGCGCTGCCGCACCAGTACGCGACGTTCCTCGCCGACGTGCGCCGCCGCTGCCCCGAGATGCGCCACGTAACGCTGTCGGCCCATTGCCACGACGATCTCGGCCTCGCCGTCGCCAACTCGCTCGCCGCCGTGCACGCCGGCGCCGGCCAGGTGGAGTGCACGGTGAACGGCATCGGCGAGCGGGCCGGCAACGCATCTCTCGAGGAGATCGTCGTCGCGCTCAAGGTGCGCGGCGACCACTTCCAGGTCGAGACCGGCATCGACACGGAGCAGATCGCGGCCGCGTCGAAGCTCGTGTCCGAGCTCACCGGCTACGTCGTCCAGCCGAACAAGGCGGTCGTCGGCGCGAACGCGTTCGCGCACGAGGCCGGCATCCACCAGGACGGGATGCTGAAGGACGCACGGACGTACCAGATCATCGATCCCGTCGACGTCGGAGTGCGCATGACGCTGCCGCTCGGCAAGCACTCCGGCCGGCACGCGTTCGCGCGCGCCTGCGCCGAGCGCGGGGTCCAGCTCAGCGGCGACGACCTGAACGCCGCGTTTCGCAGGTTCAAGGCGCTCGCCGACAACGGGGGCGCTGTTCCGCTCGACGCGGTCTTCGAAGGAGTACCGGCATGAAAACGGTCGCGTGTCTCACCGGCTCCGGCACCGCACCGGAGCTGATGGCGGAGGCGATGTACGCGCTCGACGCGGTCGCGCGCGTGCACGGCTTCGCGTTCGACCAGGTGCACGCGCCGTTCGGCGGTGTCGCACTTGCGCGCTTCGGCCAGACGGTTCCGGCCAGCACGCGCGATGCCGTCCTCGGCGCGGACGCGGTGCTCGTCGCCGGCGCAGAGGAGCCGACACTCGACGACGTGATGGCGGAACTCGACCTGCGCGCCCGGGTGACCCGCGTGCGGTTCGGCCGGCACGACGACGTCGCCTTCGTCACCTCGGTGGGGGACGACGCGGCCGAGTGGAGCGTTCGGCGCGCATTCGAGATCGCAGCAGCGCGCCGCATGCGGCTCGCCTGCGTGGGAGACAGCGAGTGGTGCGAGCTCGTCCAGCTGGCCGCGCCCGACCACGAGCACGTTCGGGTCGAGCACGTCTCGCCGCGCGACGCGATGCCGTTCGCTGCGTTCAATCCGGGGCGCTTCGACGTCGTCGTCGTCGCACCGGCGTGGGCGGAGGGCATGGTGGAGATCGCTGCCGCAGCCGCCTCGCATCGCGTCGCCGCTCATGCACTCCTGGCCGAGCACGGGCCCAGCCTGTTCGTGCCGTCGCCGGACGGCGGCTTCGCGCTTGCAGGACACGGTGTCGTGAATCCGAGCAGCATGCTCTTCGCCACGGCGCTCGCACTCGAGCACGGCCTCGGTCAACCTGCGGCGGCGGAGACGCTCGCCGGCGCTGTGTCGGCCGCACTCGTGAACGAGCCGGTGCGCTTCGGCGTCCGCGCATCGACCCGCGAGTTCACGAGCCGCGTCCTCGGCGGGTTCCAGCTGACGATGCGCAACGCAGAGTTCTGGCCGGAGACCGCATGAAGATGAATGGCGCAGACGCCATTCTCCGTTCCCTCGAGGCAGAGGGGGTGGACGTCGCCTTCGGCTTGCCCGGAGGCGCCATCCTTCCCCTGTACGACGCGTTCGCGCGCGGAACGACCGTACGGCACGTGCTCGCGCGCCACGAGCAGGGCGCCGGCCACATGGCGCAGGGATACGCGCGCGCGTCCGGCCGCGTCGGCGTCGCGATCGCGACGTCGGGGCCGGGTGCGACGAATCTCGTCACGCCGATCGCGGACGCATGGATGGATTCGACGCCGCTCGTCTGCATCACGGGGCAGGTGCGCACCAACCTCATCGGCAGCGACGCCTTCCAGGAGTGCGACATCACCGGGATCACGATCCCGATCGTCAAGCACTCGTGGCTCGTGCAGGACGTGGACGAGCTGCCGCACGTGCTCAAGGCCGCCTTCCACGTCGCGCGCACCGGACGCTGCGGCCCCGTGCTCGTCGACGTGCCGCGCGACATCCAGGAAGCGGAGTTCGACTTCTCGTACCCGGACACGGTTTCCCTCCCGGGATGGAAGCCGCCCCGCCGTGGTCATGAGCGGCAGATACTGGCTGCCGCTCATGCGATCGCCGCGGCGGAGCGGCCCATCCTCTACGTCGGCGGCGGCGTGCTGAACGCCGACGCGACGGAGGAGCTGCGCGCGCTCGCCGAGACCGCGCGCCTCCCGGTGGTCACGACGCTCATGGCGAAGGGCGGCTTCCCGGAGACGCACGAGCTGCACGCCGGCTGGCCCGGCATGCACGGCCCGAAATGGTCGAACTGGGCGCTGAACAAGGCCGACCTCATCGTCGCTGTCGGCTCGCGCTTCGACGACCGCGTCACCGGCAAGCTGTCGGCGTTCGCGCCCGGCGCGACCGTCGTGCACCTCGACGTCGACGCCGCCGAGATCTCGAAGATCCGCCACGCGGACATCCCGGTCGTCGGCCCGCTGAAGCCCGTGCTCGCGGAGATGGCGCGCATCCTCGCCGATGCGCATCGTCCCGGCGCGACCGAGCCGTGGCTGCGGCAGATAGCCGAGTGGCGCGACACGTATCCGCTCCGCTACCGCCGCGAGGGCGACCTGCTCAAGCCGCAGCTCGTGCTCGAGACCCTGCAGGAGCTCACCGCCGGGCGCGACGACGTCGTGTTCACGACCGGTGTCGGCCAGCACCAGATGTGGGCGATGCAGTACCTGCGCTGCGACGTGCCCCGCTCGTTCATCACCTCGGGCGGGCTCGGGACGATGGGCTACGGGATCCCGGCTGCGGTCGGCGCGAAGGCCGCGCGCCCGGAAGCGACCGTCGTGTGCGTCGACGGGGACGGCTGCTTCCAGATGACGCAGCAGGAGCTCGCAACCTCCGTGCTCGAGGACCTGCCGATCGTCGTCGTCATCGTGAACAACGGCTACCTCGGCATGGTGCGACAGTGGCAGGACATGTTCTTCGAGGAGCGCTTCTCCCAGATCCGGCTGACGCACACTCTTCCGGACTATGCGGCGCTCGCCCGTGCGTACGGCGCCGTGGGATTCACCGTCGAGAGCGAGGACGATCTCGAGGGCGCGCTCGCCGAGGCGCTCGCCTGCGGGCGCACGGCGGTCGTGGACGCGCGCGTCGACCCCCGCGAGCACTGCTTCCCGATGATCCCTGCGGGCGCGGCTGCGCTCGACCTCGTCGAGTTCGAGGAAGTCGCTGCGAAGGTGGGGGCATGAAGCACACGCTCTCCGTCCTCGTCGAGAACAAGCCCGGCGTGCTCATGCGGATCACGAGCATGTTCGCGCGTCGCGGCTTCAACATCGACAGCCTCGCGGTCGGCCCGACCGAGCGTCACGACGTCTCGCGCGTCACCATCCGCGTCGACTGCGCGTCGAGCCCGCTCGAGCAGATCGAGAAGCAGATGCACAAGCTCGTGAACGTCCTCCGCGTCGCGGAGCTCGTCCCCGGCGAGTCGATCGAGCGCGAGCTCGTCCTCATGAAGGTCTCCGCGCCGCCCGCGAAGCGCGCGGAGCTGATGGCGCTCGGCGAGGTCTTCGGCGCGCGCGTCGTCGACCTCGGCCCCGACTCGATCGTCTTCGAGCTCACCGGGCCGCCCGAGGACGTGGATTCCTTCGAGGAGCTCGTCCGCCCGCACGGCCTGCAGGAGCTCGTCCGCACCGGGCGCATCGGCCTCGGCCGTGCCCATCGTCCGAATCGCAACCGTCCTCGCCAGCACGTGCTGGCATGAATGTCCGCCGGAGCCAGGTACCTGACCTTCGCGTGATGGAAGCAAGGGGCGAAAGACTGGTACCTGGCACCGGACAAATTTGAAAGGAGTCCCATGGCAACCATCTATCGCGAAGGCGACCTCGACCTCCTCTCCGGAAAGGTGGCCGTCATCGGCTACGGCAGCCAGGGGCATGCCCATGCGCTCAACCTGCGCGACTCCGGCGTCGACGTGCAGGTCGGCCTGCGTGAGGGAAGTCCCTCCGCCGAGAAGGCGGAGGATGCCGGCCTCGAGGTCCGCTCCATCGCCGAGGCAGTCCGCGGCGCGCAGGTCGTCGCACTCCTGCTTCCCGACCACATGCAGAAACAGGTGTGGGACGAGCACATCGCGCCGAACCTGGAGCCGGGCGCGGCGGTGCTGTTCGCGCACGGGCTGAACATCCACTTCGAGCGCATCGCGCCGCCCGAGGGGCACGACGTGATCATGGTCGCCCCGAAGGCGCCGGGGCATCGCGTCCGCGAGCTGTACGTCTCCGGCGCCGGCACTCCCGGCCTCGTCGCCGTCCATCGCGACGCGAGCGGCAGCGCCCTCGACCTCGCGCTCGCGTACGGCGTCGGCATCGGCTGCGCGCGCGTCGGCCTGCTGGAGACGACGTTCGCCGAGGAGACGGAGAGCGATCTCTTCGGCGAGCAGGCCGTGCTGTGCGGAGGCGTCCCCGCGCTCGTGCAGGCCGGGTTCGACGTCCTCGTCGAGGCGGGGTATCAGCCCGAGATCGCGTACTACGAGTGCCTGAACGAGCTGAAGCTCATCGTCGACCTGCTCTACCAGGGCGGCTACGAGTACATGCGCTACTCCGTCTCGGACGTCGCCGAGTACGGCGACCTGTCGCGCGGCCCGCGCGTCGTGGACGAGAGCGTGAAGGAGCGGCTGCGCGACATCCTTGGCGAGATCCAGACCGGCGCGTTCGCGCAGGAGCTCTTCGCCGACGACGAGGCGGGGCGGCCGAAGTTCGCGGAGCTGCGCAAGGCGGGCGAGGAACGTGCTGCGGAGATCGAGCGGGTCGGAAAGGAGCTTCGCGCCCTGGCCGGCGTGGAGGGCTTACTTGGCGTCCGTTGACGTCGGCATCGGCCTCCTCGGCTACGGGACGGTCGGCTCCTCGGTCAACCGGATGCTCGTCGAGAGCGCCGACGAGATCGAGCGTGCGACCGGCCACCGGCTGCGCGTCGTGCGCGCGCTCGTCCGCGATCCCGCGAAGGAACGTCCGTTCCCGGCGGGTGACGGCGTGCTCACCACCGACTTCGAGGCCTTCCGCGACGACCCGGAGGTGCACGTCGTCGCGGAGGTGATGGGCGGCATGTCCCCGGCCGGGGACTACGTCCGCGCGCTGCTCGGCGCCGGGAAGCCGGTCGTCTCGGCGAACAAGCAGCTCATCGCGCGGGAGGGTGCCGAGCTGTTCGCCGCCGCGTCCGCCGCCGGCGTGCAGCTGCGCTTCGAGGCTTCGGTGTGCGCGGCCATCCCCGTCGTGAAGGTGCTGCGCGAGTCGCTCGTCGTCTCGAACGTGCACCGCGTCCTCGGCATCGTGAACGGGACGACGAACTTCGTGCTCTCGCGCATGGAGCGGGGCGGCTCGTACGCCGAAGCGCTCGCGGAGGCGCAGGCGCTCGGTTACGCGGAGGCGGATCCGACCGACGACGTCAGCGGCGCGGACGCGGCCGCGAAGATGGCGATCCTCGCCACCGTCGCCTTCGGCTCGCGCGTCCGCTTCGAGGACGTCGAGTGCCGGGGCATCGAGGAGCTCGAGCCCGCGCACGTCACCGCCGCTGCGCAGCTCGGCATGGTCATCCGGCTCGTCGGGATCGCGACGCACGCAGACGGCGCGGTCGACGTCCGCGTCCAGCCGGCGCTCATCGAGCGCTCGCACCCGCTCGCCGCGGTCGACGGCGCCTTCAACGCCGTCATGCTCCAGGGCGACGCCATCCGCGAGATCACGCTCGAAGGCCCGGGCGCGGGAGGCGTCGAGACCGCGTCCGCCGTCGTCGCGGACCTCGTCAGCGTCGTCGGCACGTCCGGCACCGGCTTCCTGCAGAACGACGCGTGCTGGCGCGAGCTTCCGCTCCTGCCGTCCAGCGAATGGCGCTCGCCGTTCTACGTGCACCTCGAGGTCTCCGACCGTCCCGGCGTGCTCGCGCACGCGGCCAGCCGGCTCGCCGCGCACGACGTGTCGGTGGCGCAGCTCGTGCAGCGGCTCGAGGACGGCGCCGCGACGCTCGAGCTCGTCCTCCACCGCGCGCCCTTCGGCGAGGTGTCCGCGGCGCTGCGCGAGATCGCAGCGTTCCCGGAGGTGCTTCGACCCCCTTTTGTCCTCCCGGTGATCACGGAGCGTGGGCTGTGATCACCCTCGGGGAGGGGAACACGCCGCTCCTGTCCGCGCCGCGGCTCTCCGAGCGGTTCGGCGTCGAGCTGTGGCTCAAGTGGGAGGGCGCGAACCCCACCGGGTCGTTCAAGGACCGCGGCATGTCGGTCGCGGTCACGCGCGCGCTCGAGCGCGGCGCGGCCGGCGTCGTATGCGCGTCCACCGGCAACACCGCGGCGTCCGCCGCTGCGTACGCCGCGCGAGCGGGCCTGCGCGCGGTCGTCATCACGTCGCGCGGCGCCGTCGCACGCGGCAAGATCGCGCAGGTGAGGGTGGCCGGCGCCGACGTGCGCGAGATCGACGGAACGTTCGAGGACGCGCATCGCGAAGCGCGCCGGCTCGCGGACGAGGAAGGCTTCGTCAACGTCAACTCGATCAATCCCGACCGCATCGAGGGGCAGAGCTCCGCCGCGCGCGAGGTCGTCCAGCAACTCGGCCGCGTCCCCGACGTGCTCGCGCTCCCGTACGGCGGCGGAGGGAATACGGTCGCGTATGCGGTCGGCTTCGGCGAGCGTCTGCCGCGCTTCGTGCTCGGCGAGGCCGAGCGCCGCGACGACACGTTCGCATCCGCGATCCGCATCGCCGATCCCGTGCATCGCCTCGAAGTCGGCGGCGTGCTGAAGCGGTCCGGCGGGACTGTCGTGTCTTTGTCGGAGCAGCAGCTCGAAGAAGCGTGGCGGCTCGTCGCGCGCGAGGAGGGCGTGTTCTGCGAGCCGGCCTCGGCCGCGGGCGTCGCCGCCGTCGCCGAGGTGGGCGCGGCGGGCTGCGTCGTGTGCGTGCTCACGGGCCACGGGCTCAAGGACCCGGACGCGACCGAGAGGCTCGCGGCGTGAGGGTCCGGGCGCCAGCGACAGCCGCGAATCTCGGCCCCGGGTTCGACGTCGCGGGCGTCGCCTTCGACCTCTGGAACGAGGTCGATGTGGGCGAGGGCAACGGCCGCGTCGACGAGGACAACCTCGTCGTGCAGGCGTTCGCGCGCTTCGCGTCGCCGCAGGGCCGCACGTTCACGTTCGTCGAGCGGATCCCGCGCGAGCGCGGGCTCGGCTCGAGCGCGTCCGCGGTCGCGCTCGGCCTCGTCGCCGGTGCGCTCGCTGCAGGCGTCGAGCCAACCGCGGACGAGCTGCTCGAGGCCGGCATCGACCTCGAGGGCCATCCCGACAACCTCGCAGCTGCGCTCGCCGGCGGCGTATGCCTCACGTGGGAGGGGCACATCGCCCGCGTCGCCGACGACCTTCCGGCCGTCGTCGTCGCAGTGATTCCCGAGACCCGCGTCCTCACGGCGAATGCGCGTGGGCTGCTGCCGCAGGCGGTCCCGCATGAGGACGCGGCGTTCAGCGCGGGCCGCGCCGCGCTCCTCGGCGCCGCGCTTGCGGCGGGCAGCCCTGCGCTGTTCGCCGCAAGCGCCGCCGACCGCTTGCACGAGCCGTACCGCGCGGAGGATGCGCCGCACCTGGCCGCGATCCGCGCCGATCTTCCGGCCGGCGCGCTCGGCGCCGCGCTTTCGGGCTCCGGGCCGACCGTGCTCGTGTGGGCCGAGCGCGGCCACGAGGCCGACGTCGTGCGCGAGCTGGCCGCGCGCTTTCCCGACCACGAGGTTCGCACGCTGTCCGTCACTTCTATCGGAGCGGGGCCCCTTTGAGCGATCACGATCCGTACGCACGTCCCACCGATCCCGCGAAGCGGCACAGCGCCGCGATCACGGACGGTGTCGACCGCGCGCCTGCGCGGGCGATGCTCAAGGGCATCGGCTTCGACGACGACGCGCTCGCGCGGCCGCTCGTCGGCATCGCGACGACGTGGATCGAGACGATGCCGTGCAACTGGAACCAGCGCGAGCTGGCGCGCCACGTGCGGCGCGGCATCATCGAGGCAGGCGGGACGCCGATGGAGTTCAACACGATCGCGGTCAGCGACGGCGTCTCCATGGGGACCGAGGGCATGAAGGCGTCGCTCGTCTCGCGCGAGGTGATCGCGGACTCGATCGAGCTCGTCGTGCGCGGCCACCTGCTCGACGGGCTCGTCTGCATCGTCGGCTGCGACAAGACGATTCCGGCCGCGGTGATGGCGCTCGCGCGGCTCGACGTGCCCGGGCTCGTCCTCTACAACGGCTCCATCGCGCCGGGGCGCTTCCGCGACCGCGACGTCACCATCCAGGACGTCTTCGAAGCGGTCGGCGCGGCCGCCGCCGGAACGATGTCGAACGCCGACGTGCACGAGCTCGAGGGCGTCGCGTGCCCCGGCGCGGGCGCCTGCGGCGGCCAGTTCACCGCCAACACGATGGCCACCGTTCTCGAGTTCCTCGGCATCAGCCCGGCCGGCCTCAACGACGTGCCCGCCACCGACCCGGCGAAGCACGACGCTGCGTACGAGGCCGGCCGTATCGTCATGCGCCTCGTGCGCGAGGACGTGCGCCCGTCGCACATCCTCACGCGTGAGGCGCTCGAGAACGCCGTCGCCGCCGTCGCGGCGACGGGCGGCTCGACGAACGGCGTCCTGCACCTGCTCGCGATCGCCCGCGAGCTCGACATCCCGCTCGAGCTCGAGGATTTCGACCGCATCGCCGAGCGTACGCCGGTCGTCGCCGACATCAAGCCCGGCGGCCGCTTCGTCGCCACCGACCTGCACGCCGCCGGCGGCGTCGCGCTCGTCGCGCGCGAGCTGCTGAAGGCGGGGCTCGTGCACGGCGACGCGCCGAACGTCGACGGTCGCAACCTGTCCGAGGTCGCGACCGCGGTCGTCGAGACGCCGGGGCAGGAGGTCGTCGTCCCGATCGAGCGGCCGCTGAAGGCGACGGGCGGCCTCGCCATCCTGCGCGGCAATCTCGCGCCGGACGGCTGCGTCGTGAAGCTCGCCGGCCACGAGCGGCTGCACCATCGCGGGCCGGCGCGCGTGTTCGACTCCGAGGAGTCGTGCTTCGCCGCGGTGAAGGCGAAGGCGATCGAAGCGGGCGACGTCGTCGTCATCCGCTACGAGGGGCCGGCGGGCGGGCCCGGCATGCGCGAGATGCTGCACGTGACCGCCGCGCTCGTCGGCGAGGGGCTCGGCGAGGAGATCGCGCTCGTCACCGACGGGCGCTTCTCGGGAGCGACGCACGGCCTCATGGTCGGGCACGTCGCGCCGGAGGCGGCGCGGGGCGGGCCGATCGCGGCGCTGCGCGACGGCGACACGATCGAGCTCGACGTCGCGTCGCGGCGGCTGAGCGTCGAGCTCTCCGACGACGAGATCGCGGCGCGCCTGGCCGAGGTCACGCCGCCGGCGCCGCAGTACACGAAGGGCGTCCTCGCGCGCTATTCGCGCTACGTCTCATCGGCTTCCGAAGGAGCCGTGCTGACTTGACTTTATTTTGTATAGTTCCACCAACGAGGAGGCGGACGACGCTGTCCGGCTCCGCATCGAGAGAGGCTGAGGGAACCGGCCCTGTGACGCCTCGGCAACCTGCTCCAGCGGAGCGTGGTGCCAAACCCGGTCGGATGCCGAGCCCCGGACGGAAGGAGTACCCGTAATGCCTGCTACCGCACTTCGTTGTCGCATCTGCGAGACCGAGTTCCCGCTCGATCCCGTCGGAGTCTGCTCGCGCTGCTTCGGCCCGCTCGAGCCGGTGTACGCGCCGGACCGGACCGTGACCCGCGCCGAGATCGAGGCGGGCCCGCCGAACATCTGGCGCTACGCGCCGCTGCTGCCCGTCGCCGCCCCTGCGGAGCCCCGTCTCGCTCCCGGCTTCACGCCGCTCGTCGCGGCGCCGCGGCTCGCGTCGGCGGTCGGCGTCGGCGAGCTCTATCTGAAGCTCGACACGGCGAACCCGACGCACTCCTTCAAGGACCGCGTCGTCGCGGTCGCGTGCGCGAAGGCGCTCGAGCTCGGCTACACGACGCTCGCGTGCTCGTCGACGGGCAACCTCGCCAACGCCGTCGCCGCCCGCGCGGCTGCGGAGGGAATCGAGGCCGCCGTCCTCGTGCCGGCCGACCTCGAGCCGGAGAAGCTCGTCGCAACGTCGGTGTACGGCGCGACCATCTTCGCCGTCAACGGGACGTACGACGACTGCAGCCGCCTCAGCGTCGAGCTGTCCTTCGAGCTCGACTGGGCCTTCGTCAACGTCGAGCTGCGCGCGTACTACGCGGAGGGTTCGAAGACGATCGCGTTCGAGATCGCGGAGCAGCTGGGCTGGGAGCTCCCCGACGCCGTCGTCGCCCCGATCGCGTCGGGCGCGATGTACTCGAAGGTGCACAAGGGCTTCGGCGAGCTCCTCGAGCTCGGGCTCGTCGAGGGCACGCGGCCGCGCATCGTCGGGGGCCAGGCGGAAGGCTGCGCGCCGGTCGCGCGTGCGTTCGCCGACGGCGCCAAGGTGAAGCCGGTGCGTCCGAACACGATCGCGCGCTCGATCGCGATCGGATCCCCGGCCGACGGCGACCTCGCCGTCGCCACCGCGATCGCCTCGGGCGGATCGATCCACATCGTCCCCGAGGACGAGATCCCGGAGAACATCAAGCTTCTCGCCGAGACCACGGGTGTCTTCGGCGAGACCGCGCCCGCGACCGCGCTGGGTGCACTGCGAGAGGCCGTCCGTCGCGGCGAGCTCGGCGAGAACGATCGCGTCGTGCTGCTCGTCACCGGCGACGGCCTGAAGACGCCGGCGCTCGTCGCCGACACGTTCGAGCCCGTGCTCGTCGAACCGGACGCCGACCGCATCCTGGAGAGCCTCGGTGTCGCTGTCTAGTCGTCCCAACGAAGGAGGTGCGCCATGAGAACCGGTCCGCGGACCGGCTTCCGCTGGACCCCAGACACGATCGTGTACGCGATCACGCTCTGGTACCGCAAGCACAGCCGTCCGCCCTTCACGCACGAGTGGGATCAGGCAGGAGAGAACCACCCGTCGCGGCAGACCGTCAGCCGCGTGTTCGGGAGCTGGAACGCCGCCATCCACGCCGCCGGCTTCACGCCGCGGCCGCGCGGCCGTCAACCGAGAGCCATTGGGGAGGGCGCCTTCCAGGATGCGTAGCCCTGCTGTCGTGCTCCTGCCCGGCGACGGAGTCGGGCCGGAGGTCGCCCGCGAGGCGCGGCTCGTGCTCGAGCTCGTTGCCCCCGACGTTCAGATCGCGGAGCGGATCATCGGCGCTGCCGCGATTCGCGCGGCCGGAGATCCTCTGCCCGAGGACACCCTCTCGGCCTGCCGCGAGGCCACCGCGGTCCTCAAGGGCCCCGTCGGCGACCCGGAATTCGACGCTGCCGACGTTCGGCCGGAGCAGGGACTGCTGCGGCTGCGCGGCGCGCTCGACGCGTACGCGAACCTGCGGCCGGCGGTGGCGGGCAAGGTCGACGTGCTCATCGTGCGCGAGCTCGTCGGCGGGCTCTACTTCGGCGCGAGCGGCGTGCGCGACGACGGCACCGTGTACGACACGTGCGAGTATCACCCGAGCCAGGTGGAGCGAGTCGCGCGGCGCGCGTTCGCGCTCGCGCAGGCGCGGCGCGGAGCGCTGACGTCCATCGACAAGGCGAACGTCCTCGAGACGTCGCGGATGTGGCGGCGCGTCGTCAACGAGATTGCACCCGAGTTTCCCGACGTGAGCGTCGAGCACATGCTCGTCGACAACGCTGCGATGCAACTGGTGACGAGCCCCGAGCGGTTCGACGTGATCGTGACCGAGAACATGTTCGGCGACATCCTGAGCGACCTCGCCGCGGCTGTCACCGGCGGGCTCGGGCTGGCGCCGTCCGCGAGCCTCTCCGACTCCGGCCCCGGAATCTTCGAGCCCGTCCACGGCTCGGCACCCGACATCGCCGGCCGCGGGATCGCGAACCCGACGGCCATGCTGCGCTCGACCGCCCTGCTGCTCGAGCACGGCCTCGGTCGGACGACGGAGGCGCAGGCGCTCGTGCGCGCCGTCGAGCACGCTCTCGCCACGTCGCCGACGTCCGATCTCGGCGGCTCGGCGAGCACCGCCGAATTCGGGGCGGCGGTAAGGGAACAATTGGCGTTGACGAGGGCCTGAGCGGTGCCTAGGGTGAAGGCAATGGCGCGCGCGCCCGAAGCCGTTTCCCGCATTTCCGTCTTCAACGGCTTCTTTGCGTACGCCTTTATCGGCTAGCCGGCGCTCTCGTCCCCCACCGCCGGCCAGCGCATCAGCTCTCCCCTGGAGGAGTCGATCCGATGACCCAACTCACAGCTTCCATCCTCGAGACTGCAGCGGCGACGGACGCCACGTGCGGCTGCGCCGACCCGATCCCCGTGCAGCGCGCGGCGCGGAAGGGCGCCGCGGTCACCATCTGCCAGCGATGCGGATTGCGCGTTCCGCTACGGCTCCGGTGAGCGGCGTCGTCGCGTACCCGGGCCCGGAGGGATCGCACTCCGGCGCGGCCGCGCTCGCGCTGCATCCCGCCGCGGAGCTGCACCCGTTGGGCGGCTTCCGCGCCGTCGCCGACGCGGTCGTGCGAGCGGACGTCGAGCAGGGCGTGCTCCCGATCGAGAGCTCGCTCGCGGGGAGCGTGCCCGAGACACACGACCTCCTGCACGAGCGCGCGCTCTCGATCGTCGCCGAGGCGGTGCTGCCGATCCGCCACTGCCTCGTGGCGCCGGAGGAGGTCGCGCTCGAGGAGATTCGCGTCGTTCGCTCGCATCCGTCTGCGCTCGACCAGTGCCGGCAGCTGCTCGAGCTGCTGCCGAACGCCGCCGTCGTTCCGGCGTCCACCACGGCCGACGCGGCGCGCGAGACGGCGGAGTCGGGCGACCGGGCGTCTGCCGCGATCGCCGGCCCGGAGGCTGCGGGTCTGTACGGGCTCGTGACGCTGCGCGACGACGTCGGCGATGGGCCGGCGTTCACGCGCTTCGTGTCGGTCGCGCCGTTCACGTGGCTCGGCGCGGAGCGGGACGACGCACGGACGGCGTTCACGTTCGTCACCGATCACCGGCCGGGCGCCTTGCATGCGGCGATCTCGCCGTTCGCGGCGGCGGGGCTCGATCTCGTGCGGCTCGTGTCGCGTCCGCTCCCGGCGACGCCGTGGAGCTATCGCTTCGACGCCGTCGTCGCGGGCCATCCGCTCGACTCGGCAGTGCGCAGCGCGTTGGACGAGCTTGCGAGCCTGACGAGGTCGCATCGCATCGTCGGCGTGTACGACGCGGCGAAGGTGACGTCATGAGCGCCGACGTCTCCGCGTCGACCGATCCGTTCGTGCGCGACCTTCGGCGCGAGATCTCCGACGTCGACGGCGCCCTGGTCGAGCTCGTGAACAAGCGCCTGCGCCTCGTCGCGAAGCTGAAGCGGTACAAGGAAGAGCACGGCATCGGCTTCGTCGACCTCGCGCGCGAGGAGTGGATGCTGCAGTACCTCCAGCGCGGCAACCGCGGCCCGCTGTCGGCGGAAGGGCTCGCCGAGCTGTACCACGAGCTGCTCGACCTCATGAAACGCGAGGTGTCCAAAGACACGTAGCCCCTCGGGGCACGACGGGGGACACTCCCCGTAACGTGATTTCGAAGAAGGCGTCGCGCTTCCGTATGACCATCGTTGGTCGCGGCGCGCCGTTTGCGTGCTACGAACTCGTAACGAGGTCGCCACGATCTCGTGTGGGGGAGTGTTCCCGTTCATGTCCGTAAAGGTCAGGTGTGCGCGGCTTCGTACGCGGCGATGGCCGCCTCGTCGCGCAGCGTGAGCGCGATCTCGTCCAGCCCTTCGAGCAGGCACTCGCGCGAGAAGTCGTCCAGCTCGAACGGAAACCCGCCAGCGGTGCGCGCCTCGAGGTCGACGGTCAGCTCCTCGCCCGCGCGCGCGCGATCCATCAGGTCGCGCACCTGTTCGGCGGGCAGCTCGACCGGCAGCAGGCCGATCTTGAGCGAGTTCTGCCGGAAGATGTCGCCGTACGACGGCGCGACGATGGCCTCGAAGCCGTAGTCCTCGAGCGCCCACGGCGCGTGCTCGCGCGACGAGCCGCAGCCGAAGTTCCGCCCTGCCAGCAGGATGCTTCCGCGCTGGTGGTTCAGCTCGAACTCGGGATCCTTTCGCCAGTCGAAGAAGAGGAACTCGCCGAAGCCGGTGCGCTCGATCCGCTTCAAGAACTGCTTCGGGATGATCTGGTCGGTGTCGACGTCGGGCCGGTCGAGCACGACCGCGGTCGACGTGACGGAGCGGAACGCCTTCATGCCGGCACCGCGAAGTGGCCCTCGAGCGCGGTCGCGGCCGCGACCTCCGGGCTGACGAGATGCGTGCGGCCGCCCGCGCCCTGCCGGCCCTCGAAGTTTCGGTTCGACGTGGACGCGCACCGCTCGCCCGGCGCGAGCACGTCGGGGTTCATCCCCAGGCACATGGAACAGCCGGCGCGCCGCCACTCGAAGCCGGCCGCGGTGAACACACGGTCGAGCCCTTCCGTCTCGGCCTGCACCTTCACGCGCGCGGATCCCGGCACGACCATCGCGCGCACGGACGGATGCACGTGGCGTCCCTCGACGACCGCGGCAGCCGCGCGCAGATCCTCGATACGCGAGTTCGTGCACGAGCCGATGAACACCCGGTCGACGCGGATGTCGCGGATCGGCGTCCCGGGCTCGAGGCCCATGTACACGAGTGCGCGCTCCGCGGCTTCGTCCGCAGGCTCGGGCACCACGTCGTCGATCGACGCGACCATCCCGGGATTCGTCCCCCACGTCACCTGCGGCTTCACCGCCGCGACGTCGATCGCGACATCGCGGTCGAACACCGCGTCGGTATCGCTCGGCAGCTTGCGCCAGCGCTCGTCGGTCGCGACGCCGCGTTCGCGGAGATACGCGAACGTGGTCTCGTCGGGCGCGATCATCCCCGCGCGCGCGCCCGCCTCGATCGACATGTTGCAGACCGTCATCCGACCTTCCATCGAGAGTGCCTCGATCGCGGGCCCGGCGAACTCGATCACGTGGCCGACGCCCCCGTCGACGCCGATCGCGCCGATCGCCGCGAGCACGAGGTCCTTCGCCGTAACCCCCGGCGCGCGCTCGCCCTCGAAGCGGATGCGCAGCGTGCGCGGCTTCCGTTGCGACAGCGTCTGCGTCGCGAGCACGTGCTCGACCTCGGAGGTGCCGATGCCGAACGCGAGGGCGCCGAAGGCGCCGTGCGTCGAGGTGTGCGAGTCGCCGCAGACGATCGTCTTGCCCGGCTGCGTCAGCCCGAGCTCGGGGCCGATGACGTGCACGATCCCCTCCCGGCCGCTGCCGGTCGCGTGCAGCGGGACGCCGAACTGGGCGCAGTTGCGCGCCAGCGCATCGAGCTGCAGCTGCGACAGCGGATCGGCGGGCGTGTCGTCGCCGGTGGCGACGTTGTGGTCCATCGTCGCGACCGTCAGATCCGGCCGGCGCACCTTCCGTCCGGCCAGCCGCAGCCCTTCGAAGGCCTGCGGGGAGGTCACCTCGTGCACGAGATGGAGGTCGACGTACAGCAGGTCGGGCCGACCCTCGCCGTGCGCGACGACGTGGCTGTCCCAGACCTTCTCGAACAGCGTGCGACCCATGGTTCGAGGCTAGCCCATGCCCGTCGCGATACCAACCGATTGTTCGGTTTTGCAGGAAGGTTCGCCGTAGGCTGGGCCGGTGGAAGCCGTCCGCCGCGATGTCCGCCTGCTCGGCGACCTGCTCGGCCGCGTCCTGGTGGAGCAGGAGGACGAGTCGCTCCTCGCCGACGTCGAGCACGTGCGCTCGTTCGCGCGCTCGGCGCGGCAGGGAACCCGCCGGGACGAGCTCCGCGACGCGGTCGAGGCGCTGCCGCTCGCGCGGCAGGCAAGCGTCCTGCGCGCGTTCGCCCTGTACTTCCAGCTGGCGAACGTCGCCGAGCAGCACAACCGCATCCGGCGTCGTCGTGCGTACGCGCGCGAGGAGCATGTGTCCCGCGAGTCACTGGCGGCGGCGTTCGCCGAGGTCGACGATCCGGGCGACATCTCGCTGAAGCTCGTGCTCACGGCGCATCCGACGGAGGCAGCTCGGCGCACGGTGCTCGCGGCGCATCTCCGCATCGCGGCGCTGCTCGCGCGGCTGGACGAGGGCGAGGACGTCGAGGACGCCCTCGCGGGCGAGATCACCATGCTGTGGCAGGCGGACGAGGTGCGCACGCGGCGCCCGCAGGTCGTGGACGAGATCCGCAACGGTCACTGGTTCTTCGAGCAGAGCCTCATCGATGCGGCCGAGCGTCTCCTCGCCGAATACCGGCGGCGACTGCCCGACGCGCCCGCGCCGCTTCGGTTCGGCAGCTGGATCGGCGGCGACGCCGACGGGAACCCGCAGACGACGGTCGAGACGCTTGTGGAAGCGCGCGACCGGGCGCGTGCTCTGCTCCTGCACCGCTATCGCGCCGACGTGCGCTCGCTCGCGGCCGAGCTCGGCGTGTCGTCCCGCCTCACGCCGGTGTCCGAGGAGCTGCGCGAGTCGATCGCCCGAGACGAGGCGGACATGCCGGAGTACACGGCGGAGATCGGCGACCAGAACCTCGACGAGCCGTATCGGCGCAAGCTCAGCTTCGTGTGGCGCCGCCTGCAGGACGGCGCGTACGACGCGTTCGCCGCCGACCTCGACCTGGTCGATCGCAGCCTGCGCGCGAACCGCGGCGAGCGCATCGCTGCCGGATCGCTCGCCGCGCTGCGCCGCCGCGTCGAGCTGTTCGGCTTCGAGCTCGCGGACGTCGAGGTGCGCGTTCACGCGCGCGACGCGGTCGATCCCGACAAGCGCATCCGCGCTCTGCTTGCCGCCGCAGGCGAGACCGTGATCGTCTCCGGCGTGTCGTCGGCCGAGGACGTTCTCCGCGTGCGCGAGTTCACGGCGGCGGCGAACGTCGTCCCGCTGTTCGAGTCGGTCGAGGCCCTGCGCGCCGCGCCCGCGATCTACGAAGAGCTGTTGTGCGGCGAGGTGATGGTCGGCTACTCCGACTCGGCGAAGGACGCGGGGTATCTCGCCGCGCAGTGGGAGATCCGTTCGGCCATCCTCGCCCTCACAGAGATCGCGCGCCGCCACGGCATCGTGCTCACCGTCTTCCACGGCCGCGGCGGCAGCGCCGGCCGCGGCGGCGGCCCAACCTTCGACGCGATTCTCGCGCAGCCGCACTCGCACCTGAAGATCACCGAGCAGGGGGAGACGATCGCGTTCAAGTACGGGCTCCCGGAGCTCGCGCACCGCAACCTCGAGGCGGCGCTCGCCGCGACCGTGCTCGCCGCCGGCCGCGCCGCGGAGGACGTCGACACGACGCTCGTCGCCGCGCTCGCCGAGCGCTCGCGCACCGCGTACCGCGACCTCGTCGAGGATCCGCGCCTCGTCGCGTTCTTCCGCTCGTTCACGCCCGTCGACGAGCTCGCGCTGCTCAACATCGGCTCACGCCCCTCGCGCCGGCCCGAGGGCCCCGAGTACCTCGCGTCGCTGCGCGCGATCCCCTGGGTGTTCGCGTGGACGCAGAACCGCTGCCTATTACCGGCGTGGTACGGCTGCGGTGCGGCGTTCGCCTCCGCGACGCCCGACGAGCTGCGCGCGCTCTATCGCGAGTGGCCGTTCTTCCGCACGCTCGTGCAGAACCTCGAGATGACGCTCGCGAAGTCGAGCATGGAGATCGCCGCCGAGTACCTCGAGCTCGTGGACGAGCCGAGCCTGTGGGAGCCGATCGCCGCCGAGCACGCGCGCACCGTCGCCGCGGTGCTCGAGATCGTCGAAGCCGACGAGCTGCTCGCGCGGCACCCCGTCGTCCAGCGCTCGATCGGGCTGCGCAATCCGTACGTCGATCCGATCAACGCAATCCAGGTCTCGCTCCTGCGCCGCTACCGCGCCGGCGACGAGGACGCGGCGCCGCCGCTCCTGCGCTCGATCGCCGGGATCGCGGCCGGGTTGCGCAACACCGGCTGATGGGAAGGAGCGGCGCATGGCGAGGAAAACCGTTGCCGAGCTCGACGCAGAGGTCCAGGAGCTGACCGAGACGCTGCGGCGGCTGATCGCGCACTCCGAGGTGGTCGCCGTCGCTGTGCGCACGCCCGAGGCCGTCGCTCGCATCGAGCTCGACGCCGCGATCGCAGGCATCCACGGCCTCTACGAGCAGCTTCTTCCCTAACCGAACAACCTCCCGACCAACGCTTTACTTTCGATAGTAACGTCGGGTGATGGACTGGCCGGCCGTCTACGAGCGCAATTCGGTCGAGCGGATCAAGCGCGACAAGCCGCCGCTCGGCATCCGCGAGGAGCTGCCCGCGCTCGTCGCCCAGGGCTACGAGGCCATGGCCGAGGAGGACGTCGTGCGCCTCCAGTGGTGGGGCCTCTACCACGACAAGCCGAAGATCGGGACGTTCATGCTGCGCGTCAAGATCCCGGCCGGGATCCTCTCGCCCGCGAAGCTGCGCCGCATCGGCGAGGTGGCGAACCGCTACGGGCGCGGCGACGCCGAGCTGACGACGCGGCAATGCGTCCAGATCCACTGGCTCGAGCTGAGCGCCCTCGCCGACGTCTTCGCCGACCTCGAGGACGCGGGCATCACGAGCGCCGGCGGTTGCGGAGACACCGTGCGCAACATCACCGGCTGCCCCGTCTCCGGCCTGCTCGCGGACGAGCTCTTCGACTCGACGCCGGTGATCGACGCGGCGACGAACGAGTTCTACGGCAATCCAACGTGGGCGAACCTCCCGCGCAAGCACAAGTACTCGATCGCGAGCTGCCCCGACCGCTGCAACGCGCCTGAGATCAACTGCGTCTCGCTCGTCGGCGTCGTGCACGAAGGGCGCGAGGGCTACGGCGTGCTCGTCGGCGGCGGCCTCGCATCCGTGCCGCGCATCGCCCGCGACCTCGGCGTCTTCGTCCCGAAGGAGGACGCGATCGAGATCCTCGGCGCCGTCACCTCGGTGTGGAGCGAGGATCTGAAGTACCGGATGTCGCGCGTGAAGGCGCGCCTGAAGTTCATGGTCGACGACCTCGGCCCGGACGGGGTCCTCGAACGCGTCGAGACGAAGCTCGGCCGCACCCTCGAACGTTTCACCTTGCCGCCGATTACCGCGCATCCCTCCGCGCACATTGGCGTGCATGCCCAGCGCCAGGACGGGCTCTCCACCATCGGAGTGCCCGTCCGCCTGGGTCTCACCTCCGGCGACCAGCTCATCGCCGTCGCCGACCTCGCCGAGGAGATCGGCGGAGACGTTCGCCTCACTCGGCAGCAGAATCTGATCCTCACGGGCGTGCGCGACGTCGACACCGCGCTCGAACGGCTCGCCGACCTCGGTCTGCCGCTGAAGACGAACGAGATCTGGGCCAACTCGATCGCCTGCACCGGCGAGCCGCACTGCAACTTCTCCGTCGGCGAGACGAAGACCCGGCTCGAGACGCTCGTCGAGCACCTCGAGTCCATCTTCGGCCCGCAGGTCGGCGACCTGCGCCTGCACCTGGACGGCTGCCCGCACGCGTGCGCACAGCACTGGGTCGGCGACCTCGGCTTCCAGGCGACGACCGGCAAGGACGAGGAGGGCAACCGCGTCTCGGCCTACGACATCTTCGTACGCGGGTCGCTCGGCCCGCAGCCCGCGATCGGCGGCTCGCTCTTCCGCCGCATCCCGAGCGAGCGGCTCGAGCCGGCTGTCGAGGGCCTCGTGCGCGGATGGATCGACGGCCGCGATGACGGCGAGACGTTCACCGACTTCCAGCGGCGCCTCTCCGACGACGAGCTCGGCGCGCTCGCCGGCCTCGAGCCGGCGCGCAAGCGGGTGGCGGCGTGACCATCCTGCTCGACGAGCTGGACGCGGGCGAGCTCGCGGTCCGCTTCGAGGGCGAGGAGCCGCAGGCGCTGCTCGAGTGGGCGCTCGGCGAGTTCGGCTCCGACATCGCCATCTCCACCGCCTTCCAGATCGACGGCTCCGTGCTCATCGACATGGCGTACGCGATCGACCCGAGCGTGCGCGTCTTCTCCGTCGACACGGGACGGCTACCGCAGGAGACGCTCGAGTTCGCCGACACGCTGCGCCTGCGCTATCCGGGCTTGCAGCTCGAGATCCTCGAGCCCGATCCGGAGCACGTCGAGCGGCTCGTCCAGCTGAAAGGCCCCGACCTGTTTCGCGACTCGGTCGAGAACCGGCTGCTCTGCTGCAACGTGCGCAAGGTCATCCCGCTCACGAAGCATCTCGACGGGCTGGACGCGTGGATCACCGGCCTGCGCCGCGACCAGTGGGCGACGCGTACGAACATCCGCAAGGTCGAGATCGACCACGACCACGGCGCGATCGTGAAGGTCAACCCGCTGGCGGAGTGGAGCGGCCGCGATGTCTGGACGTACCTGCGCGAGAACGACGTGCCGATCCACCCGTTGTACGCGCGCGGGTTCACCTCGATCGGCTGCGCCCCGTGCACGCGCGCGACCGAGGCCGGCGAGGACGAGCGCGCCGGCCGCTGGTGGTGGGAGAAGAACGCACCCAAGGAATGCGGGATGCACTGCTCGATCGAGCACGGCGGCTTCGAGCACGAGCTGCACGCGATCGTCGGGAAGCACGCATGATCGCGCTCCGCGGAGAGGCGGCCGAGGTCGCGCTCGGCGAGGCGCAGGCGGTGCTCGCGTTCGTGCACGACGACGAGCGGCGCGGACGTCTCGCCGACCTCGTCGCAGCCGTGCAGGAGGGCGAGCTCGGCGAGGACGAGGCGCAGGCGCTCGAGGAGCTGATCGAGCTCGGCCTCACCACCGGGCGCATCCGCAGCGTCTACGGCCCCGAGGGCGAGCAGGCCGCGCTGAAGACGTACCGCCGACTTCCCGGCGGCCGCGAGCTCGCAGACGGCGCGCGCGAGGTCAGCTCGGCGCTCGATGCGCTCGAGGGGAAGACGCTCAAGCGCGTGTCCGTGCAGTCCGCAGGTCCGGGGGCGTTCCTCGTGTCCATTGCCGTCGACGGTCTCGAGCTGTCGGTCAAGCTCGACCGCGCCGGCGCACGCATCCACTCCGTCGGCGTATGACGACGCGGCACTACGTCGCCTGTCTCGACCTGATGGACCGCCGCTGCCTCGTCGTCGGCCGCTCGGAGAGCAAGGTGCGGGCCCTCGAGGCGTGCGGTGCCGAGGTCCTCTCCGTCGACCGCTACGAGCCGGAGCTGCTCGACGACGTCTGGCTCGTCGTGGTCGTCGACGTCGAGCAGGGCGAGCGCGTCTTCGCAGACGCGAGCGAACGGCGGGTGTTCTGCAACGTCGAGGACGTCCCCGAGCTGTGCACCTTCATCCTTCCCGCTTTGCACCGCCGCGGCGACATCACCGTCGCGGTCTCGACCGCGGGCGCGTCGCCGGCGCTCGCGCAGTGGCTGCGCGACCGCTTCGCCGCCCAGATCGGCTTCGAGCACGAGCAGCTCGCGCGCGAGCTGCGCCGCGTGCGTCCTTGGGTCAAGAAGACGTTCGACTCGTACGAGGAGCGGCGGGACTTCTTCCGCACCGCGGTCGCGAAGGCGCTCGGATGAGCGTCGCGCTCGTCGGTGCCGGCCCGGGCGATCCGGGCCTGATCACCGTCAAGGGCCTCGAGCGCGTTCGTGCCTGCGACGTGATCGTGTACGACCGGCTCGTCGCTCCCGAGCTCGTCCACGAGGCGCCCGCCGACGCGCTCCGCATCGAGCGCGACCGCCTCGAGCAGGACGAGGTGAACGAGCTGCTCGTCGCACTCGGCCGCCGCGGTGACGACGTCGTGCGGCTCAAGGGCGGCGACCCGTTCCTCTTCGGGCGCGGCGGGGAGGAGGCGCTCGCGCTCGCCCGTGCCGGCGTTCCCTTCGAGGTCATCCCCGGCGTCTCGTCGCTCACGTCGGTGCCCGCCTCGGCGGGCATTCCGGTCACGCATCGCGGAGTCGCCTCGGCGGTGACCGCCTTCGCAGCGCACGACGTCGAGGGCCTCGACGCGCAGGCGCTCGCCGCCACGCCGGGGACGCTCGTCGCCTTCATGGGCCTGGCCGGCCTCGAGCGCCTCGCCGAACGGCTGATCGAGCACGGCCGTCCCGCGTCGACGCCCGCGGCAGTCGTTTCCGCCGGCACGACCGACGAGGAACGGGTCGTCACGGCGCCGCTCGGCGCGGTCGCCCGCGCGGCGGAGGGACTGCCGACACCGGCGCTCGTCGTGGTCGGCGAGGTGGTTGCGCTCCGCGCGTCGCTGCGCGCGGTGCGACGATCCGCAGCGTGACCGAGTTCCGCCGCGTCGACGCGCTCCCGCCGTACGCCTTCGCCGAGGTGGAGCGGCTGAAGCTCGAGCTGCGCCGGGCGGGCGAGGACGTCATCGACCTCGGCTTCGGCAATCCCGACGTGCCGCCCCCGGAGATCGCGGTCGAGAAGCTGCGCGAGGCGGCGCTCATCCCGCGCAACCACCGCTACTCCTCGAGCCGCGGGCTGCCGAACCTGCGGGCTGCGATCTGCGAGCTCTATCGCGAACGGTACGGGGTCGAGCTCGACCCCGAGACGGAGGCGACGATGGCGCTCGGGGCGAAGGAAGGCCTCGTCCACCTGTTGTGGGTGCTGCTCGGGCCCGGCGACTCGGCGCTCGTGCCGAGCCCGAGCTATCCGATCCATCTCTTCGCACCCGGCTTCGCCGGCGCCACCGTGCAGCGCGTGCCAGCGCTCGACTACGTCGCCGGCGTGGAGGAGGCGTGGGAGGCGGCGCAGCCGCGGCCGCGGGTGCTGCTCGCGTCGTTCCCGCACAACCCGACGACTGCGTGCGTCGAGCTGGCCGACATGCAGCGGCTCGTCGACTTCGCGCGCGAGCGGGAGATGGTGCTCGTGCACGACTTCGCCTACGCCGATCTCGCCTTCGACGGCTACCGGCCGCCGTCGATCTTCGAGGCGGACGGCGCGCGCGAGGTAGCGGTCGAGCTGTACTCGCTGACGAAGGGCTTCTCGCTCGCCGGGTGGCGCGTCGCGTTCGTGCTCGGGCGCGCGGACGTGGTCGGCGCGCTCGCGCGCCTGAAGTCGTATCTCGACTACGGGAGCTTCCAGCCGCTGCAGATCGCGGCCACGGTGGCGCTGCGCGAGGCGCGGGATCAGCCCGCCGAGGCGGCAGCGGTGTACGAAGGACGCCGCAACGCGCTGTGCGACGGCCTCACGCGCGTGGGCTGGGACGTGCAGCGGCCGCGGGCGACGATGTTCGTGTGGGCGCGGATTCCGACGACCGAGAAGTCGCAGGACTTCGCGCTGCGCCTGCTGCGCGAGGCGCACGTCGCCGTCAGTCCCGGCAGCGGCTTCGGCGCCGACGGCGAGGGCTTCGTCCGCTTTGCGCTCGTCGAGAACGAGCAGCGCATCGCGCAGGCGGTGCGCGGCATCCGGCGCGCGCTCTCCTAGTAGAGGACGAGCCGGTCTCGGTGCACGGCCTCGACGCCGCGCGGCCGGCCGCGCAGCTCGGCCGCGCCCGCGCCCGCGATGCCCTTGCCGAGCACGGTGCCGTCGGCCGACACGAGCTCGACCGCGTCGCCCTCCTCGAACGCGCCCTCGCACTTGGTCACGCCGACGGCGAGCAGGCTGCGGCCACCGGTGAGGATCGCGTCGCGCGCGCCGTCGTCGAGCACGAGCTTCCCGGCCGCGGGCTTCGCATGCCGCAGCCACAGCTTGAACGCGCTCGCCTGCTTCGACGCGGCGGCGAACGCGGTGCCGCGCGCCTCGCCCGCCGCGATCGCGCGCACGACGCCCTGGCCGCGCCCCGAGGCGATCACCGTCGGGATGCCGGCCGCAGCCGCGAGCCGCGCCGCCGTCACCTTGCTCGTCATCCCGCCGCGCCCGAGCGCGCTCCCCGGGCCGAGCGACGCGTCGTCGACCGCGTCGCCGCTCGTGAGCAGCTCCGCGCTCGGGCTGTAGACGCCCTCCACCTCCGTGAGCAGGACGAGCAACCGCGCGTCGAGCAGCACCGCCACCTGCGCCGCGAGCGCGTCGTTGTCGCCGAACGTGATTTCGTCGGTCGCCGTCGCGTCGTTCTCGTTCACGACGGGGACGGCGCCGAGGTTGAGCAGCGCATTGAGCGCGTTGCGGACGTTGAGATACGTCGAGCGCTCCGCGAGGTCGCCGGCGGAGAGGAGGACCTGCGCGACGCGTAGCCCGTGCTTGCGGAAGGCGGCTTCCCACGCGAGCTGCAGCCGCACCTGGCCGGCCGCCGACGCCGCCTGGAGCTGCGGCGTCGAGCGTGGGCGCTGCGCCATGCCGAGCAGCGGCAGCCCGAGTGCGATCGCACCGGACGAGACGATGCACACCGGCTCGGAGATCTCGACCACGTCGGCTGCGCGCGCGGCGAGCACCGAGCGGCGGATGCGGCCCGCGCCGTCGGTGACGAGCGACGACCCGAGCTTGACGACGACGGTCACCGGTGCTGTGTGCCGTCGCCGACGACCCGGTACTGGCGGAGACAGAGGTCGCGATACGTGACCGGCCCGCGCGGGCCGGGGAAGCGGTCGACGTTGATTCCGGTCTCCGGCGTGCCGAGCAGCTCGAAGCCGTCGGCGAAGCGCGTGGGCGCGTTCCAGAACGCCGCCGTCCCGCGGTAGGCGTCGAGGAAGCGATCGGCAGCGTCGCGGTCCTCGGTGACGATCGCCGCCGCAAGCCCCGACGTCTCCTCGTTCGCGATCCGCACCGCCTCGTCGACGCCGGTCACGCGGCGCAGCGTGATGGTGGCGACGCGGCCGGGCTCGGAGGCCCATTCCCTGCTCGGCGGCAGCTCGTCTGCGACCTCGACGTCGAGCTCGGCGCAGACGTGCGCGACGATCTCCGCCAGCTCGTCCGTGTCCGCGAGCGCGAGGTTGAGGCGATTGCACACCCCGAGCCGGTCGAGGCTCGCGCGCACGAGCTGCTCGAGCTTCGCGGGGTCGGCTGCGGCGTGCGCGTAGAGCACGCCGCCGCCCTCCGCGTGCGCGAGCGCACGGACGCCGTTCTCCGCGGCGATGCGTGCAAGCGCCGCCGTCGACGCGCCGCTGCCGCGCAGGATGACGAGCGGGAGCAGGCGGGGAAGCGAGACGAGCGCCTCTGCGCCCGCACGCTCGGGAACACGGACGAGCCCGACGGTCGCGGCGGCGTCACCGAGCGCAGGCCGCAGCACGCGGTCGACGAGCGCGGTGACCGTCCCGAGCGCCGCGGAGCCGGTGCGCAGCACGACGGCATTGCCGCTCTTCAGCACTTGCGACGCGACGTCGACGGCGACGTTGGGGCGTGCCTCGAAGTTCGCGCCGACGACGCCGATCGGAACCAGGCGCTCCGACACCACGAGCCCGTTGGCCAGCGTCCATGTGCGCACGTCGCGGGCGATCGGAGAGAGCGCGCGCGTCGCCTGCACGCCCTCCGCGATCGTCCGCAGTCGGCCATCGTCGAGGCGCAGCCGGTCGCGCGCGCCCTCGTCGAGCTCGGCCGCGGCCTCGAGGTCGGCCGCGTTCGCATCGAGGATCTCGTCCGCGCGCTCCGTGAGCAGCTCCACCGTCCGCTCGAGCGCGTCGTCGACACGCTCGTCCGTCAGCAGCGCGAGCGCCGCACGGGCTTGGAGTGCTTCGCGCCGGACGAGCCCCATCCGAGGACTGTACGTCCACGCGCTGCGGAGGTTGACCGGTTTTTCCGGTCATGTCGGCCGGAAGCCCGTGTAACGTTCTGCTCTCGCGGACGGCAAGGATGCCCTCCGCGGAGGCGGTGTTGCCTCAGGACCCATCGGGTCCTGGGGCTTTTTTTGTTGGCGGAACGAGGGGAGAGGTCGATGCTGTACCCGCAATGGCTGAACCCGGGCGACAACGCCTGGCAGCTCACCGCAGCGACGTTCGTCGGACTGATGAGCGTCCCCGGTCTCGTCGTCCTGTACGGCGGCGTGATGCAGAAGCGCTGGTCGGTGAACTCGATGATGCTCGCGTTCATCGCCTTTGCGCTCGTGCTCGTCGAGTGGGTGCTCTACGGGTACAAGATGGGCTTCGGCAACCCGTGGCACGGCCTGTCGCACTCGGGCTTCTTCGGGAACTTCATCGGCCAGCCTGGGAACGTGCTCGGGCACAAGTCCCTGCAGGGCCAGGGCAACATCCCCCTCGTCGGGAAGACAGACTTCCCGCAGTCCTCGCTCGTGTACTTCCAGTTCGTCTTCGCGGGGATCACGCCGATCCTCATGCTCGGGTCGGTGCTCGGCCGCGTGAACTTCAAGGCGTGGATCCCGTTCGTCGTCCTGTGGGGATCGTGCGTGTACACGATCAACGCGTTCCTCATCTGGGGCGGCGGCTACTTCGCGCACAAGGGCGCGGTCGACTTCAGCGGCGGGTACGTCATCCACCTGTCGGCGGGCGTCTCCGGCTTCATCGCCGCCTGGGTGATCGGCCCGCGCCTCGCGCGCGACCGCGAGATCGACGCGCCGAACAACCTCGCCATGGTCGCCGTCGGCGCCGGCCTCCTCTGGCTGGGCTGGAACGGCTTCAACGGCGGCGACCCGTACAACGCCGGCGCGGACGCCGCGTCGGCGGTGCTGAACACGAACCTCGCGACCGCGGTCGCGTTTCTCGTGTGGGTCTGCTGCGACTACGCGACGAAGCGCAAGCCGTCGCTCATCGGCAGCGTCAACGGCATGATCGTGGGGCTCGTCGCGATCACGCCGGCGGCCGGCTTCGTCAACGGCTGGGGCGCGATGGTGATCGGCGCGGCCGCCTCCGTGCTCGTCTACGTCGCTTACAACTACCTCGCGCTGCTCCGGCCGTTCCGCAACGTGGACGACACGCTCGGCGTCGTTTACACCCACGGGTTCGCCGGCCTGTTCGGCGGCCTGCTCACGGGCCTGCTCGCCGACTCCGCGATGCAGATCATCCCCGGTGTCTCCGTCACGGGCGGCCTGCACCTGCTGAAGTGGCAGGCGTTGACCGCAGCTTGGGTGATCGTGTTCTCCGGCGTGGGAACGTTCGTCCTCCTCAAGCTCGTCGGCGTCTTCGTGCCCTTGCGCATGAGCGACGAGGACATGGAGATGGGCGACCTCGCCGTCCACGGCCACGAGGTCTATCCCTCGGACATCCCGTCGCTCGCGTACCCGTCAGGTATCCCGCCGGCTGCGCTGGCGCACGCCATCGCAGCCCACGCGACCGAGGCTGCGCCGGCCACGTGACGACGATCATCGTCTCGTACGACGGAACCGACAACGACCGCGACGCGCTCGCCCTCGGCCGCTTGCTGGCCGAGGCGGGCGCGTCGATCGAGCTCGCGTACGTGAGTCACGACGGCGAGAGCGTGCGCGACGTTCCCGACGGCATCCCGTTCCACATCGTCGAGAGCGCGTCCACCGCAGAAGGGTTGCGCGAGCTCGCGCTCTCGCAAGGCGCCGAGATGATCGTGTTCGGCTCCGAGTACCGCACCGCCCCCGGCCACGTCGATCCGCAGGCGACGGCGCGCCGCCTGCTCGAGGGCGGCCCGGTCGCGCTCGCGCTCGCGCCGGCCGGCTTCGCCGGCGGCGAGCATTCCGTCAAGACCATTCGCCCGATCAGCGAGGACGGCGACCCGTGCACGCGCGAGACGGCCGACGTGCTCGCGCAGCGTCTCGGAGCCGAGGTGGTGGAGCGCGCGAGCCGCGACGTCGACCTGCTCGTCGTCGGCTCGAAGCCCGGAACGGTGAACGGACGCGTCACCGTCAGCGCCGCCGCCGAGTACCTGATCGAGCTCGCCGGCTGTCCGGTCGTCATCCTCCCGCGCGGCGTGGCCGTCGTCTTCTAGATGCCCGCGGAGAGTGAGCGCCTATGCCGGCGCGTCCAGGGTCGCGATCGCTGGTTCATCGGCGTCGTCGCACTGGTGGCGGCCGCGCTCACTCCCGTCGCCGTGCTTCTGAGCGGCGGCCACCATGCGCCGCCCGCGGGGTGCACGACGGTGATCCGTGCAGGGTTCATGGGCGGCGAGACGCACGTCGTGTGCAGTTCGTCGCCGTAGTCAGACGCCGAGCGCGTACGCGGACTCGCCGTGCATCGAGGCGTCGAGCCCCTCTTCGGAGTCCGCTCCCACGCGGACCGGAGTGACGAGGTCGATCACTCGCAGCATCGCGTAGGTGAAGACGAACGCATAGGCGGAGCAGCCGGCGCCCGCGGCGAGCTGCTTGAAGAAGAACGTCCCCGAGCCGTGCACGAGCCCCTGCGCACCGGCGGGATTGATCGCCGTCCCCGCGAAGACACCGAGCAGGACGATGCCGAGCATCCCGCCCATCCCGTGCACTCCCCACACATCCAGAGCGTCGTCCCAGTGGAGCCGGTTCTTCAGCTGGATGGCGTAGTAGCAGACCACGCCGGCCGCGATTCCAATCACGACGGAGGCGTAGATCGGCACGTAGCCGGCGGCGGGGGTGATCGTCGCGAGACCGGCCACGGCTCCCGTGAGCAGGCCGACGAAGTGCGGCTTCTTCGCGTACCACCACTCGACGAACAGCCACGTGATGGCGGCGAACGACGCCGCGATGTCGGTGTTGAGGAACGCGGTCGCGGTGATGTCGTCGACCTTGAGCTCGCTGCCGGCGTTGAATCCGTACCACCCGAACCAGAGCAGGCCGGTGCCGAGCGCGATGAACGGGATGTTGTGGGGCGCATCCGCGAACTTGCGCTTGCCGACGTACAGCACCGACGCGAGCGCTGCCCAGCCGGCGCTCGCGTGCACGACGATCCCGCCGGCGAAGTCGCGCGCGCCCCAGTGCGCGAGCAGTCCGTTGCCCCAGAACATGTGCACGAACGGGTAATAGACGGCGAGCTGCCAGACGACGAGGAAGATCAGGTACGCCTTGAAGGTCACGCGGTTCGTGAACGCGCCGGTGATGAGAGCGGGCGTGATGATGGCGAACATCATCTGGTACGCGATGAGTACGACGAGCGGGATGCCGGACGGCTTGTACAGCGTGTGCACGCCGACGTGGCGCAGGAACGCGAGGTGGAAGTTCCCGTAGATGCCGTTCGAGCCGCCGTTGAAGCACAGCGAGTACCCGACCGCCCACCAGAGGATCGTGGTGATCCCCATCGAGGCGAAGCTCTGAATCATGATCGTCAGCGTGTTCGAGCGGCCGACGAGCCCGCCGTAGAAGAACGCGAGCCCGGGAGTCATCAACATCACCAGGCTGGCGGCGAGCAGCATGAAGCCGGTGTTTGCACCGTTGAACATGGCCCTCGACGCGGTGGTTCGCCGCGGCGGCCGGACCTCCTGCGATAGCGGGCTAGAGGTGCTCGTCGGGCCGTTGGCGAAGGCCGTCGCCAAGCATCGGCCGATGTTCCTGCGCGAGGTTAGAGAGAGCTCCCGCCGCGCGAGTGGCGGAGCCGCGCACGCCGCCCTTCCGCCTGCACGACGAAGGCGACGTCGACTGCGTGCGCTTCGCCTTCGCCTTCGACCGCCTGTCGCTCGAAGGTGACGGAAGCGCCCTTGCAGCGAGGCGGGGGCTCGTGCCCCGGCAGGAAGCCGCTGCTGTCGACGTACAACCGCTCGTCCGCCTCGGATTGGATGTAGCCGTAGCCCTTCTCGACGTTGAACCAGAGCATCGAGCCGTCCATGTTCAGCCCACCTTTACGACGAAGAGTGCGATTGCGACGTACTGACAGCCGAGCGCGACGAGCGTCAGCGCGTGAAAGATCTCGTGGTAGCCGAACACGGCGGGGATGGGATCGGGACGTCGGCGTGCGTAGACGATCGCGCCGAGCGTGTACGCGATGCCGCCGGCTGCGAGCAGTGCGACCGCAGCGAAGCCCGCGCTGTGCGCGAGCTGCGGCATCGCCGCAATGCCGATCCAGCCGAGCGTGATCCCGAAGACGGCCGACAGCCACTTCGGCGCGCTCACCCAGCAGATCTTCGTGACGATCGCCGCCGCAGCGCCTGCCCATACGACGCCGAGGACCGTGCGCTGGATGCTTCCGTGCAGGCTCAGGAGGCCGACGGGCGTGTACGTCCCCGCGATGAGGAGGTAGATCCCGGCGTGGTCGACGCGCCGCATGCGCGGGCGCGCGCGCGGGCTCCACCAGATCCGGTGATAGAGCGCGCTCGCACCGAGCATCGTGGCCGCCGAGCCGGCGAACACTGCCGCCGCCACGAGGCGTTTCCCATGCGTCGCGTCCACGAAGAAGGCCCCGACGACGCACGCGACGACGAAGCCGGCCGCATGCAGGACACCGCGCAGCTTTGGCCTAACACGTGGCGCGTCAGCTGTGATCTCCATTGCCCTGCTCCTCTCTGCATGCCTGGCAGTCGAAGAGGACGGGCTGCCTCGACGGCGACCGCGCAAGTGCTTCGCGCTCCCCACCATTGTCGCACATGGGCGGCCTGAGCCGATCGCCGCTACCATGGGGGCTCAAGCCGCCGAGGCTCCTGGCTACTCCTTTGCGACTCACGCACCGAACGCGGTCGAAAGGAGCAGGGTGTCCAGACGGCGATGGCTGACCGGAACGCTGTTTGCGGCCGTGACGGTAACCGCCTGTGTGCTCGTCGGGCAGCGGCTGACGGGGGCGAGCTGGCCCCTCGCACATGCGAGCGCCGTGTACGTCGTCTTCGCCGCGGTCTGCTACTTCGCGAGCTTCGTCCTGCGGGCGCGCGGCTGGCATCGCTTGTTCCCGTGCGAGCAGCAACCCGATCAGGCTCGCTGCCTCGCGTCGGTCGGCGCGGCCGCAGCGAGTGGAGCCGTGCTGCCGTTCCGGCTCGACTACCTGATCAAGATCGGGACGCTGCGCAGGCTCGGCGGAGTCCGGATCGGGCTCGAGGCGATCGCGCTCTCGATCATCTCGCTTGGGCTCGTCGACGCGGTCGCCTTCCTGCCGCTCTCGATCTCGGCGACGGCGACGACCTCGTCCAGTTTCCGCTTCCCGCTCATGGTCGTCGTCGCCTTCGGGGTCGCCTGCTGCGGGCTGCTCGCCTTCGGCCGCCACCTCGCGCGGTTGCCCTTCGTCGCCCGCCGGCCCCGGCTCTCCGGCCTCGTCGGCCGCGCGGCCCGCCCGGTCGGCGCCAAGCGCGAGGCGGTCGCGGCCTGGCTCTTCCTCGTCGGCTGCTGGACCTCGCGCGCTTTCGGCAGCACGCTGCTGCTGGCGGCGCTCGGGATCGGCTTCTCGCCGACGATCGCCCTCGTCGTCCTCTGCCTCTCGGCCGCTGCGGCCCTGATCCCGATCGCCTCCGGCGGCGCCGTCGCCAACGTCGGCGCCACCGCGGCGGTCCTGCTCGCGCTCGGTGTGCACAAGGAGCAGGCGATCAACTTCGGGCTCGCCTCCGGCCTGCTGCTCTGCGGCACCGCCGCCGTCGCGGCGCTCGTTGGCGTCGCCGCCTCGCTCGCCGTCGGCCTGCGCACGCGCGCCGCCGCGGCCGCCTCAGCCTAGGCCTCGCGGGCGAAGAAGACGGTCGCCGAGCCCTCGCCGCGGGCGAGCGTCCGCGTGTACCCGTAGACCGCGCCGGCCGCGGCGGCCGCCCGCGTCACGTCCGCGTTCACGAGCGCGCTACCCGCCACCCGCGTCCAGGTCGACTCG